>NZ_SMZO01000099.1 GCF_004358675.1 Meridianimarinicoccus aquatilis | reverse complement strand
CGTTTGGCCTTCGTGGTGCAGATGTAGAGCGTTCGCCCTTCTATGCGGTCCCTGAGGGCTTGTGTGGCTTCTGTAGCCCCCGGCTTGCCCCGTTCCGGCGTATCGATCCCGACCAGGCGCAAGTGTTCGTTGTGACGCCATGTGTTGAAGCCCAGATCGATGTTGGCTTCGACGGTATCCCCGTCGATCACACGCGCGATTTCAGCCCGGTAGATATACAGGCCACAATCTGGCACCGCCTCTTGTGCCGCTGCCGGTGTTGCGAGCGCAAACGCCAGAGACGCAGCGACCAGTTGCCCCTGAAAAACACCCATCTTTGATCCTCGCCCGATGTAGCGCGATAGCCGCATAGTGGACGGCTGGCACGCAGTAATGCCCCAGTGACGCGGCTTTCTCTAGCCCGCGCGTATTGGTCGCCAAATTTGGCTGCGTCCTCGCGGATGGCCGAGGCTTATGAAGCTATGCTTGACCAAGAGACAGATCAGGGCCTGTAAGCCCGTCCTTTCTGGGATCGATGGCGCGGCTCGCATGGGTTCGCCATCTGACTTTTTACCTTTCAACTGCCCATGCAAGAATTTCACTGACCACGCCGGTCCTGAGCGGATCGCCCCAAAGATTGGCCCACCCCTCGATGTGGCGGGATAGGCGCATAGTGGAGCGCACCAAAGCGCGGGTCGATGAAATACACCACCTGATGTGGTGTTACGTCTAGCGGTAATCCACATCTATTGGTGTCATTATCTGGCAAAATTCTCTTTCTCTCCTAGTGCGGTTCCGCTAGCGTTAAAGACATTGGTCCTTTGGGGTGACTCTGCAAAGAAAAACCCCCGGTGCTGGAAACACCGAGGGTCAAATAATGCAAACCAGACCGGTCTGGGTCATGATCTTGTCACCATTATGCGTACGTTTGCGCATATCTTGCAAGCATCAAAACCCCCGCCGGTCCTGAAAAAATAAGGCCGAGCAGATGCCAGAAGAGCTTATTCGTTTAACAGAAGTTCCCGCCCGCCTAAGAAAACAAGGCGTTTCGATCAGTTACGGGCGCGTCTGGCGACTTGTCGCCTCAGGTGAACTTGAATGTGTCAGAGATGGTGGGCGTGTGTTTGTTCCGTCACAGGCTCTGCAGGGCTTCGGTGCCCGGCGCTTTCAGTGATCCTAGATCATGGCACATCGCAAGAACAAGAACGGGGCACAGCCCCCGATTGATGCCGCATGGGTGAAAGAGGCCCTGCAGGACCAGGCCGAGAACTTGTTTCGGCAGGTATGGGGCGAACCAACGAAGCCGGGGAAAAGCTGGCGACCCTGTGAAAGCTCTGCACGCTCAATGGTCATGCAAGGCCCCAGGCGTGGATTTTGGACAGACCACAAGGCAGGCACAGGCGGCGATCTTCTAGACTTGTTCGCCATAGAGATTTGCGGCCTGAACCGTGCCCGCGATGATTTTCCAACCGTTCTGGCAGAGGCGGCGCGGTGGTGTGGGCTTAACCCTGATGCGCCTCCAGACCTTTCCATTTTGGAAACCCGCAGAGCCGAAAGAGACGCCGCCTTGGGCGCTCAGGACAAGGCCGATAAAGCCCACAAGACCGAGACGGTGCAAGTGGTCCTGAACGCGGCTCAGCGCGTCACAGAAAGCCCTGCAGCGGCCTATCTGTCTGCCCGTGGTGTTACAGCTCTGCCTGATTTCGGCCTGGCCTATGCCCCGCCCCTGACCCGTACCCCCGGCATTGCCAAACCTGATCGCGCGGCTTTGGTGGTCTGGGCAACCGACGACACCGGGAAGATGATGGGTGGGCAGCGGGTTCTGATCCTGCCCGATGGTAAACCGGCCCCAGAGGATCCCCGTAAACTCTCTTTCGGTGCGATTGGTGGTTATCCGGCACGGTTCCCGGCTCAGGTGCAAGGTGGCCCCCTGTGCATCGCAGAAGGCCCTGAAACAGCCCTTTCCATATGGCAGGCAACAGGCTTCGAAACATGGGCGGTGTTCGGAGCAGGACAGTTTGAAACCGCGCCGGTTCCAACAGATCGAAAGGTGATCCTCTGCCCCGACCAGGACGCGCCGGATAGCCCCGCAGGGAAAGCTTTTGCAAAAGCTCTGGTACATCACAGTGGACGTGGTGCCGAGCTTTGGGTTGCTCGTGCGCCTGAGCCTGAAGGCAGCAAGCGCGACCTGAACGACACGCTGCAGCGGGCAGGCCGTAAGGCCGTTCTCAGGGCTCTGGAAGGCGGGCAAAGGTTTACCGCCCCAAGGGGTAAAGCAGGCCGCTACACAGGTGCCGGTGCGTTCGAGGCTGAGCCTGTTCAAATGCCTGATTTTGTTAGCCCTGAAACAGCCCGCGCCATGATCCGAGAGGCGGTAAAGTCTTTCCTGGTAAAGGTGGGAAACTGGCACGGGCAGAGGGCTGATGCCGACGCAGCCCAGAGAGCATGGGAAAAGGCGTTTGAGCGGTTTGAAGTAGGCAAAGCCGATAAGCCGGAAGAGCTGCCCCCAGAGGTTTTGGACGTGCTGCAGATCCCGGCCCCCGTGCTGGTGATCCGTGCAACCCCCGGCACAGGTAAGAGCAGGATTGCCCGTGAAGTTCTGGCAGAGTTTGACCTATCAAGCCTGCCCGGCGATGTGGTGTTTACTACCCCAACCCTGAACCTTGCAGAAGAGGCGGCGGGCCATGCCAGAGAGCTTGGCGCGGGCGATCACGTCACAAGAGGCCGCAACGCAGCATTACCCGGACCAGGACACAACAGCAGGGAAAAGCTATGTGCGCGGCCTGAGCTGGCAGATCGGGTGGCAAAGACAACAGGGCATGTGCAGGCAAACCTGTGCGAGCGGCGCGAAGAGGGTAAGGCCCCTGTGCGTTGCCCCTTCTATGAAGGCTGCAACTATGTGAGCCAATGGCAGCACTTGCCCGACAAAACACCGGTCCTGAGGTTCGAGGCGTCCCAATATCTGACCTTGCCCGGTGATGGCAGTAAACGCGAAACCGCCTTGCGGGTGATAGACGAAAGCGTCTGGCAACTTTTCACACGGCAGGCAGACATTCCCCTTGATGCATGGACGCGCCCCAGAAGGCCCAGAGCGGGCGCTACACCAGAAGAGACCGCACAGGCAGCGGGCACAGCACAAGACGCCACAAAAGCCGCCTCAGCGGTCCTGAGCGGACTGCAGGACGGCAATAGCCCGCTTGTCGGAGGATACACCGCAACGGACTATGCGGCTTTCCGAGAGGCCGAGCGAGGTTCAAACTTTCTGCAGGTAATGCCCGATGCGCCAGAGGAACAGATTGCCCGTGAGCTGAAAGAGCTTGAAGGCTTTGACCCATACGCAACCAAGCGTGCAGCGGTATGGGCTATCCTGCAAGATTGCGCAGAGCGCGGTTTGAACACATCGGAGCGGCTCAGAATTGTGCGCGATATTCCGGCCCACGGCACAGGCGAAAAGCGCGATGTGATACGGGCAAACTGGTTCAAAGAGCCGCCCCGCGATGTTCCAGCTCTGCTACTTGATGCCGACGCGGATCCGGTCATAACTGAAAGGCTCTTTCCCGGCGCTGAAATTGTGCAGGTGGATTTGCGACCCAATGCAAAGGTGGTGCAGATCACGGATAAGACCTTTTCAAAGACAAGCCTCAAAAGCCCAACCCTTCGCAAAGAGGTGGCCGAGATGGTGCGTGCCGAGGTTTACCGCGATCGGCTCAGCACAGGTGGCGGGGTTCTTGCCATTGCATCGCGTGAGGTGGTGCGGTGGATGTTCGAGGATCAGGGCCACGACTTCACCGAAAAAACAAACGGTGAAATATCGGACTTCATGCGCAAAACCCCGTTACATGGGGCACATTGGCTTTGGTTCGGTCCAGGCAGTCTTGGCTTAAACACATGGCAGGACCACACAACAGCGATTGTGTTTGGCCGGGAAGAGCTGCCCCTTTACGCGCTGCAGGATTATGCGCGTGGCCTGTTTGGCGACACAAAAAACCCGCTGCAGCTCGTTCCCGAAACACCAGGCGCAAACTTGCCAGAAGTGACCCTGCCTTATGTGATGTCCAATGGCAGCGGTGCAGCAGTGCAAGGACGTGCCGCGCAAGATCCCCGCGTGCGATCCGTTCAGCTACAAACCCGCGAGTTGAGAACCCGGCAGGCGTTCGAACGGCTCAGGCTTGCCAATGCCCCGCAATGCAAGCGCCTGGTAATAGCTTGCAAGGTTCCGGTGCCCGGCCTGCCCGTCGATCAGCTTGTGAGCTGGAAAGAGCTTGCCCCGACCAGAGCAGAAGCAGCGATTGCAGAAGCCGCACAGCGTGGCGGCGTTCTTCGACTAACATCGGCAGGCTTAGCCGCTGATGCCCCTGAAACCTTTGCCACAGAGAAGGCTGCAGCACAGTGGTTGGACAGGGGCGGGCGTGCGGAGATTTATACCCCCCACACCGGTAATAGTAACTCTATTAGGGGTGTGGGGGTATTAAACCCGGTTCAAGCTCAGATCCGTTTGAAAGGTCAGAGAGGCCCCAAGCCAACCCCTGCATTGATAGTCCTGCCCGGTGATCCGCAGGCTCAGGCGGAGGCGTATCTAGGCCCCTTGTCGATGTTCGAGATTATTGGTTCGGCAAAGCAAGCGCCTGACCCTGTGCCGGTGGATTATGAGACCAATACGCGCGCGCGAGGTTCGCCAAAGCGCCTGGTGATCTTGCCAGAAGCCGAAAGACTGAACAGCTCTCTGCCCGCTGATCACTTGCGTATGATTGCAGCGAAAGCCGCTGCCCGGCCAAGGTCTAAAATAGGCAAGTTTAGGCATGATACGGGTCAGCCGCCCCCTGTGCCCACGTTTCAGGGCTTGCAGCGTGCTGAGGTCATGGGGTTCTGAGCTGCAGGAAAACGTTGGTGTGACAATCTTTCCCCCGACTTTACCGGGCAAGGTGGTAAGCCTTTTACCGTGGAAAGATATGGGTGTTCATAGTGGGAAAACTTACCCTCAGAGAGGCGGTAAACATGTTCGATGTTTCCCGGCCAACGCTTTCGAAAGCCCTTAAATCAGGGAAGATTAGCGGTGTTCGTGATGGTAAAGGTCAGTGGTCAATTGACCCGGCAGAGCTTTCCCGCCTTTACCGGCCCAGATCCGCTGATGTGGGAAAGGGTGGTAAACTTGACCGGGAAACATTGCCCACGGTGAACAGTGCTTTACCGGGTGAAGCTCAGGCGGATTTCGCGGCTCTGAAAGCAGAGCTGCAGGCCGAGAAGATCCGGCGCGAGGCGGCAGAAGCATTAGCAGAAGAGCGGGCGCGGCACATCGATGATTTGCGCCGGATGTTGCCCCCGCCTGATGCCAAGCCTCGTGGCTGGTGGCCGCTGAAATGGAAAGGAACGTGATGACCAGGGCCGAAGCCACCGCTGCAATCCAGAAGGCACTGGACGCCGCCCACGCCGCCCACGCCGCCTATTGGGCCGCCTGCGCTAACTTTTTCCGTGCCCGTTTATGACACGCCGACTAGAACGCCGTACCTCGATGTGAGGCCCCGAAGAATCGGACGCCACCGACCATGCTTTGAGAGAGGCCAATTCCATGTTGAAATTTCTTCGTTGCGTCGTCGTGGCGCTGATGCTCATGCCCACAATCGGTGCGGCACAAGACTTCCAGGCGGGGTTGGCCGCCTATGATACTGGCGACTATGCAACAGCGCTGAGTGAGTGGAGGCCGTTTGCAGAGCAGGGCTATGCTCCGGCGCAGTTCAATCTTGGTCTCATGTACGACAACGGCCAAGGTGTGCTACAGGACTATGCCGAAGCGGTGAAGTGGTATCGACTGGCTGCAGAGCAGGGTAATGCTCAGGCGCAGTCCAATCTTGCTTTCATGTATGGCAACGGCCAAGGTGTGCTACAGGACTATGCCGAGGCGATGAGGTGGAATCGACTGGCTGCAGGGCAGGGCAATGCTCAGGCGCAGTACAATCTTGGTGTCATGTACGCCAACGGCCAAGGCGTAGTGCAAAGCTACGTCATTGCGCACATGTGGTTCAATATCGCCGCTGCGAATGGTGATCGCAAGGCGTTCGAAAAACGTGACCTCACCGCAAGCCGAATGACTGCCGAAGCTATAGTCGAAGCTCAGCAGCGCGCCAGCGTGTGCATGAATTCTGGATATCAGGACTGCGACTAGAGACCAGATGCGAGCGTGGTACCGTAGCATGGCACCACATAACTCGCATAATACGTTGTTTATCTATACTTTATTGAGCTGACTGGTTTTCCCGTCCACCCAATTACCCACCCTTTGACCTGAGTTACCCATAGAAGAACCTGCCCAATTTGCCAGTATTCCGGCGGCGTCCTCGCGCCCGAAGGTGTGGTCGCCCTTACCTTCGACGTTTGGCAGGTTTCGCCCGGTGGCAGGCTCAATCTGCTTGAGCAATTCCCGGCCCTACGGATTGGACACAGTCCTATGTAGGCGGTTTACTTAAATGTCTGATTTCGTGTGATATTTTCGGTACGCGGTTGCGCAAGAAAATTACGTGGTTTCCTGATATATTGGCATCCCCGCATTATGCCGGGCAAGCCTTTGATTTTGCTTTGATATTCAATTTTACTTATTTGTCATAATGCGGATTATAGGTGGCTTGCCTACATCGCCTGGCAGACGAAGAGCAAGACACCAGGCGGGATGCGCGTATCTTCCACTTGAACGCTACCAAGCATCTTGCTGACAGCGCCGCGCGCCTCAGTCGTCGAGAACACTATCGTGTTCCCAAGGAAATCAGAGCACGTCTGCACGGTTGCGTCATTAACACGATCAGTTTTTCTCCCGTGGCAGTAGGTTTCACCTTTGCTCCCTAAGCTCCCTAAAGCGCCATCTACGCTGCTAAGTACAAGTGATCCTTCCTCTGTCTTGAGGAAGAACGGTTCCGGCACTTGGAACTCGGTGGGATTGTATTGCCCGTCCTCGAAAAGAAAACCGATTGCATCGGTATACTGACACGCCCAGGTCTGTTCCTGTGCCTCAAGGGTGGCCGTCGATAGCAAAAGCGCGGCAATCGTTATTCTGAGCAAAATTCATTCTCCGTCACGTGCCCCCAGTCAGCTCGAAAACTTGCTTATTGGCAAGTGCATAGCGGATATTACAGGCGATTTTACATGGATGTCCGTTCGTTCAGAATGCATCCTAAGCGATCAATGAGAACAATAGCTGCTGCCAAAATATACTGTCCATATCTCGCCCTGAACCTCATAAGTTCCTGTGTATCCACTCTCTCCTCGAACGGAGGAATAACCAAAGTCACAAGATATTAGTGAAGCGTATTTGCCATTGATCATGTAGGCACCTGCTGACGTCGCTAAGCTACAGATCAATGCTATTGTTATTATGGGATTTTTCGTAACAATCTTCATGTTCAACTTGCCCTTGAGTTGGGGTTAAATTGCAATTTTTAGCAGTAGATAGACCTAGTCAATCTTCACGGCATGGCCTTCGTTGACAAGCCATTCGTTGATGCTTTCACCGTCATCATAGATCGTCACCAGGTAGCGGTGAAAAGAGCCGGTCGCTTCCTTGTCGCTCCGTTTGGCCTTCGTGGTGCAGATGTAGAGCGTTCGCCCTTCTATGCGGTCCCTGAGGGCTTGT
>NZ_SMZO01000098.1 GCF_004358675.1 Meridianimarinicoccus aquatilis | reverse complement strand
ATGGGTCAGTTCTCAGTGAAAATTTGGGGGGCTACCGGGTCACTTCTCAGCAGAAATCAACAGAGCAAGAACCACAAACCAGCGAAACAGTCGTGGATGATAAAGATGACCCATTCACCCGCAGGTAAGCCTCTATCCAAGCATAAACGAGAACCAAAAAAGGTAGGCGCATTCATCGTGACGGATCGAGACGTCGCAATCATGCGAGCGTTGAGCCAGTATCGATACCTTTCAGTGTCTCAAGTCCGCAAACTGTTCTTTCCTGAAAGCAAAAGCACCCAAACAGCAAACGGCCGTCTCAAAAAGCTGTTTCACAGCGGATATATCCACAAGGTCGCACCCTTCACGCGCCTTGGAGCGCCAGTCTCCGAATACGTCTACTTTCTAGACAAGAAGGGTGCCAAATACCTAGATGATCTTGGGTTCCCCTCAATCACGTGGCGGAAAGCCCGCGAGGTCAAACAGCAGTTCTTGCAACACGCCTTGGACCTGTCAGATTTTCGTATAAATCTGGAGCTTGGATTGCGGCAGCAGGAGCTGATCACGCTGGATACCTTCATTCCTGACTTTCAGATGAAGCGCGGGGCAAATCAGTACAGTTCGAAGCATCGGTATGAGCTCTACACCGACCTTGTCAGCCCCATAAACAGGCGAACCTATGTCATCTATCCAGACGCCCTGATTGTCCTTACAGCAGAGATCAACGGCAAGCGATATGACAGTCTTTACTTCCTAGAAGTGGATCGCGGGACGCACGGCCTAGAAAAAATCAGGGAGAAGGTTCACGGTTACTACCTCTATCATACGAAAGGGCTGCATAAGCAGCTCGTCAGCTCATCGACAGACTTCACAGTCCTCTTCCAGACATCATCAGAAAAGCGCGCAAACAATATGCGTGAGATGCTCGCAGGGTACATTGGGGCAGATAGGGTTTGGGTTACAGATTATTCAAAGGTCGATGAGAACACCCTGCTCTTTGAGCCTATATGGAAAGATGTCATCGGCAACGATAAGACGATGCTGGCTCGCGAAAAACCAACGTAAAAACTACCTGCCTTTTGAAACTCGCGAAACACTTTTTGGGATATTAGTGCTTTCGAAGTTTTGCCAATCTGGGCGAAGCGAAGGGTCAAGCGCAACATCACAAGATGTGTAGATGGCTTTGTCGGTTCAAGCTTCGGCAACCATATCTTTGGTTGGCAACAGATCAACGATGGCGGCAGCAATTGTATAAGCGTAGGCCTTCAAGCATTCACCACAAGAACTTGCCTCAGGATCGGACATATTCATCCCCACACGAATATCGTGTGTAAGCGTGTCGCCCTGCATTTCGCTATCGATCTCAGCAACGAAACTGGGCTTGCTGTCCACCCCTCTCATTGACGCTCGAGCGGAATTTTTGGGCATACCCTGCTGGCCGTTTAGGTCGTTGATAATATGCCACGCCACCGCTCACTTGATCGCCCTGAGAGGCATTCAATCGTAAGCTAAAGGCTTGATAGCAACTTGCGCATTCAATGCTCAAGAGTAGCGTTCTTTGGTTTGTGATGGGTCATCATAGTCACCATCACGTTCAATGTTCACCGATATTGCAGACATGAGAAAAAAGTTAAGATGTGTTGAAACAATTATACTCGAATTTGCCAATTTCAGCAAAATTTTGACAGTTTTCAATCTGGTCAATGTGCGTAGCACGAGGGGGGCGCGTCGAGGTGTTGGGGCATAGCCCTGACTTCAAGGGGGACGAAACCGCTGACATTATTCGTCAGAGAGACCCCCTTGAAGTCAGGGGTAAATTTTACAAGATACATCCACCTACCAAACGAGGAACGAGTTCTGTAGGTGATTGATGTATCAGTGAAATTGCTCCTGACACCTCTCGCGCCCCCCATAAAAATGTTCATAACGGCCCCTAACGTCAGAGATTAGGGTCACGTTATACCTTATTTTTTGCCCGTTTTTCTGGTATCAAAAAACCACGTCCAAGCGCCGAGCGGTTTAAACATCTGTGAAGATGCAAAACGTATCTGCTTTTGTACGTGGCTATTTTATTTCTTAACCGAGTGACTATGAGTCCAGTAATTTCACTTCTCAGCAACGATGTTCGTAAGAGCATGGAAGCTGCTATAAGTGTTCCAGTGGTTCAATGTCTGATGGATGAGGGACTAATCAGTCCCGAACCTCATCGGTGGACTATGCAAGTAAAGCACGGGTTTCTCAAAAAGAAAGTACGATTTGTTCGTTGTCCTAATTGGAAACCTCAGATCAGCGACATGATCTATGCATTACAAGGCAGGTCTTAGACCGTAGCTAGAAAGGATGATCTTCGGATTATCCTTTCACCCCATCCCTTTCAGGATACGTCAATTATACTGACATATTCTTTCAGTCAACTTTTTCTCCGAAAATCGGAACCCACTTCACTTGGCCGGTCGCCCTGATTTCACTCTGCGCTTCGGAAGGCTGCATTGAGGCACTGCGGAAGCTTCCGCGCTTGAAATATGGTGTTGTGCGCAATCGAGCTGGATGCCGGTTCCCAGAAATCAGAATTGCCTCATCCTCTCAGATGCGCCGAATGCTGTCGGCATTCAGAAGGTTGTGCTCTTGGTGGCGGGCGGTTTCATGTTCATCTCTCGCGTCCTGATGCTCGATCACGCGACCGGAAAGCCCCTCGAAAAAGCGGGCGGTCTCCGGATCTGAGCCGCTGTACGTCAGGTAGGTGTTGAATCCCCCTTGGATGCTCTTGGCGTAGTCCTGCCCGTAGCGTGCAGAGAGCTGCGAAATGGATTGCAGGATGATGGAAAGGCTCACGCGGTATCCTCGGATGGTGTTCGCTACCGAGACAAAGCCAGGGAGCGTGGCGTGGCCGAACTCATCAAAAAGCACGTAAACGGGAAGCTCTCAGGGGCTCGGCATTCTTCTCATGCAAGCGTTGAACACGCTGCGGAAAAAGAGGCTCGTCCAGAAGCCGTAATACTCAGCGTGTTGCGCAGGGATGACTTGATACACGATGGTCTTCTGCTGGCGAATTGATGCCAGATCGAAGCTGCTGCCTGAGGTCAGCTCCACCATGTTTCGATTGGTGAAGGCCCTGAGTGCCGTCAAAGCGGTCAGGGCGAAACTCTGAACCGCCTGCGGGTTTCCGGTCGTTGCCCCCTTCCATTCATCAAAGAGGCTTCGGTCATCCGGATCGTTGGGATTCTCCGCCCAGGTGATGGCGAAGTCATCGAGCGGGCTTCAATCGCTGCCAAAGTGCTGAAGGAGGCGATAGAGGTTTCATAGGGTGAAGTATCCAGCCTCCTCTCTACTGGAACGGCGCAGGAGCTTCAGGAGCACGCAAACAAGGCGGATTGCTCCGTGGTCCCAAAAGGCGTCTTTCTGGCTTCCTGAGCCGCCAGCACGGATGAGAATTTCAGCCACTTGCTCGAGCTCGATATCCGTTTTGGCCTCGAGCAAGGGATTGAAACGGGCGCTGCGCGTGAGGTCCTCCGGGTCTATCACCACGACACGAAAGCCGGCGCGTTGCATGTGGCCGGCGGTAGCTTCAAAAACTTCGCCTTTCGGGTCGTTCACCACCATCGAGCTTTCGCTCTTTGCCCGGTCCAGAACGTTTGAGATGATATAGCGGCTCGTCTTTCCCGCTCATACGCGGGCCACCACGCATACATTTTGAAAGCTGTGGGCTTCGCTCAGACGCCCACTCTTCCCGTCGATGAGAAGGCCAGCGTGGCCAGAGCGCAAAAGGCGCCGCAGCTCACGGCGGCGAAGATATCTTGCTCCCTCCTGCTTCCCGGCTTCGGGCATTATCAAAGAGACGAGCCCTTTAGCGGCCTCGCTCATGCTTCGGATCACGTCTCAAACGTTCATATTCATGCTGTCTTGGTTTGATTTTTAGGCGCTCGAGCATCTTCAGGGCTCTCGAGCGGATACCCTTAAGGGTATCGCTTACCGCAAAGCGGACAAGCGCCCGAAGTTCCCGAAGCAGGTTTCCGGACTGTTCGGCCTCGGCCTGCCTGTTCTGTTCATGACGCTCCCTGAGATGCTCGAGCTCTGCCCTCCATGCGTCTCGAAGGTCAGGTGGTTGCTGTGTTTGGGCTTGGTGCCGCTGCGGTTCTGGTAGGGCTTCGGCACCTTTTTCTTTTTCACCCTCAGGCGCGGTTTTCTCTCGGCTCTCATTCAGCTGCGCATCAGGAAGGGCTTCGAAGGCCTGAAGAAGCTCAAGGTTTAAGGTTTTTAGACGGTGCTTCTTCCCGCTTTCAAGATGCACGACCCCCGGTGTCTTGCCTCGAATATAGAGTTCGAGTCCTTGGGCATGGAGTTGCCGCCGGAATGCCTGTCGATCGGGGCTATTGCTCAGTGCCGCTTGAACAAGTGCCGCAATGTCACCTGTTTGACCTGTGGTTTTTTCCGGTGCTCCCCGTTCTGAGTCTTTCTCAATCGTTCGGCTTTGTTCGAGCTCAGGCATGGTCTCGAGGACATGCCGCTCAAGCTTCACCTGAATTTCCCTAAAGCGGGCCTTGGACAAACGCAGACGTTTATTCTCTCAGGCCGGGTTCGCGCTGATAATCAAGTGGTAGTGCAGCGAATGTTCCTGATCCTCATGGAGATTGCCAAAGACAAGGTTTTCCGGACATCGTGCTGCAATGTAGCGCTCGGCAATCTCGCGCAGGGCGGCTTTCTGCCGCTCGAGGCTGATACCCTTTGCTCGCGTGATCGAGATGATTTCGTGGTAGAGGTAGACCCCATTCTTGCGCCGCTGAAGCAGATCACCGTTCCCCGCGAACTCATCCCGGATGGCTCAGAGATTTCGGGATAGCAGGTTGTGCCGGATACGCCATGCGCCTGCTGCGCTGGCTCCCCGGTCGATATACCCGACAAGCTGGCTGAAACTGGGCTCCTTCCGGCTCATGGATTTGACTATCATGACCCGTTTTCGTCTTCCTGCCCAAAGCAAAGGCTTTGGGTGGTTGCGGCGCGGGTTATGGTGGCAATGTACTGAGTGCGCAAGGCGGCTATTTGCTGAAATAGCTCGCGCTCATCCAGGAGCTCTCAGACGCGGTGAGAATAGCGGGCCATCTGGTTCACGTTGTTCGCAACCGTGCGAAGAACGCGGTCCAGGTCGTCCAGCTGAGATGCGAGTTCATCGGGGAGCTCTGGGCGGCTCTCAAGAGCCGCAAATGCAGTGCGCTTGAGATAGGTAGCCGCGGGCACTCCGCTTCAGGATGCCAGCTTCACAACGCGACGATACTCAGGCAACGACAAAGTCAGGTTCACACGTTTCGCGTGATCCTTGTAGCTTTGGCGGTAATCTCGTTGGTAGTCGCGGCGGGTCATCTGAGCGAAGCTAAAGGCTAAATGGGTTCAAAGGGAAACGCGCCTCGAGCGATCTTTTCCTTGTCGGGGGATGCAAGGGGTGAAAGCCCCTGCCAAGATGCGTGTTCGCGAACGATTTTACAGGCCAGCGAGAGCGAGGCCGCAGGAAAATTGTTCGTTACGAACAGGCAATCTTGCACCGAGTGCGTGCTCTAAATTCTGCTCGGCGTTGGAAAAATGTCAAACCGAGTTCTTCACCTGAGCTTCACAAAGTACCGGTCGGTGGTCTGGCTCAGATTTTTCATATTCTGCCAATCCCGGTTTTCGCCGGTTTTGTTCTGATCGGCTTGGATGAATTTAGTCGTTTTAATGGTTTGCGAGGGTGAAAAAGAAAAATATATGGGGGTTTTGTCGTGAAAAGAGCCCCACACAGGGGCTCTCTCTTGCTCATAGGAGCGAAAGTTGAACGGGTTTGCCGTCATCCTTCGTCCCGAGCCATGCCGTGACAAAATCCACCGGGCCACCAGCATCTTCCACCAGCTCACGCGGGCAAAAGTGGGACCGATACCCGGTCTCGGATATCGGGTGCGGTGAACGGTCGGACGTCACGATCTCAAGATGGGCGGTATCGCCGCCCAACCACTCCGGGCACCACCTGACGGTGATCCCCTGCCCTCGCCAGTCGATCTGGAATTCCTCGTATTCCTCAGCCATCTCAGACCTCAGAAGTCGAAGCCAAGCTGCGTCGCCTTTATGACTGGCGCGGGCTTGGCTTCCTGTGAAGTCGAGGTTGCCGTCGCAGGCTCAGGTGTCTGCTCTTTTGGAGAGGGTGCTACCTCGGTGCTGCCTTCTTTCCGGCGCAGCCGGTACTTCCAGAGCCCCAAGTGATGGGCGGGCGTGTACCAGACTTCGCGGATTTCCCAGCTAAGCGTGTTCCCAACAATAACCTCGGCGGGTACGTTCCAGAGGCTGAGCTGGATATAGCACATCAGCGCGGCCATGCGGTCCACGTCGATGGCCTGTACCCACAGCTTTTCTGCCGGATTGTGCCCTGCCATGATCATCACTTTGACCAGAGCCAGGATCATCCCCCCTGCCCCCGCCGCCGGTTCCCCGGCGGTGATGAAGGCTTGGGTTGCGAGCTTGTCGAGCTCTTGGGCAAAGGTCATTTGCGCCATAAGATCGGAAAGCTCGGGCGGGGTGAAGAATTGCCCTGCGTCCTTGTTGGCGATTTCCAGCTCCATGTAGAGTGGGCCAAGGATATCACGGGGCTCTTCGTCCAGCGCAGCGACAAGCTGAGCCATCAGTTTTGGAAACGCCTGTTGGTCGTCAGGTTTGTATTGCCCGATGATCCGAAGGTATTCTTCTTCGCGGGCGTCTTCCTTGTGAAGACCGTTGTGCAGGCTGCACGCTGCCATCGTCACGAAGTCTTTGAAAACCTCGTAGCGGTGTTTGTAAGGAGCGAGTTGCCTGAAAGTTTGCTTAAATGCCGCCAAAGCAGCATCGCGGTTTGGCTGAGCCATACCTCTTCTCCGAGCTATGCCCGAAAGTTGGTGACGGCGTGATCAGGCGGCACTTTGAAGTTGCTTGATCCCGTCCTTGAATTCAATCCCTTCGATGATTTCGGGCATGCGGTTGGCACCATCGAGTTTGCGCCATTTTGTCTGGGCTGACATCATCAGCTTGAAGGCCATGGCGAGCCCGGTTTTACGGCTGAGGCACCCCTTGGTTTTACCAGTGCGATGCCGCACCGTGGCGAAGGTGCTTTCGATGGGATTGGTTGTGCGGATGTGCTTCCAATGTTCAGCGGGGAAGTCATAGAATGCCAAGAGCACGTCGCGGTCTTTGGTCAATTTAGCGACGGCCTTGTCGTATTTTACGCCGTAGGTTGTGACGAAGAAGTCGAAGGCCGCCTCGGCATCCACGCGGGTTTCGGCCTGCCAAATATCGTGCAGATGACCTTTGGCTTTGGCCTGAACGGACTTCGGCATCGCGTTCAGAACATTGCCGGTCTTGTGGAACCAGCAGCGCTGTTCTTTCGTGGCACCAAAGACCTCGCGTAGCGCATGCCAGAACCCCAAAGCACCGTCACCAATGGCAAGGTCAGGCGCGTGGGTGAGCCCGCGTCGTTGCAGATCAAGCAGCAGTTCTCGCCAACTTTGGGTGCTTTCGCGGTAGCCATCAGCAAGGCCGATGATTTCCTTTCGACCCCATTCATCCGCGCCGATCAACACCAGGACACATTGTTTTTCTTCAGCCATTCGTGGGCGGAAGTAGACACCATCAGCCCAGATGTAGA
>NZ_SMZO01000097.1 GCF_004358675.1 Meridianimarinicoccus aquatilis | reverse complement strand
GTTGCCAACGGGCTGCGCAAGGAGATCGCGCTGAGCGCCTTGACGCAGAAATCCGAAACGTATCGCCAATACAAGGCGGACCTTGATGGAGACTATGTCGACATTTTCGGAGCGCATCCGGAATATCATGATCCCGACGATGCAAGTTACCCTGTAGCGCAGGCTTTTGGACGGCGCGTCCGTGATGAAGGCGCGCGTGCCGGTATCCGTTATGAAAGCGTGCGTCACGCCGGACATGCAAACTGGGTCTGCTTTCGCCCGCCCCTTATCCAGAATGTGACGCAGGCGAAGCACTTCCGGATCGAAGTGCCCCGAACCGGTCGTGTGGTTGTGCGCCAGGTCTCCTGATCAAGCGGCCACCACGGCTTTGCCAAGTTGTTTGACCTTGGCCGCAAAGAGCCTGGGAAGGCAAGGTCATGCGGTCATCTCGAGAGTGTAGGTGCTCCAGAGCTCCAAGGCATCTGATCGGGCGTGGCGGTATGAGGCAGCAGCAAGGGCATCGTCAACATGCGGGGCCTGATCTGAAATAGTACCGACTGACATGCCAAGAGCCCAACATTCCGGCGCCTTCAAAGGCCACCGTTTCCCGCCTGAGATCATTGGATATGCGGTCTGGTCTTATTTTCGGTTTCCCTTGAGCCTGCGCGATGTCGAGGATCTATTTGCGGCGCGCGGCATCATCGTGAGTTATGAAACGATCCGGAAGTGGGTTGGAAAATTTGGTACAAGGTATGCCGCTTCCATCCGGCGAGATCGGCCTGCGCCGTCTGATAAATGGCATCTTGATGAAGGGGTCATTCCTATCGGCGGGCGCAAATTCTGGCTTTGGCGCGCGATCGACAGCCATGGTGACGTTCTTGATATTCTGGTTCAATCTCGGCGCAACACTCGCGCAGCGAAACGCTTTTCTCGAAAACTATTCAAGCAATACGGGCGACCGCGCGTTGTAATCACGGACAAGCTCGGCAGCTATAGTGCGGCTTTGAAAACCTGGCGCCCGGTATCGACCACCGCAGGTGTCGCGTAGCCCTTAAATCTGAGACACGGAGCGTTTGAGGCCATTTTTTGCCCTTAACCCGCATTTCCCAAGTGGCTTGACTTTTTCGCACCTCCGATTGCCAGTAACGTGTTATATTTCAGAATGTTAATCGGGCTGAAGGTGGCGTTTCATGGATCACCCAGAGGGTGCGGGCGCGCAGCGGGCAGATCGGGTGGATTTCGACCGCCGGGTGCGGCTGGAATTCCGAGGCGCTCAGCTCAGTTCAGATGGCGGCCTTCTGGTGATGCGCGAGCTCGATGACGCGCTGGGGCTGTCAGACCTTGCGTCGGTCACGCTGCGCGACACGCGGAGTGGCAAGAACACCATCCACCGGCTCGACGGGCTGTTCCGGCAATCGGTGTTCGGGCGTCTGGCCGGATACGAGGACGTCAACGATGCTGACCGCCTCGCGCTCGACCCGGTCATGCGTCAGGTTGTTGGCGGACGGGCTGTCTATGCGCAGGCGGCCTCGGCCTCGCAGATGGGGCGCTTCGAGACAGAGACGCTGGCACTGGCCGAGAACCGGGCGGCGCTGGCCGACTTGAACGGACAATGGATCGACCGGTTTCACGACCGCAACGGCCTGAAGTATATCGTGCTGGATATGGACAGCTCGGTCAGCCCCACCCATGGCGATCAGGAAGGCGCGGCCTGGAACGGGCATTTCGACTGCACCTGCTATCACCCCAACTTCCTGTTCAACCAGTTCGGCATGCTGGAACGCTGCACCTTGCGCGACGGCAACGTCCACGGCGCCGATGGCTGGCGAGGCGTCCTCGATCCTGTCATCGCCCGGTATGCCGAGCGTGACATCATGCGGTTCTTCCGGGCGGATGCCGCCTATGCGATCCCGGCACTGTATGAACGCCTTGAAGAGGCCGATTACTTCTACGCCATCCGGTTGCCTGCCAACAACGTCCTGCGCGAGAAGATCGCGCACCGGCTGAGTCGGCCTGTAGGCCGGCCCTCGAAGACCAAGGTGAAGCGCTTCTTCGAGGATTTTCAGTATCAGGCCGCGTCTTGGGGCACGGAGCGCCGGGTGATCGCCAAGATTGAATGGCATCCGGGCGAGTTGTTCCCGCGCGTGGGCTTCATCGTCACGAACATGCCCATGGACCCCGACTGGGTCGTGCGGTTCTACAATCAGCGCGGCACCGCCGAGCAGCATATCAAGGAAGGCAAGTACGCCTTCCGTTGGACGCGTCTGTCCTGCCGAAGGTTCCGCGATAACGAGGTGCGGCTGCAACTGCATGCACTGGCCTACAACCTGGCAACGTTCCTGCGCTGCATCGAACTGCCCGAGGGAATGGCCGACTGGTCGCTGACCAGCCTGCAACTGAAGCTGATCAAGATCGGCGCCCGTGTCGTACGTCACGCCCGCGCCATCACCTTCCAACTGGCCGAAGTGGCCGTGTCAGGACAGATGGTGCGCGCCATCCTCGCCGCCATCCGCCGCCTTCGAGCCCCACCGTCATGCACGTGACCAAGATCCCCGCACCGACAGAGCGAAAACGGCAGGACAGGTATGCCCGACGCGCTAAAAAAACTCTGCTGCAAGGCCACGATGCGGTCGCTGCGCGGGGAGTGGGCAAAACTTGGGGGTGTCTGTGTATGCTAGTGGTTCATTGAGAGGGGACCTACCATGGACGTGCGGATTATTGTCGAGACGACCTTCGAGAATGGAACCACAAAGAGGCATCGCCTCGGCCGTCTATCCCGCCCATCTCGGCGCACGCAGCCTGAGGGGTTTGGGTTGTTGCTCGAAGATGCGAAGACGATCCTGGGGCAATTGCAGAATGTGATCCTGCGCGACCAGATCGACGAAATTTCCGAAGCCAGCCGGTTCTGTCCGGACTGCGACGGGGTCCGGGCTATACATGATTATCGGTCGCGGGTGCTCGACACACTTTTCGGCAGGATCGAGGTCAAAGCGCCGCGCATTCGCCGTTGCGCCTGCAATGCAAAATCCGATGTTGTCTTGGGCGGACCGCTTTCGCCTCTCGCTCACTTTTTTCCAGATCGATCGACCCCGGAACTGCGACGCCTTCAAGCCGAACTTGGGGCGCGTCATTCGTTCCGGGAAGCGGCGCGTATCCTGGAAACCTTTCTGCCTTGCGCGAAGCAGGTGAATACATCGGTGCGCAATCGACTGGGCAAAGTTGCCCGAGAAATCTGCGGCAGCGAGCAGACTGAGCCGTTGGTTCCTTCAGCCGCCGAAGAGGCGCCTGCGTTGACGGTTTTCCTGGACGGTGCGCATATCCGATGCAGGCCGGAATACCAGAAGCGACACCTCGATGTTGTGGTCGGCAAGATCGAAAGCCACGATAGGTGCCGTCGCTTCGGCTTGGTGCAACAGGCGGTCCTGTCACCTGCCAGTCAGCTTCGCCAGGACTTGAAGGCTCTCGGTTGGGATCACGAACAAACCGTCACGGTAATTTCGGACGGGGAACCAGCCCTGCCAAACCTCGTCCGCAATGCCGTCGATGGAAAGGTCCGCCACATCCTCGACTGGTGGCATATCTCAATGCGTATTCAGCACGTCGAGAACGCCGTAAAAGGCCTGCTGCAGAGCAGGGGTTTCTCCGGCATTCCAGTGCTGTTCAAACGTCCGGCCGAGACGCTGCGATGGTACCTTTGGCATGGAAAAGTTCTAACGGCCACGACCAGTCTGCAATGGTTGATGGTCGATTCCGCTCGACTGGTTACAGATGACCGCGTGGTGACTGAAGCGGTTCGGCGAGTGCAAGCTCGGTGCCGAGACCTCTATTTATACCTTGCGAACAACATGGACAACCTGACGAACTACGGCAAGCGACATCGAAGAGGTCTTCCAGTCTCTTCATCCCGGGCAGAGGGCTGCGTGGACGACATCGGGAACACACGCATGGGCAAGCGCCGCCGCATGAGATGGTCACCCAATGGAGCCCACCGCGTGGCTGTTGTCCGCGCCGCCGTTCTCGACGGTCGGCTAACCTGCGCTTACCAAAGAGCAGCCGCATAACCCCCAAGTTTTGCCCACTCCCAGATTTTGCCCTTTAATCCGATATTTTGCCTTTAAATCTGAGACACAGTTTGAGTAGTCGGTTGCCGAAAAACAGAGAAATTTCGTCGTTTGACTGCGAAATATTCACTTTTAAGGCATACTACACGACACACGGCGGTTTTTGGGGTGGCCGAGACCGGCGGGAAAGATTCTTCTATGGGACTCGACCTCACCAAAGGAACGGTCCCTTGAATATCCTTGCTCTCGCCGATCTCCAGAAAACGCTAACCCCGCATGTGCCGTTGGGCAAGTCACGGCTCGAGACGCTTTGCATGATCTTGCTTGGAATGATCAGCGCGCGGACGGTGAACCTGACGCACATCGCGAGCGAGCGGCCAAGTCGCGTCATGGTTGCATCGACCTATCGCCGTCTGCAACGTTTCTTCCAATACGTGCGCCTACCCGAGGATTGGAGTGTAGGCATCGTGATCTCGCTGCTCAACAACCCTCGCCCTTGGCATCTGTGTCTTGACCGAACCAACTGGAAGATCGGCACCGCCGACGTCAACGTCCTCGTCTTGGCAGTCATCACGACCAAGTTCCGTGTCCCGTTGATGTGGACCCTGCTCCCGCATTCTGGCAACAGCACGACCGCGCAGCGCATCGCACTGATGAAGCGATATCTTGCGCATTTCGATGCCTCGACCGTGCGGGTGCTTCTGGCTGATCGGGAGTTTATCGGCCAAGAATGGTTCGCTTTTCTGGTCGAGAACAAGATCCCCTTCGCGATCCGCATGAAGGAGGACCAGATCGTCCGCACCAACGGACGCGAACTGAAGTTTCGCTCGCTGCTGTCACGGTGCAAGGGTGTTCGGGGCTTCACTGCTGTCCTGCCCGGCAAAGCAGGTCACCCTGACCTTGAGCTTCATTTCGGCGCGCGCCGTATCAAGGGTGGCGAGCTTCTCGTGGTCGCTTCGCCATATCCAGCCACTGGCGCGCACATCCTGCGGCAGTACAAAAAGCGCTGGTTCATCGAGTGCCTGTTCGCAGACAGCAAGACGCGGGGTCTAAACCTTGAAGATACGCGCCTGACGCTCACCTCAAAGTTGTCTCTGCTCATCGCCATTACTGCTGTTGCCATCGCCCTCGTCTGCCGTGCCGCTGCCCAGATCATGGGAAAAAAATACCCCGCCCGGAAGAAGCATGGATACTGCGCGAAATCCTGGTTCCGTATTGGCTTCGACGAAGTCCGGCGATGGATGCGGTCAAGCCCGGAAACGCCTCTCATAACCCGAAACCTCGTCGTTCCGAGGCGGCCGCGGGCGGGAGTCGTGTAGTGTGCTTTTAAGGGCAAAAAATGGCCTCAAACGCTCCGTGTCTCAGATTTAAGGGCTACGCGACAGCCACGGACCGCTGTCAGCCTCGAAGTGTTCGTGATGCGAAACATCTGCTGTGGTTAGATGCTCGAAATCCGAGGGATTGCGCCAGAAGTTGTTTATTTGGCCATCGTCTCTTTCAGGCGACGGAGCTCCAGTGCGTGAGAATCCGCCTCGCTTTCGCCGGTCCGCGGTCCGCGGGACAGGGCGCTGGCGAGATCGAAATAGCCTTTGCCGGGACGCTTGTCGCGTCCGCGATTGACGGCGCGGGCGGCGATAAAGGCACGGTCCGCCGCGGCGTCCTCCCGCATCGTGGTTTCCAGGGCCCTGGTGACCTTGGCGATCGAGCCCGGGGTCCACAGACCGAGCGCGCGCGCCAATGCGCCGTAGGTGATCGGCATCTCGTCTTCGGTGAGACCTTGCAGATGGGCGCGGACGCGGTTGGCAAGCTCTTTCTCCGTGCCCGCTGCTGCCTCGATCACACGCGGCGGCGGAATCTCGCGGGCCGCGCCGCTTGCGTCGATTTCCGCGGCCCAGGCGCGGGTCGTCGTGCGCAGGACGATCCGGGTCTTGCCGCTGTCCTTTCCTTCGCCGGTCTCGGTCACGCCGACGACATCGCCTCTCTGCAAACCCGCGCGTAGCGCTTCTGGTGTGATGCCGAGCTTTGGTGCCAGGTAATCCGGGTCGACGATAATCTGCCCGTCCTCCCATCCGATGACGCCTTCGGGAACGGGTCGGTTCAGGATAGGCGATGGTCCATCGTCGCGCGCGTAGAACGGATTGCCCCCCGCCGCGTGATCTGTGACATCGACGATCTTGTCGATTTGCGGCAAGGCGGCGCGCAGCATGCGTTCCACCCCTTCGCGAAGTGTGGCCGCAGAGGCCGCGCAGCCCTGACAGCCGCCGGACATGCGCAGATAGACGGCGCCGCCCTCGACCTTGTCCACCGAGATATGCCCGCCATGGGCGGCCACGGCCGGATTGACCTGCTGGTTCAGCAGAGTCTCGACCGCCTCGAGCAGAGCCTGGTCGGGTGTGGTCTCTTCCCGCCCGTCCTGCCCGAGCGGTGCGTCGGTTTCGTCGAGCAGCTTTCGGATCGCATCGGCGATCGCGGGTTTCAGCGTTGCCCAGTCCGATTCGGCATTCTTTTTAACCCAAATCGTTGCACCGCTCACTTCGACTCGGACAACACCATCCAGCGCGAAAAGCGCGCGCGCCAGCGGGGCATCACCTGCGGCCTCGAACCGGACGGACGCGCGCCCCTGAATCGGCGCGTCTAGGATGAATCCCACGACATCGGGATCGTGGGCCGAGGATTCGGCCCGGATGCGGCGGCGGGTGGCGGTGTCAGACATCTTCAAGCTCCGTCCCCACCATGGCTTGGAGAGCCTTGAAGACATAGATGCCGGTGTCGTGGCCGTCGCTGAAGGCCATGCCGAGCGCGTAGTTGCCGACGCTCCAGACACGGGTGAGGCGGATATCCATCGGCACGGTGTCCGGGTTCAGCAGCCGTTTGCCGCTCATCTCGTCGCGGCATTGCGCGCATTGGCAGGCCAGCCGAAGGTCGCGCTCGCTTAACCTTTGATCCGTGCCGTCGGACCACCGCAAGAGCAGCGCGCCATCGGCGTGGTCGAGCGCCGCAAGCCGGTCGGCCGGTCCACCCTCGGCGATAGGCGCAGGGGACGGTTTTCCTACGCCCTCGGCAATCGTCCAGGCAAAGGGCGTTGCGATTCCCGCGACGTCACCGCCGGTCCAGGCCAACGTGGCAGCGATACTCCGGTAGGCCGCTGCCGCCGGACTGTCGGGCGCGGCGCGCACCAGTGGGCGGCCGTCGTCACCGCAGTCGACCACAGTCGGGTCAAGAGGCACCTTGCCAAGGAAATCTACGTCTAACTCCTGCGCGATCGCCTCTCCGCCACCTTGATGGAAGATATGCGTCACCGTTCCGCAATCTGGGCAGGTGAAGCCGCTCATGTTCTCGATCACGCCCAGGATCGGTACCTTGACCTGTTGATTTCCGCTGAGAAGTGACCCGGTAGCCCCCCAAATTTTCACTGAGAACTGACCCATGTGAACACGCTGCCCCGACGGATTTGGTCGGGGAGATATGGAGTGATCGACATGGGATTTTTGAGTATTATCCGACGCTGGGCATTGCGTGACAAAATGCCAATCCGCGAGATTTCGCGGCGCACGGGGCTGTCTCGCAACACCATCAGAAAGTACCTGCGCGAGGGCGCGGTTGAGCCGAAGTTCAAGACGCCATCACGGCCGAGCAAGCTGGACCCTTATGCGGATCGTCTGTCTGCCTGGCTGCTGGCGCAGACACGCAAACCGCGCAAGGAACGGCGGACGGTGAAGCAGATGCATGCTGATTTGGTGAAGCTTGGCTATGATGGCTCCTATGGTCGCGTGGCGGCTTTTGCCCGCGCTTGGCGTGCGGATCGGCATCGGGCTGCACAAACGACGGGACGCGGCACCTACGTTCCCTTGGTGTTTCAGCCCGGCGAGGCGTTCCAGTTCGACTGGAGCGAAGACTGGGCCAACATTGGAGGCGAACGGGTCAAGC
>NZ_SMZO01000096.1 GCF_004358675.1 Meridianimarinicoccus aquatilis | reverse complement strand
GTTGCCAACGGGCTGCGCAAGGAGATCGCGCTGAGCGCCTTGACGCAGAAATCCGAAACGTATCGCCAATACAAGGCGGACCTTGATGGAGACTATGTCGACATTTTCGGAGCGCATCCGGAATATCATGATCCCGACGATGCAAGTTACCCTGTAGCGCAGGCTTTTGGACGGCGCGTCCGTGATGAAGGCGCGCGTGCCGGTATCCGTTATGAAAGCGTGCGTCACGCCGGACATGCAAACTGGGTCTGCTTTCGCCCGCCCCTTATCCAGAATGTGACGCAGGCGAAGCACTTCCGGATCGAAGTGCCCCGAACCGGTCGTGTGGTTGTGCGCCAGGTCTCCTGATCAAGCGGCCACCACGGCTTTGCCAAGTTGTTTGACCTTGGCCGCAAAGAGCCTGGGAAGGCAAGGTCATGCGGTCATGTCCTCATGTGCTGCGTTCAGTTTGTCCCAGTCGAAGTCCACGCCCGTGCCCGGCATGTCGGGGGCCACGGCCATGTGATCCTCGACCACCAGCGGGCGGCGGGTGTATTCGTCGATGGGGAAGGAATGGACTTCGATCCAGCCGGCATTGGGCTGCGCGGAAACGAGGCTTACGTGCAGCTCCTGCATCCCATGGCTGCAAACTGGGAGCCCATGCTTGCGGCTTAGTTCGGCCACCTGAAGCCAACCGGTGATGCCGCCGCAATTGCTGGCATCAGGCTGTATGAAAGACAGCCGCGCGTTGTCGAAGGCGCATTCGAACTCGTGGATCGTGTGCAGGTTCTCACCCATGGCCAGGGGCATCTCAGTCGCCTCAGCAATCCGGCCATAGCCCTTGTAGTTGTCAGGGATCGTCGGCTCCTCGAACCATGTCAGGTCGAAGGGTTCAAAGGCGCGGGCGGCCTCGATGGCCTGCTCCACGCTCATCGCGTAGTTGGCATCGACCATGAAGGTCACGTCCGGCCCGATCAACTCGCGCACCGCCTTGATGCGGGCGACGTCCTCCGCCAGCGTGGGCTGGCCGATCTTGATCTTCACGCCGTCGAAGCCGCGCGCGAGGTAGCCGCGAATGCTGTCCAAAAGCTTGGGTAGGGGAAAGTTCAGGTCGATCCCACCGGCATAGGCGCGGCATCGGGTGCCGGCGCCGCCCGCCATCTTCCACAGCGGCTGACCGGTGCGCTTGCCGCGCAGGTCCCAGAGCGCAATGTCGACCGCCGAGATGGCGAAGGACGCGATGCCACCCCGCGCTACGTAGTGCACATGCCATTGCATGGCCTCGTAGAGCGCCTCAACATCTTCGGCATCGCGCCCAACCAGAAACGGCGCAAGGTCATGTGTGATCATGGCGACAATCGCATGGCCGCCCCGACCACCAGTATAGCTGTAGCCGGTGCCTTCGCTGCCGTCTTCAAGTGTCACTGTAGCGGTGATCAGTTCGAAATGTGTGTGATCTCCGTGCTTGGCATCACTGAGGACCTCGGCCAACGGCACGTTGAAAAGGCGCGCGTCCACCCTGGCTATCTTTGTCATTGAGTGGCTCCCTTGGATCGGCCCGGCATTGCCAAGTTGTTTGACCTTGGCCGCAAAGAGCCTGGGAAGGCAAGGTCATGCGGTCATCTCGAGAGTGTAGGCGCTCCAGAGCTCCAAGGCATCTGATCGGGCGTGGCGGTATGAGGCAGAAGCAAGGTGGTAGCGGCGAGGTTTGAATGTCGTGTTGATCTGATCATGTGATGACAAGAACCGCTGGGCCTGCCGTGGCGACTTGAATCGCCCCATGATCTTTTCTCGTCGCCTTGTTGGTCGGTGGGCGCCCTCGATGCGATTGTTCAGGCCCTTGTGGGCGCGGTGATCCGCTCCCGGAGCTTGACGGGCGTTCGGCTTGATGTAGCTGCGCAATTTGTCGGTGATGACGACACGCGGTTGGCCAAATTGCGCGATCAGCCTTGCCAGAAAACGCTTGGCAGCCTTTGCATTTCGCCGCGTTTGCACGAGTATATCCAGCGCATCGCCATTGGCATCGACGGCCCGCCAGAGCCAGTGTTTCACGCCGTTGATGGGGATCACGACCTAGTCCAGGTGCCATTTGTCGTTTGGACGCGGCCGATCCCGACGGATGCAGGCGGCAAAATGCGCGCCAAACCGATTGACCCAAAGGCGAACAGCTTCACGGCTGACGATGACGCCGCGCTCTGCCAGCAGATCCTCGACATCAGCCGTGCTGAGCGCAAAGCGATGGTACGCCCAGACGGCATAGGCGACAATCTCGCGCGGGAAACGGAAGCCTTTCAGGCGTGGCATTGTCGATGGCGTATTCATGCCACAACCTCTACCCAAACCGCGATGGCCGAACAACTTGGCAATGCCGTTGTCTTTCCTGTCACTTGATAGGTTTTCTTGGTTTCTTTGGCGCATAAGCCCCTTATCTGTTAGTTCTCCTATCCTGACATTTGCGCAGTCACATTCATGTTCTGATGCAGCACGCGCATGATCAAAATACCTTCGTCGGCGATTACATAGACGATCAGATGCTTCTCATAGTGATGGATGCGGACTGGCGGGTGAAAATCGCGCCGTTCTGCGGCCATCTCTGGCATCGCGGCCAATATGTCGAACTTCTGGTTTAACCCGTCGAGATATCGTCGCCGCTGATCCCTGCCCCACGTATCCTGAGTGTATCTGGCAATGTTGCGGATATCGGCATCTGCGGCCCGACTGACCGTGAACGTGGACACTATTCGTTGTCCATTTCCCGCTGCAAGGCATCCATGCTGAACCCGTCGGCTACGCCGCTGTTCAAACCCTCGGTGATGGCCTTCTGCAAAGCCTGATGCTTGGCTTCATGTTCTTCCAAGGATCGTAGTCCTGCCCTGACGACTTCGCTCGCAGAGCCGAAGCGACCGGATTCAACCTGCGCCTCAATAAAGCCCGTAAAGTGATCCCCAAGGGAAATACTGGTTGTTTTTGCCATGCCCCGCCTTTCATCTAAATCTCTTCTTACCAACATATAACAAAATATAGCAACTGCCAATTTCCAACCCCTGTGCCTACCCCAGTCATTGGGTAGCTAGCAGGCGCACTGACTGGGCATCTGAGAGGACATCACCCCTGTTAAGCGAGAAAACCGGTGCATCGGCGCGGCATTTCTGGACTAAACTGGCTTAAAGAATTTGCGTGTGGAACGGGCCAAACACCAAGTCTTGCAGAAAGCCATTACTGAGGGTTTGGGCAGTGGCGTTGCCCCTGACAAGATCGGAACCGCGGCGCAGCGGTTGAGACCCGCGTGCCCAGCGTCAGGCGGGTCTCAACGGCCGGATCCGAATATCGTTGCCGACCACCTGGCGGCGTCCTGCTGGGCGTCGCTCCACAGTACCAGCACCGGGCGGATCAGGGCTACGAGGATAGCGGCCCGAAGGTGCTGGGTGCACTGCATCTACGGTGAATTCTGTAAACGGTTCTAGGTTCTTGGGGCATCACCCTCTTGTAGCCCCGCTTCCGATAGTCACACGCCACGTCCGTGGCAGTCGAAATTACACTGATGAAGGCCCGTAACTTATACCTCGCGCTCAGGCACTCGCTGCGCCGGTCGAGCAATTCCGAGGCACTTGAAGACCAGCGCACAGCCTCCAGTGCCACCACGAACACGGCCGCGTTTTGCTCCGCTGTTCACGCCAATGACCAGCGGTGTGCCCGATACGTTGTCCTGAGGCGAGAAGGTGTGCAGGCATAGATCCTGACACTTCAGAGATTTTCTCAGCACTGACATCAACACTGCCCTCAGTACTGATATCAACACTGCCCTCAGTACTAAGCGACCGACGCCGCGAGCCATATGGCGCAGACAGACGGTTTGAGCGCAGCGGACGATCACGCATCATGGAGGAAACTCATTCAGAAAAATTTGGTTTTTTCACAAGACATTCCCACAACGCTTTCATCAGACATGCAAAGGGAAAAACGTCATGATGAAACCGAAACACAAAACGTCGCGAGCGCAGCGAAAAAAGCACGCCACTGCAGCACAAGCCTCAGATCAAAGGAAACGAGCACAAGGCTTAGTACGCGTCGGAGTCTGGGTGCCTGCGGCCGACGCGAGGGATTTCAAAGATAGGGCGCGCGCGTCAACCGAGCAACATCTCGCCAAGCGCACACTCTCGCGACAACCGCAGAGCACTATGCCCGGCAATACCGCGCCTGAGAAGGAAACTCAGGTCGCGCCAAGTACCTTCCACGACCTTTCCCACCGCCCAGTCCTGATCGAAACCGCCCGGCAGATCGTGGCCGCTGAGGGACCTATTCTCAGTAAGCGCCTAACCAACCGAATTGCTCGCGCCCAAGGGTTCGCCAAAACCGGATGCACGATATTGGAAACGCTGTCGCATGTGATCGACGCGCTCGGCAACAAGACTGCCATAGGAGAACATGAGTGGATAATCTGGCCCGTTGGGCAGGATCCTGTTGGCGTGATGTCCTTCCGCAGCTTGCAGATCGCGGGCGAAAAACGGACTTGGAAAGAGGTGCCACTGCCCGAAAAACTCGGCTTGGTCCGCGAGTGCGCACAGACCTCTCCGGGCGGCGTTCCAAAGGCCGTCGCCGAGCGGCTCGGGTACAGACGGGTCACTGCCTCGTTCAAATTGGAAATCGAAGACCTTGAGAAGCGAATGGCCCAGATGGAGAAGGAGGCGTGACCGGTAGAGCAATTTCTGAAATGGTCTGCTGCTGCCAGCCCTCCTGGGCCATGTGCCGCGGCAGCAGACCGTTAGGCGTCATCTGAACAGCGCTCGGCTTTCAACTTGCCCCCTGGAAGCTCCCTCTCGATAGTGAAACGCCACTTCCATGGCCGTTGAAATTCCACTGATGAAAGCACGCAAGCGGCACCTCGCGCTCGAACGCTCAGAAAAGGTCGAGCAAGTCCGGGGCCCTAGAATTCATCCTATCCGGCGCCGTGGGGTCTGGCGCAAATTTCTGATCCCAGAAAAGAGCACACCCTCCCTTGGACACGGCTCTGGTGCGCATCGCCGGAAGGCGGATTTCCCCGCTATGAGGACTGGTTTTATCGCCATCCACAATGGCATCGTTACATCCCCGGCCCGTCGTCTTCACGCATGCTGCGTTCATCGGGGTCCATCTCAGGCGCGGCAAGCGCTTGTAGTGCCGCGATCCGTTTCTTGGCGCGCCCCCAGGACATCTCCGTCAGATCAGGAAAAAAAACGCACGGCGTCGGATCGGCAAGATCAGGCAACGTAACATCCGCTTCGGCCAGCGCGTCGATGCAACTTTGCGTAAGGAGGAGCACGACCCCACTGGCCCTTTCGGGAGCCACGTCGGAAAGCTCTTTCAGCTTTGCCGAGAAGCCCAAACCGGCCAGAAGACGATCAGCATCCGGACCAAAGGCGCCGGACCATAGAACGACCGG
Source organism: Meridianimarinicoccus aquatilis (assembly GCF_004358675.1). GTDB lineage: Bacteria > Pseudomonadota > Alphaproteobacteria > Rhodobacterales > Rhodobacteraceae > Meridianimarinicoccus > Meridianimarinicoccus aquatilis. The sequence goes on along the minus strand of NZ_SMZO01000096.1, from coordinate 2,629 downwards.
CTCAAGGCGCCTCAAAGCGTCCCCGCGCATCCGCGCCGCGCGGTCACCATTCAGGGACAATACAACATGACTACCCCGACGTAAGATACGGCCATCGGGCACGAGGCGCGGCAAGGCCTCGCAATCAAAGGCTTCGGCATGGGCGAGCGCGAAGGTCGCAGCAAGCGACCCTGATCCACCCTCAAGCAGCACGACGTCTTGTGCCGTCGCCGCGACGACGCTACCATCGCTGAAGGTCAGCCTGATCCGTCGAAAACGGTCTGAAACTTGCCTGCGCTCGACACCAGCCGCATCGCGCACGAGGACCATCATGCGACGGTAGAATTCCCTTGCACTCAGGCTTGATCGTCCAACATCGCGAACAGACGCGCCCAATGATCCTCGGTCGCGCTCTGGCGCGCCTCTATTGTCGACAGTCGCTTTTCCAGGCCCGCCTGTGAGCTGCTGACCTGGGAGATCACCTCCCGGGTCAGCCTCATGTCCGACGACATCTCTGCCGCGAGATCCCCGAGCGTGTCCAAGATTGCGCCCAACCTCTGGGCCAGATCTTGGCGATCCGGGTCCCCGTTCTGCAGCAGATCCGCCAAGGGAAGCAGCGCGCGCACGTCGTCTTGGATCATTTCCGCCGTGACCTGGTGCTTCTCCGACTTCTTGGTCAGGTCCGTCAGCCCGGCCACCACCTTGCGAAACAGCGGACGGATTTCCGGGATTTTCGGCTCTTTCAGCTCGGGCTCTGATACGCTGGGCTCGCCCATCTGCGATCTCCTGTTGTCGTTGAAATATTGGATCAAGCCTGTTCCGAAAAAGCCTGTGCAGGACTTGCAACTCCAGAACGGGCCGAAGCTCGGCCAGCAGTCTGGCAAGGCGGAACCGCTGCCGCACAAAGCGCGGCTTCCAAGCAAGGCCAAGCTGTGACGCGCTTATTGTCTTTTGGTTCGGCGCGACAAACTCGTAAAATTCGTGCTCGTCGTCACTGCGCGCCGACCGCATCTCATATCCGCCGGGCTTGGCGGCCAAAGCCCGGTTGAGAGCGTGCACACTCTGGGGTTGGCATTCTGCAAAGACGGAGTTCAGATCGTCAATCAAATCGGCGGGAATATCCCTCTCGCGCGCCCGTCGTTTGGGGATGCTGGATTGCTGCCGTACGGCAGCCTTTTCTTCGAAATACGCAGGGATTGGCAAGCCGAGCCGCAGCGCGTGCAGTCTGTGCAAATCATTACAAAGCCCTTCGGACGCTCTGAACGGCACCTCGCGGCCCGTGAAGGTCGTCAGCATCAGGACAATATGCGCATGCTCTTGCGTCGTATCTGTGTGTTTCCACGCCGCCCAAGGCATAGCCTCAGGCCGCATGTCCATATGGCGCAGCATCGTCTTGATCAGATCCTGCCATGCAGCGCGCGTCAGGGACCGTTCAGGGGGCAAGGACAGGGTGATGTGCAGCAGCGGTGCCGAAAATGGGACAAGTTTAGCGACTTGGCTCGCTTGCTGATAGGCCTTGATAGGGCCGCCCTGCGGCAGCGTACCGCCAAGTGGGATCGCGCCTTCCCGGCCATCGTAAAGGATAACAGTGCGTGCTTTCGTATGTGGGTTAAAATGTGGGCGCATCAGTCAGAGGTAGTTGGCTCTATGCCAGGAGCTGGTGCATCTGCTGCTGAATTTGAGCCCAGTTTAAGTGTCGCAACAGTTGGCGGTATATGGCGCCGCTCTGATCCCAATGCCTCTATAACCTTTGCTTGCAGCTCTCTCAGTATCCGTGCAGCGGTGCCCAACTGCCGCGTCCCCTTGGGCTGACTTTCCGCGCGATTGCGTTCGGCTATATACACCATTTCGTTCGCTGCCAGACCAATCTCGCCAAGATAGATCGCGATGTCGTCTTTGCTGGATGCGCCGTAGCGATGAATTGCAGCGCGCAAGAACTCCGACCGGTTGCCGAACCCAAGGTCCTTCAGTCTCAGATCGAGCTGCGCACTTTCGTTCTCAGTCAGCCGCGTTGCCCAAGAAACGTTTCGGTTGGCATACGCGCCAGAAGACCGGGTTTGCCTGCGGCGCGCACTGGGTTTTCTTGCCATCGCTTTTGACCTCCGTTCATCTTTTCCAGCTCTGGAGGGAGCATAGCCATCGCCTTTGGAAACATTTATCCTAACGTAGAGGAACTCAGCCCGACCGGCGGCAGAAATGTACTGACTGCACCTGAAGGTGGCGAGTTGCCAACGGGCTGCGCAAGGAGATCGCGCTGAGCGCCTTGACGCAGAAATCCGAAACGTATCGCCAATACAAGGCGGACCTTGATGGAGACTATGTCGACATTTTCGGAGCGCATCCGGAATATCATGATCCCGACGATGCAAGTTACCCTGTAGCGCAGGCTTTTGGACGGCGCGTCCGTGATGAAGGCGCGCGTGCCGGTATCCGTTATGAAAGCGTGCGTCACGCCGGACATGCAAACTGGGTCTGCTTTCGCCCGCCCCTTATCCAGAATGTGACGCAGGCGAAGCACTTCCGGATCGAAGTGCCCCGAACCGGTCGTGTGGTTGTGCGCCAGGTCTCCTGATCAAGCGGCCACCACGGCTTTGCCAAGTTGTTTGACCTTGGCCGCAAAGAGCCTGGGAAGGCAAGGTCATGCGGTCAT
>NZ_SMZO01000095.1 GCF_004358675.1 Meridianimarinicoccus aquatilis | reverse complement strand
GTAACCGCACCATTGGCACCGCCTGCCTGACGCTGGGGCGATGATCTAAGATACGTGTTTAACGACGTCGTTAACGACGTGTCTTATGCGGGGTCATCGATGCGTGGTGAAATTCTTGGGGTCGAGCGACGGCGTTTCTGGCGTGACGAGGACAAGCTCGAGATTGTCATGTCGGTTGGGATAGACGGGGCGACGGTGACGCAGGTGGCGCAACGCCATGAGGTTACGCGGCAACAGATTTACGCCTGGCGGCATGATCTCAAGAAGAAGGGCCTGTGGACGCCCAATGCCGGGGCGCTTTTCTACCCTTTGGATATGCCAGTGTCGGCGGGGCAGCCTACGGCAGCTGATACGTCGCCACCAGTTGCAGTCGAATTGCGCTTACGGTGCGGCCATCGCCTTCATTTTGATAGCACGATAGACCCGGCCGCGCTGACGTCCTTGATCCGTGCCGTGGAAGCCGCATGATCGGCCCTGGCACCGGCGTTCGCGTGTATCTGGCCTGCGGTGTGACGGATATGCGAAAGGGGATCGCCGGGCTGGCGGCACTTGCCCAAGATGTGCTGCGTCAGAAACCCGCCAGTGGGGCGGTGTTTGCGTTCCGGGGACGGCGTGGTGACCGGCTGAAGCTGCTCTACTGGGACGGTCAGGGGTTTTGCCTCTATTACAAGGTGCTTGAGCGGGGGCGTTTCCCTTGGCCGAGCGCCAAGGATGGGGCGGTGCGGCTGACCTCTGCACAGCTCGCGATGCTCTGGGAAGGCATCGACTGGCGGCGTCCCGATTGGGGCGCTCCGCCTGCGCGGGTCGGGTGATTTTGCGACCTGATTTGCTTTATTTATATGGTGCTATAGCCTGATTTTTGGTAGTCAGGCGCATGTCGAAACCTGATGAAAATTTGCCTGATGATCCCGCTGAATTGAGGGCGATGATCGCGGCTTTGCAGGTAGAAAATGCTCGGATCGAGGCAGAGAACGCCAAGATGTCGGCGACATTGCGTGTCCATGATCAACTGGTTCAAGCGTTGCGCCTGCGGATCGCCAAGTTGCAGAAACTGGCCTTTGGCAAGTCCTCGGAAAAGGTCGAGCGCGAAATCGAGCAGCTGGAACTGGCGCTCGAAGACCTGTTGGTCGCCGTAGCGGAAAACGATGACGCGCCCATCGACGAAGGGCAGGATGAACCGTCACCGGAAGCTGCCGATGCACCCGCTTTGCGCCGCCGACCACGGGTCTCGGATACGACCCCACGCGAGCGGCGTGAACTGGACCCCGGCACCTGCTGCCCTGACTGTGGCGGCGATCTTCGCGTGGTGGGCGAGGATGTCAGCGAACTCCTCGACATGATCGCCGCGCAGATGAAGGTGATCCAGATCGCCCGGATCAAGAAGTCCTGCCGCCGCTGCGAGCGGATCGTGCAGGAACCCGCGCCAAGCCGTCCGATCCCGGGCAGTATGGCAGGCCCGAACCTGCTGGCGCATGTGCTGGTCTCGAAGTTCGACGACCACCTTCCGTTATATCGCCAGCACGAGATCTTCGCCCGCATGGGGGCGGACATCCCCGAAAGCACGCTGGTCGGCTGGTGTGGCCGCGCCATGAAGGCCCTGTCGCCGCTGATCGAGCGCATTGAGGCTGACATCATGGGCAGCGATTTGCTGCACGCAGATGATACGCCGATCCGGGTGTTGGACCGCTCCAAGAAAGACAAAGGGCTTGGCAAAGGTGTGAAGCAAGGCCGGATCTGGGCCTATGTGCGCGATCAGCGCCCATGGGCGGGTGCCGCGCCACCCGGTGCGGTCTATCGGTTCGCACCGAACTGGAAGGAAGAGCACATCCTCAGCCATCTGGCCAATGCCCGCGGCATCCTGCAGGCGGACGGCTACAAGGGCTATGCCAAGCTTTACGAGCCTGAACCCAATAGTGGGCGGCGTTTGCGAGAGGCAGCCTGTTGGGCCCATCTGCGGCGTGACTTCCATGATTTTTGGACCTCGACAAAATCCGAGATTGCCCGCGAGGCGCTCGACCGGATCGGCAAGCTTTACGACATCGAGCGCGACATTAACGGTCAACCCGCTGGTGTCCGCCATGCCGCACGTCAACAGTTGAGCCAACCAAAGGTCACGGCCTTCTTTGCTTGGTCAGAGCAACAACTCCTGCGCATTCCGGGCAAAAGCGATCTGGCCAAGGCATTCCGCTATGGCCTCAGTCGACAGGAGGCCTTCAGCCTGTTCCTGACCGATGGCCGCGTCGCTATCGACAACAATCCCGCCGAGCGCGCCTTGCGTCCAATTGGCATTGGAAGGAAAAATTGGCTATTTGCAGGGGCCGATACCGGTGCGGAAACCCTCGCTCGCGCTATGACCATCATCGAAACCGCCAAGCTCAACGGTCTCGACCCGCAGGCCTATCTCGCCGACATCCTCGACCGCATCCACGATCACAAAATCAACAGGCTCGATGAATTATTACCGTGGAATTGGGCGCCGCTGGCATCCACAACCGATAGTCAAGCCGCATAAGCTGCGGTCTCAATGGCGCGGTTACGAACAGATTGGCATTCCGGCGTTCGCATTGGCCCGGCGTACCCGCTCTGCACCGATAGCACTGCATCGGCGCTTGTGTTGGGGAATGCGCAGGCTCACTGATTGCACAGCGATCTACAGGGGTGAGGACAGAACCTATGGGGCAGGGGGGCGACAATACCCGCGCCGCACTGATCATGACGCTGTCTATGGCAGGCTACGCATTGAATGACACGTGCCTGAAGGCGCTTGGCGAAGATCTCCCCTTGGGACAGGTGCTGTTCCTGCGGGGGGCGCTGACATCAGCCCTGATTGGGGGCTGGGTCATGTGGCATGGCCTGTGGCGCGTAAGGTTGTCCGGCTCTGACTGGGGCCGCGTTGCATTACGAACCTTGGGCGAGGTTGCCGCTGCCTTCTTCTTCATATCGGCCCTTTTTCACATGCCTTTGGCTAATGCGACGGCGATTTTGCAGGTGTTGCCGCTGACTGTCTCATTGGCCGCAGCGCTGTTCCTCGGCGACACTTTGGGATGGCGCCGCGTAAGCGCCATTGCCGTGGGGTTCTGCGGTGTGATGTTGATCGTGCAGCCCGGGGCGTCTGGCTTCAACAGCTATACACTCTACGCGCTGCTGGCCGTCGCTGCGATCACACTCCGAGATCTGTCGACACGGCGGCTAGACGGAAGTGTTCCAACGATGATTGTTGTTCTTTTCGGCTCACTTGGCGTGATGTGCTTGGGCGGTGCATTGGGACCGGGGGAAGTTTGGCTCGCGCTAGACGTTCGGGCGACATTCTTGCTGATCGCCTCCGCGCTTTTCATTCTGGCCGCGTATGTCTGCAGTGTTGCTGTGATGCGTATCGGTGATGTCGCAGCCGTCGCGCCGTTTCGGTTCACGGGCTTGCTCTGGGCACTTGTGCTTGGGTATTTGGCTTTTGGGGAATTTCCGGAGCCCGTAACGCTGATTGGCGCCAGCATTGTGGTTGCTACCGGTGCTTTCACATTCTACCGGGAGCGCGCAGTGAGTAGACAAGAATAGCTGGTCTTGACGCCTTGAAAGCGGGGCTTCGGGGTATCGCTGTTGACAACCCTTGCGACTCCCCATATACGCCGCGAAATCGAACGGGGTTTTCCCCATTTGACTCATATTACTTGTGGTCACGATCCGGGCCAAAACGCCCCGATCCTCTGAAGCCCACCGCGTCGTCACCCTAATCGGGGACGGGGGCGGTGTTTGTTTTTGTCCGCACATCTTGCGGGATGGCCACATGAAGAGCAATCCGCGCGTCCTCGGGACGTGTGACCGAGACGATGAACGATGAGCAACGCGGGGATAATACCGGAATGCCAACGATCCAGCAGCTGATCCGCAAGCCGCGGCAGCCCAAAGTGAAACGATCCAAGTCACAGCACTTGGAATCCTGCCCTCAGAAGCGTGGTGTATGCACCCGCGTCTACACAACCACTCCGAAGAAGCCGAACTCGGCGATGCGGAAAGTGGCGAAGGTCCGGCTGACAAATGGCTTCGAAGTCATCAGCTATATCCCGGGTGAGAGCCACAACCTTCAGGAGCACTCTGTGGTTCTGATCCGTGGCGGCCGTGTAAAAGACCTTCCCGGTGTACGCTATCACATCCTGCGTGGTGTTCTGGATACACAGGGCGTCAAAGACCGTAAGCAACGCCGTTCGAAGTACGGCGCCAAGCGTCCGAAGTAAGAGGATTATCAGATGTCCCGTCGTCACGCTGCCGAGAAACGCGAAATTTTGCCCGACGCTAAGTTCGGGGACCGCGTTCTGACGAAATTCATGAACAACCTGATGGTTGACGGCAAAAAGTCCGTCGCCGAGCGCATCGTTTACAATGCGTTTGACCGGGTTGAAACCAAGCTCAAGAAGGCCCCTGTAGAAGTGTTCCACGAGGCGCTGGACAACATCAAGCCCGCGGTCGAAGTTCGCTCGCGCCGGGTCGGTGGTGCGACCTATCAGGTTCCCGTCGAAGTTCGCCCTGAGCGCCGCGAGGCGCTGGCGATTCGCTGGTTGATCATCGCAAGCCGCAAGCGCAACGAAAACACCATGGAAGAGCGCCTTGCAGGCGAGCTTATCGATGCTGTTCAGGGCCGCGGCACCGCGGTCAAGAAGCGCGAAGATACCCACAAGATGGCCGACGCAAACAAAGCGTTCAGCCATTACCGCTGGTAACCAGACTAGAGGACAGACTCATGTCACGCGAATACTCTCTCGGGCGCTACCGGAACTTCGGGATCATGGCGCATATCGATGCGGGCAAGACCACCTGCACCGAGCGGATCCTGTTCTACACCGGCAAGTCGCACAAAATTGGCGAAGTGCACGACGGTGCTGCGACCATGGACTGGATGGAGCAAGAGCAGGAGCGTGGCATCACGATCACCTCTGCTGCGACCACAACCACCTGGTTCCGTACTGAAGACGGGTCGACGACGACGGGCATCTACGGGGACACTCCGCAAGAAGCATCGTTCCGTTTCAACATAATCGACACTCCCGGTCACGTTGACTTCACAATTGAAGTTGAGCGTTCGCTGGCTGTTCTGGATGGCGCGATTGCCGTTCTTGACGCCAACGCCGGTGTTGAGCCGCAGACTGAAACCGTGTGGCGTCAGGCTGACCGGTACAAGGTTCCGCGGATCGTGTTCGTCAACAAGATGGATAAAATCGGCGCGGACTTCTTTAACTGCGTCAAGATGATCAAGGACCGTACAGGTGCGATTCCTGCGCCGGTACAAATGCCGATTGGGGCAGAAGATCAGCTTGAAGGCATCGTCGACATCGTGACGATGAAGGAGTGGGTCTGGGTTGGTGAAGATCTTGGCGCGAGCTGGGTCATCCAAGACATCCGCGACGAGTTGAAAGACAAAGCCGAAGAGATGCGCGCTGAGCTTATCGAAATCGCCGTCGAGATGGACGACGATGCGATGGAAGCGTACCTTGAAGGCAACGAGCCGGACGAGCCGAAGCTTCGTGAGTTGATCCGCAAGGGTACACTGGCGATGGCGTTTGTGCCGGTTCTTGCTGGCTCCGCGTTCAAGAACAAAGGCGTTCAGCCTCTGCTCAACGCTGTTATCGATTACCTTCCGGGTCCTCTCGATGTTCCTGCTTACATGGGCTTCTCGCCTGATGATGAGACAGAAACGCGCAACATTCCACGTCATGCAAATGACGAAGAGCCGTTCTCGGCGCTGGCGTTCAAAATCATGAACGACCCGTTTGTTGGTTCCTTGACCTTCACACGGATCTATTCCGGCGTATTGTCCAAGGGCGACAGCATTCTGAACACGACCAAAGGCAAAAAAGAACGCATTGGTCGTATGATGATGATGCACGCCATCAACCGGACCGAGATCGAGCAAGCGTTTGCTGGTGACATCATTGCGTTGGCAGGGCTGAAAGATACGACCACAGGCGACACTCTGTCCGATGCCAAGGCGCCGGTTGTTCTGGAAACAATGACATTCCCCGATCCTGTGATCGAGATTGCTGTTGAGCCCAAGACAAAGGCCGACCAGGAAAAGATGTCCCAAGGCCTTCAGCGTCTTGCGGCAGAAGATCCTTCCTTCCGCGTTGAAACCGATCTCGAGTCGGGTCAGACAATCATGAAGGGGATGGGCGAACTTCACCTCGACATTCTCGTCGATCGTCTGAAGCGCGAATTCAAGGTCGAGGCGAACATCGGTGCGCCGCAGGTGGCGTATCGTGAAACGATTGGCCACGAACTTGAGCACACCTACACCCACAAGAAACAGTCGGGTGGGTCTGGTCAGTTCGCTGAAGTTAAGATGATCTTGTCGCCGACAGAGCCTGGCGAAGGTTACTCGTTCGAGTCGCGCATTGTTGGCGGTACCGTTCCCAAGGAATACATCCCGGGCGTGGAAAAGGGCATCAAATCGGTTATGGATAGCGGCCCCTTGGCTGGCTTCCCGGTTATCGATTTCAAAGTTGCTCTGATCGACGGTAAGTTCCACGACGTTGACTCCAGCGTTCTCGCCTTCGAAATCGCAGCGCGGATGTGCATGCGTGAAGGTCTGAAGCGGGCTGGTGCGAAGTTGCTGGAACCGATCATGAAAGTCGAAGTCGTCACACCGGAAGAGTACACGGGCGGCATCATCGGCGATCTGACATCGCGTCGCGGTATGGTTCAGGGGCAAGATACACGCGGCAACGCGATCGTCATCAATGCCTTCGTTCCGCTGGCGAACATGTTCGGTTATATCAACACACTTCGGTCCATGTCTTCGGGTCGCGCCCAGTTCACGATGCTCTTCGATCATTATGAACCGGTCCCCGCGAACATCAGCGAAGAGATCCAGAAGAAATACGCTTGACGGGATGGCGGGGTGAACCCCGCCCTACCCACGCACTGTAGGGCGGGGAAGACCCCGCCACCCAACGAACGAACAGGAGGCCATGATGGCAAAGGCAAAGTTTGAACGGAACAAGCCGCACGTGAACATCGGCACGATCGGCCATGTTGACCACGGCAAGACGACTCTGACGGCGGCGATCACGAAGTATTTCGGTGATTTCAAAGCGTACGACCAGATTGACGGCGCGCCCGAAGAGAAGGCTCGTGGGATCACGATCTCGACCGCGCACGTGGAATACGAGACCGAGAACCGCCACTACGCACACGTCGACTGCCCCGGCCACGCTGACTATGTGAAGAACATGATCACCGGTGCGGCGCAGATGGACGGCGCGATTCTGGTTGTGAACGCAGCTGATGGCCCGATGCCGCAGACCCGCGAGCACATCCTGCTGGGTCGCCAGGTTGGTATCCCGACCATGGTCGTCTACATGAACAAAGTTGACCAGGTTGACGACGAAGAGCTTCTTGAACTCGTCGAGATGGAAATCCGCGAACTGCTGAGCAGCTATGAGTACCCGGGCGACGACATTCCCGTGATCCCAGGCTCCGCTCTGGCAGCGATGGAAGGCCGTGACAACGAGATCGGCGAAGAGTCCATCAAGAAGCTGATGGCTGCCGTTGACGAATGGATCCCGACACCTGAGCGTGCGGTTGACCAGCCGTTCCTGATGCCGATCGAAGACGTGTTCTCGATCTCTGGCCGCGGGACTGTTGTGACCGGCCGTGTTGAGCGTGGCGTGATCAACGTTGGCGACGAAATTGAAATCGTCGGCATCCGCGACACCAAGAAAACGACCTGCACAGGCGTTGAAATGTTCCGCAAGCTGCTGGATCGCGGTGAAGCAGGCGACAACATCGGCGCATTGCTGCGCGGTGTGGACCGTGAAGGCGTTGAGCGCGGCCAGGTGCTGTGTAAGCCGGGTTCGGTAAAGCCGCACACCAAGTTCGAGGCAGAAGCTTACATCCTGACCAAAGACGAGGGTGGCCGTCACACCCCGTTCTTCGCCAACTATCGCCCGCAGTTCTACTTCCGCACGACGGACGTGACCGGCACGGTGACATTGGCTGAAGGTACGGAAATGGTAATGCCGGGCGACAACGTCAGCTTCGCAGTTGAGCTGATCGCACCGATCGCCATGGAAGAGAAACTTCGCTTCGCGATCCGCGAAGGCGGCCGCACCGTTGGCGCGGGCGTGGTTTCGAAAATCCTCGACTAATCAGACCTTCGGGAATG
>NZ_SMZO01000094.1 GCF_004358675.1 Meridianimarinicoccus aquatilis | reverse complement strand
GCTCAAACTCCGCCGCGGCGCCCAGCACTTGCAGCGTGAACTTGCCTTGGGGCGAGGCGGTGTCGATTGGGTCTTCCACAGAGCGAAAGAACGCGCCCTTGGCCTCCAGCTGTTCGATGACCTCAAGCAGATGCGAGAGCGACCGCGCCAGCCGGTCGATGCGGACCACCACCAGCGTGTCGCCGGGGCGGATCTGTTCGAGCACTTTCGCCAGCACCGGCCGCGCGCGATCCCCGCCAGAGGCGTGCTCTGCATGGACCTGTGCACAGCCCGCATCGGTGAGGGCACGAGTCTGGGGCAGGGGGGTCTGCTCGTCGGTTGAGACGCGGGCATAGCCGATCAGGGGCATGGGCGGGCCGTTTGCAATTACACAAGTCATAAATAAACGACCCATTAGAAACGAATGCAAGGGCGTGCCCTTTGGAACCGCTTAATACAGACCCCTTTGTTTCCATACGGTGAGCGCGATCAGGGGGCTCTCGCCGATCATCGCGCGCGCCTGCTGCATAGGGTGAGGAAACGCACTCTGACCAAAGCCTTGGGTGAGATACAAAACCGACTTATTTTGCGCATATGAAGCATCCAGTGGCTATAAAGCATGATAGTTTTGTCGATCTTCTTGCCGCGCGCGGCATCATCCTGCGCTGTGAAACGATCCGGACGTGGGGTGGCAGGTTTGGTTCAAAACAGGTTGCTTCCACCCGGCGCGAGCCCGTGTTTCGCAGCGCCGTAAGGCCGAAGCGTGTCAGTGATTATCCGTTCCGGAACGACGCCATATCGTTTGACCAGCCGCAACAAACGTCGCTTTGCCGCGCACGTGTCTCGTCGGGAGTGCAGGATATCATCCAGAACGACACCGTCCTGATCGACGGCACGCCAGAGCCAGAATGACCGATCCGCTTTCCTCACCACGGCCTCGTCCAGATACGAGACATCGCCGGGGCGGGAGTGTCGGCGGCGCAAGGTGCGTGCAATCGGCGGCCAGAACGTGAGGGTCCAGCGTTGGATCTTCCTTGTCGAAAACGTCGATGCCGCGCTCCGGCACCATCTTTTCGACCGCACGCAGGCTCGGATTGAAACGGATGCACAGCCAGACCGCGTGCGCGATGATTTCGGGCGGGACGCGGTGGGGTGTGTAGCTGATCGAAGGCTGGGTCGTTTACCTCGATTGCGATGACGTTGGCGCACCGGAAACCAATGCCACGTTTGCGTAATTACATTGAAAACCGCTTGTTGGATAGGTTGCCTATCCTTTGTAGATGCCCGCCTATGCCCATGTGGGGCCTCCGTTGGTTAGCGAAGTATGGCATTTAATGGCCATCAAACATTCTTCATTCGAACAACCTCAGACGGAAAGAAGTTTCACCATGAAATATGTAGCAATCGCATCTTTGGGTGCCCTCATGATGGCCGGTTCAGTCAGCGCGCAGGCGATCATCGACAACGGCACAGTTCAGCTCGGCGTCGACGAACTTGGGCAGTTGAATGTTTCTGGTGGCACGGCTTCCCCGGTTTCGGGAACAACAGCTGTCGGCCTGCGGCACATGCCAACCGGGTACGAGTCGACATCGCATGGGTGCGAATGCGAAGGCTGGGGCGTTGGCATCGGCGAGACCGAAGTTGCGGGATACGCAAACAATGCTATCGGAACAGCCAACCTCACAGGGCTTTCGTTCACGTCCACCGCGTCGACCGCAACATCGACTGTCAAGCTGACGTCGGGCGAGCTGGAAGTGACCCACTCTTTCGCACCAAGCGCCAGCACGTCGAACCTGTATGAAGTCAATGTTGCCATCACGAACACGTCCGGCGTCGATATCGCAGATTTGCGCTACACCCGCACCTTTGATTGGGACATCGAGCCCAACGCCTTCAGCGAAGTCGTGACGATCAGCGGCACCGGGACAACAGCGTCGTTGCTCAAGGCGACCAACAATGGCTTCGACAGTTCCAACCCTTTTGCCTCGCGCAGTACGCGTAGTGGCTATGTTGAGAACACCGATGTCGTCGATTTCGGGCCCGCCGACCATGGCGCAAACTTCGACTTCGGGTTTGGCGCGCTTGCCGCTGGTGAGACCTTCGAATTCTCCATGTTCTACGGCGCGGCGGCAACAGAGGCGTCTGCACTTGACGCTCTTGGCGAAGTTGGCGCGGAACTGTTTTCCCTCGGGCAGCCATCCAGTGACCCACTGGGCACCGGCACCAACGGTTCTGTTGATACGGCGACCTTTGTCTTCGGCTTTGCCAATGTTGGCGGCACGGTCATCATTCCTGACCCAACACCCCAAGTGCCGCTTCCTGCGTCCGTTCTGTTCCTGACGGGTGGTATTGCTGCCCTGGGCGCCATGCGCCGGATGAAAAAAGCAGCCTGACAGGGCCGCCGGATTTGAAGAAACATGTCTGCGCTGGGTTCTTGCCTAGCGCAGACTTTTTATGGGAGGGTTCGATATGACAAATGCTATTTCCATCGCCCTGGCGGCGAGCTTGAGTTTTCTGACATTAAGCAGCGCATCGGCTGCCACTGTGGGGACCGAGATTGACCCATCTGCGGATTGGGATGTGACCTGCGCCGATGAGCGCAACTGCACCGTATCCCGCGCCGTTCTGAATGCCGACACCGGCGAGCGGATTGCCACCTTTGCGCTGGAGTTCGGGGAAGACACCCAAGCCATGACACTCACCGTGCCGCTTGGAACCGCAGTTCAGGCCGGCGTGCGCGTTTTGGCCGGGGATACGGCAATCGATGTGCCGACCCTCGTGTGCCTGCCGACCGGCTGCCTTGCCGCACGAGACCTTCCAGACGAGGCGGTCACGCACCTGACCGCGGCGCGCACCATCGACATCCGGTTCTTTGCGTTCAAGAAGTCAGAGCCTTTGTCGGTGGCTATGGACATCACCGCGCTGAGCGATGTCCTGCGCGAGAAAATCTCCTGGCGCAAAGAGTGGGCGGAATAAACGGTTCTGTTGCGTTATCTTATTTTGCACCAAATCCAGCCTCTGGGCAGATGAAGATCATGCTGGATTTGCCCCGTTTTCGTGCCGCCGTGAGTACGCCTTTAGGCGTCTTCTGGAGCTGTTACGGAGTAATTACCAAACGCATGATACAAACATAACTCTGATCGCCTTGGGTTAAGTGGAGCGCGAGTTGAGGGGTGCAGAGCACAAGCCCGGAACTTGATTTCACACTTGTAGGTCAAGCGCATTATGGCGAGTCAGGTTTCGCGTTTATTGAAGTCTATGGTATTGAAGATCAGCCCGTCAGGCAGAGGATCTGAAAAGAGGCTGGTGAGCGGCTTCTGGCTCTGGGTTTCTCCGTAGACCTGATCGAAGCAAGGATGTTTTCCATATTGCGGTAACTCAACCGGATTAATAGGGAGTGGAACGGTTCAGCATGATTATTTCTACAGCTCCAACTTTCGATAATCTGCGTGACGAACAGAGATGCTTTATTGGCCCTCCCGCACCCCCTCAGATTCCAAAGTTTACTCCGGTGCGTGAGCGCGGTGCCGTTTACGCAATGATGTTGGATGATCTCGTGGCGCGGATTGCCGCCGAAACCTCCGCCTATGACAAGCAGAAGTGATGGTGGTGTGCCGCTCTCTTTGCGCACCGTGAGCCCTTCTTCGCAATTGAGCCGTAAGATGCGGTTGATGCCTGACGGCTCGCCATCGCGGCGCACCAGCACGAATAGGCGGCGGTATCCGAACCGGCGCCGTTCATTCGCCAGATCCCGCAACCGCCGACGCAACTCCGTCTCCGGCGGTCCGATCAATTGGTAACGAATCATTTTGCGATCCACCCCGCAAACGAAAATGGCGCCTGCCCCATCATCTGGGAGCAAGCGCCATGATCCAAAACTCTCTGCGGCCCGACGTGTGGCCCGCAGCGAAGCCTGACCGGTCACATACACAACCAGCCAGTTACGGGTTCGCAGATTACGCGGCTTTTGTGGCCTTGCTGGCTGCGGTCTTTACTTTCGTTCCGGCGTCATTGGCGGCTTTGCTGCCCTGCTCGGCGATATGCTGACCGGTCGTGGTCATCAGCTCGGTCGCATCGGTCTGCGCCAGCTTGGCAACGTCGCCAAGCGACTCGAAATGCGTCTTTACGAGCTCGGACTGGGCCGCGCCGAAGTCGCTGACGACTTTGGCGTAGTCTGCGGGCTCGTCTTGAACCTTGGACACAGTGCGCAACAGCGCCAGCGTGTCCTTGACGGTCTTCGTCGTGATGTCGTTCGACTTGTTTGCGGCATCGAGCGTGATGGCGCTGAACCGTTCGCCGAAGGTTGCCCATATTTTCCAGGCATCGGTCATGGTAGCGGAATCGACGCCGGTGGGAACGGCTTTGAAGAAACTGGTGAAGTCTTGGATATTCGTCATGGTGCGGTCTCCAGATTGATGTGTGTTCGGCCTCGGTGACCGTTGAACCTAAGGTAATGCTGCACTGCAGCATTGCAAGGGCCACCCACTGAAAACCGGGCAAAGAACTCGATTTCATTGCACACACCAGGGTCGTTGTTTTCGAAGTGGCCTTTTTGATTGCTCTGAGTGTTTCAATGCCTTTGAGAGCGTTCTTTGCGGCAGTCAGACTTCGGAACCTGAAGGGGGGTTGTCAGTTTCCAGCCACAACCAGAATAACGTGACTAAACTCGGGACGGATCAATCCGACTTGAGCAACGGTGAAGCGAGAACGCTGTCTGGCATGCTCCGCGACCACCAACGGGGTTTTACCCCTGTGGTGCGAGGTATCTTGCTGGGAGGATGAGCACGCGGCCTGAGTGGACGTGCATGATGCGCGCATGTGGGCCGCTTCGCAACCGCGTCAAGATCGTCAGACATCGTCGGCCAACCGCACGTCTTCGCATCAGAATGGATCCATCGATGGTGCCTTGTCTTCCGGTATTTCATCTTCATAGCCCGCCTCGAACGGGATCATACCGGCGTGTGCAACGGCAGTGAGTGCGGCGTATGAGGCCGCCAAGATCCAGGTTTCGTGGGGTGCCAGCGCAAGGCGCATCTCGTTCGGTGACAAAATAGGATTGCATTCCGCAGCGACCTCCGCACGCACCACGATGCGCGAGCCCGGATCGGCTGTGGCGCACAGCGTCAGTCCCGTTTGAACAGATCGCGGCCTGCCAGAGGAGCGTCCTGACTTGAAAGGGTGCAGCCAGCGTCCTGCTTAAATCAGAAGAACGCAACAGAACCGTCGGCCCCTATGAAATCGGTTGAAAGGGAGGGGGGAGGCCGGGCGTTCCTGTGATGAGCGCAGCAATGAAGTCGCCGTTTGCTCAAAAAAGTCAGCAGGACAATGCAAATTTTCGAATCTCTGAGGTCGGTTTTTGCCCCTTGCCGGATGAGTGCGCCGACAAAAAAGATGGCCTTGGTTTGGTGAAAGTTTAGCGACGTTACCTTGTGGTTGTAATGTTGGTCACTTTTCGCGCATCCGCTTGTAATGTCGGGTAGATCAATGGTGGCAGGAGCGATATTACAAGAGGCAACTGTACTTTGAATGGTTGGTTATAAAATGGGTTTTTACAGATCTTTCGTTAAGCCGTTGATGTGTTTGTTTGCATTGAGCGGCGCAACTGATGTCGCCGCCGCGACGTATGTTGAAAAATATGATTTTGTCGTTTCGGGCTTTGAATTCGAAAGCAATTTTTGGTCGAGGTTTAATCCGGCGGCAACAAATGGGGGCCCGTCGCTGGTTTCTGAATTACGGCTGAGCGCAACACTGTCCTTTCGCGGAACCGAAGATCGGGTCGGCGTATTCTCATCGGGCAAAATTGGTGTCACCGATGTTGCCGCCTCGGTTTCGACGATTGTGGTGCCCGGACTTCACGACGGTACAGTTGATATTGTTGGCTTTCGGGAACCCGAAATGTGGCCCCTGCAGCAGTCGGGTATGACAGGGGTGAGTACGCCCACTGGCAACAGCGGACAACTGATTTTCCTTTTCGAGGATCGATATGGGCGAGATCGTCCTTTCTTCACTTTCACTTTTCGCCTTCCAGGTCTGTTGAATGGGGAGATGAACCTTTCGGGGGCTTATTTCGATTATGAGTATCGGGAGTCTCCCATCCTCATGGACTCGCCAAAGTACCGGAGTGCTTACAGCAGTTCGACCTGGTCAGTGACCCGCACAACACTGGAGCAAGCGTCCACGACAGCGCCCATTCCTCTTCCTGCCAGCCTTGGATTCGCCGCGTCGGGGCTACTGCTTCTTACGCTCACGGGGCGTCGGCGCGCCCGCACCTGACGGGCTGTTCTGCGCGGCGGGATTGCAGGTGTGATCCCGCCGCAAGGCCAGCCACTCGAACCAGAACGTGGTCATTATTCCGGCACACGTGCGATTTTGGGACTAATTTTAAAACAACCTTAGAGAGAGACAGGCGGATTGTTTCTCGTTTGCAAAGCATGCACAGAGAAACTTTTCTCACAAGATCATACATGGTATCGCTCTGACCGTGGACGGTGACAATCGAGCGTTTTCAGAAACTTCCAGCTAAAGTGTTGATTTCGCTGTTAATTTTGTTTGTGAGTGGTGGAAATGTGTGAACTTTGTGATATTGATGGGTGCGACTGCTCGGACCAACCGGTCAATTGGTCATCTGTTGATGACGTCGATTCTTCCGGTGTGCCCGTTTCTGCCAATGGTGTTGCGCCAACAGTTGCCGATGCGGAGGGGTTAGATTCAACGCTGTCATGGTCTGGGACAACCGTGACATTCGCGTTCCCCGCTGCCGCCGAGGATTTCAGTATTGGATCCTATTATTCCGCCTATAACGAGCCGGGCTCGATGCTCGCATTGTCCGATTTTGGCAAAGACGTTCTGCGCGAAGCCTTTGCCTATTGGGATGATCTGATCGGCCTGAATATAGTGGAAGCAGACGCCGGAGATCTGGCGCAGATCAGTGTCGGCGCCTCCACTGCGCCCTCCACCGCGTGGGCTTATTATCCGGGCTCCTTTACGGCGAATGGTGACATATGGCTCAACACCAGCGCGTGGTACTTGGATGCCCTGTCCAGCCCTGAAGAACCGGTCATCGGCAGCTATGCCTATGCCACATCCATGCACGAGATTGGCCATGCGCTTGGCCTCAAGCATGCGCACCAAGCCTCGACCGGCAACAGCACAGTGCTGGATGAAGCGTATGATGCGCTGGAATATACCATCATGTCCTACCGGTCTTTTGCTGGCGCGGGGACCGGTGGCTACACGGTGGAAACCTGGGGCTACCCACAATCGCCGATGATGCTGGATATTGCGATGATCCAGCAGATTTACGGCGCGGATTTTACGACATTGTCGGGCGACACGACCTATACGGTCAGCGCCACCACGGGCGAATTTTTCATTGATGGCGTGTCGCAAGGCGTGCCCGGTGCGAACCGGGTGTTCCGTACCTTGTGGGATGGCGACGGCGAAGATCATATCGACCTGTCGAACTACACCACGGACTTGCTGATCAATCTGACACCGGGCGAAGGCATCGACCTTGATGTGAACAGCACTGCGCAGACGTCGCGGCTGGGCACGAATGATGATGGAGACACCGTGTATGCGGGATACAACATCTACATGTCGCTGCTTTATGAAAACGACACCCGTTCACTGATCGAAAATGCGACCGGCGGCACCGGCAACGATACCCTGATCGGAAATGATGCCGACAACACCCTGACCGGCGGTGGCGGCAACGACACCTTTATCGGCGGACTTGGGGCTGACCTTCTGGTTTTGGGAACCGGTATGGATACCGTGTCTGGCACACTGGCCGAATTGGATGGCGACACGATCTTTGGCTTTGATGCCACCTATGATCAGATCAAGATTGAGAATGCCACCCTTGGTATGGTGACAGCGCTTGTGTCGAACGGCCAGTTGATCCTGACCAATGGCACGGAAACGGCGACCTTGGAGCTGAACGGATTGACGGATGAATTCGATGTCATAGAGTTGGCTCAACAAAACACGGCTGTGGGTCTGGTCTTCCAAAATTCGTCGGCCCCAGTTGCGCCGGAAAGCCCGGTTGTCGAGGCCGAAACACTCCTGACCGATTCCATCGCGGCCTATACGGCTGCGGGTTTGACTGTTGTAACCGCCTCGGATGCGGGTGAAACGATCAACGGCAGTGGCGATGGGTCGGTGTTGCAGGGCGGTTTGGGCGATGACCGTTTGCGCGAAGATGCAGGCAACGACGTGATGTATGGCGGTGACGGCGCGGA
>NZ_SMZO01000093.1 GCF_004358675.1 Meridianimarinicoccus aquatilis | reverse complement strand
GGCCAACGCACGGTGCCCCGGCGCGGCGGCGTATTTTTCGGTATGGGCGAAGTAGTCGGAATATTTGGCGCCCGCGTCTTGCTGGCCCTTCACGACAGTTGCGGAAAGCACCGCCTCCCGGTTCAGGAAATCACGCAAACGGCCCAGAAGATCGGCGTTCTCGGTCAGCCCCTCGGCGACGATATCGCGCGCGCCCGCCAAGGCGGCCGCCGTGTCGGGCACGTCGTCGGTGACATAGGCGGCGGCAAGGGTTTCGGGTTGCGCCCGGCGATCGGCAAGGATGGCTTTGGCGAGTGGTTCCAGCCCGTTTTCACGGGCAATCATGGCGCGCGTGCGACGTTTCGGGCGGAAAGGCAGGTAAAGGTCTTCGAGTACCGCTTTGCTGTCTGCGGCTTTCAGTTTGGCTTCAAGGTCTGGGGTCAGGTGGCCTTGTTCGGCGATGCCTGACAGGATCGTGGCGCGCCGTGCTTCGAGATCACGCAGGTAATCCAGACGGTCTGCAAGCTTGCGCAGTTGCGTGTCATCCAACCCGCCTGTGGCTTCTTTGCGGTAGCGGGCGATGAATGGCACAGTGGACCCACCATCCAGCAAGTCAACAGCCGACCCCACCTGCGCGGGGGTTGCGGAAATATCCGATGCGATCTGACGCGCGATGCGGTTTTGAGTGGCGGGATCTGTCTTTTGGGCCATGTATCACCGTTGCTTGAAGCGGAGCGCAAACTTAGCCGCATGGCCCCGCCGCGCCAAGGGCAGATCAGCGCTCGCAGGCCAGTGCCGCGGTGAAATCTTGCGGAGCAGTTCCGGGGAAAATGGGGCGTGCGGAAAGGGTCTGGCCCGAGAGCTTTACAGCCATCAGTTTGGTCCAACCGGCATCGGACAGCACGAGTTCCGGCCCCTGCCCGCAATCGCGCAAACCGCCGAAGATCGCCTCATCCCCTATGCGGTGATTGGTCAGGCCGCCAAGGTTGGCGATTTCGGTCAGCCCGCCGGGTGCCCAGGACCAGACGCGTAGGCGTTTTCCCAGATGCGGCGTTTCCACATAGGCCAGATCAACGGTGCCATCACCGTTCAGATCGGCCACGGCGACCGGCGCGAGCCAGCGAAAGCGCGTGCCGATATAGGGCGTGGCGGCAGATTTGACCAAGCTTCCGCCACGCAGGGAATAGATGGCAAGCTGCCCGCCCTGCCCGGTATCGCTTTCCACGACGACGATATCTGGGGACCCGTCACCTGTGGCATCGACCACGCGGGGAGCGATGTCTTCGAACACCGAAGTGCCGGGCATGTCGCGCAGATCAACACGGATCTCGCGCCCGGCTGTATCCCGCGCGGCGAGCACAAAGGCAGGACGCAGATCGCCCAGCACGTTGTGCGGATAGATGTCGGTTGGGGATTCGAACCAAGCAGCTTCGATGGGTCCGGGGGCCACGCCGTCTGCGCATGCGCCGGTGGTTGCCGCACCAAGCACAAAAGCCAGTGCGGCCGCCCGCATTAGATTTGCTTTTCAGGCATGTTTACAACGAGCCCGTCCAGATCTTCGGTGACTTTCAGCTGGCAGGTCAGTCGCGAGCGTTTCGGGTTCGGCTGGAACGCGAAATCAAGCATGTCTTCTTCCATGGGATCGACCGCTGGAAGCTTTTCCACCCAAGCTTCGGCGACATAGACGTGGCATGTGGAACAAGCGCAGGCCCCGCCACAATCGGCTTCGATGCCGGGGATGCCGTTGTCGCGAGCCCCTTCCATGACGGTCAGGCCGACGGGCACATCCACAACGTGTTCGGTTCCGCTATGCTCGATATAGGTGATCTTCGGCATGTCTGCCCTTTCTGTCGCGCGCACTGGCTTGGGTGTTAACTGAGTACCAGATAGGCCAGAGTTGACGATTTTTCCAGAGCAGGATCGCCGCTTGCGTTACTGCGCAAATGTTCTATTTTTGTTCTCATGCATCAACACCTGCCCCGCACCTTCGACGTTCCCCCTGCGCAACCGCCAGGCCGCCCGTGGCCGCGCCCGCCATCTGCCTTGCCGGCATCCTGGTTGGACCGCCCGCCCAATGGGGCGCGGATTACGGTTGCGGGGCTTGTGATGTTGCGCCAGCGGCCCGGCACCGCGAAGGGGATCATCTTCATCACGCTGGAGGATGAAACCGGAACGGTAAACGTGATCGTCTGGAAGCAGATCTATGAACAGTTTCGCCGCGCCGTGATCGCGGGTCGGCTGCTGCGGGTGACGGGGCGCCTACAATGCGAAGGGCCGATCACCCACGTAATCGCGGAAACGGTGGAAGATATTTCCCCCATGTTGGACCGACTTCTGGATCGCGACGATGCCGTGGGCACCCTCCGCCCAGAGATGGCTCGCGCCGGGGATCAACCGGGGCGCACCTATCCGGATCGCCACATACCGGCGCCGGACTGGGCCGATTGACACCCACCGCGATGGCCCGCCAAGGCGGATCATCGGACAACAAGACACGCCAGACATGAAAAGGGCGGCACCTGTGGCACCGCCCTTTTTGCTCACCTGCCCCGGTTCAGGGCCACAAGGATCACTCTTCGTCGATTGGCAGAGCGACGAAGCGCGGCTCACCGGCACGTTCGATCAGCAAAAGCAGCGATTTCCGGCCACCCTCGCGGGCAGCATCAACCGCCGTCGACAAATCAGCGGCAGAGGCCACTTTTTCCTGACCGGCTTCGGTGATCAGATCGCCGCGTCGCAGGCCCTTATCGAAAGCAGCACTTTCTTCATCAATGTCGGTGACAACAAGGCCAGTGGTGTCGTCCGCAAGATCAAGCTGCGCGCGCAGCTCATCGGACAGCCCGGTCACTTCCATGCCAAGCAGTTCGCTTTGGATCGGCTCGTTCGCCGGTGCGGAGGCAGGCACGGCTTCCGCTGTTTCGCGGCGACCAAGCGTAACATCGAGCGTTTCGATCGCGCCATCGCGGAAGACGGTCACGGGAACGGTTTTACCAACGCTTGTGTTCCCGACATTGCGGACCAGACCGCGCGTATCAGCAACTTCGTTGCCGTCAAAGCTGAGGATAACATCGCCCGACCGCATACCAGCGGCCGATGCAGGCCCTTCGGGGACATCCGTGACAAGCGCACCTTCAGGCGATTCAAGACCCAACGCATCGGCCAGTTCATCTGTCACATTCTGAATGCGCACACCAAGCCAACCGCGGCGTGTCTCACCAAACTGTTTGAGTTGATCCACAACCGGTGTCACCACGGCAGAAGACATCGCGAACCCGATCCCGATGGACCCACCATTTGGAGACAGGATCGCGGTATTCACGCCGATCACTTCGCCGTCCATGTTGAACAGTGGCCCGCCCGAGTTGCCCCGGTTGATCGCGGCATCCGTCTGGATGTAGTCATCATAACTGCCTGACAACGCACGACCGCGCGCCGATACGATCCCAGCCGATACCGAGAACCCTTGACCAAGTGGGTTGCCCATAGCCATGACCCAATCGCCCACACGCGCAACTTCGCTATCGCCAAACGGAACGAACGGCAGTGGTTGATCACTTTCGACTTTCAGCAGAGCAATGTCGGTGTTTGGGTCAGTGCCAATCACTTCAGCCGGCAGTTCATAGCCGGAGAAAAACTCAATCGTGATTTCATCGGCGCCTTCGATGACGTGGTTGTTTGTGACAATATAGCCGTCGTCAGAGATCACAAACCCGGACCCAAGAGCCGCGCCCCGGCGCTGACGCTGTTGCGGGCCGTCACCACCGGGGCCATTGCGGTCCATGAAGTCACGGAAGAAATCTTCGAAGGGGGAGCCTTCGGGCAACATGGGCGTCGAACGGTCGGCAGCAGCGGACACCGATGTTTGCGTCGTGATATTAACAACGGCATCGCTCACTTGCTCTGCAAGGTCTGCAAAGCTCTCTGGCGCGCCACGTGCCACAACGGGCGACGCCTGTCCCAGCGTGATTGCCACGCCAAGGCCAAGCGCGACAAAAGCTGCCCGCATACGGCCTAGATCCGATCGGTCACTCAAACGCATTGGTTGATCCTTCTTCTTGAGATGAGCCTATTCATAACACGTGAACAGTTCGTTGCTTGGAATATGGGCAGAGCGGCTTTGGAAATCTACTGTCCTGTCGCATGCTGTCACACACTCGTGACGCGATGCGAGCGCGCGGCCAGCTAAGCCGGTCTCAAAACCGGAGCGACACTTGACCGCCAAACACTGGCGCAGGATCATAATCGTTGCGCGATATCAGCCCGCCTTGCGCATTCAGCAGGGTCAACTCGCCACCATATTCCATCCCGGCGAAGGCGCTGACGCTTGTTCCGGGATTCGGGTCCCATCCAAGCGTTGCCACAATGGGAAAACTGTCGTGCTGCCCGATCCCGCCCGGCGCCAGCCCATCATCATCAAGCCGGAACTCTGCACTTTCGATCCGGCCCGCGACGCCCAAGCGCAGCGCATCGGTCAACGCATAGCTTAGTGACAGACCCGGCCCTTGGGTTGCACCAATCCCCTGCCCGGTCGACAAATTCAGCTTCTCGGTAATGTCCCAATCTATGGCAAGGAAAGGGAAAATCTGTGTGTCGCCGTCCAGCTTGCTGAACGCGCCAAGACCCGGCCCGATGGTAAAGCTGTCGCTTAATCGCCAAAAAAGCGCCGCGATGCCGCCATAGGTATCGGCTGCGCCAATGTCGGCGCCGCGTTCTTTACTGGTCCGGTAACTGGGCGCCACGATCAGCGTCGCCCGATCCCCAATGCGCGTCACAAGGCTGAGCGACACACTCCGGGTTTCGATATCTTCCCAAACCGCAGGCACACCGCCGCCAAAGGCGTAATCGGCACCGCCAAATGAGAAGCCCAAGCTCACGGTGGTAAAATCGCGCCCGATGCGCGCCAGACGCACATCGGCAGCGTACCGGGTGACGGCAACCGTTCCGCCACCATCGATATCGGCAGGCGTCTGATGGCCAACAATCGCTGCAATGCCGGGCGACCAGCGGGGCAACTCGCCGAACCCCTCGGGTTGGGCGTGGGCTGGTATGGCGTGAGCCAAAAGACCGGCCGTCGCCAGCCCCGATATCATCAATGCCGTTTTCATCACATCAGCCCCCTTGCCACCCACAGCAATATGACGCCGCATGCGAGCGCGGCAAGGCCAAGGATGCGGCGCATATCCTTCGGAATTGTGCACAAAGCCCGCAACAGATCTTCAAGACGCGAAGGGGCCAGTGCAAGCACCAGCCCCTCTACAACCAAGACGCCAGCAAGCGCCACAAGGACCAAGGTCATTCGCGGCCTGAACTGCCGTTCAGATAGTTGAAGAACTCGCTGTCAGGAGACATCACAATGGACGAGTTCCGTCCCTGAAGCGCACGCTCATAGGCTGTCAGCGAGCGATAGAATTCAAAGAATTCCGCATCTTCGCCGTAAGCTTGCGCATAGATCCCGTTGGCTTCGGCATCGGCTTCACCGCGTGTGATCTCGGACTCGCGGCGCGCTTCGGACGTCAGCTCGACGACCGTACGATCCGCTTGGGCACGTACACGCTGCGCAGCTTCGTTACCGCGGGCGATCTCGTCAGCCGCTTCGCGTTCACGTTCCGCCCGCATCCGGGCAAAGGTCGCTTCAAGGTTCTGGTCCGGCAGGTTGGTCTGCTTGAGCCGCACGTCGACAACCTGAAGGCCAAGGGCATCAGCACGCATCTGGGCCTGATCACGAATACGCACCATCAGGCTGGCACGCTCAGGCGACAGAATGGTGTTGGATGTGACACCGTCGGAACCAAGAACTTCACGGGTTTGCGTTGTAAGAATGTCGGCCAGACGATCCTGCGCAACGCGCAAGCCGCCAACACCAACAGCCTGCCGGAAGCGAACAACGTCAGCAATCCGGTAGCGGGCAAACGCGTCGACGATCAGGCGGCGATCATCGGACGGCGTCACTTCGAGAGGTGACGTATCCAACGACAAGATGCGCGCATCATAGCGCACGACTTCCTGGATCAACGGCACTTTAAAGGCGAGGCCGGGTTCTTCGCGAACCTGCTTGATCTGACCAAACTGAAGCACCAAAGCGGTTTCGCGTTCATCCACGATGAAGATGGAGGACAGGAACACGGCCACCGACACGACAACAACGGGCACGAGATAAGTGAGTTTTTTCATGGTCTCAGTTTCCCTCTGTCTGCTGCGACCGGCGCAATTCGTTCAAGGGCAGATAAGGCACGACGCCCTGACTACCTTCGCCGCCTGCATTGTCGAGGATGATCTTGTCCATATCGCCAAGAACGGTTTCCATCGTTTCAAGATAAAGACGCTTGCGTGTGACTTCTGGTGCCAAGGCATACTCGCCAAGGACCGCCGTGAAACGCGATGCCTCACCTTGTGCGGCGTTGATTGTCTCTGCCCGGTAGGCTTCGGCTTCTTCCAAAATCTGCGCCGCTTCACCGCGCGCGCCCGCCAGAACCCGGTTGGCATAGGCATCGGCCTGACGCTCCAGCCGGTCCCGTTCCTGTTCAGCTGCCTGAACTTCGCGGAACGCATCAATCACCTCTTCGGGGGGGTCGGCCTGGTCAAGGTTGACCCGGATGACATTGATGCCGCTTTCATAGCTTTGCAGTGTTGTCTGGATCAGGTCCTGCGCGCTTGCCTCGATCAAACCACGGTCGCGGTTCAGGATCGGCGACAACTGCGACTGGGCGATGATTTCCCGCATCGCGGATTCGGCAACTGACCGCACGGTTGCTTGCGGATCAGCAAGGTTGAACAAAAACGCCGCTGGATCGTTGATGTTCCAAACGACCTGAAATTCGATGTCGACGATGTTCGCATCCGTGGTCAGCATCAGCCCGCTGTCCAATGCGCCGCGCCCCGTGCCGATGGCTTCGGATTGTTCGCGCGTCACAGGGATGACTTCGGCTTTGACCAGGGGCCACGGCGCAAAGTTCAGGCCCGGCTGGCCAGTCGACGAATATTTACCAAGGAACAGTTCGACAGACTGTTCTTCGGGCCGGACCGTGTAGAGGGATGAAAATACCCAAAGTCCGAACGCCGCAAGCGCCGCGACGCCAATCGTTCCACGGTTCAGACTGGGTCCGCCGCCGCCGCCGGGACCGCGCCCGCCGCCTTTGCCGCGTCCACCCATCAGTACTTTCAGTTGTTCCTGACCCTTGCGGACCAGATCGTCAATTTCGGGCATTTGAGGCGTTTCGCCATTTCCGGGCTTGCGCCCACCGCCACGGTTGTCCCCGCCTCCGCCATTTCCGCCGGTCGGGCGATTTCCGCCGCCGCCCCAGGGGCCTCCGTTGTTTCCTGCCATGTCAGCTTTCTTCCTGTTTCGGACTAAGTCGCACGTCCGTTCTAAATGATCGCATTTCGCGCAATATCAACCCGTGCGCAAAGGGGACTTCATTGTGACCAGTTCTTCGGCCATCGTTGGGTGCACGGCAACCGTACGGTCAAAGTCTTCTTTGGTGGCACCCATCTTCACGGCGATGCCCGCGAGCTGGATCATTTCACCTGCTTGCGGCGCCACGATATGGCAGCCCAAAACCTTGCGCGTCGCTTGGCTGACGATCAGTTTCATCAGTACACGGTCGTCACGCCCGGCGAAGCTTTGCTGCATTGCCTTGAAAGAAGTGCAATACACTTCAATGGGTTCCTGATCACGCGCGTCCTCTTCGGACAGACCGACTGTGCCAAGCTCTGGCTGCGTGAACACCGCCGAGGCAATCAGATCGTGATCTGGCGCGGTCGGGTTTCCGTTGAACACTGTTTCCACAAAGGCCATCGCTTCGCGGATCGCAACAGGTGTGAGATTAACCCGATCAGTCACGTCGCCAATCGCATAAATCGATGGAACAGAAGTTTGACTATACGCGTCAACTTTAACTTCGCCGTTACGGCCAAGTTCAATCCCGAGCGCCTCAAGGCCAAGACCGGCGGTGTTGGGTTTGCGCCCCGTGGCATACATCACCTTGTCATAGACATCGTGAGAGCCGTCTGTCGCCTTGACCCACGTTTTTCCGCCATCCCGCGGCTCCATTTCCAGCACATTGGTGCCTGTGCGAAGATTGATGCCGTTTTCCTGCATCTTCTCGCCCACCAGCCCCCGCGCCTCATCGTCAAACCCGCGCAAGATCTGAGCGCCACGATAGAATTGGGTGACCTTCACACCCAAGCCATGAAGGATGCAGGCAAACTCGCTGGCAATATATCCGCCGCCAACGATCAGGATGGTGTCGGGCAACTTGTCGAGATGGAAAATTTCGTCGGACGTGATAACCGTTTCGCCGCCCGGCATATCCGGCACAAAGGGGCGTCCGCCCGTGGCCACCAGAATATGCTTGGCGGTGATCTTGGTTCCGTCGGCCAATTCCACTTCGTGCGCGTCCGTCAACGTCGCACGCTGGCTGAACCATTTCACGCCGGACCCATCGAGCAGCTTTTGGTAGACACCTTCAAGCCGATCCAGTTCGGCTTCGAGTTTTGTGTGAAAATGCGACCAATCCAATTCGCCGTTCGCAACATCCCACCCATACCCGCGCGCGTCATTGAACACCTCGCGATAGCTGGAGGCAAACACCATCAACTTTTTGGGAACGCAG
>NZ_SMZO01000092.1 GCF_004358675.1 Meridianimarinicoccus aquatilis | reverse complement strand
CGACGGACGCCTCGGCATCCGGTTTTACGCCACCGCCGCACGCGGCCAACGAACCGCAGATCAGCATGGCCGCGCAGATGCGCATCGTCTTGCGAAGCCAAGTCATGACAATCGCTCCCGCCAGTCCGTGATACGCGCCCGCACTTGGGCTGGGGCCGTGCCGCCGTAGCTGGTGCGGGACGCAACGGATTTGTGCACACCGAGCACGCCAAAAACGTCATCTGTAATGTCGCCGTGCACCGCCTGCATCTCGTCCAGAGTCAAATCCGGCAGGTCAACGCCCTGCGCTTCGGCCTTCGCCACCAACGCCCCTGTCACGTGGTGGGCATCGCGGAACGGCAAGCCCGCCTCGCGGACCAGCCAGTCTGCCAGATCCGTCGCCGTGGAAAACCCAGCGCTTGCCGCCGCTTCCAGTGAAGCACGGTTCGCAGTCAGGTCGCTGATCATCCCTGTCATCGCCGCCAGCGCCAGCATCAGCGTATCCGCCGCATCAAAGACCTGTTCCTTGTCTTCCTGCATGTCCTTGGAATAGGCCAGCGGAAGCCCCTTCATCACCGTCAAAAGCGCCACAAGCGCGCCGGTCACGCGCCCGATCTTGGCGCGGATCAGTTCTGCTGCATCCGGGTTCTTCTTTTGCGGCATGATACTGGACCCGGTCGAGAACCGGTCCGACAGCGTCACAAACCGAAACTGCGCGGACGACCAGATTACCAATTCTTCGCTCAGGCGTGACAAGTGCACCGAACAGATCGCCGCCGAGGACAGAAATTCCAACGCAAAGTCACGATCCGACACCGCATCAAGGCTGTTGTCCATGGGCTTGTCGAATCCCAGCGCCGCGGCTGTTGCGTGCCGGTCGATGGCAAACCCGGTCCCGGCCAATGCCGCCGCGCCCAGCGGGCATTCATTCATCCGCGCGCGTGCATCCCGAAACCGGCTTGCGTCACGAGCAAACATTTCGACATAGGCCATCATGTGATGCCCCCATGTCACCGGCTGCGCCGTTTGCAGATGGGTGAAGCCGGGCATGACCCAATCCGCGCCAGCCTCGGCCTGATCCAGCAACGCGCGCTGCAAGGCTTCAAGCCCCTGCATGGCCGCATCACACTGATCGCGCACCCACAGCCGGAAATCTGTCGCCACCTGATCGTTGCGCGACCGGGCCGTATGCAGCCGCCCGGCTGCCGCGCCGATCAACTCGCGCAGCCGCGCTTCCACGTTCATGTGAATATCTTCCAGCGCGGCCGAGAATTGGAACTCGCCTGCGTCAATCTCTGCCTTCACCCGGCTCAGACCATCGGTGATTGCCTCAGCATCCGCCTGTGTGATGATGCCCTGCGCGGCCAGCATCGCCGCATGCGCCTTTGACCCGGCGATGTCCTGATCCGACAGCCGCTTGTCATAGCCGATGGAGGCATTGATCGCCTCCATGATCGCATCCGGACCGGCACTGAACCGTCCGCCCCACATTGCGTTGCTGCTGCCATCTTTGCCCATGCTGCGACCTCTTGTTCGTTCCCGCCCGTCTATAGGCTGCGTGCGCGCTCCGCGCAAATGGCTTCACATCTGCGCCATCAACGGCGCAGGTCGCTTGACCCGGCCCGCCCCAGCCGCACAGTCACACCCAAACGGAGGTTCTTTCCATGACACGCCTGATCCCGACACTCGCCTTGGTCCTGACGACGCTTCTTGCTGCGCCCGTTATTGCACAACAGGTCGACATCGCAGCACTGCGCGAAGGTGATATGAAAAAGCTCGTGATCCACAGCGCGCCGCGCCCGGTGACCGATAAGCCCTTCGTAACGCCCGACGGGGAAGAACAGACTCTTGACCAGTTTCAGGGGCAGGTCGTGTTGCTAAACTTCTGGGCGACATGGTGCGCACCGTGCCGCAAGGAAATGCCAGCCCTGGACGCGCTGAACATGGAACTCGGCGGCGACGACTTTCAGGTCGTGACCATTGCCACCGGGCGAAACTCACCCGCCGCAATGCGCCGTTTCTTTGAAGAAACGAATGTGCAAAGCTTGCCGCTCTATAACGATCCCAAGCAGGCGATCGCGCGCGATATGGCTGTGCTCGGCCTTCCCATCACTGTTGTGGTTGATCGCGGCGGCAATGAAATCGCCCGTCTGCAAGGCGATGCAGACTGGAACAGCGACAGCGCGAAAGCAATTTTGCAGGCCGTGATTGACGCAGGGACGTAATTGCACGCACTGCGCGGCTTTTCGTTGCGAACTCGGCAAAAATTTGTAACGATTCGGCGCAATTCCGCTAGCTGACCGGCAATCATTCACCATCGAGGCCCAGATGACCGAAATCCGCTTGATCCGCGCCACTTTGCTTGCAGCCGCATTTTCCCTGCCCATCATGGCCGCTCTTCCCCTTCCGGCCGCTGCGGGGCAGATCGAACAAGCCTGCGCCACATCCGACCGCGGGGGCAAAAACACGCGGGTCTGCACCTGCATCCAGCGCATTGCAGACCAGTTACTGACCGCCAAGGATCAACGCCTTGCCGCCAGCTTCTTCAAGGATCCGCACAAGGCCCAAGAGGTGCGCCAATCAGATCGCAGCAACGACGAACGGTTTTGGGTCGTCTACAAACAATTCGGGGCACTTGCCGAACAGTCCTGCCGCTAAGCGCTGCTGGACACATCCCGCAGCAGCCCCCGGCATCCGGCCTCGACCAAATCCAGCGTGTCGTCGAACCCGCCTGTGTAATACGGGTCGGGCACGTCCCTCACTCCGGTTTCGGGCGCGTAAGATAGCAGCCGCCGAACCGGCGTGGAAAGCCCACTGGGGCGTATAGCTTCAAGGTCAGCACGGTTGGCCTCATCCATTGCCACAATCAGATCGAAATCCCTGAAATCCGACGCGCGCACCTTGCGAGCCCGGAGCGATGCCAGATCATAGCCTCGCGCAGCCCCGGCTTTCACGGCCTTTGGGTGCGGGGGCGCGCCGACATGCCAACCGCCGGTTCCCGCACTGTCAATTTCCCAACTCGGCGCAAGGGCACGCATCACCGCCTCTGCGGTGGGCGATCGGCAGATATTGCCAAGGCAGACGAAGACGATACGCGGGCTGGTGGTGGGATGGGTCATGGGGCAAGATTAGCCACACGCACGGCACCGTCAAACCCGAAAGGACAGCCATGGACAAGATCGTCATACTCAGCGGAGCAGGTCTGTCCGCCGAAAGCGGGCTGGGCACGTTCCGCGATGTCGGCGGGCTTTGGTCGGAATACGATCTGGAAGATGTGGCAACCCCCCAGGGCTTTGCCCGCGACCCCGCACTGGTACACGGCTTTTACAACGCCCGCCGCGCCAATTGTCGTGCAGCCAAACCCAACGCGGCCCACGCAGCTCTTGCGCGGCTGGCAAAGGCGGGAGGACCGGATGTGCTGCTGGTCACCCAGAATATCGATGATCTGCTTGAGCGGGCCGGCGCGCCCGGTGTCGTTCATATGCACGGCGAGTTGATGCGCGGTCTTTGCGCCGCCTGCGGGCACCGCTGGGATGCCCCGCCCGAAATGGCTTCTGACGATCCCTGCCCCGCCTGTTCCGCGCAGGCCACGCGCCCTGATGTGGTATGGTTTGGGGAATACCCCTATCATCTGGACCAAATCGCAGACGCCTTGGCCCAGTGTGACCTGTTTGTGTCAATCGGCACGTCCGGCAGTGTCTATCCCGCCGCCGGGTTCTTTGCCGAAGCCGCCGTCCACGGCGCGCGCACTTTGGAAATCAACCTCGATCCGTCGGACAATTCGGGCCGATTCGACGAAGCGCGCATGGGCCCTGCCGGGGACATCGTTCCCCGCTGGGTGAACGAAGTGTTGGCCGCCCGCGCCTGAACGCGGGCGGCCCCGCAGGTTACTGCGCCATCTTGTGGCCTTTATGGCCCTCGCCGGCAGAACCGTGTTTCATGCCGTGACCGGATGGCATCCGCTCCAGATCAACCATAACCTCGATTTCGACGTCTCCAGCCTTTTCGAAGGTCAGCGTCAAAGGGATCATAGCGCCCTGTTCAAACGGGGCCGTTAAACCTAGAAACATTACATGGTCGCCGCTGCGCGCCATAACATGCTCGCCGCCGGCGGGCATTTCGATGCCGCCTTCGATTTCGCGCATTTTCATGACGCCGTCAGCATCGGCAATGTGGGTATGAAGCTCCAAACGCTCGGCGGCGGGCGACGATGCGGCAACAAGCCGGTCATCCGTATCACCGTGATTGTGCAGCATCATAAAGGCCGCGCCAGATTTAGCCGCAGCCCCAGAAGACCGGGCATAGGCATCATGCACTTCGATCATGCTTTCAGCGAAGGCAGCAAAAGGCAGCGTTGCCGCAACAGCGGCCGCAATTAGTGTCGTCTTGAACATTCGAGTATCCTTGGTCTTGAAAGTAAAGTTAAGCCAATCGGGATACCGAAGGGGGCCCCCGCGCATTTGCGGTCAGGCCTTCTCTGGATAGCTCTTGCTGGATGTGGTCCGCCCAGATGGCAGAGCTTACTTGCCGGGCATCGACCGCGCCGGGGACCGTCAGGTCCAACGCCGCAAGAACGGACATGATGCAATCGGGGCATTCGTGGGCCGGGCCAACCGGCCGCCCATCGGCATCGACCGCGACATTGACCACACCGCCGCTGGAACAGACGACAATGCTGCCCGCAACTTTGGCTTGCCCACGGATCGCGCCGACATGCACCGCCGTCAAGGCGATGAGACACACCAGCCCTAGGGCAAGGGAAGAACGCAGACGTGACATCATGGGCGCGTGCTACCCGCCTTACGGGCCGCAGCCAAGCGTGACGTGACGCCGCTCCAGCGCGCAAAAACAGCAAAAGCCCCGCGCGAAGCAGGGCCAGCTTTGCCCGGCATGCGGGCGGGTCTTGAAAGATCGCGCCGAAGCGCGGACTGCATCAGGCTGGTGCCTGTGCCTTCAAGATCTCTTTTTTGATCTTCAGAGCATTGTCGGACAGCTCGGCGTCCTTTGCCTTCGCCATGTAGGCATCGAACCCACCACGGTGATCGACCGTGCGCAGCGCCTTGGACGAAATGCGCAGCTTGAAAGACCGACCCAGCGAATCGGAAATCAAGGTGACATCCTGCAGGTTCGGCAAAAAGCGGCGACGGGTTCTGTTTTTGGCGTGGCTGACATTGTTGCCGACCATCGGGCCAATTCCGGTCAATTCACAGCGGCGCGACATGGGCGTTCCTCATCTTTGGTCTGGCGGGGTCCGGGCACGCCCGAACGGCTAGTGTTACAATAGAAAGGGGCGCCGCCACGCAGCGCCCAAGAATTCGTTGGCTGCGTTTAGGGGCAACGCGCATGGGCGTCAAGCGCTTTGTCCATCTCACACAGGCGCTTTGCGCGCCCGCGTGAGCGTATACAGGCCCGCTGCCAAGACGATCAGACTGCCGATGACAGTGCTGGTATCAAGCCTTTCGCCAAAGATCAGCATTCCCAAGGCAACACCGAATAACAGACGGCTATAGCGGAAGGGCGTCACGATGGACACATCCCCGACACGCATCGCAGCCGTGAGACCGGTATAGGCCGCCACACCGATCACGGTTCCCCCCGCGACACAGGCCAAGGCCGCAACACTGAATTGGGCAGGCCCGCCCATCACAGCCCAGAGGGCGGCGCCCGTTGGCACAAGCACTCCAAATCCGCACAGGCCCAACTGACGATTCGACAACTCTTTCGGCGCAGCCCGAGTGGCCAGATCCCGCCCGGCAAATCCCGCCATCCCGATGACCGCCAACAGGGACGCCGCCGCAAAAGACCCTGGCGCGGGCTTCAGGATCACCATGACCCCGGCGAAGCCCACCACAACGGCGGACCAGCGCCGCCAGCCCACTTTTTCCCGAAACACCAAGGCTGCGCCCGCCACGACGACCAAAGGCGTCGCCTGCAAAATCGCCGTGGCCGACGACAGCGGCGTCATTGCAATGGCCAATGTGTACCCCAGCCGCCCGATCACCTCTAACACGGCGCGAAGCCCAACACTACGCGTCGCCATAGCCGGATGCCAAAGGCGTTCACCGTGCAGCCGCGCCAATAACGCAAAACCGATGCTTCCGCCCAGACCGAACAACATCAGCACAACCCCAACGGGAAGCGACGCGGCGGCGGCTTTCAAAAACATGTCTTCCACAGCAAAGGCCGCCATGGCGGCGACCATCAAGCCCGCGCCCCTCAGGTTCTCGGCCCCGGATGCAGGCACGTGGGCTGTGCGCCGCCCTCCGCGCCGGGTCATCGCGCCAGCCAGTTCAGCATCTCATCCGCTGCAACACCGGGAAGCGCCTTGCCCTTGGCCACTTGCGCCCCAAGCTCGGCCAGACGGGCCCGCGCCACCGGGTCCGTTGTCAGCCGCGCCAATAGGCCTTGGCGCACTTCCTCCTCGAACCAGTATTGCGCCTGCGCAGCACGCCGGGTCGCCCAGTGACCAGATGCACGACGCCATTCCGCAAGCAATTGCATATCGTCCCACGCCGCCTGCAAGCCCATTTCCTCGACCGCCGACACCATGATCGCCTTTGGAAATTCATCCGGGTCCTGCGGGCGCTTGCGCAAAAGCCGCAAGGCCCCGGCATAATCGGCGCAAGTGCGCGTGGCGGTAGATTTCAACGCACCATCGGCCTTGTTCACGACGATCATGTCGGCAATTTCCATGATCCCGCGCTTGACGCCCTGCAACTCGTCCCCCCCCGCCGGAGCCATCAAAAGCAGGAACAGGTCGGACATCTCGGCAACCACCGTTTCGGACTGGCCGACTCCAACAGTTTCGATCAACACCAGATCAAACCCCGCCGCTTCGCACAGCATAACGGCTTCGCGGGTCCGCCGGGCCACACCGCCAAGCTGCGTCTGGCTGGGGGATGGGCGGATAAAGGCATTTGGGTCTCGGCTGAGGCGTTCCATCCGCGTCTTGTCGCCCAAAATGGACCCACCCGACCGGGCGGACGATGGGTCAACGGCCAAAACCGCCACGCGCTTGCCTTGGGCAGTCAGCATCATCCCGAATGATTCGATGAAGGTCGATTTGCCGACACCGGGCGTGCCGGAAAGCCCCACCCGCAATGCGCTGCGGCCCGCATCCTTGAGCCGATCCAACAGCGCCACGGCCTGCGCACGATGGTCGGCGCGGCCACTTTCGATCAGGGTGATCGCGCGGGCCAATGCGCGCCGCTCACCGCGCAAAATGCGTGGGGCAATTGTGTCGGCAAGGCTGTCAGGGCTGTGCTGGGGCATGGGGTTCGCTCACAAATCGGTGTGGCCGTTGTCTTGCCTTGGCACGGGGGTGTATGTCCACCCCGAGCACCATACCGATCACCGGTCGAAAGGACACACCAATGGCGACACGGCGCACCCTTCTTGCAGTGGTCTTGATATGCGCAGGGGCTCAGGCCCAGGCGGCAGAGGAAAGTGCGTCGTATAATGTCGCGTTCGGCGGGATCCGGGCCGGTGTGATTGCCTTTCGGGCCGAAGAGGCCGGCGGGCGGTACACGGCACATGGCTCGGCACGGGCCAGTGGGCTTCTAGGTGCCATCTTTGATGCCGAAGTGGACACGGTCGCACAGGGGGCCGTATCCGCAAATACCTATCGCCCCAGCGTCGCACGCGAGGTGACAGCAGGATCAGACAATCGCACACAGCGGGAATATCGCTATAACGGTGCAGGCGTTCCAACGGTCACACGAACCCCGGCCAAGGCGCCCTCGAGCCACGCGGCCCCTGCCAGCCAGCAGGCGGGAACCGTGGATAGCACAACAGCGGCCTGGGCGATCCTGCGCGACAGACCCGAAGCACTGGCCTGCCAGTTGGATATCACCATCTACGACGGGCGCCGCAGACAGCGGATCGAACTGAACCAGGCGGAAGCAACGGCCGATGGAATGACATGTACCGGGCGGTATACCCGTGTGGCCGGGTTCAGCCCCAAGGAAATGGCCGAGAAAACGGCTTGGCCTTTGACGATGAAATACGTGCGGCAACCGACCGGAATACTTAGGGTAGAGCAACTCAGCTTTCCGACAAGCTTTGGGCGCGCGCGCATCACCCGCCGCTAGGGTCACCCGCCACGCGCCCGCCGACAGCAACACGGCGCGGGAAAATGGCCATCACAAGCGGCACAGCAGACGCGCCGCCCTCTGAAGCCAGAACAGGGCGGCTCTCGCCCGTCTTCGACATCTACGATGTTTCATCCCGTTGGGCGTAGCAGGCGGGCAAGCCCGCCTGAAAGAGCTGTTGTAAGGGCGGTCAGGAATTTCTCCACTCACATAGATCCGCCATCCTAACACAGGGGATTTGCAGCGCGGTCGTGGCAGGGCATACCCGTTTGAATGACCCGAACAACGCTTCCCATTGATACGATCTTGCCCGACCTTGTTGCCGCTTTGTCCGCGCATGGGCGCGCCGTTCTGCAGGCACCGCCTGGCGCGGGAAAAACCACCCGCGTCCCGCCCGCCCTTTTGGCGGCGGGAAGACCCGGGCGCATCGTCATGCTGGAGCCCCGCCGCCTCGCCGCCCGCGCCAGCGCGGAACGCATGGCTGCAGAACTTGGCGAAGAGGTTGGCCAAACCGTTGGCTATGTCATCAAAGGTGAGTCCCGAACGTCGCGCGCCACCCGGATCGAGGTCGTCACCGAAGGCATCCTGACACGGCGCCTGCAAAGCGACCTAGAGCTCTCAGGCGTCTCGACCCTGATTTTCGACGAGTTCCACGAACGTAGCCTTCAGGCCGATCTGGGTCTGGCTCTGGCGTGGGAAGTGCGCGGCGCCTTGCGGCCCGATCTGCAGATTCTTGTGATGTCGGCCACGCTGGACGCTGCCCCTGTGGCTGCACTTATGGACGACGCCCCGGTGCTGACGGCAGAAGGGCGCGCCTTCCCGGTGGAAACCTTCTGGTTAGACGCCCCTTTGCCGCGCACTGCACGCCTTCCCGACGCCACCGCCGAGCTGACATTGAAGGCATTGGCCGAAACCGATGGTGGCGTGCTCGTCTTTCTTCCCGGTGAAGGCGAAATTCGCCGCAGCCTTGCCGCACTAACCCCGCGCTTGCCT
>NZ_SMZO01000091.1 GCF_004358675.1 Meridianimarinicoccus aquatilis | reverse complement strand
TTCCTGAACGATACCAGATATTTGAGGGAAATACGACCGAGCGGCCATTTCCACGAAAAAAAACGCCCTATCGCATTCTTGGCATAAATCCCGATACCAAACCTTCGCGTTGTCGGTCGCAGCACGGTGTGTCAGGCGAAGAACGCTGACGCCTTCGACGTGCGAGACCGAGGCATTTTCAAAGGCAAAAACCCAACCGCTGCTTTGCCATTCCTCAATCAACTGGGGCAGGCTTTCCGTAAGTTGCCCGTCCGCTTGCTTCAGTTTGTAGACTAAGAAGGCCATGAAGGCGGGGCGGCTTTCGGGGGTGTTGAGAACCTGCCGACCGTTTCTGAGAACGCCAAGCGGCCTTTGAGGGCGGTTGTAAGCATATTCGTCGTGTTCCGGCGTTTTACCGTTCGCACTGTAAACCGCCCATTCCGTCACATGCGCTGCGTCCAGTGCGCGAAGATTATCCCAAACCGCCTGTCCGCTACCCGACCACCAACGGCGACCGTGGTGGGCTTCCGTGAAGCTACTGGCTTCACCTGTCTCGCTATCCTCATAGTTTCGACCACGACGAAGATAGTGCAGCCGGTGTTTCTGAAGTCTGACGTTGAAATCGTCTGAAGCATTAAAATAGCCCCGGATCACGTCCAGGGGCACACCGCGTTCGTCCATGAGGTTTTGAAGCTGATACAACTCAGCGGCCAGCATGATCGGGCCAAGCTCGCCACCATTCACAAGGCGGTAGAGCGGGGAATGCCCTTCACTCACCTGCACAAAGCTGTTCGGGATGAAAGCGACCGTGTTGGAATGCTCAATGAGCTGCCATCCATCAGACCGTTTTTCGATCCATCCCTTAGACGCAGCCCGGTGCGCCGCCTGAATATCGCTGTTCCCGACAGGCTGTTGACCGGCCTCGACGGCGTCCACAACGCTGCGTTCCTTTGGGCTAAGCGACCGGCGGCTATCATAGATCGGCAGGTTATATCGTTCAGCCTTCCGCGCGCGCTTCCGCTCGACTTCTAGGCACTCGATCAAGCCCCGGCTTTCGAGGTTGCGGATAGCCCGCTTCACCTCAGCCCGTGACAAACCCGAATAATCCATGACAGACCGAACGCCACCACTTGAGACCACGTTGCTCTGATCCGTGCTTTTCAGAAGTGAAAGATAGGTGGCGGCTTCTTCGACCCCCAAACCGTTCTGGCGGATGCGCTCGAACTGGTGAACGTCCAGTGCAAAGAAGCCTTTGCTCTTAGCTTTCTCGGCCATATGTTCCTACTCGATCAATCTTGCCCCTGCCGTGCGTGTGCCGGTAGGGGTTTTTCTTAGTTAGACATGCAACGGTTCAGCACCTTCGGCGGAGTTGTGTGCCGCGTCTGCCGTTGCCCGCTCTTCATTCTCTGCAAGCCATGTTTCGATAGCTTCCCGGCGTATCCGCTGAATGCCACCGATATTCACGATAGCAGGCGCATTGCCCTGACGCTTCAGCTTGTGCCAGGTGCTGCGGCTGATCCCGACTGCTTCGCAAAACTCAGAGACAGTCAGAACGTCTAAGGATTGGGGTGTCATGCTCGATGCCTTTTGGCTGTTTTATACGTGTGTAAGTATATGCGTAATTACGTAAATATGCAATGTTTTCGTCCTGTTGATGGTGCCCAATCCTTCTTCTTTTTCTTCTAGAATATTCTTACTTCGGGGCGCGTAATGCTCTGATGTGAAAAGAGAAATCCGCCAAACTCTTAGGAATCGGGCGAGGACGGATTAGTTTTGGGGCGGTTATCCATTAGTTTTGGGGCGGTTATCGCTTAGGAATCGGGCGGTTTGTGCGCAGTCTGAATCGAGACACAAAACCTTGCCTCTGACACGGGTTTAATCTTAGCTTTGGGCGAATCGCCAGCTAACGGAAACGCTTTGTCAGAATCGACCCGCCCCAAAACTAATAATAAGCGGACGCTCGATGTCGCCCCGAACATGGGCGAGATGGTGAAACCTGCCGAGCTGATCGAGGTTAAGGGCGCGTCCAGGCTGACGCTGGCAGACCGGCGTTTGTTCAACGTGCTGTTGCGCCATGCCTTTGGGCCAGACCTGGCGTCAGAGGGCAGGCGCTTTGAAATCGCGGTTGCTGACCTAAGAGAAACGCACGAAAGCAATGATCGGCTTGTGCAGTCGATTGAAGCCCTCATGACGACCGTGGTGACGATCCAGCGCCCGGACGGATCAACCGACCGCGTGCAGCTCCTGGGCTGGAACAACCTGTCAGACCCCAAGCGGAAGCGCGGAAACCTCAAGTATTCAATCCCGCCCGAGCTGGCGTTGCTGCTCAAGGATTCCACTGTCTTTGCCAAGCTGGAGCTGGAAGTGCTTCGGGCCTTCACCTCGAAGTATGCCCTGGCCCTCTATGAAGCCGTGGCGCGGCGCGTGCGGCTCAAGTATGTGTTCACCGAACGGTTCGCCCTGGATGACTTCCGGGAACTCTTAGGCGTAGAGCCTGGGAAGCTGGAAACCTTTGGCAACCTGAACCAATACGCGATCAAGCCCGCGCTCATGGAAGTGAACGCCCTGTCAGACTTCACCGTGACCGTGGTGCCTGAGAAAACCGGGCGGCGTGTGACCGGCGTTCTGATCGGCTGGGGGGCGAAGGACATAGAAGGCCGGAAAGCCGCTTACGCTGAGTTGCAGCGCCCCCGTGTGGGCCGAAAGGCGCGGATCACCGGGACAGTTGAGGAAATGTTGCCGCCTGAGGTGATCGAGTAATGCCAGCCCCGAAACCGAAAGCGCGGATTGTTCGCGCGGCGTCAAATGGACGAACCTTCTCAACCTCGACCAAGAACACCGGCATGAGCCAGAGAGAGACGCTTGAGGCAATCATGCTCAACCTGGCTGACCACCTTGGCATAGATGAAATTCTGAAACGAACCTCAGCGCGCGGATCGGACTTCTACTGTCCGAACACGGGCGGCGCAGCAATCTACCAGAGCGCCACGAACACGATACTTGAGATGTCTCAGATGGTGTTGAAGCGATAGGCTAGGCCGCGCGTGCCTCAGCGCCGTTTTCCACCGTTAGAATATTCCGAACCGTGGTCGCGTGCCACTTTCCGCCCCGTGCGGTTTTGATCCCACGTGTGTTCAGCTCCGCCGCGATCTGGCGAAGGGATGCGCCCCCTGACCTGATCTGCTCGATCACCGGCAAGACGTTCTCTGCATGGTCTAGCGCCCGCGCCCTGTTCACCGCCGCGCCCTTCCGAGCCGCCTGACGCTGCTCAGAAGCCCGCTCAGGGATAGACCAGCCCAACTTAACTCCGCGTGCCTTCGCCGCCGCCAGCGCTGCCTTGGTGCGCTCTGAGATTGCGCGGCCCTCTTGTTCCGCGACTGCGGCCATGATGTGCAGAACAAAGCGGTTTGCCTCTGGCATATCAGCCGCCGTGACCTCGACGCCGCTTTCCAGAAGGTTCGCAATGAAGGCGACATTCCGGGCGAGACGGTCCAGTTTGGCAATGAGCAACACGGCCCCTGCCCTCTTCGCCTCAGCAAGCGCCCGCACCAGCTCTGGGCGATCTGCACGCTTGCCGCTTTCCACCTCGACAAACTCTGCCACGACCTGGCCCCGGCCCAGGACGTGCGCCGCTACCGCCGCGCGTTGCGCTTCCAGCCCCAAGCCGCTTTGGCCCTGGCGTTCAGTGGATACGCGAAGATAGGTGACGAATTTCATGGTGCGGCCCTCTCAACCTTAACATTCCTCAACAGTTTCAGGTTTTCTTAGGTGTATAAAAACCCTACGTCCGTTGTGTCTTTATACATATGTGTGCGTTTACGTAATTACGCAAGTGTGCGTGTATGAAATTATGCGTTTGCGGCTCTGCGCATTTGCGATAGCTTCCCGAACTATGGAAACGATACTGATAGCCGCTCAAAAAGGCGGGGCCGGAAAAACGACGCTGGCCCGCAACCTTTCCGTTGCCGCCGCTCTGGATGGCCGGAAGGTGCTTTGCCTCGATCTGGACCCGCAAGGCTCACTCAGGGCGTGGTGGGAAGGCCGGGACGCTGACACGCCCGCCATGCTGGACCGTGACCCTGCACCACATGCGCTGAAAGCAACACTGAACGCTGCCCAAGCGCAATTCGACCTCT
Source organism: Meridianimarinicoccus aquatilis (assembly GCF_004358675.1). Classification (GTDB taxonomy): domain Bacteria; phylum Pseudomonadota; class Alphaproteobacteria; order Rhodobacterales; family Rhodobacteraceae; genus Meridianimarinicoccus; species Meridianimarinicoccus aquatilis. Next base: position 5,075 of record NZ_SMZO01000091.1, on the reverse strand, counting down.
GCATAATCGACACGCCACCAGCGGCCCCAGAATGGCTATCTGAGGCACTTGGCGCGGCTGACTTGGTGTTGATCCCGGTTCGCCCATCCCCTGACGATCTGCGGGCCGTAGGCGCGACCATAGCCGCCGTGAACGCTGCGAAGGTGCCTTTCGCATTCGCTCTATCTCAGACGCCGCGTGCAAGGATCACTGAGGAAGCGGCGCGCGTCCTGGCGCAACATGGCAGGGTTGCCCCGGTGAATATCGCGCAGCGTGTAGCCTATGCTGAAACTGGTGCGACCGGCCAAGGAGTATCTGAGACAACCGACGATAAGGCGGGGGCAGAGATTGCCGCCGTGTGGGACTACGTGAAAGGGATTCTAAATGGCTAAGAAGCCCGTGGCCCTCGATGGCCTGTTGAACACCGAAAGCCGACCGACCGATACCGGCATACCGCAACGCGGGGCAGGGCAGGGCGCGGCTCAGGACAAGAAACCGGCTAAGCGCCCAGGTGAGAAGCGGCTAACGCTTGCCCTCGATGGCGAGACCTACAAGCGCCTGAGACTTCATGCCGCCGAAACCGACCAGACGCACCAGTCCATTTTAGAGTCCGCCCTAGCCGATTACCTGAAACGTGCAGACGCATGATTGTGCATTTACGTAAATAAGGAATTATGAGTGCGCCTTAGCTTCAACGAAATCCGCACCCGCGCTGCCAACTTCGCACGCACCTACGCCGATGCCACATATGAGAAGGGTGAGACACAAACCTTCTACAACGACTTCTTTGCGATCTTTGGCGTAGAGCGCCGATCTGTTGCCCGCTATGAAGAACACGTCCGAAAGCTGAACAACAAATCCGGCTTCATTGATCTGTTCTGGCCGCGTGTTCTCTTGGTTGAACAGAAATCGGCGGGACGCGACCTGACCAAAGCCGCCACCCAAGCCGGTGAATACTTCGACGCTCTGAAAGAAACCGAACGCCCCCGCTTCCAGCTTCTTTGCGACTTCCAGACTTTCGAGCTTCTGGACCGGGACACGCGCGAAGAAACGACCTTCGCCCTCGCTGACCTGCCGGATCACATCGAGAAATTCGGCTTCATCATGGGGATGGAAAAGCGGAGCTTCAAAGACCAAGACCCCGTGAACATCGAAGCGTCCGAGCTGGTCGGGCGCTTGCACGATGCGCTTGATGCGAACGGCTACAAGGGCCACCAGCTCGAAGTGTTCCTGACGCGCCTGGTGTTCTGCCTCTTTGCTGACGACACCGGAATTTTTGAACCCCGCGACATTTTCCTAGATTACCTTGAAGAACGCACACGCGAAGACGGCTCAGACACCGGGCCGATGATTGCGCAGCTCTTTGAGGTACTGGACACACCAGAAGACGCGCGCCAAGCGAACTTGGACGAAGACCTGGCACGCTTTCCGTATGTGAACGGCGATCTGTTCAAAGACCCCATCCGCACGCCTGCCTTCAACTCAGAAATGCGGGAAAGGCTGATCGAGGCAGGCCGCTTCAACTGGTCTGGTATCTCGCCCGCAATTTTTGGCTCGCTGTTCCAGTCCGTCATGGACAAGGAAGAACGCCGCAAGGCTGGGGCGCATTACACTACAGAAAAGAACATCCTCAAGGTGGTCGGGCCGCTGTTTCTGGACGATTTACGAGCAGAGTTTGAAACGCTGAAAGCAAGGAAACAGAACCGCGTCAAACTGCTGCGCGCTTTCCATGAAAAGCTGGCCGGTCTGTCTTTCCTCGATCCCGCCTGCGGCTGCGGCAATTTCCTGATTATCACCTACCGGGAACTGCGGCTTCTGGAAATCGAGGTGCTGCGGGAAATCTACCGTGCCGAGCTGGCACGCATGAAGGGCGGGGCGACCGAACTGCCCCTGCAATCCTTGCTCAAGCTGGATGTGGACCAATTCTACGGGATTGAGTTTTCAGAGTTTCCGGCGCGGATTGCCGAAACCGCCATGTGGATGATGGATCACATCATGAACACGCAGGCCAGCTTGGAATTTGGCGCGGCCTTCCTGCGGATACCCCTGCGGAAATCCCCAAACATCGTTCATGCCGATGCGCTTGAAACAGACTGGACCACCATTGCCCCTGGCGATCTGAGCTACATTATCGGAAACCCGCCCTTTATCGGGGCGAAGTATCAATCTGACGAACAACGCGCCCAGGTGCGCAGCATCGCCGCCTTGGGTAAGACTGGTGGAACGCTGGACTATGTGTGCGCCTGGTTCATCAAGGCGGCGGCGTTTGGTGCACCTACGGCGTTCGTGTCCACCAATTCAATCACACAAGGGGAGCAGGTGGCGCAGCTCTGGCCGATCCTGTTTGAGCGGCATGGCTTCGAGATTGCCTTTGCACACCGGACTTTCGCATGGGGGTCAGAGGCACGGGGAAAGGCTGCGGTGCACGTGGTGGTGCTGGGGTTGGAGCCTCGCGCAAGTGCCAGGAAGGACCGTCGCCTGTTCAGCTACCCCGACATCAAGGGCGACCCAATCGAGACACGGCACGCCGCGATCTCGCCCTACCTTATCGACGCCAGCACCTTGTCCAACCCGCATTTGGTGGTGAAAGAAGCCAGCAAGCCGATTAACGGGCTGCCCAAGCTCATCATAGGCTCAAAACCTATCGACGGCGGGCATTTCATCTTTTCCGGCGAAGAACGAGACGCCTTTCTGGCCCAGGAACCACAAGCCGCGCCCTATCTACGCCCCTACATCGGCGCGCGTGAGTTTCTGAACGGGGGAGACCGTCACATCCTCTGCGCCTCGCTGATCCCGCCACAGGATTTTCGCTCGATGCCTCTGACCAAAGACGTGGTGGGGCAGGTCCGGGAATACCGCCTAGGGAATATCCCAGCCAAAGGGAAAGACCCGGACACGATCAAGAAACCCGGCATGTCGTCTTTGGCCTTGGCAGAGACACCAACCGCATTTCATGTGACCAGAATCCCAGATGCGCCGTTTCTGGTGATGCCTGAAGTCAGCTCCGAACGACGGGAATATGCACCGATCGGCTTCCTTGAGCCACCAATCGTTCCCAGCAATCTTGTGCGGATCATGGCGAGTGCAACACCCGCGCAATTCGCGCTGCTACAGTCTGCCATGCACATGGCGTGGTTGCGTGCTGTAGGTGGAAGGCTCGAAAGCCGCTACCGCTACACCATCGGGCTAGTTTACAACACCTTCCCAATGCCGCCAGGCGATGACCTGACCAAGCTCGATCTACATGCTCAGGCGATCCTTGACGCCCGCGCCAACTATCCAGATGCCAGCTTGGCCGACCTCTATGATCCCGACATTATGCCTGCCGATCTGCGCCGCGCTCACCAAGCCAATGACAAGGCGGTAGACCGGCTCTATCGGAAGGCCGCGTTCAAATCCGAGCGTGACCGCGTAGAACATTTGTTCCAGCTCTATGAAAAAATGACAGACCCGCTCTTGGCCAAGCCAGCGAAAAAGAAGCGGCGCAAGGGCACGTCCTGATCCAGCAAGCCTTTCCTTGATAAGGGAAACCCGATTTTAACTCCCCTGGCCGGTGAAAAGCGCCGCCGTTCTTTCCAGCATCCAGGAAAGCGCCCAGACCGAACCGACCCCATTTATCGGGGCGGTTTGGGCGCGGGGGCAGGGCGGGCAAAACCTGCAAACAATCGGCATATCCTGCCAGGGTCTCAACTTCATTCTAAAGCGGGTTATGCCTTGGAAAATCAGACGGTTTTCGAGCTGACTGGTATGCGAAGAAAGCGCCCTTATTTCCTGCCACCTTCCCACAGTCCCAGACACAACCGGACAGGGCAGGGCTGCGGTTCGCCCGCATGTGAAGTAATCACCCCTATTTCTTGCCACCTTCACCCGCTCTAAATCCGCCTATTTTAGAAACGACCGGATAGGCGATTCAGGTGATCCATGATCCCGACCAGGGCGCGATCTGACAGGGCGTCGTGTTCCTGGCAAAGACGCTCATAGGTGCGCCAGTGCATTCCCTTGGGCTTGCCCCAGTCACCACCCTCAAGGATGCCACCGGGCCAGCTCATCTTGTCGCGGATGCGATCCGCCCGCCGCGCAGCTCGATCCCCTGGCTTTTCGCGCTGAGAGGGATAGGCCAGCCGGTAGCAATGGCGGCACGCGAAAATTGCCCCGCCGTAGAGGATGGCGACCCGGCGACCACAGCCCCGAGCTGGGCAGAGAAACCAATGCCGCTCGCCGCCCATGTGGCAGGGTGTGGTGGCGAGATAGACGGGATAGCGTTCGGGTTGCCATTCCCCGCCTCGATGCCGGTGGCGATAGTCCAGGATCACGCGCCCCGGCTCTGACTGGACATTGATCGAGCCTGTCACCTCACCGCCGCGCGACCAGGTAATGCGGCGGCTGATCCCGGATTCCAGAAGCCCTTCGCGCTTCAGCCACCGAATATCAATCGAGCGGTAATCGTCCGTTGTATCTGCCCCGAACTGCCAGTGTCGCCCGCTACCAATCCCGCCCATGCCTCACCTCAGATTTAGCCGAAATCATTTGGAAACTTGCCCGGTATCGGTTCGCGCTTCGACGCTTCGGAAATTGTCCTGCCAATGGTGCGCCCATAGAGGCGCTGAGAAGGCCGCTGAGCGCCGTTAGAGGATTTTGACCCTCTAGAGGGCCGATTATCTCAGAAAGGGCGCTCACGGGGCTTCCTGCTGCCCCTGTTTCCGATACTGGCAAAGAGACACCACGTTCGGGGTAGGGCGCGACGTTACCTCAGGCGAAGCCTTCTTATCTTCTAAGCAATCCAACACCTCAGCTAGCGTTGTCGCTTGCCGTAGGAGAGAAACGGATTCAGCTAGTCCCATTGGTGATCCTTTCATTGAAGGGGGAAAGGGGGATGACCATGACTTCTTCTTTTAGGTTTGATCGGTCATTGAACTGACGTTGAGCTATCGTTGATCTTCATTGAGATAGCTTCCTTGAAATCCGGCGTATTCTGTATTTCCTGAACGATACCAGATATTTGAGGGAAATACGACCGAGCGGCCATTTCCACGAAAAAAAACGCCCTATCGCATTCTTGGCATAAATCCCGATACCAAACCTTCGCGTTGTCGGTC
>NZ_SMZO01000090.1 GCF_004358675.1 Meridianimarinicoccus aquatilis | reverse complement strand
GCTTGACCCGTTCGCCTCCAATGTTGGCCCAGTCTTCGCTCCAGTCGAACTGGAACGCCTCGCCGGGCTGAAACACCAAGGGAACGTAGGTGCCGCGTCCCGTCGTTTGTGCAGCCCGATGCCGATCCGCACGCCAAGCGCGGGCAAAAGCCGCCACGCGACCATAGGAGCCATCATAGCCAAGCTTCACCAAATCAGCATGCATCTGCTTCACCGTCCGCCGTTCCTTGCGCGGTTTGCGTGTCTGCGCCAGCAGCCAGGCAGACAGACGATCCGCATAAGGGTCCAGCTTGCTCGGCCGTGATGGCGTCTTGAACTTCGGCTCAACCGCGCCCTCGCGCAGGTACTTTCTGATGGTGTTGCGAGACAGCCCCGTGCGCCGCGAAATCTCGCGGATTGGCATTTTGTCACGCAATGCCCAGCGTCGGATAATACTCAAAAATCCCATGTCGATCACTCCATATCTCCCCGACCAAATCCGTCGGGGTAGCGTGTTCACATGGGTCAGTTCTCAGTGAAAATTTGGGGGGCTACCGGGTCACTTCTCAGCAGAAATCAACAGGTAGTGATCTGATGGCGCGCGCCCGTGCCGCTGTCGCAACGAACTGAGGAGCGGCGCGTGCCGATCATACCTGTTCTGGTACGTTACGTTTCGGCCACAAGCCTCCTTTTGGGCCGGCTTGTGGCCAACCTTTGTGTGGTCATTATCTACGTCATGCTGGGTCTTTTGGTGACGCAGGTCTTGATGCGCTACTTCCTTGGCGCACCGCCCAGTTGGACCGAAGAAATGGCCATCATTCTGTTCACATGGCTAGTTCTCCTTTACGCGACCGTGGGCCTGCGCGAACGGTTCCATGTTGCGATTGAAACGATCCCTGTAAAGTGGGGATTGGCGTACCACATGTCCGAAAGACTGGTCGCGCTCCTTGCCTTTGTGTTCGGGAGTGTGACCCTCACGGCGGGTATTAGCTATGTTCAACGGACCTCGGGACAAAAAACTGCAGCCCTCCAAATCCCGATTGAGGCGTTGTACCTCAGCGTTCCAGTCTGTGGTGCTTTGCTGATCCTGCATTCCGTCGCCTTGTTCATTGAACCCGTGCGCCCCCAATCCCCAAGACCGGACATCCAATGAACGCGATTGTTCTTATCCTCGTCTTCGGTTTGCCGCTGATGCTACTGATCCGCGTCCCACTTGCATTCGCGTTGGGGCTGGTGACGATCGCAGCCCTTTGGGTCGCCGGCATCGACACGATGATCTTTGCGCAACGCATGGTATCAGGCACGCAGTCTTTCAGCTTGTTGGCTATTCCATTTTTCATTCTGGCTGGTGATTTAATGACCGCTGGTGGCATCTCGCGCAGGCTTGTTGGGTTTGCCGATGTTCTGGTGCGTCACCGGACTGGTGGATTGGGGATGGTGGCTGTGTTGGCCTGCGCCTTCTTCGCGGCCCTGTCCGGTTCCGCCCCCGCGACCACAGCGGCGATTGGTGTGATCATGATCCCCGAAATGGAAAAACGCGGCTATTCCCGTGCCTTTGCGACCGCTCTAGCTGTTGCTGGTGGGATTATCGGGCCGATGTTGCCGCCGTCCATTCCCATGGTAGTTTGGGGTGTGATGTCCGAAACCTCGATAAGCCAGCTGTTTCTTGCCGGTATTGTACCAGGTATTTTGTTAGCGGCAGGTCTCATGATGTTGTCATTTCTCCACGCGCGCAAACACAAAATCCCGCCCCAGCCTCGCGCCACTGGGGCCGAAATTTGGCAAGCGTTCAACTCCGCCAAATGGGCGCTAATGGGCCCTGTCGTCGTGTTGGGCGGCATTTACGGCGGTATTGTCACGCCAACCGAAGCGGCCATTGTAGCGGCAGTTTTTGCACTAGTGTTGGGCTTTGGCGTTTACCGCGAACTGAACTTCACCAACATCGTGCCAGTGACGCGCAATTCGTTGAAAACCATGACGATGGTGATGTTCATTATCGCGCTCGCCAACGGGTTCGGCTGGATTATCGCGTTTGAGCAAATCCCGCGACAGGTCACTGGTGCGCTGGAAGGGTTTTCTGACCGTCCGGTGATCTACCTGCTGTTGGTTAATCTGATGCTGCTGGTGATTGGCTGTGTGATGGATAATTTGGCTGCAATGATCATTCTGGCATCTTTTCTGGTGCCTATTGGCGAACAGTTGGGCATGGATCCGGTACAGTTCGGCGCAATGGTTGCGATCAATTTCACCATTGGCATGGCGACGCCGCCGTTCGGGTACGCAATCTTTGTGGGGGCGGCGATCAGTGGACTGAGTATCGGACAGATTGCGCGCCCGCTCATGCCCATGCTGGGGGTTATGATCGCGGTTTTGCTGCTGGTTGCGTTCGTGCCAGCGGTCACCCTGACGATTGTGGAGTGGACACGCTGATACCTTTGGCACGCACGGACCCGTCAAGGCTTGCGGTGCAAATCGCAAGCAGCGTATCGTGTGGCCAACCATGATGAACCTGCGCAAATTTGATCTGAATCTCCTTGTTATCTTCAGGGCCATCATGACCCGTGGTTCAATCGCAGGTGCCGCTGATGAGGTTGGTCTGTCGCCGTCAGCGGTCAGTCACGCGCTGGCGCGGTTGCGTATCATGCTGAACGATCAACTTTTCCACCGGACCGCTGATGGGGTTGAACCGACCGAGCGCGCAAAAGAGATAAGCCAAGAGGTCGAGCGAGGGCTTGGCTTCATTTCAAGTGCCATTTCATTGCAACACCAATTTGTCCCCTCCGAGGCCAATCGCGTCTTTACGATGCAAATCACAGACTATGTTTCAGGTTTCATCCTACCGCGACTGGCAGAACGCCTGCAAAAAGATGCGCCCAGCGTATCCGTGGATATCCTTCCGTTTTCCATCTCAACAGATAGCGTTTGGGACAGGGTTGATGTCCAGATACGCTTGACACCCGGCCGCCTACAGCCAGAACAAGTTCGAAGCCAAAGGCTTGTGGCAGACGACATCGTAGTTTTGATGCGACCTGATCATCCAGATGCGCTCAAGCCAATGACGGCAGACCTGTATGCTGCTTTGCCGCATGTAAAACTGTCGCAATCTGCCACCGGAACGACCGTGATCGATGACGTGCTTGCTGCACGCGGGCTAGAAAGACACATGGCGATGACAGTTTCCAGTTGGTTCGACATTCCCGATATTGTGGCCAATTCAGACTTGATCGCGATTGCGCCCCGTCGCTTGTTACAGCTGGATCCTCGGCTGAAACACCTGCATTCAGCTCCTTTGCCCCTGGAAGAAGTCGTATTTTCATTCGACCTTTGCTGGGATCTGCGAACCGAACGCGAACCGGGTCAGCAATGGCTGCGCAAGTTGATATCAGAACTGTTCCAAGAGATCGCATAATGGGTGCCAATCGGCCAATTCGCTGACGGATGTTGGGGCTCTCTGTGATCAGCGGAGTAAACCCCTTTCAAATCCTAAGCAGCTGTTGAATGTGTTTGGACTTTCTCGTGACAGCAGCCATTCGCTGCGTTGCAGAGTTTGGGTAATGTGGGCTCCGTGTCGCCATTACGCTTAAAAATTGCTATGACTGCACCCAAAACGTCAACGCTCGCGAAAACCGACAACAAGCTAAAAAGCAACAGATTTCCAGATTTCACGAACGGCGGGTTCAAGGGTCACTCAATAAACCGCGTTGCTGCACCGGCACTAGGCGGCAATGAGCCCAAAGTTCATGGTGCTGCGGCTTGCACTAAGGTCTGCTTCAAAGGATGAGGCGGGGTTAGTGATCAGTTGATTTATTTGCAGTCGTCTTTGCCAACCAGATGAGAGCGCCAGCTAAAACAGCCCAGAACGCGCCGCTTATACCGAAAAGTGTCATGCCGCTTGCTGCAATCAAAAACGTAAGGGCTGGCGCTTCCAACTGGGCCGGTTCACTGAATGCAGCTGAGATTGAGCCGACTAAAGCTGGGATCAGCGCAAGTCCAGCCACTGCCGTTATGAGAGCTAGCGGCGCGAGACTGGCCAGTGACGCTACAAGAGCTGCAGCAAAAGCCAACAATACATAAACGATCCCCGATGTGATCGCAGCCCAGTAGCGGGTTGCTGGATCGCGGCCTGCGTCCTCACCAGCCATCATTGCCGCCGTAATTGCTGACATATTGACAGGGATTGATCCAAAAGGTGCAAACGCAAGGCTGACGAGGCCGGTCTTGCGGATTAAGGGTTGCCGTTCCACCGGATAGCCGTTCAGTTCCAGCACCGCAAAGCCGGGAATATTTTGGCCCGCCATCGTCACCAGATAAAGCGGCAGAGCAATGGAAAAGAACGATTGGATCGTAAAGGTCGGGGCAGCGGGGGCAAAGGTGGGAAGCCATGCCGTGTCTGCTTGAACAGCGTTTCCAGACGTATCGACAGCGAAATAGAGAACCACAAGAAACGCAAGCACCGCGAACGGCATTGCGGCAAGCTTGTTCCATGTCAACCCAATCAGCCACGCTGCCAACACCGGCAGCACCAACAGAGGAATAGTGCCGAGCGCAAGTGCAGGGGCCAGACACAGTTTGAGCAAGACACCAGCAAGCAACCCGTTCGCGATGGGTTTCGGGATCGCGGCTACGATCCGGCCAAGGGTTGGAATGAATCCGGTTAGAACGATCAATCCGGCGCAAAAAATCAGCGCCCCGACAGCCTCGCTAAAACCGCCCGGCAAAGCTGCCGTTGCCGCAAGAAAAGCGGCCCCCGGCGTGGACCATGCCACGGCAGCGGGAATGCGTGTCACGGCAGGCAGCCAAATGCTGCAAATACCCATACCGACGGTAGCAAAGAACAATCCGGTCGCAGCTTGCCCGTCACTGGCACCCATTGCCGTCAACCCCGCAAGCACAATGGCGAAGGACGCCGAATATCCTACGAACGCAGCTAGAAGCCCCATGGAAATGGCAGGTATTGAGAGATCGCGGAACATAAAACTAAAGCGCCTTGGTTTAATTTTTCAACACCTTTATCTAACACAACCAAATCTTCCAGAGCAGTCATTCAAAAACGCGAGCCAGAAGGTAACTAAGTCCCGCTCAGCCGCCACTCGCCTGTCAAAAATGCTGCAAAATGCATGAACGGCAGCAATGCGAAAGCTGCAACTCAGCGCTCAAACAGTCAGCGAATGGCGGCTCTGGGCCGCAAGCGCATCGGCTCATGCCATTCATTATGCAACAGCTCCACAACTACCGCTGCACCTACGACCTCAAAGGATGCACTTAGTATCGAGTCATGGTGAAGAATGCAGATCGCCGTAAGTATGCGCACCAAAAAAACCAACCCATAAGTAGCGCTGTGAATGCTGCATCTGAGCCAAAGTCATCGGCAAATAGTCTTGGTTTACCCAAATATTGATCTGCTTTCGTTCTGACGTGTAAGTCGGCGTCCGGATGTCCTGAGGTCCGACAAACCGGATGTACCCATTTGTGACTTCGGAACTGGGTGAGGGCGAACCTAACAGCCGAATGTAAGCCTGACTTCCAGCTACGCCGCTTGTTGTGTGTCCTGCGGTGAAGAATTGTGATGTTCGGACAATCAAAATTTGGCGACCAGTGGCTACGAGCCTCGCACCTTCATCTGGTTCGAAAATATGGTCAAGCTCCGAGATTATTTCATCGACTTGTTCTTCGATGGGCAGCGGCAAAATAGACATTCGTTCATATCCGATGAGTAAAATAGCTTGTTTAATCGTTCCCACATTATCTGGCTGAGTCAATTGGCAGATCAGATTTATTCGCTTAAGCAGAAGGTTAGCCTTAAATGGACCGGCCGGACGCCTTGGCTCGGTGTTTGCGGTTGCAGCGAACGTCTCCTTTGACGGGCCGCACCGCAGCATCGCGTAGGGTGGGGCAATGGCCGGTAAGGGCCGATCATGTTGAAAAAACAGGCCCTGAAGAGCTCAGCGGGCGGCGTTTAAGATGAGGTCGCTGGCGCGTTCGGCGATCATGATTGTCGGGGAGTTTGTGTTGCCCGACGTTATTGTCGGCATAACAGAGGCATCAACCACCCGAAGATTTTTGATGCCGTTGACGCGCAATTGTGGGTCAACAACAGCGCAGGGGTCTGTTCCCATACGCGCAGTCCCTACGGGGTGGAAAATTGTCGAGGCGATCTTGCTGGCACCCTCAAGAAGCTCTTCATCCGATTGCATATTCAAACCCGGTTTGAATTCTTCTGGCATATATTGCGCGAGGGCCGGCTGGGACATGATCTTGCGGGTCTGGCGAACTGCATTTGCCGCAACAACACAGTCGCCCGTTGTCGACAGGTAATTGGGTTGAATTTCTGGATGAATATCCGCCTTGGGTGAAGTGATGTGAACATGGCCACGGCTCTCGGGGCGCAGATGGCAAACACTTGCGGTGATAGCGGGAAAATCATGCGGGTCTTGACCGAAGGCTTCAAGGGTCACAGGTTGCACGTGGTATTCGAGATCTGGCGTTGAGAGGCGATCATCGGAATAGGAAAACGCCCCAAGCTGACTTGGCGCCATGGACATTGGCCCGGTGCGCTTCATGGCGTATTCCAAACCGATTTTTGCCTTGCCCCAAAGTGTCGAGGTCATGACGTTCAATGTTTTTGCCCCTTGAATTTTGTAGGCGCATCGAATTTGCAAATGGTCTTGCAGATTGCCGCCGACGTCAGGGGCATCGTGGATGACACCGATGCCGTGTTTTTGCAAAAGCGCGCCGGGGCCAATACCTGACAGCTGCAACAGCTGCGGGGTACCGATCGCGCCAGAGGCAAGGATGACTTCGCGCTTGGCGTTGACCTTGGAGACCTTGCCCTTGCGAAGGAACTGCACACCCGTCGCGGTCTTGCCCGAGAATAAAACTTTCTCAGCCTTCGCGTGGGTTATGACTTCCAAATTGGGGCGGGATTTGACGGGGCGCAGGAAGCCTTTGGAGGTATTCCAGCGCCAGCCATTGCGTTGGTTCACTTTGAAATAGCCAACACCGAAGTTGTCACCGCAGTTGAAATCTTGGGTTTCGGGAATACCAGCCTCGACTGCGGCGTCCTTCCATGCGTCCAGAATTTCCCAGTTGAGACGCTGCTCTTCCACGCGCCATTCGCCACCAGACCCATGGGCGTCGCTGGGTCCACCATAGTAGTCTTCGGACTTTTTGAAATAGGGCAGCACGTCATCCCAGCCCCAGCCTGTGTTCCCCATTTGCTTCCAGCTGTCGTAGTCAGCCGACTGCCCTCGCAGATAGAGCATGCCATTGATTGAGGAACATCCACCCAAAACCCGGCCACGCGGATAGAGGAGCGAACGCCCTCCAAGACCTTTGCAGGGCGCGGTTTTAAAGCCCCAATCGGTGCGCGGATTCCCGATGCAATAAAGGTACCCAACGGGGATATGGATCCAGTGGTAATTGTCTTTGCCTCCCGCTTCGAGAAGCAAGACACGCTTATTTGGATCTTCGCTCAATCGATTGGCTAGGACACAGCCCGCAGAGCCAGCGCCGACAATAACATAGTCAAATTCGCCGTAGTCCTGCATCGCGCTGTTCTCCGTACAAGTAACCGTTTCCGTGGGAAAGGCCCTGTGCCCCAATCCACACAATAGACAAAAGCCTCACCAGTCGCAAAATCACAATGATCGAATACGCACTTCTATTGTCTGAAATCGTTCGTATGAATGCGCTCGTATGTATCCCTTAATCCACACTAACCAACGTACTGTATGCAGTTTGTCGTTGGGTGTAACTTTTGGGAGGACGACAAATGTCAGCGAAGACTAATTTTTCAGGAGCAGTGGTTGCCAGCCTTTTGGCTACGACGGCCGCATTGCCCGTGAATGCTCAAGAAGTTGAAAACGTAAGATGGGCCGTGCCTATCAGCTTTTCTTCCAGCTTGACGGCTTTGGGCGATGCGTTGCCTTGGGTTGCCGAACGTGTGAGCGCCTCTTCGGGCGGCGCTATTCAGTTTGAAGTATTTGAGCCGGGCCAGATGATCCCCGCGCTTGCCGTTTTTGAAAGTGTCGCGACAGGCCAAATCGATGCTGGTTACAGCTGGATGGGTTATGAGCGCGGCCAAGTTCCTGCATCCGCATTGTTCGGCGCGACGCCCTTCGGTCTGGAACCAGCGCAGTTCACGGCTTGGATGTATCAGGGTGGCGGAAACGAGCTGTTGGAAGAGCTCTTTGAGCCATTCAACGTTCACCCGATCCTGTGCGGCGTCATTAGCCCCGAAGCTGCGGGTTGGTTTAAGTTCCCCATCGAATCCGTTTCACAGCTTGAAGGCCTGAAGTTCCGCGCCGCGGGCTTGGGCGGTGAGATTATGAAGGAAGTCGGTATGTCTGTTACGGTTCTGCCAGGTGGCGAATTGTATCAAGCGCTTGAAACAGGTGTGCTTGACGCAACCGAATTCTCGTTGCCTACCGTCGACGAACAGCTCGGGTTCTTTCAGGTTGCGAAATATTATCACCTCCCAGGTTGGCACCAGCCATCCACCTCCCAGTACCTCTATGTAAACGGTGATGTTTGGAACGGTTTGAACGGGACAACACAGGCGCAAATTGAAAACGCATGTATGGCCGGTGTGACTTACGCAATGTCACGTGCGGAAGCGCTTCAAGGGGCCGTCTTGCAGACCTTCGCGGAAAATGGTGTGGAAGCACGCCAACTTCCTGAAGATTGTTGATTTCTGCTGAGAAGTGACCCGGTAGCCCCCCAAATTTTCACTGAGAACTGACCCATGTGAACACGCTACCCCGACGGATTTGGTCGGGGAGATATGGAGTGATCGACATGGGATTTTTGAGTATTATCCGACGCTGGGCATTGCGTGACAAAATGCCAATCCGCGAGATTTCGCGGCGCACGGGGCTGTCTCGCAACACCATCAGAAAGTACCTGCGCGAGGGCGCGGTTGAGCCGAAGTTCAAGACGCCATCACGGCCGAGCAAGCTGGACCCTTATGCGGATCGTCTGTCTGCCTGGCTGCTGGCGCAGACACGCAAACCGCGCAAGGAACGGCGGACGGTGAAGCAGATGCATGCTGATTTGGTGAAGCTTGGCTATGATGGCTCCTATGGTCGCGTGGCGGCTTTTGCCCGCGCTTGGCGTGCGGATCGGCATCGGGCTGCACAAACGACGGGACGCGGCACCTACGTTCCCTTGGTGTTTCAGCCCGGCGAGGCGTTCCAGTTCGACTGGAGCGAAGACTGGGCCAACATTGGAGGCGAACGGGTCAAGC
>NZ_SMZO01000009.1 GCF_004358675.1 Meridianimarinicoccus aquatilis | reverse complement strand
ACGCATTTCATTGGGCCGGTTTTTATTCCGGCCCGGTTGGTTTACGCGATTTTTAGTCCGTCTTTGTCGAACTTGTGGAGTTTGTCTGCCTGGGGAGTGAGGTAGACTGTGTCGCCGTGTTTGACTGCGAACTCTCCGCTTGCGCGGACGGTGACCATTTCGGCCAGGCCCGTTTCGTGGATGTGCAGGAACGTGTCGGAACCAAGGTGCTCGGCCACGCCTACGACGCCTTTCCAGGTGCCGGTTTCGGTGGACAGGTCCATGTGCTCGGGGCGGATGCCGATGGTGGCCGCGCCGTGTTCGGCTGCGGCAGCGCCGCTGAACAGGTTCATGTTCGGCGAGCCGATGAAGCCGGCGACAAAGGTGTTGCGCGGGTTGCGATACAGCTCCAGCGGGGATCCGACCTGTTCGATATTGCCCGCCCGCAGCACGACGATCTTGTCGGCCATGGTCATCGCTTCGACCTGATCGTGGGTCACATAGATCATCGTGGTGGCCAGCGAGTTATGCAATTCGCTGATTTCCAGACGCATGTTGACCCGCAGTGACGCATCCAGGTTCGACAGCGGTTCGTCGAACAGGAAGGCCGACGGTTCGCGCACAATGGCACGGCCGATGGCGACACGCTGGCGTTGGCCGCCCGACAACTGCCCCGGACGACGGTCGATATAGTCGGTCAGGTTCAGCACCTTGGCGGCGTAGTTCACGCGCCGCTCCTGCTCTGCCGGGTCCATCTTCGCCATTTTCAGCGGGAAGGCGATGTTCTTGCGCACCGACATATGCGGATAAAGCGCATAGGATTGGAACACCATGGCCAGACCGCGCTTGGCGGGCGGCAAGTTCGTGGCATCGGTCCCGTCGATCTTGATCGCGCCCGAGGTCACATCCTCCAGCCCGGCGATCAGCCGCAGCAGGGTGGACTTGCCGCAGCCTGACGGGCCAACGAAGACCACAAACTCGCCTTCGTTGATCTGCAGGTCCAGTGGCGGAATGACATTGACGTCGCCAAAGCTTTTGGTGACTTTTTCGAGTGTTATTTGTCCCATAGTCGTTTCCTCACTTCACCGCGCCAAAGGTCAGGCCACGGACGAGTTGTTTCTGGCTGAACCAGCCAAGGATCAGGATCGGCGCAATTGCCATTGTCGAAGCTGCACTGAGTTTTGCGTAGAACAAGCCTTCCGGGCTGGAATAGCTGGCGATGAACGCGGTGAGCGGGGCCGCCTTGGCCGCGGTCAGGTTCAGCGTCCAGAACGCTTCGTTCCAGGCCAGAATGAAGTTCAGCAGCATGGTCGATGCAATGCCCGGAATGGCCATCGGCGTCAGGATATACAGCACCTCTTGCCTCAGGGCGGCACCGTCCATCCGCGCAGCTTCCAGGATTTCCCCCGGGATCTCGCGGAAATAGGTGTACAGCATCCAGACGATGATCGGCAGGTTGATCAGCATCATCACGATGACCAGACCCGTGCGGCTGTCCAGCAGACCCAGTTCAATGAACAGAAGGTAGATTGGATAGAGCACGCCAACCGCGGGAAGCATCTTGGTCGACAGCATCCACAGCAGGATATCCTTGGTCCGCTTGGAGGGCACAAAGGCCATGGACCAGGCCGCGGGAACCGCGATGATCAAACCAAGGATCGTGGAACCACCGGCGATGATGATCGAGTTCCACAAGAAGCGCATATAGTTCGAACGCTCCATCACGACGGCGTAGTTTTCCAGCGTCCAGTCGAAGTTCAGGAAGATCGGCGGGCTCGCGATCGCCTGCCCTTCGGTTTTGAAGGACGTCAGGATCGTCCACAGGATCGGGAAGAAGATGAGCAAGCCAATCGCCCAGGCGATGGTGGTGTTGATCAGCTTGCGGCGGGGTGTAACAGCTCGTGACATGATCAGTTATCCAGGTTCTTGCCGACGATCCGCATCAGGAAGATCGCCACGATGTTTGCAAGGATAATGGCGTAGACGCCACCGGCGGAGCCAAGACCAATGTTTTGGCTTTCCAGAACACGCTGGAAGATCAGGTACGACAGGGTTCGGGTTCCAAATGCGCCGCCCGTTGTCACCAGGATCTCTGCAAAGACAGCCAGCAGGAAGATCGTCTGGATCAGGATCACGATGGTGATCGCGCGTCCGAGATGCGGAAGGATGATGTAATAAAAGCGCTTGAGCAGTGGAGCACCATCCATTTCAGAGGCTTCCAGCTGTTCCCCGTCCAGCGACTGGATCGCCGTCAGCAGGATCAGCGTTGCAAAAGGCAGCCACTGCCAGCTCACGATCATGATGATCGACGGCATCGCAGCATCAGACATCCAACTGATCGGATCGGCCCCGAAGAACCGCCACAAATGGGCGAACAGGCCGTTCGTCGGATCCATGAACATGTTCTTCCACACCAACGCGGACACGGTCGGCATCACGAAGAAGGGGGCAATCACCAGGATCCGGACAACGCCCTGGCCCCACATCGGTTGGTCCAGCAGCATGGCCAGCAAAATGCCCAGCACCACAGTGATGACCAAAACAGACACCACGATGGTCAGCGTGGTCATGATCGACGGCCAGAAAGACGACGAAGAGACAAATCGGACGTAATTGTCAAATCCGGTCCAGCCCTGATCGCCACCACGCAGCGGCAGATAGGTCCGGAACGAGAACCACAATGTCATGATCAGCGGAACAAGCATCCAGCCCAGAAGCAGAATAACTGCCGGGGCAATCATTATGCGGGCTGCGGATCGGGAAGCTTTGGTTGCCATTGGATGCAACTCCTCATTGCCGGGCGGCGGCACGCGGCGCCCAATCAAATTTCTGTGCAAATTCGAGGAAAACAGATCCAGAGGGCGGATGTACCGCCCCCCGGGTATTCACTGCCGAAGCTTAGCGGTAGCCAGCGGCTTCCATGGTCTCGTTGGTGATCGCCTGCGCCTTCTCAAGCGCTTCTTCGACGGTCTGCTGACCGGCGTAAGCTGCCGAGAATTCCTGGCTGACTTCGGTGGCCATGCCAGCGAATTCGGGGATCGCAACGAACTGGACGCCAACATAGGGAACCGGCTCAACCGTTGGGTTGTTCGGGTCCGCCGCCTGGATCGAGTCCAGCGTCATCTGTGCGAACGGAACTTCCTGGTACTCAGGTGTCGCATACAGCGATGCACGGGCACCCGGAGGCACGTTGGCCCAGCCTTCGTTGGCCGCAACCAGGCCGATGTACTCTTTCGAGGTCGCCCATTCGATGAAGGTTTTGGCAGCCTCTTCGTTCTGGGTGCCCGCAGGGATCGCAAGCGCCCAGGCCCAGAGCCAGTTCGCCTTCTTGGACACACCGTCCTTGTTCGGCGCCAGAGCGAAGCCAACCGAGTCGGCCACGGTCGACTCGTCCGGGTTGGTCACGAAGGACGCCGCAACAGTTGCGTCGATCCACATGCCGCACTTGCCCTGCTGGAACAGCGACAGGTTTTCGTTGAAGCCGTTGGTCGCAAAGCCCTGCGGGCCGGACTCGTTCATCATGTCGACGTAGAAGTTGATCGCTTCGGCCCATTCGGGCTGATCGAACTGGGCAGTCCAGTCTTCGTCGAACCAGCGGGCACCGAATGAGTTGGCCGTGACGGTGATGATCGCGCCGCCTTCACCCCAACCAGCTTTGCCGCGCAGGCAGATGCCGTTGATCTCGTTGTCGCGGTCAGTCATCGCCGCAGCGGCTTCGCGGATGAATTCCCACGTCGGAGCAGTCGGCATTTCAAGACCGGCAGCTTCCATCAGATCCGTGCGATACATGACCATGGAGCTTTCGCCATAAAACGGCGCCGCATAAAGCGTGCCATCGTGGCTCAACCCGTTGCGCATGGCAGGCAGAATGTCCTCGACATCGTACTCGGCAGACATGCCGTCCAGCGGAACAAGCCAGCCGTTGGCGCCCCAGATCGGCGTCTCGTACATGCCGATGGTCATGATATCGAACTGGCCACCCTTGGTGGTGATGTCCGTGGTGACCCGCTGACGCAGCACGTTCTCTTCAAGTGTCACCCACTCGACCTCAATGCCGGTCTGCTCGGTGAACGTATCCGTATAGCCCTGCATACGGATCATGTCGCCATTGTTCACGGTCGCAATCGTGATCGTGTCCTGAGCAAAAGCTGCAGTCGACAACGCGGCAACAGCACACGCGCCCAAAAGCGCATGGGTTCTCTTCGTCATGGTAGTCCTCCCTAAAAATGTGAGCATTAACTCAACATATGAGTAATTGCTCACACAACCATCGATTCCAGTCAAGCCTCTTTATTGGGCCGGGTCCACACTTTCATGGTTTTTTGACGTGCAGGTTGAGAAATCAAACCGACAGAAGAGCCAATGCTGTTGCCTCGTCCGTAACCAGCGCGTTCAGGATCCGGCCCTTCAGCGCGGCATCGAGTGCGTTCACTTTTGCGGGGCCAGCTGCGACGCCGACCACCAATGCGTCGTTGTCCGAGACAACTTTTACGCCCGTAACACGCGCATTAAGGTCCGCAGCAAGGTATTTCCCCTCTGCATTGTATGCCGACGCGCAGATTTCGCCCACGGCACCCTGTGCCTGCATCGCAGCCAATTCTTCGCGACTGAGAAACCCGTCCTTCAAGAGAGGTGGAGTGCCCGTCATCTCGCCGACTCCAACAAAAGCCACTGTCGCGCTCTTGGCCAAGTCGCGGGCCCGTTGAACAGGCGCCAAGGCGAGAAAAGCTGCCCGCTCTTCCCTGGACGACGCAATCACAGGCAGTGGCATGGGAAAATGGGGGGCCTGAACCTTGGCCGCGATTCGCATGATGACGTCAAAGAAGGACGCAGTTCCATCTGGTGAGATGTTCCCAATCAGCGACACCAACTTGTGTTGCGGGCATTCCATCGTGCGCAACCCTTCGGCGGCTGCGCGCAGCATCCGGCCGGTACCCAAGCCCACGATCTGTGGTTCGCTTTGCGACAGAACACGTTCGATTTCAGCCGCGGCTGCCGGCGCCACGGACCCCACCGGGTCTGCACCCTCACCCAAGCCTATGGCGACACGCGCAAATTTCAAATTGAACTTGGCTATCAGCCGCGCCTCTAGGTCGAGACAAGCCGCCGTTTTATGATCCAGCCGCATGTGGATCAACCCTTCGGACACCGCTTTGGAGACCAAGCGTTGCGCCCTTTGCCGAGAGATCCCCAGATCACGAGCGATCTGATCTTGCGTCTTGCCACCTACGTAATATAGCCAACCAGCCCTCGCCGCTTCATCCAGCGAGGTGGTGTCTGCGTCAGTTCTACGGTGCAACGTCATGGCTGTCTTTCGCAGTAAATATTTCGGGCACAAGGTGGGGCAGTTCCTCGAAATTTGCAAATGTTCCGATTGCCCCGGCTGAATCCCCGAGGCCGCGGAGATGGCTTCCGCCGGTAAATCGCCAAACCTTCATCCCCGCCGAAAGCCCGGCTTTCACGCCAGTCACACTGTCTTCGATAACAAGACAGCGTTCGGGCGGCACACCCCGTTTGGCTGCCGCCAAAAGAAAGAGATCGGGCGCCGGCTTTCCACGCTCGACCTCGACTGCTGTCGTCACACGGCCTTCGAACACCTGATCAAAACCGACAATCTCAAATGACCGGCGGACCCGTGCCGGACTTGAACTTGTGGCCACACAAAAGTCGCGGTGCAACCCGTTCAAAACGTCACTAACCCCCGGAATTGCACGCAGGTCTGTTTCAAATGCAGCTAGGAGGTTTTCACGGTACTGCTCTTCGAACTCTGCCGTGAGCTCAATGCCAAAATTGTCGCGGATCTGTTTCATAACAACGGGATAGCTGCGGCCAAGAAAGTGTTGAGCGACATAAGCAAGATCGATGTCGACCCCACGTTTTGCCAGTTCATCCACAAGTTGGCGCGCACTGATGTCCTCGCTGTCGATCAGAACACCATCGCAATCAAAAATTACCAGATCAATCATCATGCCCCTCTAGCTCCGCGATTGATCGCGAAGCTAGCCGGTTCTTTTGGTGATTGTCGATGCCTTCAATAGGCGGCCTGATCCTTGGCCATCCGGTCTGACAGAAACTGCCGGATATCGAGCGGCGATTTTTCGTCCATCGAGACGTAGATCAAGGACATGTTCGTCCGCTCGCGTACCATTTCGCCTGGATAGGGCAAATATGATAATTCACGCGATCCGAACGATGGCGCGGCTGTTCCGACCTGCCACTCTGTTGACAGTTGCACATCGACCAGCTTCAGCGCGGTCTTCCCACCAACTCCGGGGCGCTCAAACGGAACCCCCGCAAGCCGAAGATAGGCTGACTTGTCGGCCGCCTGCACAAAACCATCGATGAACTGCGCCGTCAGAACCTGAAGGTCTGACGCCGCATCGTCGGGTTTGCCGTGACTGTGCAAATGGTCGCCATGGGCATGGTTGTGCCCTGCCCCATGATGATGGTCGGCCCCGGACGGTGCATGGTCATGTGGCATTCGACCACCGCTTTCCTTCAAACTCGCCATGAGGAATGCTGACAGGCTTGTCGATATGCTTCTTGTGTTTGCCTAATGTTCCGGCGCTGACCATCGCGCCAAGCACATCGACAATCACGCGAGTGCCCATCAGTGCGGTGATATCGGACGTGTCATAGGGGGGCGACACCTCAACCAGTTCCATTCCGCAGATGCCTTCTGCAGCGACTTTTGACGCCAGCGCCAAAGCTTCGCGCGGCAAGAACCCACCGGGTTCAGGCCACCCGGTGCCGGGCACGAATCCGCAATCGATGCTGTCGATGTCGAAGGACATGTAGACCATGTCGACCCCATCCCACGCCATTTCCAACGCCATCTCGGCGGTGCGATCAACGCCCATCCGTTCCATGTCGGCCATGGTGATGATGTTGGTCTCACGTTCGCGCGCAACCTTGACCGCTTCGCGTGGGACCTGCCAGCCACCGATGCCCACCTGCACCAAGTTCTTGGCTGGGACGTTTGGCATGTTTGTTGCGTGAAACCATGGGGTTGTGTGCATACGTTCATCCAAATCCTTTTCCTGGATGTCCGCGTGGCGGTCGAAATGCACGATCCCAATCTTCTTGCTGGTGCAGTCGGCGATGCCCCGCACGCAGGGAAATCCGATGGAATGGTCACCACCGATCATGATCGGCAGAGACCCACTTGAAAAGACGTGAGAAACCGCGCGGCTGATCTGATCGAAGCTCTTTTCCAGGTTGGCCGGGATCGTGAACACATCACCGGCATCACATAGGGTCATCTGTTCGCGCAGATCGACGCCAAGTTCATAATTATAGGGCGTGTAAAGCGCGCTGATCTTGCGCAGTCCTTGCGGACCGAAGCGTGTGCCGGGCCGATAGGTCGTGCCGCCATCAAACGGAATGCCAAGAACCGTCGCGTCGTAATTGGCCACCTCCAGCACATCCTCGGCATAGGGGGCTTTAAGGAAAGTGTTGATGCCAGCGTAGTGCGGCAACTCCCCCCGCGCGAAGGTCGGGATCGACTTGTCCTCGATGGTGTTCGCGCCGGTCAGACCCATGCGCAGGGCCCAGCGGCGTTCTTCATCCCAACGCCCCTCAGGAAGTTCGGCCTCGGCCTTCATCGCGCGCCACCCACCAAGCTTGGTCAGGTCCGGGTGATGCGCCCGGCGCTCAGGGCGCGCCTGATCCGCGGGATGGTGGGAACGGGAACGCCTAGTTTGGCCCGTGAGCATGGATATCCTCCTTGGTAGTCTGGAACGGGATGCCCCCGTTCCGTGCATCGAAATCATAGGTTATGGTCGCGCCGTAAGCCTCTGGATCTGTTGGATCCCAGCGCGGCTTGTCAAACACCAGAACACGGTCACCAAGCTTGAACCCCTCTTCAAGGTCATGCGTGACCATGAAGACAGTCATCCCCGTCTCGGCGCGCAATTCCAGTAGAAAGTCATGCATTGATAAGCGCGTACCCGGATCAAGTGCGCCAAATGGCTCGTCCAGCAACAGAACAAGTGGTTTGGCAATCAATGCTTGGCCGATGGCAAGACGCTGCTGCATGCCGCCCGATAGAGTGGCTGGATAGGCCGACCCGACATGAGCAAGGCCGATACGTTCAAGCACTGCGTCCGCCCGCGCCCGCGCTGCCCGCGCCTCTGCCCCGAAAAAGCGGCCAAAAGGGCGTGACAGGCTTTCACCGGCAACGATGTTCTCGCGCACGGTAAGATGCGGAAATACAGAATAGCGTTGGAAAACGACGCCGCGCGCCCGGTCGGGTTCTGTTGCCGGCTGTGCGCCATCGATCCTGATGCTGCCGCGCGTGGGCTGTTCCTGTGCCAACAAGAGCCGCAGGAACGTGGATTTTCCACAGCCAGATGCACCAACAAGGGATACGAACTCGCCCTGCTCTGCGGTCAGGTTAATCCGTTCCAGAATGGGGCGAGACCCGTAATTGTGGAACAGGTTCTCGACGGATACAAAGCTCATTGCGCTGTCTCCGCCCATGGGAAGGCCCGGCGCGACAGACGGCGCAGCGCCCAATCCAACAGAAATGCCAGGGCTGTGATCCAAAGCACATAGGTCAGGATTACGTCCATCGCCAGATAGCGGCGCACCAGAAATATTCGGTAGCCGAGCCCAAGGTCACTGGCGATCGCTTCGGCCGCGATCAGGAATAGCCAGGCGGGACCGAGCGACAGCCGGACAGATTGCAGCAAACGCGGCATGATCTGCGGCAGCGCCACGCGCAACGCAATCACCGCGCTTGAGGCCCCAAGCGTCTGTGCCTTGACCAGTTGTTCGGTTGGAATTTCGGCCACACGCTGACTAAGGTCGCGGATCAGGAACGGCATGATCCCAAGGATAATCAGCATCACCTTGGACAATTCCCCTAGCCCAAACGCAATGAAAAGGATCGGCAGGATTGCCAGTGGCGGGATCATCGATACCACTGCCACGAACCCGCCAAGTGCAGCGCGGACATGTGGCAGAAGACCGATCAAAAGCCCGAAGACCAGACCGCCCAACGCGGCAATACCAACCCCCAGCGCCAGCCGTTGCAGGCTGATCGCGGTGTCATGCCAAAGCAAGATTCGCCCGCTGCGCCGGTCGGATTCTGTGAAAAGCCGCGCCGCCGTGTCAACAATCGTGGACGGCGCGGGAAGAAGCCTGTCGGCCGGATTCGCCGTGAGCCTGATATCCGACGCCACAGCATAGATCGCGAAGACCGCGAGGAACGGCAGCAGCGCGAGAAAGGCACGCAAGGCCGTGCCGGGACGTCGGTTTATCAAACGCATTGCAGGCGACCTTAAAGTTCGCCGTCTGCGGCCATCTGCATGTAGGTCGTATCGAACCGGAACGTGACATTGTTGGCATCACCCGTCGTCGCCCCGCTCGGATACGCCACACCGATGAAGTCAGCGCTTGGCGCACCTTCGCCAAGGATGCCCTTTTCGAACAAGAATTCGGCGACACTGACCATGGTTTCCGGAAGATCCTCGCCGGAGGTAAAGGCAACCGCTTCTGCCGGGTCAAAGAACATCTGCGTAGAGGCAAGCTGCGCGTCATAACCGGCAAGGTCCGTGCCGGATGCCTCGGCCATGGCTTCGCGCGCGGCGATGCCTTCTGGCGTGTCAGACGACATGATCCCCATCAACTCGTACCACGCCCCGACAAGTGCCTTGCCGAAATCCGGGTTCGCTTCGAGGGTGTCAGTGTTCACCACCATCAGGTCAATGATCTCGCCGGGAATGTCAGAGCTGTCGAACAACTTGGTCGCGCCCGGCGTTTCCAAAATCGTGGACACAAGCGGGTTCCATGTGACGACGGCTTCGACATCATCGGTTGCAAAAGCGGCAATCATGTCGGCGTCAGACGTATTCAACACCCCGCCCAGATCGGCTTCGGTCAGGCCAACTGTATCCAGTCCCCGCGCCAGCAGATAATGCGAGACCGAAAGCTCCACCAGATTGACCGGCTTGTCGGCCAGGTCTTCCAACGTCCCTTCGCCCTTCAGGATAACGGCATCGTTGCCGTTGGAATAGTCACCGACGATCAGCGCGGTCGTGTCTATCCCGCTGCCCGATGGGATCGAGAGCGTGTCCATGTTGGTGGCGGACACGCCGTCAAACGCTCCGGCGGTATATTGATTGATCGACTCGATGTAGTCGTTGATTTGAACAATTTCGACGTCGATGCCGTATTTGTCGGCCCATTTGTCCATGATGCCGCTGTCTTCCAGATAGCCCCATGGCATCCAGCCGACATAGATCGACCAAGCGACGCGAAACTCTGTTTTTTCCTGCGCCTCGGCAGCAGATGTGACACTGGCCAGCGCAATCGCTGCGGCTAAACTTGTTTTCCTAAGCATGACAGCCCCTCATACGTTCCGCCGTGGTGTCTGCCGGTCCAGAGGCGGAACATGAGAAGAATGCGCGGATGGACCAGCACAGTACTCTCCCGGGATTTTGGCCCGCCGTGTACCGTCGCGGAATTTGCCGCGCGGGCGGCCCTTCTCGGACCTGACCTTCCTTGTGGAAGCGGAACCCTAAGTGCCCTGCCACACCAGCAGACACCGAAGTTCGGCGTCACGCCAAGCACAGGGGCGCACAGAACACCGACCTTGGGCGGTCGTGAGGCAGGTGAGTAAGTTTTGTGCAAACTGGCGCGGCAATGTGTCAAAAATTTAGCGCAACCGTACCCAATTTCAGGCAGACACCTCAAGGAACTTGGGCAATTGGGCTGCAACGAAGTTTCGGTTAAGCCAGACATTGTCGCTGACCCGGCGCCAAAAACTTTTGCGCCCGGGGAGGGACTGTCACCAATGCCCCATCGTCAAGCCCTGCGTGTTGGCTTGAAGCAAGTCAGCGTCTTTCTTCTTTAAAGTTTCCGCTACGCGGTGATACCCTTTGATCTGAAATATAGGGGAATACACATGTCAACTGCTCCACGCCGAATGGCGGCGTCTGCAACTGGGTTGCTCGCTGCGCTTGGGGACATGCCTTTGTTTTCCGGCGTGCCGGAGGAAAGCCTTCTAAAACTGGCCGATGATTTCCAAGAGTTCAGCGTTTTGGAAGGCCGAATTATTGTCGAACAGGGTGAAGAGTCCCGAGATTTTTACGTCGTACTCTCAGGCGGCGTCATCGGATTGCTGATCACCGAAGGCGGCAGGCAAGTCTCGTTTACCGAAATGGGTGCGGGTCGATATTTCGGCGAATTGTCGGCACTGGACGGAAGCCCAAGGTCGATCACAGTTTCCGCTTCTGAGCGAAGCCGGATCGCGCGACTGAACAACGATGCGTTTCAAGATTGGCTCGAACGAGAACCCCGCATCCTGCGCAACATTGCAATCGACCTTGCGGCCCGAACGCGTGTTCTAAATGAACGGGTGATCGGATTGATCGTGCACGATGTGGAAACGCGTGTGCGGATGTTGCTGGTGCGACTGGCGCAGGAACGCGAGCAATTGATCCCCGAAGGCGTAATACACCCCGCGCCCACGCACGAACAGATGGCAACGTATGTTGGCGCCAACCGAGAGGCGGTAAGCCGCGTTGTGGCCCGTTTGAGCAAAGAGGGCGTTATCACATCCAAGCGCCAGAAGGTGATCATCCACCGCGTGGGGGACTTGCTGGAGGGGCTTTGATCGGAAGATCACGAAGTGCGCCCTTTACGGAGCAAACCGCGCCTATAGCATTCCCTTTTCCCGCCCTCCGTCTAGCAGAGCCAAACCAGCACAGAGCGACAGTTGGCTATCTGATTTCATACTGCGCAATGGCGAGCTACGTTCAATTTGTCACCTTGGCCGAAAACCTTCGGAGTGCACCGAAGGTCCCGTTGCTCTGCCACCTGAAAACGTTTTCGTTTTTGGCTAGAGTTTTCCGCTAGATTTCCTGTGGCTGGGAAAGTGCAACAGGGTGAAAAATTTGGCCCCAAGCGGGCACGCGTCCGGTAACACGCCAGCATTTATTGGATATGAATACTAATCCCAGTCAACGAACTATATCAAGAATTCGTTCCTTAAAACCTCCTTTCGTTCATTGTTTTCCAACAGCTTCTGGAGCTGTTGGCGACCTAGATTTGAGAGGATTTGAGACCTGTGCTTTATCATCAGCAAACTGGCAATCTCTTCGTGCGATAAACCTGCCTGTAGACACATCTCTTCCGATTCATAAAGTACTTTTGACAGGAAGATTTGGTCGGCATGTTGCAAAGCGGCTTTCCGAACTTCGGACAGCTCCGCTTCAGACCTTTCTGAATTTGACGTTGATAGATTACCACCATGCCATCGATAGCCAACCAACGGGCGATCAATGCAAAAAAATTTCTTTCCCAACGCTGCCGCTCGCAACCAATAATCGTAGTCTTGCAATTGTTCGAACCGTTGGTCGAATGGACCGGTTTCGTGATGGATTGCGCGGCGCATGGCAATCGTTGGCGCGCTTATGAAATTACCCTCAAAGAAAAGTCGTTGGAACATAGCTTCAGGAGACAATTCAAAAGGAAGAAATATATCGGGGTAGTCCGATGGCGGAAGATCGCGACTGTCCGCGCCAATCCAGGTGGGCAGACCACAAACAATGTCGACATCAGGATCTTCAAGTGCGTTTACTCGTGCGGCAATGCTCCCGGGAAGCATGGTATCGTCGGCAGAAATCATCATGAGTATATCGCCGGATGCACGTTCGATACCGTAGTTAAAAGCATCTGATGGTCCGCCATTGGGTTTTTCGTACACCATCACATCCATGGCATCGAACTCATGCGCAATTTTTGGCGAAGCATCAGAAGAGCCGTCATCCACACAGATAACTTCCAAGTCGTCAAAGTTCTGCTGTTCAATTGACGCAAGGCACTCCGAAATGAAGCGTTCATGGTTGTACGAAACAACCATCGCTGTAACTTTTGGCATGTTCGCGCTTTCTCTTCTGCTTTTGTTGGTGAGAAGAATTTAATAAAGTATCTTCAAAATTAATCGGGCCACTCTGCTAAACATCTTTCAAATTCGACAGGATCAATGGTGTAGTCATCTTGGATCGAGTGCTTTCCCGTTATTTTGCCGACACGACGACCATACATCACTTGAAGTTGCAAACCTTTGATTTCAGAAATTCTCTCCCAAAATGACGCGTTGCTAAGAGGGTGGCGGCTGAAAAAAACCATTACTTTCGTATTCTCATTGCACCACAGAATATTGGTGAAGGCGGCACCGGTTGCTCCGATAACTTGCCGCGCACTTGCGAGGTAGTTAACCTGCGCAGCAAGACTTAAGTCGGCCATATCTACTATTTCGAAACCATATTTTAAAGCGACGTCGATTAGTTCAGTTTCGTTTGCAATGGCGCGTCGCAGTTTCCCACGTTTTAGATATATCTTTCGATCAACTCTGTCTGATGACCTTTTTGCGGTGATAACTTTTTCAACCATTTCAGAGACAATTTTGCGTGGGAAGAAACAGTGTTCAGGTTTGGGCAGAAGATGGTCAAAATCCACAATATGAGACAAATCTGAAATCATATACAATCGACGGATCTTGTAGAGCGAAAAGGGGTGTAATCGCAAAACAGAACGGCAGGGATGTTTTAGAATATCAATCAAGTCGTAAACAGTATCGGCTAGGTTGTTTGAAACGAGCAAAGGCACTGATGGGTCAATAGCCAGTTGAGACTCCAGAAGACTCAGCTTTGGAGCAACTTCCACCAAAAAATTAGAATAGTTACTTTCATTTTCCTTAAAAAGGTGAATTCCACATTCGATAGAAGGATTTACCCGCAACGCGCAATTTGTTATCAGTTTTGCATCAGAAAACTGTCCTGTTTCCCAATTTTTAACAAGAGAACTGTCAGGGACTTTGCCCTGCATGCGACTGATTTCGTCATTGATTACAAGATTTCGCTTCACGAAGACGGTAGATGTGCCAGGCACAACACAACAGTCCTGTAATATCGTTGAGTGCAATGTCGAGGGGAATGCTCCTTCGTGCTTCCACTCGCTCTCGATTTGCTCGAATGACGGAGCTCTTTGGTCGATCAATTGAACCTGTTTGATGTAGTTTCCAAGTGAAATAATTTCGGCTTCAATAGCCTCCTGCCCGCCAGGATTCTGAGAGCGATACCAAATTTGATCCGCTGTTTCCGTGGCACTTTTGCTTGTACCAAAGGCTGCGTCCATTAGGGTGATACAGGGCACATTCCCCTGAGAGTCACCAAAATGAATATAGTGAGACAAAGGTTCGTACTTTGTTTCGTTCGAGAGATGTACGGCCCTGTAAAATGCCGGATCAAAGCCCTTGTTCGGGCGTCGATTTTCAAAATTTCCGACAGTCTCGTAGTGCTCTAGAGGGTTCCAACCTGCATCCCTAACGTCAGGATTGCATTTCAAGTACCACATAGTGTCAAACATTGGACTTGGGTCGTAACCTTTTCTCCAACCGACTTGCATGAAATGGTCCCGTGGATCCAGATCACTTTCGTCGGCGTCGGGATAGGTCGCCAGATACCACGCAGCATTGAAAGTCTCTACTTGCTGTTCATTGATCAGATTTCCGTTGTGTCGCCCAATTTCAAGGTAGTGCTGAAGCGGGTTCACATTGTCATCCTGCTCCAAATACGCGGCGCGATAGAACACTGGATCGAAATCCTGACTTGGGAGACGATTTTCCTGATAGCCAATAGATTCGTAGTGGATCAGCGGGTTGAGCCCAGCTTCGCCAACGTCTGGGTATTGGCTCAGATACCATGCGGTGTCGAAAAACTCGCAAGGATTAAAGTTCTTCTGCCACCCTTCAGTCATGAAATGCTGGATCGGACTTTTCTTGGCTTTTGCGACTTCCGGGTAACGAGCCAGGTACCAGTCAGCATCAAATAGAGTGCTTTCGATGTCAGCCACCGACTCGCGCCGACCAAACCATGACAGTGCCATGTACGATACCTCTCCGAGACTTTAGGCGAGCATTCTTAGCAAAGCTGAAGCGACCCTACCTTCTTCAAGGTCAATTGCTGACCCGTTCCCCGCAGTCTCAATGTTTGACGGCGATTTGTCATCAAGTAGCTTGCAGACGATATGAGGACCGATTGGCAAGCTCAACACTTCGCTGGACAGTCGCCGCGCGCGGGGCAAATTGTCGGGGGCAATCCCAAGATGAGCATAGGCTTTTTGCATGTGCGGGGCGATCGGATAGTGGATCAAAGTGCCGATGCCGGCGCTGGCCAGATGCTCCTGAAGCGCGTCGCGCCTCGTGCTCCGTACGACATAAAGGTGCCATGATGGCTCCGCCCAGTCTGGCACATGAGGCAAAATCAGACCGGTATCGGCCAACCCATCAGTGTAGGCGGCGGCTAAAGCTCTTCGCCGGTCAGTCCATTCATCAAGGATCGAAAGCTTGACGCGAAGTACCGCGGCTTGAAGCGGATCAAGGCGGGAGTTTACGCCCGCTTCTTCGTTGACATATTTTTGCCTTGAGCCGTAGTTGCGTATCAACGCAACACGCTCTGCCAATCCTGCGTCGTTAGTGGTTACAGCCCCCGCATCTCCCAACGCCCCAAGATTCTTGCCAGGATAAAAGCTCCAGCAGACGATATCCCCGTGTGCGCCGATGCGTTTTCCTTTGTATCGCGCACCATGCGCCTGCGCCGCATCTTCGATCACTCGAAGCCCGTACTGTTTGGCCAAACTCAAGATAGGATCCATGTCGGCAGGCTGCCCATAAAGATGGACTGGAATAATCGCACGCGTGCGCGGCGTGATCGACGCCTCGATTAAGTTGGGATCCAAATTGTGAGTTGCGAGGTCCGGCTCCACCGCAATCGGGGTTGCGCCGACAGCTGAAACAGCCAGCCAGGTGGCGATATACGTATTGGAAGGCACCAACACTTCATCCCCCGGCCCGATGTCCAGCGCCCGAAGTGACAGTGTTAGTGCGTCGAGCCCATTGGCCAACCCAACGGCGAAATCCGCTTCACAGTAAGCTGCCCATTCCTTCTCAAACGCATCAACTTCAGGACCAAGGACGTACCAACCACTGTCCAAAACGCGTGCTGTAGCCTCGTCGATTTCTGTTTTTAATTCCTGATATGCTGCGCGAAGGTCAAGAAATGGGATCATGGGTTTTCCTGTTGGCGAAGAAGGTTCGAAAGAGACTCACCTGCCAAAAAGCGCGTCGCCTTTTCAAAATGTCAGAGCTTTGCCCCCACTGCCTTTTGGAAAGCCCCGTAGTCGCGAATGTAGTCGCCTTCGTCGTAACGGTTGGACGCCAACACCATGCAGACAGCACCTTGGCTGAAACTGTCCATTTCGCGCCAAATAAGCCGGTCGATCAACACGCCTTGACGAGGATTGCGCAACCAGTAATCCGTCTTTTCAAACCCGTCATCCACCTTAAGTCGAAAACTGCCCGAAAGCGCGAAAACGACCTGCTGCAATACTCTGTGGGCATGTCCGCCGCGATCTGCATCCACCGGCACGTTATAGAGATAATAGACGCGCGCCACATCGAAAGGCACATGGTTGCTACCTTCGACAAAAGTCAAATCTCCGCGAGGGTCAGATATGACAGGCAAATTGATAAGACGGGCACTTCCGCTGGGTTTTGGGCTTTCAGAAATCATTTGGGAATTTCAGTCCTCAAGCTTTCAGACAGTACGTCGCGAAGTTCGTAAAATCGTTCATTTGCGATCATGAAATACAGATTTTCGTCATCAGAACCGGTCTGCTCTGCTCCGAAGCGACGATGAAACCGAAGCGTCCGTTCATTGTCAGCGCGCACATCAAAAACCGCCTTGGACTTCTGGAGCTTACCGAACCCAATATCATAAACCAAGATAGCAGAGTCGAGAGCCGCTTTGGGGGGTTTATCCGCGTTCAAGATCCAACTGCCCCAGGTAAAGCTGTCCTGCGTGATGCCGTATACCCGCACCGTTCCGCATGGATGTCCGTCTAGCCGTTCGATGATATAATACGCCTCTTTACCAGCCGCCTCCTTGGCCTTGTAGCTTTCGATCCAAGCTCTTTGGTCCGCTATAGTTCCCGTGACCGGCGACAGGTGCGCGTTGTAACTTGGGTCGACACGAAGGCCGTGCACAAAGGCCGCATCGTCTGGAGTCACAAGACGCAGACGAAGGTTCTTTCCGGAAATTTCGGGCACTACGTGCATGGAAAACCGCGTTTAGGCTGAAGTTATCAAAGGCTTACAAGGGATATATCGCCAAGACAACATCGGCCTTCTTTTGCAACCACCCACACAGAGCCCAAATGGTCGAAATTTGTCCAAAGACCCAATGCCCCTTGCCAATTTTGCATTCGCGATAAAACGATTTTGCGTATATTTTAACCCGCATTCCCCATGTAGCTTGGATTTTTCGCCCCGCTGACTGCCATCTATGGCATATTTTTCAGTACCTAAATAGCTTGAAGGCGGCAGGCAGTGGATCACATTGGACATGCACAATTCAGACAGCCCAACCGATGGCGCGCAAAAGGGCACCGTCTGGAACGGGCATTTTCGCTGCATGTGCTATCACCCGCTGTTCAACTTCATCCAATTTGGCTTGTGACCAAGCATGCAATTTTGCCCCGATAGCGGGGTGATCGGGGTCCAAAATTGCCCTTAAACTGTTGTGGACAAGTGGTTAATATTCTCTGCCGATTGACACTTTCGCCACTTGGGACGTTTGGCCCTGCGCCCCGGCAACGTACTTAGTGCGGATGATTGGCACACTGTTCTGATGCCGGTTAACGCGCGATATGCTGACGGTCACCTGATGCGGTTCTTTCCGGGCCGATCCGCCTTCGCCATCCCGAAGCTGTACCAGACTCTGGAAGCATCAGGCCATTTCTACGCCATCCGGCTTCGCGCCAATCGTGTTCTTCAGGGCAGGATTGCGCATCTGCTCAACCGCCCAAAAGAGTGAAGACCGCCTAAGGCGACCTTCAGTTTCAGGCGGTGTCGCGGGACCAGCATCGCCGTTTTGTCGCTAAAGTCCACAGCGCAACCGGAAGGCTTGATCTGCGCCTGAAACGGCGGCAAAACGGCTACGATTGCATTCTACTTCCGGGAATATCAGTTTAAAGGACGCTCACAAATCGCAACACGGACGACCCTCGCCTACGATGAATGGACGACCAACGGGCGTCACATTGAATTTTCCGAAAGCCACTCTCGCCGACTTTCCTCCTGTCGCGATGCAACTGTGCCGACCCGTTGTCTCGTTTCGGTCACGCGACCCGAAAGACACTGGTCAAGTGGTGGCAATCGGAGACATCAGGGCCTAAAGTTCGGCATGATATGCGCGCAACCTCAAGGATCTACGCCAAGGAATTGCGGACTATGAGTGAAAATAACTTCCGAAACATATCGAGCCTCGCCCGCACTCCAGGGTCGGTTGTGCAGGCTGGCATGCTGGCCTTTCCCGACGAGGTCTCTGGCTCGCTCACCTACGCGCCGTCGCATTTTGATGGCGCATTGCGCCTTATAAGGGGTCATTGAATTGCCAGTATCAACCTGTACTTCTGAAAATGGCACACCCGTTGACCGGTTTGCCTTGAAACTTTCAAAGGATCCCGGCGCCGCGAAAGAGTTGGTTCTGTTTCTAACGCATGCACCCTCTGGTAAGATAAAACCGCACGTCCCACCGTATATTCAGTCGTTCCGAAAGGAAGGATTTACAGCCGTCGCAGTCGTGGTTGCCGATGATCTTGAGCAGATCAGCACAGAAGAGATCGCGCCACATTGCGACGGGCTTATCCTTCGTGAGAATGGTGGATATGACTTCGGTGGGTGGGCGCATGCCTTGCAACACCTCGATCTTTCCGAAACCAAAACCCTTGTTTTGGCAAATGACAGTTTGGTTGGTCCATTAAACGACGCCGATTTTAGCACGCTCATAGGCCGAATTCGCGCAAGCAACGCAAACCTGGTCGGGATGACCGACAGCAACGAAATACGTTATCACTTTCAAAGTTATCTAATCGCAGCAAAAAATGAAGGAGTTTCATGCCTATCCGAATTCCTTGGCAACGTAACTGCATTGACGAACAAGCAAGAAGTCATCAACACCTACGAAACGCGACTTCGCGACGCCTTTGTAGACTCCGGTCTAAAAACTGAAGCGCTTTTTCCAGTTGACTCTGACTTTAATGGGAATAGCACAATCAATCACTGGCAAAACCTTGTTGAAACGGGATTCCCTTTTATCAAGACTGTCGTTCTACAGGCCCTGCCCCGTGATGACTGGAAAGACTTGATAATCCAAGGCTCCCTTTCCATCGACATAGTTGATAAATCATTGGTGATGCTAGGTGGTGGAACATCGGTGCTACCCTTGGACAAACAGAAAGACATCGAAGCGGTCGCCGCCGCAGCTCGTGCGATGAGCAAATCAAAGAAGAAAACCGCATCTCTTTCTACTTGGCAAAGCGATAAGCCGCTGAAGAACGCCCTTAAATACCGCTTCTACAAAACTATGGCATCTATCACTCGCCCGATTTCGCCATCTGCCTCAAGTCGATACGAATTTCGCGCCAAACGTCGCAATCCGGAAGAAGATCAGTCTGCACCAAGCGCGGCCCCTTCGCCAAGATCTCTAGCGAAAGTAAAGCGCGTTCCCGGAAACATCCCATTCGCACCAGAAAAGCCCTGTGTTCTCATTGTATCCCACGAAGCAAGTAGGTCTGGCGCACCAATACTGGCACAAAACGTCGCTCAAACCTTGTCAGCAGATTTTAATGTGACTGTATTGTCATTGGTCGGCGGCGAACTGATCGACAGTTTCGCCAAGAGTTCCGAACAAGTCTATGAAGGAAACCGTCTAGAAACACGGCAATCCAGCTATGGGTTGGCCTTGAGCAAGATAGTAGCAGACAGGAAGTTCGACTTTGCTGTGGTGAACTCCATTCAGTCACGTGGCATCTTGGAAGACTTGGTAAAGCTCGACATTCCCAGCGTTTTACTTCTACATGAATTTTCATCATACATAAGCGATCCAGCTGCATTCACGATCGCAATCAATTTGTCCAATGAAGTAGTATTTTCAACACGCCTGACATTGGAAAATGCAATGATCAGTGCACTTCCAGATTACACGCCTTTCATGCACACCATCCCACAGGGAAAATGCGAAGTCCCACTTGGGCCAAGTTTACTCTCAAATCGGCAAGATGAGGTGGAACGATTGCGTGCCGTCATGGCTCCTGAGATCGGCTCAGAGAGTCGTGAAACATTTACCGTTTTGGGCGCCGGACGCGTCGAATATCGAAAGGGAGTGGACCTATTCATTGAAATCGCGGCACGAATTGCAAATAATCCCGAAGGTTCACATGTTCGATTTGTTTGGATAGGCAACGGATTTGAGCCAGCAAAAGACTTTCAGTATTCAGCATTTCTGGCCGATCAGATCAAACGAGCGGGTCTAGATGGTAAGCTTTCAATTCTTGCTGCAACAAGTGAAATCGATGCAGCTTACGAAATGGCAGATGTTCTGCTTCTATCCAGCCGATTAGATCCTTTGCCGAATGTTGCCATTGATGCAATGTGCAAGGGAACCCCAGTTCTGAGCTTCGCCGAAGCAAGCGGCATTTCGGATTTGCTTATCGACGCCGACTTGGCCGATGACTGTGTAGCCGGTTATATGAACACCAGCCAAATGGCTGAAAAAATATTGAGGCTGGCCAACTCGTCCGACCGCCTGAATGAAGTTGGGCAGCAGTCACATGCCTATGCGGCAAAGACCTTTGACCTAACTCATTACACGGCACAGCTTGCACGGCTTGGTGATCGTGCAGCAAAACGGTTGACCGCAAAAGCGTCCGATATCGCAGAGATTGCCGAAGCGGAGTCCTTTGCACCCTGGTTTTACAATTTTCGCGACGCAAAATCAAAATCTCGTATAGATATGGCCAGTGACTACATTCGTGTGTCGCATATGCCTGGCGTCGCAAGAAAGCCCGAACCCGGCTTCAATCCGTTTGTGTATGCGCAACGTCGCGGATCAGCCTATGATGGTACAACAGATCCCTATGCAGATTTTCTTCGGAACGGGCGACCGAAAGGGGCTTGGTTGCAAAGCGTCATACACTCTGAAAACTCAACCGCTCGAGCGACAAACCTTAAAGTGGCCCTCCACATTCACGCATATTTCACGGACGATTTATTGACATGCGTTCAGCGGATTGAACGAAACGATACCCTCCCGGATTTGTATGTAAGCGTTCGAAATGAATCCGCGCAGAAAGAAGTTCAAGAGTTGCTTCAGGCTTACAAGGGCGTGGTCGCAACAGTTGATGTTGTGCCAAATATTGGACGGGACATTGGCCCGTTTCTCACCCACTTCGCCCAGAAGCTAGTGGAACAGTACGATATCATCGGCCATGTGCACCTTAAGCAAAGCGCCCATGTAGGCAATCGTTCCGTCGTGGATCTGTGGAATAACTTTTTGATGGAAAACGTGCTAGGTGGTCCGGCCGGCGGCGCAATGATTGACCTCGCAATGTCCAACTTTGAAGTTGATGACCGATTGGGTCTGATTCACCCCGACGACCCACATTTGATTGGCTGGACACGCAACCGCCCGCACGGCGACGCGATTGCCCGAAAGCTGGGGCATGACCACATTCCCCAGTTTTTTAATTTTCCCGCAGGTACAATGTTCTGGATGCGATCCGAGGCCCTAGCCCCATTTTTGGATATCTCTCTAGGCTGGGGCGACTATCCTGCCGAGCCTATCCAAAGCGACGGAACCATGTTGCACGCGCTTGAGCGGCTTTTTGGGGTGGTGCCAGCGCTGAACGGGTGGAATTGCGCCGTCACATGTGTCCAAGGTGTTTCTAGATGAAGTCGGGTCAGAGTATCGTTTTGTTCTGGACTAAGGAACTCAGCGACAGTTGGCCAAAAGGGGCGATTGAATGAAAGTACTCGTTCTGGGTGGCTGCGGTTTTATCGGGTCCTACGTAGTAGATTCGCTTCTTGAAGCAGGACACCAAGTGCGCGTGTTCGACCGGCAGCCCGAACGTTTTCGAGACCCGCTGCCCGGCGTTGAGTACTTTTTCGGAAACTTTGGTGACCGAATGGCGGTTATCGACGTACTTTCCGGCATGGATGCGGTCGTTCACCTTATTAGCACTACTTTTCCGGGAACTGCCGACCTCGATCCGATCACAGACGTAAAGGACAACCTTGTCGGCACCCTTACGCTTCTGGAATCGATGACAGTGCTGAATATATCGCGCATCTTGTTCCTGTCTTCTGGTGGAACCATCTATGGCGCGCCTGATGTTGTACCAATACCCGAAGACCACCCGCTTAGACCGATCAATTCTTATGGCATCGTCAAAGCGTCAATTGAACACTATCTGGATATGTACAGACGCACCCGTGGCCTATTACCCATATCGATTAGAGCCTCAAACCCATATGGGCCAAGGCAAGGTCACTCTGGTGTACAAGGTGTCATCGGAACATTTCTCAGGCGGATCGTGAATGGTGAAAGCCTTGAAATTTGGGGCGATGGAAGCGTTATCCGCGACTATCTTCATGCCTCAGACCTTGGTCGGCTATGTGCAAAGGCTGTGGCGACAGACCTGACCGGATCCTACAATGCTGGGTCCGGACATGGGACATCGCTGTCTGAAATCGTCGCGTATATGGAAAGCCTCAGCACACAATCAACGCCCGTCACGTATCGCCCCGGACGCCCAATAGATGTTCAGCGCTCTATCTTGGATGTATCGAGGGCAAAGCGCGATCTCGATTGGCAGACGCAGATCGATTTGAAAGACGGTATTAAAGGCACCTACGAGTGGATGCGATCGATCACGCAAATTCAAAACTGAAGCCAGGGTAGAAACATGCATTCCACATGGCAGCGTTTTCTCAGCCGCGCTTTAGGTTTCGCAATTCGCAAAGCTAATGGTGCTCCCGAGTGCTTTGTTCAGACATTAATGCGTACCAATGAGCAACTGGT
The DNA here is from genome assembly GCF_004358675.1 of Meridianimarinicoccus aquatilis. Taxonomy (GTDB): domain Bacteria; phylum Pseudomonadota; class Alphaproteobacteria; order Rhodobacterales; family Rhodobacteraceae; genus Meridianimarinicoccus; species Meridianimarinicoccus aquatilis. Next base: position 85,577 of record NZ_SMZO01000009.1, on the reverse strand, counting down.
TCTATCCCTCTTAGACGCAGATAAACCTTCGGTTGATTTTTCGTTGGCGCAACCAGTCGGCCCAACGGCGCAGATGATAACTAAGGAACCCTTCCTCTTTATTTTCGCCAAGGGAGTCGTCCCGCTTGGCAACTGCCTTGACCGACTGCGCGACGCATTGCGAGCATCCCCCAATTACTCTTTTGCCTATGGCGACGAAATCTTTGTCGGGCCAACCGGGAAGATGACCGGCCACTGGTTCAAGCCAGATCAAACTGACCCACTTTTGTTGCAAGCAGGGGCGTTAACAGGCGGCGTCATTTGCATTGAGCGTGATCAAGATGGCGTTGAAGAACTCGTTCGCGAACTTGAATCCGGTGGCGACTATCATGCCTGCATATCACGCTTTGCGATGTCTCACACGAACCACAGCGCCCTGCACGTCCACGCTGCGTTGTCACAGAGTTCAGCCTCAACATCGCACCCAGTCGCACCTTTGACCGGCCCAACCACACTACGAACACCCTTGACTAGCGTCATAATTCCGACCCGGAATGGTTGGAGCGTTCTTAAGCCCTGCTTGGAATCTTTAAAGAGCACAAACTGGCCCGATGGACAGTTGGAAATTGTCATCGTCGACAACGGCTCTGATGATCCAGAAATGCTCACGCAACTTAGCCAGCTCGAAATGAGTGGTACTCTTCGAATTTTGCGTGATGACGGACCTTTCAATTTCGCCCGTCTCATCAACCGTGGCATCGAGTTCTCTAGCGGTGAACTGATCGTTCTATTGAACAACGACACAGTGGCGCGCACATCAAACTGGCTTCATCGGCTTGCAGTTTATGCGATGGATCCGGCCTATGGGGCAGTTGGCTGCAAATTGCTTTACCCTGATGGAACAGTGCAACACGCCGGAATGGTATTTGGGTTGCGGGGCGGCGTGCAACACGTCTTTGTTGGCTGCCAAAAAAACGACGGTGGGTACAACGGCATCGCCAACATGGATAGGCAAGTCAGCGCTGTAACAGCCGCATGTCTCGCTGTGCGACGCGATGCTTGGGACCAAGTCGGAGGCTTGTCAGAGGACCTTGCTGTTTCATTTAACGACGTCGTTTTCTGCGCCGATCTTCTGAAGGCAGGCTACCGTAACATCTGTGTCGCAGAACCCTTATTCGACCATCATGAAAGCAAAACCCGTGGTTTGGATAATAGCGTCGAAAAACGAGCGCGCCACAAACGTGAAAAAGAACTAGCCCGAAGCAAACATCCCGACCTTTTTGAACAGGACCCAGCCTATTCAGAGATTCTTTCAAAAAAAATCCCCTATTCCTTATTAGAGCCTCCAACCTAATTTAAAATCTAGGAAAGAGTATATTTTATCTTCCTTACTGCACCTGTTTGACGTTTCAAAAGGGCTGCAAAGCCTATTCAACAATCTTCGGCATTGAAAGTTCTAAAACGCAATCAGGCGAAGAGCCAATTGCAGAAAGCCCCCCCTCAACGTCCTGCTGCCTTAGGTATCCGAAGAACCCAGAATAACGAGCTGAAGGGGAGATTGCAGAAGCGACATCATCGCGAGGCCAGCCAGTAATTGCAAAACCAGACACGACATTCCCAGAATTGATGAATGAAACAAGCTCCGACACACTGTTTGAATTTTGATCAAATATCCAGCCTCTCACTTTAACAAAGCTTGGATCTGTTGATACGGGTATAATTTCGTCCATAGACCCTACGCACAACTGCAAACTTGATGAAATGAGAGGTTGTCCAAGCGTCGATCGCAGATCATGAAACGGAAAACGGCCAAAAACCGATCTTCTTCTTTTGACTATTTCTTCAGCCATAAGAATCACGTGATCAGCGACCGGATAAACTTTCTCTATTGCATCACTATCATGAACGCCCAACTCTAAGGCGAGCGCTGCTAGATTTTGATCTGCCAGATGTAAAGCTTTGGATTGGAGTGCATTGAACTGCGACATCAGAACGAAAAATGAGAAGATCGTCAAAATGCTTGACCAGGCTCGTATAGAGTTTCGCTGCTCACGCAACTGGAATGCGTTTGGAAAGGTCGCCCAAACCAAAACCACAAATGCAGCCCACATCACAACGGTTGGCGTAGTGTACCTCTCAGCGACCACCGCATGAATTCCAAAGACTGCGCGCCCCCCTGCCGTCGCTAAGGCGGTTGCACCCACGAAGGCCACATAATGCAGAAGTGATACCTGAAATGGCGACCTGGTCGTGGAAAACAGAATTTTCGATGCCAAGAAAATCGACCCAGCCGAAATCCCCAAACCAAAACAAAATGCAACGAAATAGGCGACGGTTCCGTGACCAAATATGTGATAAAAGGGCGATCCAAGATAGATCATCGTGTAGAGCAAAACTGTTCCCGGGTCATCTCGTAGGCTGCTTGAGAGACTCCCGTGATGTTCTGGAGCAACGTACCCGTAAAAGTATGCATAAGGCACAGCAACTGAAAGAATGAGTAGGAAGGATTTTTTGTAGAGTGGGAGCTTTAGAAAAAAGGCACACAAGAGCATCATGGGAAGGACGGCAATTCCATTTGCCATTGTGCCAGCCGAAAGCACTCCCAAAAATAAAGAGATGCCAAAACTTACACCATCTCCATGGTCAGCGGACCTCGCCAAAAAATAAAAAGCAATAAGGGGAAGAACAGTCATTAAAAAGAACTGAGACTGAAACGCCCATACGAAGTTCTCCTGCTGAGTCCAGAGAAAAACCCAACCGAAGATCATCAACGAGAGAACTCTAGCCGTTGGTTTTGAGTCAGCGATAGTGGTAGATATTTGAGAGATGTAGCGAACAAGATAGAATCCGGCAAACGCCATTATTACATAATTCATACATATTAAAAATACGCTTCGATCGCCAAAGATACTCGAGTCCAAAATGAACAGAAGACGAGCCAGCACAATACGGTGCTCATTGTGTTGAGACCAAATTTGGCCAAGTTGTCCATCTTGAAACTTCATAGTGAAAAGCAAAGCGCCGTTCCACATGTCCCAAAAGGGAACCGACGAGAACCCTAGAAAACCACCCGCGACGGCTAACCCAACCATGAGTGTCGAAAATATTGCCGAAATTGACAAAGGCGACAGCAAAGCCCTCGCTAGATTCTGCCCTACTATCATTATTGGCTCCCCAGAAAGCACTCACAATCAGACCATCGGCCCCTTAGATAACTTTGGACGACAAGATGCATTTATTTAAACGTAAAATATTTATGCCCCAAAAAGCTTGTCACTGCCGGAACCAGAACGCCGATGATATGCGCTATGTCTTCCGCATACCACTTGAAGCCAACGAAAGGGAAAACCACTTTAGCCAACCCAACAGAGACGCACCAAACAACAACAAGCGCAAACGCATTTACAATCGTAAATCGCATGAATTCGTTTCGAATTCCGTCAGGCGAGTTGGAAAAGACAAACATACGCGCCAGCGTATATGCCGTGATCATCCCCAATAGATATGCCAACGCGACCGCTATCTCAAATGACATGAATTTGTCTAGAAGGTAACGAGAGAGAAGGTTGACCGCAGCCGCAATCCCACCCGTCAAAAGGAAACGAAAAAACTGCACCTCAAGCGACCGAAGGTAAGTTGGCCGCCATTTCGCGAGCCAGCCTAGAGCTTTCCGAAATCCCTCGATCTTCAGGATAATAATAGCATGTATCTGCAACTTGAAGACCTTCGATAGATGTTTGAATCGAAGGAAGCCCATCTAGAAAATTCGGAGTACAAACAGGCTGAGCGTAGCGTAACCGGCCAACAGTGCTATCGATCAGATCGTCTTCGGAAATCTCGGGGTTTATCTTACTGATGTATTTCATTGCGGTTTCCACAAAATCGGCGTTACCGTCTTCCCACTTTGGATTCGAAGTTGGCATATAGTAAGGGACATAAACAATATGGTCTGGCATCTTACGAAGGTTCGAAAACTCAATAATTCCAGGAATGTCCATGTGTTCATCTATAACGTTCAACCAAAAATGCGGCGACACGCTTTTCTTCAGCTTGAGCAAAATGCAGATGCAACCAATGTTCTCAATTGCATCTAACTTTTCACGCTCTTCAACCGACAGATCAGGTATCATCGCGGAAACATGCGGGGTCGGCACAGTGCTTATAACGTGATCGTGCGGGGTAAAACCCTCGTCTATTTCAAGTCCAGCTACCCGGCCATCTTGCGTCACAACTTTGACAACTGGAGTCCCGAGTCGGATTATTCCTCCCATGTCAGTAATTTCAGAAACAAGGCGATCAACAAGCGTCTGTGAACCACCCCTTATATGACCAAGTTTTTCTTGAAGTATGGATTTACGTGACCGGCCAACGCGCTTTATTCGGGTTGCAATCCACGACGCCGAAATCTTATCTGTGTACTCATAGAACTTCAATTCCAGCAATCGACGCCACATCAAGTTATAGACGCGCTCACCACAATCACGGACAATCCAATCCTTGGCCGTCATGCCTTCGATACCGGTGAAATCTGGGCGTTTTGTTTGACAAAACGCCGATGCACCGTAGCGAATTTTTTCAAAAAAACTCATTAAAGGAAAGCGTAGCAATGAAAACGGATCACCCCATTTGTAGTGCTTTCCTTCAATGAAGTATCCCATTGAAGTCTCAACCCATTCCATCTGATCACCGATGCCAAGTTCGGTCATCAGATCAAAGGTCGGTTGATCTGGAGTGCAGACAAAATGGTAAAAGCGTTCAATTGAAAGTCCGCCAAAGTCGAAATGTGCAGCCATTCCCCCGGGTACAGTATCAGCTTCGTAGACTGTTACTTTATGACCTGCCTTAGCGGCGTGATACGCGGCGGCGAGCCCCATTGCACCCGCGCCGATAACTGCAACATTTGCCATTGTCAGAACTCCAGAGTGACCGAGCTATATTTCGGATCATTGTATGTTTGATGTAACGCATCGGCCGTCGTTGTTGAAGGAACGTTGAAGATGCCGGGCCAATCAATAATTTCGAATTCTTCGGGGATAACCAAAGCTTCAAGTTGCCGGGTCGTGAATGGTGGATTCTTGTCTAGAATCGCATAGATGCGGAGCAACCACCAGAATACAACATAGGGAATACGGATGATCTTGGCCTTTGCACCGCAAGCTTCTTTTAAGGCGGTCACCAAATCAATGTATGTAATTTTCTCTTGGCCCGAGATATCGAAAATCTGACCCGGACGAAAATTATCTACGCATGACATAATCACGTTGCAAAAATCTCTGGCAAAGAGCGGTTGACGGATGTATTCGCCGCTTCCCGGCACCGGGAACACTGGCTTGCGCTGCATAAAGCGGGCCAGCCAGCCCAAATGTTTTCGATCAAACAAACCGAACATCAGCGTGGGCCGCAGGACGACAGTTGGAATGCCGCGGGCAAGTACCATCTTTTCCTGTGCAGTCTTTGACCGTGTATAGAAGTCGTCGGCGATTGAATTTACTACTGAAGAGCTAATATGGATGATCTTCTGGATTCCTGCTTTTTCAGCAGCGTCCAAAACGTGCTCTGTTGCCGTCACGTTATTTGCGACAAACGGTTCTTCGGTCAATGCGCCAATTTGAGCATGATTAAGGATCAGCAGATCAGCTCCGTCAAACGACTTCGCCCATTCGCCGGGTACCGCCAAGTCCGCTTCTATGAGTTTAACTTCGGGGTGTAACTCGCGATAGATCGCGCAATTTTCCGGGTGCTTGTCAATTGCCAATACTTCGATATCGCTGCGATCTTTCATCAGGACCGTCAAATTTTGCCCAATCAGCCCCGCCGCCCCAGTGAGCACAATTTTCATCTTCTTCTCCGTCAAACTGGCACCCATTAAAGCTTGGTCTTATGCAGAATTGCTGCTGGAAGCGAGCGAATGATCGTCATGACTCCCCACCAGAACCATGGCGCATAGACGCTCAGTTTCCGCCGCTTGACTGCTTTGTCTATGTCCGCGGCGATACGTTCTGGACTTGCCCAAAGTGGGCCACCCCGACCTTCGATATGTGCGGTCATTGGCGTCGCGACAAACCCAGGCTTTATAAGGGTCGCTGACACATTCGGATAGGCAGCAAGAGCGTGTTGAAGCCCTTGAACAAACCGCTCCAAGCCCCCTTTCGCTGCACCGTAAGCATAGTTTGACATACGTCCCCGATCCCCCGCAACCGAGCCGATAACAGCAAGCCGCCCAAATTTCTGCTCAGTCATAACATTGGCAAACGCTTGCAGCCAAATCGCCGTGCTTGTGAAGTTGACCTGAAATGCCTTTTCCAACTCGGCTGGATCAGTTTGGGTTTTGGACTGGTCTGGCAAAGATCCGTAGGCAATCAAAACCTCGTCGATTGTGCCAAGTTCGCCTGTCGCCGCCGCCACCAAAGTGGCGGGGTCATCAATGTCTGCCAAATCGCACGCCCGTGTGACAACATTCCCTGCGCCCCGCGCGGTAACGTCGGCAGCAATGGACTCCAACGCTTCCGCGTTCCGCCCTACGATAAATAGCGTCAAATTGGAGCCGCGTTCCTTCGCGACCAGCCGTATATAAGCTTCTGCGATAGAAGACGTCGCGCCCAACACGACAAGCCCGTAATTTTTGTTCTTCGATGTCATGCCGTGCTCTTGGCTCCTGTTTCGGTGACGCGGCGCCAGAAGGAACTCATCAGGGCCGGGTCACGTGCGGCCTCAAGATCCTGCCACGCCGGAAAGCTGGTTTGGTATGTTCTGGGGAGCATGTGACCATCTTTTGCCGGGTACATGCGGCCCCCCGCTGCCAAGGCAATATCATCCAGACGCCGAAGCAACCTTTGCGTGCGTGCGCCGCGGTTCGCAAAATCAAGGGCGAGGCTAACGCCCTCACGGCCAAAAGACATTACACCTGGGGATGTCTCGGTGCCATAACTCTTTAACACCACAAGAAACGACCCCTGCCCTGCGGCCTCAATAGCCCGAAGCTGTTCCGTCACGCCTTCTTGTGCCGCCTCCGGCGGAATTATCGACTGATGCTGATAGAACCCGCGCGGCCCGTAAAGCTTGTTCCAGCCTGCAATTCCATCCAATGGATAGAAAAACGAGTTGTAATGCTGCTGCCCGCAGAACCTTGCGCCCGACCGTCGGCGATAAAGCGCATTGAACGCCTTGATCGAAAACTTGTTCAACACCCATCCCGGCGTTTCACCGGGCCACGAAAGGCCCGGCTTTTCCGGATGCGCAACGAGCTTTGCGGGCCGTGTCGAATGCCGCCCGCGCGTGAAAATCCCGCGGCCAAGCCCGTCGCCCTTCGCAAAGCAATCAATCCAGGCCACAGCAAAAGGCCATTCCTCACTTTGTCCGCTCAAGTCGAAAAACTCGGAAAGATTGGCGAATGGAATGTTCTCAACGTCCATCATCGGGCTGACGATCGGAACCAGCTGCAAACCAACCCATTCAATAAATCCCGTCAGACCCAGCCCTCCAATAGTCAGGGAAAATAGGTCCGGGTTGTTATTCTTGCTCAAGGTGTGTCGTCCGGAATCGCTTCTTAGAAGCCCTAAATCTGTTACGAACGCTCCGAAGCTGCCAACTTTGTGGTGGTTTTTTCCATGTACGTCATTGGCCACTGCGCCGCCCAAACTCACGAATTTGCTTCCGGGCGTGACAGGCAAAAACCACCCTTTGGGCACCGCGACCGCCAATAACTCCCCAAGGCTCATTCCCGCCTCAGCCCGGATGAGCCCAGTTTCCCAGTCCGCTGAAATGAACCGATCTAGATGCCTCGTGCGCAAGATCCGTCCACCGTCGTTAAGCGCAACATCGCCATAGGACCGACCGCAACCATGAATGGCAGTTCCCCGAGAGGATGAGGCGACTAAATTGACGCCCGAAAGCCGGTCCGGCTCATCGACTGTGCAATCGTATCCAAATGCGCGTCCCCAACTTTCCACGCTCATGTCGCTTGCTCCACCACCAGGATGACGGCCATCGCCACCAGCAGGATGAAGCTCACTTTGTCTTTCAACGCAAATATTATTGGGTCATCGTGGACCGCACCGCGGTTGACCAAAATCCAGAAGCGGCTGATCCAATAGCACAGAAGAACTGCAAGCGCCGAGGCACTCGTTATGTGATTTACAATGGAAGACCCTGAGAGGAACACATAGATCAGCACAATTACCGGGGCGATCAACCCGGAAACAATCCCCAAAGACATGACCACAGGAAGGTCGCGACCCACATATCCGCGGCCAAGCATTTGAACGTCCGGGCCCTTTGCGTCGATGGTGCGCCGACGCTCCAGTTCAATACACCGTTTGCCGAAGGCAAGGCTCAGAAAAAATGCGCCTACAGCCGTCATGAACCACTCATTCGCGGATTGGCCGATCACGACACCGCCGACAAGAATTCGCCAGCAAAACAGAAACGCCAAGACAATCGCATCCAAAATGACAAGCCGCTTGAAATAAAGCGAATAGCTCAGGGAAACTGCGGCATAGATGAGAATAAGAAGTGAAACACCCGGATTGATCAAAAGGGCGAGTGCCATCCCAATGACAAACAAACCCACTGTTCCAATGATACCATTTTTTACGTCCAGCACCCCGGCCGCCAGCGGACGCTTTGATTTGCTGTGGTGTTTTCGATCTTCCTGAAGATCAAGAAGATCGTTCAAGACATAGGTCGCGCTGGCCACAAGGCCAAACGCAACAAATATCCCAAGCAAACCCAAAATTGCTAAAGGTGTAAGTGCGGCCAAGTTCAGCGCCGGAACGACAAACAGCAGTGTATTCTTCGCCCACTGATGCAACCGCATCTCTTTTATAAACGAGGCCCTTTGCGGAAATCGCGGCACAAGAACTTCAAGCGAGATGTTTTCGGACTTGGCCTTTTCCAACACAGACGACGTGGCGTTTACGGCATAAGATTTACGCGCTTTCTTCCACACGCTGAGGTCTTCAGAGCTGTTTCCGATATAGTCAAACCCGTCCGGATAGGTTGCAACCAGATAGTCGGCTTTTGTGCGTGATGTGAGGTTTCGACCTTCGCCCGTTCCAACAAAGGACTCGAAGTCGCCAACATGCTTCGCGACGTTCTCAACCACATCACGCTGAGCCCCAGACACTAGAACCCTATGCTCTGCTTCGGCGTAAACCGGGCTTTCCAACAAAGCGGTCGTATAAGGAAGCGTTGTTTCGTCGAAACGCTCGCCGACATGGGCGACAAGTTGAGCCTTCATTTTTGCCAAACCGCGCTTTCGCCAAAGCAAAACGCGCAGCCAACCTGTCAGGGGGAACTTCTTGAGAAACAGGATCAGAAGCTCATAGGTCGTGTCGGTCCGTGTAAGAGTGCCGTCGAGGTCAACAATCAAGGGAACAGCGGGTACATCTTTCTTTCCGCTCAAGCGATTGACTCCATATTCGACTATTTGTCAGCAGTCGTAACGATAAAGCAATTATGGGGCTCATACAGTCTGCAATTCCGCGCACTTATGACTTCGTGCAAATCCGCAACAGTCACAGCAGCGCCAAACAAGCCCCATCTGCCCGCAACCAAGTCAAAACGGGAAAGCAAACTCGCTAGGGCAAATGGACCGCCAAAGCATCAATCCGCGCGTCGATTTCAGCAATTTGCGCCTGATATGCAGGCGTATCGACACCGCCGAAGCGTGCTTCAAACTCTGCTTCCGACATCTGTGATGGCAGGCCAGAAATTGCGGGCGCCACATCGCCTTCGCGCTTTATCTTCGCAACCAAGGCGGCGAGAGCGTCAGGCGATCCACCTGAAGCGCGTTCAATCAGGGCAATCCCGGCGCGGTCCATCGCTATGTCGTCAAAGGAATATCCCGACCCGCCCGACTTTCCTGCATCGAGCAACTCCTTGACTTCACCCATCCCGAATGAGGCGCCTGCACCGCCAGCCGCAGCCAACGCGGCAGATAAAGTAAAGTGCTGTCGCAAATCGTTTCGGCCTAATAATTGAGTCCCCGCGCAAGGCGATTGAACCTGAGGTGACGACAATTCTCCAACCACAGCCTCTAGCGCGCGGCGATCGCCGCAATGGGCACCCAGAGCGAGAAACGCTGCATCAAGATCGCTGCGCATGTCGGCAGTAGTTTCATGCTCGGCCTCCGCAACACGAGCGAGCGTAAACCGGATCCATGGCAAGCTAGAGCCGCTTGCCGGCAACTGGCCCTGTCGACCAGCGTCTGACATGGCATCATAATGCGCCGAGACCGCATCGGCGCTGCTCATTCCGGCGATCTGCCGAAACCCATCTTTGATTTTGTCAAACATTGGCGGCCCGCCTGCCGCACCGCCATCAAGTGTAAGAACGACCTTGCCTGACTCGGTGCTCAGACTTTCGATACTCCCCAACAACACCGACCCGACCTCACCGGGACCAGCCAAGTTCAAAACACCACGCAACGCGGCGACAGTAAGACCCGGCGGCAATGTCATCCGGCCAAGTTTGATCTCGGTAATCTCCAGTCCTTCTGCGGAAGGCGCCACCTGCGCCGTAAAATTGACCCATCCGAGATCTGCCAGTTTCGGAATTTGCCCTGAAACAAGAACGCGAACGCCGTTTTCATCGACAACGCTCATGCCGCGTAATGGCCGCACCAGCCGCGATGCTGCGGCGATCCCACTGTTCAATTCGGCCTGACTTGCAGAAATGTGCACCAAACCGTCCTGCGTCGGCGGCGCCTCCATTGCATCCCGCACACGTTTTGCAAACCCTCGCGCCTGAACCGCCATTTTCGGGTTCATCGTCGCTGATGTCGGCAAGATTGGGTCCGGCTGCAACGCTGCCCAACCGAAAACAAACGGCCCCACTAAACAGGCGAGAAGGACAATACGAAAAAAGAAACGGAACATCAGGAACTTCCTTGTTGCGATCCTTGCGATGCAACCAAGCTGCGAAGTATTGCACAAGCCCAAACATGCGTTCGGCTTTCAGAAACTCTTGCCTCGTGAGCGTTCTCGTCCGCCGCCAGCCTCGCAAGCGTCGACATGAGCAAAAGTTGACAGCCGCCTTCAGCCCACTTTCGGCGCGGATCGGGTCCAGATCCTGCAGCGCCGCGGTTAACCAATTCCTTAGGGTTTCTTTGACCCTGCGGCCTGTCATGCCTACCTAAGGGCGAGTTACCGAGTGGAGAGTGTTATGTTTGCCCTTAAGCCTTTTGCGACCGGAATTGCATTGTCGTGTGCGGCTATCCTGCCCGCCGCAGCGGCTACGTTGCCTGCAGCGGACATCCAGACGTTTGATCGCGGCGTCAGAGATGCTCAAATCAGCAGCCTGTACAGCAGCACAGTTGAGGATTTTGAAGTTTTCAGCGCTGGTGAATTGTCGGGCGCGCTGCGCACGTCGGTCGGCGTATTCAGCACAATCGGCGGGACCGGATCGGGCGGCACAGTAACCCATACCAGCGGCAATACCGGTAGCGATCTGTACGTCCGCGACAAACCAGTTTACGGGCGTATCAACACCACAACTGGTGGGTCTAATTTCCTCGACAGCAACGACACATCTGGCGTCGACTGGACGATTTCGGGATTTGGATTGTTTGACCGGATTTTCTTTACGCTCAGCGACATCGCAGATACCGGCGCCGACTTCTTGCTGACTGCTGGTGGCGAAAGCATCATGTCCGTGTCCGAGAAACGCCCCAACGGAGCCGTGGACATGATCATGCTCAGCTTCGAAACGGCAATCGACGAATTGACGCTGACGTTCTCTCACGATCGTCTGAACGATGGCTTCGGGATTGATGATGCGGGCTTCGGGCTAAGCACACCCGGCATGTCGAACCCACCGAGCGCAGTACCGCTGCCAACAAGCATCGCTTTTCTCTTGGCAGGCACAGCAGCCTTGGCCGGATTGCGCCAACACGGGCGACGCAAGGAAAGCTGATCCCAAGCGCAGTTCGACATCACCAAGTCTAACTGTCATCTAATCAGTTTGCGAAATAGGACACCGGTGGCCTTCGTGCCGCCGGTGCTGTTGCAATGGGGCGTCACCGGCAATTGGTCACCGTGGGTACGGCTCTAACCTCTCGACAATTTGCGCGGCAGGTGTGACACACGGCTTATGAAAATTCGCCTCTTCGACCGAAAAAAGAACGAATCAAAACTGCCGTTCTTCACGCCGCAAGACCTCGTGAACATAAGGTGGTTTTGGAACAACTATCTAGTGCAGCGCACGCCATGGCTGCTTATCGTGCTTGGCCTGATTCTTGTTCAGGGCGTCGCCTATCAGCAGTTTCTGTCACTCACTGAAAGTGGTCTCAGGGTCATTTTTGATGAGGGCGTGATCACTGATCTCATTCAAGTGTGCGCAATCGTGTTCGGCCTTTTTACAGTGCGCGCCGTGACGTCTTATGTCGTTCCCCGGCTCTCAACATGGCTTGCAGCAAGCGCCGTAATGGAAATGAGGCGCGACCTGATCGAACACATGATGACGTTCGACCTATCGTATTTCGACCGCACCAGCCCAGGTGAAACAATCCTGCGACTGGTAAGTCAGGCCGAGGGTCTAAGTTCTTTTGTCGGCCAGGCAACGGTCAACGCAGTCCGCGATTTTGTGACCGTGATCATCGTTTCAGGCTATCTGATTTACAAAGCGCCGGTGCTTTTCGCGAGCGCCCTGGTAATCGCGCCCGCAATCATTCTGATCCTGCAGTTCGTTTCTCACAATATCAAGATGGTTCAGCGCAGCGCAGAAAACGCGCTTGGCGCATATATGAACACACTTGAAGAAACCGTGAACGGTATGCGCACGGTGAAAATTTCGAATCAAGAGAGGTTCGAAGAAGAGCGGTTGTTACGATCAACCTCTGAAATTCGTGCGCTTGCGATCCGACTGCAAGCCGCTCAGGCGACTGTTATGCCGGCCATCGATATCGCATCGGCCTTCGCCTATGCGCTGGTGATTGGGTTCGGCGGCTACATGGCGATCAGCCCAAGCTACGATATCGATGGCGCTGCAATCATCGCCTTCCTGATCGGCCTGGTCATGGTCTTCGATCCACTGCGGAACTTGGCTAAATTTTTCACCCAACTGCAGGCAAGCCTGATCCTGTTGGACGGTGTGAATGGCATGAACCGCATTAAACCGACGATCACAGATGTTGAAAAGCCGCTGGAATCTTTCGACACCACCGGCGAAATCCTTCTTTCTGACGTTACCTTTGCCTATTCGCCAGAATCGCCCCTCTTCGACAAGTTATCGATGGAATTCAGGGCCGGTGAACGCACCGCAATTGTCGGCGCGACCGGATCGGGAAAAACGACGATCCTCAGTCTTATCAGCCGCCTGTATGAAATCGAGTCCGGTAAAATCACAATTGGCGGCACCAATATTCAAGACATCCGGATCTCTAACCTGCGCGAGTCTTTCTCAGTCGTGGCTCAGGATATCGTGATCTTCAACGCATCGCTGTGGGAGAACATCAAGTATGTCCGCCCGCAATCGACCGATGAAGAAATCTGGGAAGCCGCAGAAGCCGCCGAGATCGCGGACCTGATCAGGTCACGCGGCGACATGCCCTTGGGTCCAAAAGGCGCTCAGTTGTCGGGTGGTCAGAAACAGCGGATCGCGATTGCTCGCGCGTTCCTCCGGAAGGCCCCGATCTTGCTGCTGGATGAGGCGACATCGGCCTTGGATCAGCGCACCGAAGAACGTGTGAAGCGCGCGCTTGCCCGTCTTGCCGAAGGCAAAACAACAATCATCGTGGCACACCGACTGTCCGCCATATCAGACGCAGATCGTATCTATGTTCTGGACCAAGGTCGCGCTGTTGAAAGCGGGACACACCAAGAATTGCTGGACATCGGCGGGCTGTATCACGGTATGTATTCGACCCAGAAAGGCGAGTATCACTAGCTTTTGCCGCGTCCTTCCGGGGCGGGTTCAGACAAGCGCAGGGCACCAAGATGGCATCTGCCATGATCCTATGGCCGTGTGCCCTGATGCCCCGCGCGCGGTGTTCGGAAACTGTTGAATACCCCAACCGGGCGGGCCGCAACCGAGGTGATGCAACTTGCGTCTTCACGACCGTCGGTCATGATCGCTTCGTCACAGTTTGTTTTATGTGGCAAATGATCAGGTCACATTCACGATCACCCCAAATCGAAAAACGGCGGCCCGCAGATATGGGACATGCCTTGGTGACCGGCCCACCTTCTCACGACGCAGCGTTGCTGCTTTTTTGACACCGCGTGCCAGGAACTGTCCAACTGCGCCGACGATGGCACGGCAGACTGTGGTCTGATCCACCTCTGTCCATGGAAAATGAACCGCTCAGTTCAGTTTACGGTTGACCCGCGCTGTAAGCCGCACATATCGGATATCATTCTGCATCCTGATCCGAGGAATGACATGTCGCACCCCTCACGCCCTGCCCGCCTGATGCGAGGCGGCTTCATCGCTCTTACTGCCACCGCGCTCGCTCTGGGGCTTGGCCTCGTTGGCACGCTCCCCGCGCAGGAGCCGGAACCAGAAGCCATTCTGCGGCCCGTCCGTCTGGTCACCGTTGAGCCGCCGCACAGCTCGGTTCAAAGGCAATTCTATGGGCAGGTCGTGGCGCGCCAGACAGTTGATCTGGCGTTTCAGGTGGGCGGGCAGCTCGTCCAATTGCCTGTGCTCAACGGTCAAACCGTGTCCGAAGGTGATCTGCTGGCGCAATTGGATCTGGAACCGTTCGAAAGGGCCGTTTCGCGGGCAGAATTGAACCTGACGCAAGCGCAGCGCGATTTCGACCGTGTCCAGAAACTGACGGAATCGAATGTCGCCTCGGAGGCGCGGTTTGACGAAGTACAAACGGCGTTGGATCTGTCGAAATTGGCCCTGCGTGAAGCGCGGGACGCGCGGGATGATGCCACGCTCAACGCATCGTTTGACGGGCTGGTCGCTCAGCGGCTTGTAGCGAACTACACGACAGTCGCTCAGGGCACCCCGGTTCTGCGGCTCCATGATATGTCACAGCCCCGCGTTGAAATCGACGTCCCGGAACGATTGTTCCGCAGCGCCGGGCGCTTGGATGGACTTACGTTCACCGCAGACCTTGGCGAAGGGTTTGTCGATATTCCACTGACGATCGCGGAATACACGGCAGAAACGCGCGGCGTTTCGCAAAGCTATGCCGTCGATCTTGCCATTCCGAACCTGGAGGGGTTCACCGCCCTGCCCGGCCGTACCGCGACGGTTGAAGCCTCGTTGCCGACAAGCGAAAACAGCACACTTGTGGTGCCAGTCACCGCCATGATCCATACGCCAGAACGCGCAACACAAGTCATGATTTTTGAACCCGCCGGCGCCCAAAGCGGCACGGTCCGCGCGATCCCTGTCACCATCCAGACCCGCGAAGGCGCTGATTTGGGCATTGCGCCGGGCGAAGCGTTGCAACCCGGAATGGAGATCGTGTCAGCCGGGGCCCATCTGTTGAGCGAAGGACAAACCGTGCGTCGCTTCACAGGATACCGGGAAGGCAACTAAAATGAACGGTATCGCAAGCTTTTCGATCCGGCAGCCTCTTTACACGTGGTTGCTGATCCTTTTTTGCCTTCTTGGCGGTCTTTGGGGGTTTTCGTCGGTTGGCCGATTGGAAGATCCCGCCTTTACCATCAAAACCGCGCTTGTCATCACCCCCTACCCCGGCGCGACCGCAGAAGAAGTGGCCACAGAAGTCAGCGAGCCCCTTGAATCCGCGATCCAGCAAATGGGCCAGATCGACACGATTTCATCACGCAACAGACCCGGCGTGTCACAAATCACTGTTGAAATCAAAACGACCTATGACGGCGATGAGTTACCACAAATCTGGGATGAACTGCGCAACCGTGTTGGCGATGCACAAAGCAGCCTCCCGCCGGGCGCGTCAACGTCCATCGTGAACGACGATTTCGGCGACGTGTACGGAATCCTCTACGCGGTGGCGACGCCGGGCTACAGCGATGCCGAAATCCACGACATTGCGACTTTCCTGCGACGTGAACTTTTGACCGTGGATGGTGTGGCGGCTGTGTCTGTTGATGGCCTTCCCGAAGAAGCGATCTTTGTCGAACCCGTGCGCAGACAACTCTTGAACACCGGAATTCCCCCGGCCGCCATCATTGAGGCGGTTTCAAACGCAGACACCCTGTCCGACGCAGGCAGCGTTACTGTTGGACCACGCAATGCGCAAATCGAAGCGCCGCAAGGCTATAACACCGTGGACCGTATCGCGGGGCTCACCCTTGGTGTTGGTGCAGAAATCCTGAACCTGTCAGATTTCGCCAACGTGCAGCGGGCACGCATAGACGATCCAGATCACATCTTGCGCCATGACGGGCACGAGGCATTCACACTTGGCGTGTCCGGCCTCAGTTCCGAAAACATTGTCGATGTTGGCAAACGGATAGATGCGAAACTGGCGGAACTCGAAGCACAAATTCCACTGGGTGTAGAGCTATCCCCGATCTACGAGCAGCACGTGGTTGTCGAAGAAGCCTCCAACGCGTTTCTGGTGTCGCTTGCCATGTCCGTGGCTATCGTGATCGTCATTCTGGCGCTGGCAATGGGTTGGCGCGCCGCAATCGTGGTTGGTGTCACGCTGCTTTTGACGGTGATCGCGACCTTCTTTTTCATGGCTGTTTTCGGGATCGAAATGGAACGGATCAGCCTTGGTGCATTGATCATTGCCATGGGGATGCTGGTGGATAACGCCATCGTGGTCGCCGAAGGCATGCAGGTGGAAATGCAGCGCGGCACACCGGGCGACGCCGCCGCTGATGATGTCGCGGGCAAGACGCAGATTCCATTGCTGGGCGCGACAATCATCGGGATCATGGCGTTTGCCGGGATTGGCCTTTCCCCCGATGCGACAGGTGAATTCCTGTTCTCACTGTTTGCGGTGATCGGTCTGTCGCTGCTTCTGTCATGGATCTTGGCTGTGACGGTAACCCCGCTACTCGCGCACTATTTCTTTCGCGTCGGCGCCGAAGGTAACACCGACGATGCATATGGCGGCGTCGTGTTCCGCGGCTATGCGGGGATTCTGCGGGCCGCACTCAAATTTCGCTGGCTGGTGATCCCCGCTTTGCTCGGCATAACGGTGGCCTGTTATGCCGCCTTTGGGATGGTCAAACAGCAATTTTTCCCGAACTCGAACACACCGATCTTCTATCTTGATTACAAGGCCGCCGAAGGGACAGACATTCGCGCGACAGCAGAGGGCATGGCCGAAATTGAAGCATGGTTGCTCGACCGGGACGATGTGCAGGCGGTAACCGCCACGATAGGCCAAGGGCTAGCCCGTTACATGCTGCCCTATAACCCGGAACAGCCAAACTCATCTTACGGGCAGTTTTTGATCCGCACGGCCACAAAGGAAGATATCCCGTCGCTCAGTGCAGATTTACAAGCATTTCTGGATGAAGCCGTGACCGACGCAGAAGTCAGGATTTCGCGCATCGTCTTTGGCCCCGGCGGCGGCGCGGATGTTGAGGCACGTTTCAGCGGCAAGGATGCCGACGAGTTGCGCAGGCTCGCAGCCCAAGCCGAAGCAATCTTCCGGGACCACACAGATCAGCTCACCCATGTTCGAACCAATTGGCGCGAACGCGAGATCACGGTGCAGCCGGTCTATGCAACAGACCGGGCACAGGCCTTGGGCGTGGCCCGCGAAGATGTGGCCGCCTCGCTGCTACTGGCAACTGATGGCGTACGGGCCGGAACATACCGGGAAGGCGACAGGTTGATACCGATCTACATTCGCACCCCAGAGATGGAACGCGAACAGGTCGGCGCGCTTTTGGATCAGATCGTTTGGTCTGACCCTGCACAAACCTATGTCCCGCTCAGTCAGGTCATGGATGGATTCGATCTTCGCGTACGCGATACGCTGATCCACCGCCGTGACCGAAGCGCCACGATCACGGTGCAGGCCGGTGCTGTCGATGGCGTCACCCCGGCCGAAGCCTTTGCCGAAGTCAGAGCTGAAATCGAAGCGATAGACCTACCCGTCGGCTACGAGCTTCAATGGGGGGGCGAGTACGAAAATTCCAGCGAGGCACAGGAAAGCCTTGGCAAGCAACTGCCGCTGTCCCTGATCGTGATGGTTCTGATCTCAGTCCTGCTGTTTGGCAAGCTGCGTCAACCTTTGGTGATCTGGCTCTTGGTGCCAATGTCGGTCAACGGCGTTGCATTGGGGCTTTTGGGAACCGGGCTGCCGTTTTCCTTCACAGCGCTTCTTGGGCTTCTCAGCTTGTCTGGGATGTTGATCAAGAACGGCATCGTTCTGGTCGAAGAGATTGACTTGCGACGGGCCGAAGGCGGTGACCCGGATGCTGCAATCGTCAATGCGTCAGTGTCGCGACTGCGGCCTGTCGTTCTGGCGGCGGCAACGACGATCTTGGGCATGATCCCCCTGCTCAGCGATGCGTTCTTTGCGTCCATGGCGGTCACGATCATGGGGGGTCTAGCGTTTGCATCTGTCCTGACGTTGATCGCGGCACCGGTATTCTACCGCACGCTGATCCCGGGAACAAAAGCCGCGTAAACCGCATGACAAACACGCGCACCGCAGGCGTCCCGCTTGCGGTGCGAACCCGAGTGTTGACCTGCAGCGTTGTTCGACCAATGCTTGGGTCATGCGCCTAGTGTTCAATTGTCTTGCCGCCGCCCTGATTGCAGGCTGCCTTCCGGTCACAGCTTCGGCGGCATGTCGGCTCGCGCTTGTACTGGCACTGGACGTTTCGTCGTCCGTCGACGCTCGTGAGGACAGTCTGCAACGCAATGGGTTGGCAGCGGCGCTGGCCTCCCCCGAAGTTCAGGCTGCGATCTTGTCCGATCCCGGATACTATGTCGCGCTTCAAGTATTCGAATGGTCCGGCCGGTATCAGCAATCCACCATGATTGACTGGCGTGCCCTGCGCAGTTCCGAAGACATCACCGACGCGGCTGCCGCGATAGCCGAAAGCACCCGCCGCCATGCCAATTTTCCAACGGCCCTTGGCTATGCGTTGGGGCACGCCTCGACAATGCTGGCCGACGCCCCCCCGTGCGAGCGAAAGACTGTGGACGTCTCTGGCGATGGGCGCAACAATGCAGGCTTTGGCCCCAAGACAGCTTACGCGCACTTCCCCTTCGATGATGTGACCGTCAACGGGTTGGCCATTGGCGGCAATATGGAAGGCCTGAAACAGTATTATGAAACCGAAGTCATTCGCGGCCCATTTGCCTTTGTCGAAACAGCCACGGACTTTGACGACTTTGAGCGCGCGATGAAACGCAAGCTGATCCGCGAGACGAATGTGCCCGGATTGGGCATGTTAGCGCCAGAAACAGGCACGCGGCTTCGATAAAGCGCCCTCGTTATGTCCTGCGGGAAATAACGCTTGTCTTTGCAGCCCACGCTTTGCGATACGTAATGAAACATTCGCAATTCAGGATACATCAATGCGTGCCCGCTCGTTCAGCCCTTTGATCCGCGCCAGTCTGGCGGTTTTGGCGCTGGCGATCTTTGCGAACGCTGCACGGGCCAATGACACCATCCTTGTCTATGCTGCCGCCAGCCTGACAGGTGTGATGCAGGATCTCACCCCCCTTTGGACCGAAGCGACCGGCGGTGCGTTGAAAGTCTCGTTGGCGGGAAGTTCGGTTCTGGCGCGGCAAATCCAGCAAGGCGCACCCGCCGATGTGTTCATCTCGGCCAACGCCGATTGGATGGATGTTCTGGAACAAGATGCGTTGATTGTCGGCGGCACGCGCCGCGATCTGGTCGGGAACACGCTGGCCCTGATCGCGCATGACCCATCAATCCCTGCGCAATCGATTGGGCCCGAGCTTGACCTGATAAACTTGCTGGCGGGGGGGCGGTTGGCCATGGCCTTGGTCGATGCAGTCCCCGCCGGGATTTACGGCAAGACAGCTTTGACGAAACTGGGCCTTTGGGCGGACCTTGCCCCGCATGTGGCCCAAACCGACAATGTGCGCACCGCATTGGCACTGGTGGCCAGCGGTGCGGCCCCCCTGGGGATCGTGTACGCCACAGATGCCCAAGCCGAACCGCGCGTGCACATGATCGGCACATTCCCGGAAACTCTGCACCCGGCAATCCGGTATCCCGCTGCGGCCATCAACCAACCAGACCCGGCACCTGCGCTGGCCTTTCTGAACTTCCTGCAATCCGGCCCTGCACGCACCGTCTTTGCGCAGCGCGGGTTCCAAGTGCCGGGGAACTAGGGGATCATGGCGGGGTGGCTCGGTCCAGAGGAATGGCAGGCCGTCGCCTTGTCGCTGCGCGTGGCGCTATGGGCCACGGGACTGAGCCTGCCTTTTGGCATCGCTGTGGCGTGGGTGCTGGCGCGGCGCGATTTTCCTGGCAAACAAATCTTGAACGGGCTGGTGCATCTGCCGCTGATCATGCCGCCCGTTGTCACCGGGTATCTGTTGCTTTTGACCTTCGGCACACAAGGCCCGGTTGGGGCCGCCTTGCAGGACTGGTTCGGTATCGTGCTGGCCTTTCGCTGGACCGGCGCGGCGCTAGCCGCCGCTGTGATGGCCTTCCCGTTGATGGTGCGCGCGATCCGTCTGTCGATTGAAGCCGTCGACCCCAAACTGGAACAAGCCGCTGGCACGCTGGGCGCATCCGGACCTTGGGTGTTTTTGACCGTGACTTTACCCCTGATCCTGCCCGGTGTGCTGGCAGGCGCAGTTTTGGCGTTCGCCAAAGCGATGGGAGAGTTCGGCGCAACCATCACCTTCGTATCCAACATCCCCGGCGAGACGCGCACACTGCCCACGGCGATCTATACCTTCCTGCAAGTGCCCGGCGGCGAAAGCGCGGCGCTGCGGCTGGTCGTGATTTCGGTCATCATCGCGATGGGCGCTTTGCTCTTGTCCGAAGGCCTGGCCACTCGCATGGCGCGGCGGATATCGGGCGCATGAGTGTCGAAATCGCCCTGCGCCACAAGCAAGGGGCCTTTCGGCTGGCTGTGGACATGCACACGCCCGGAGGGGTAACCGCCCTGTTTGGTCGGTCCGGGGCAGGCAAAACCACGGTCGTCAACGCCGTCGCCGGGCTGCTCAGACCCGAGGCGGGGCGGATCGTCATAGACGGCGAAGTTCTGACCGACACGCAGCGCGGGGTGTTTGAACCGCCCCACCGCCGCCGCGTCGGGTATGTCTTTCAAGAGGGCCGTATTTTTCCCCATCTCAGCGTCCGAGGAAACCTTTTGTATGGTCGCTGGTTCGCCAAGCGCGGGACCCGCGGGCCAGAGATCGATCATATTGTCGATATGCTTGGGCTTGGCAAACTGCTGGAACGTCGCCCGACTGCACTGTCTGGGGGCGAGAAGCAGCGCGTCGCCATCGGCCGCGCATTGCTGTCGGACCCCCGCCTGCTGTTGATGGACGAACCTTTGGCCGCGCTGGATGATACGCGAAAGGCGCAGATTCTGCCCTATCTCGAACGCATTCGCGACGAAGCGCAACTGCCCATTTTATATGTCAGCCATTCGGTCGCAGAAGTGGCCCGGCTGGCGACCAGCGTCGCTGTGCTGCATGGCGGGTCACTGGTGCGGTGCGGGCCGGTGGCCGATGTGCTGTCAGACCCGTCGGCGGTGCGGGCGCTTGGCGTGCGCGAGGCTGGCGCGATCCTGATCGGCCGCGTGGCAGGGCATGACAGCGATGGGCTTACCCGCATCACTGTCAGCGCCGGTGAGGTGTTTCTTCCCCAAATCGATGCCACACTCGGCAGCATGATCCGTGTGCGCGTCGAAGCACAGGACGTGATGATTGCACGCGAACCACCCAAAAACATCTCGGCCCTGAACATCTTACCGGTGGAAATCATCGCTTTGCGCGGCGGGGCCGGCCCGGGGATCGTTGTACAGCTTGGTTCAGGCGATGACCGTTTGTTGGCGCGCATCACCCGCAGGTCCGCAACAGCGCTTGACCTGACGCCGGGCCTTCAATGCTATGCGGTCGTCAAGTCCATGTCGGTCGCGCGCTGGGACGTCGGATCGCAAGGGGTTTAGACAGGCTTAGCTGTCATCCGCTGCTTGTACCCCGTAACTTGCGAACCCCAAGGCCGTCTCTGCGATCTCGGCATCACTGAGCACATGACCGCCACCAATGGCCAACGCGTGATAATATTGATGTGCCAGCGCCTCAAGCTCCACGGCGAGCCACATGGCGCGGGTCAGATCCGCACCGCCCACGACCATGCCGTGATTGGCCATAAGGCACCCATTGCGTCCCTCAAGGGCAGCGACGACGTAATCCGACAACTCCGCTGTCCCATAGCGCGCATACTCGGCCACACGAATGTCAGGCCCGCCAAACGCAGCGATCATATAGTGAATGGCAGGGATGGGCCGACGTGCCACCGCCAGAATGGTGCTGAAGGGCGCATGTGTATGGACCACTGCCCCCATATCCAGTCGGGCGCGCAGTATATCGCGGTGAAACCGCCATTCCGATGACGGTTTGCGCGGCCCCTCCCAAGCGCCATCGGGATCATCCAAAGGCATCCGGGCGATCATATCCGGCGTCATCTCGTCATAGCCGACCGCAGAGGGCGTGATCAGCATCACACGGCCTGACCGCACTGACACATTGCCAGACGCCCCCCGGTTCAACCCGTCACGATCAAGTTGGCGGCAAGCCGCCACGATGGCAACGCGAGCGTCATGGTCAGATTCAGTCATCCGGTTGGGCCTTTGTCGAAGTGTCGATTTTTCGACGGACTTGAATCCCGCTGTCGGACAGACTGCAACGCGGCTAACCTTCGCCCTGCACAATAGTCAGATCTGCGGGGCGGCTATGGTCCCGCATACGCCGACCGTTGGGCAAGTCGTTTCCGTCCAACTTGTGGGCTATGGCCGCGTCATCAAGGCCGAAGTGCACCCACCGCTGGGTTAACCTACGGCGTAGTTCGTCTTCAGGCACATCAATCATCACGGTTAAATCGAACATCCCGGCCAGTTGGCTCCACGGGGCTTCGTCCAACAGAAGGTAATTCCCCTCGGCCAAAATCAGTCGGGCTTCCGGCGGTATCAGCCGCGCACTGCCGCGCGAAATTTCCAACGCACGGTCGAAAACCGGCACGGCAACAGGATTCTCGTCAGCCGCCCGCAAGCGCATAAGCGCGGAGCGAAAGCCGCCAACGTCGAACGTGTCTGGCGCCCCCTTCCAAGGCAGACGATTCATCTGCCGCAAAACGGCATCATCATAATGGAACCCGTCCATCGGCAGAACAGTCGCTCTGCCGGGCTCGGATGCGTTCAAGGCCTGCTCCAACCCTTCGGCAAGTGTGGATTTTCCAGACCCAGGCGCCCCAACAATGGCAACGACCCGGCGCGTAACCCCATCATCAAGCGCCGCAATACGGCCGACCAAGGCGGTCTGACTGATCCGCTCCGGAACCTGGAATGTTTTGAGTGACGTCATAGGGCTTCCGAAGTTTTGTGCGTGGTCATGCTCGGCTTTAACTCTAGCCACCGCTTTAGCAGAACACAAAGCGGATCTCGGCCTGCCAACCAAGACGCCTCAAAACCTTTTGCGCACTTGCCCAAATTTGCTTTCCTCCCTTCCCGAGAAAGGATCGCGATATCAAACTTTGGGATCAAACGCCCTAAACGCGACGCGCCGACAGCAACATCGCCAGATGCGGAGGGATGAAACAATTTTCGCAACTGAGGCCATAGGACGCCCACCCTTCCCGTCACGTGTGCCGTCCTTCTGAACTCGGTGTTGCGGCAAAACCCGTGCAGGACAAAAAACACTCTCCCTTCATTGGCCCATGTTGCCTTGCACCTTCGCGCTGTGGTCTATCGATACCAACACGATCGACCTGCCTCTGAAAGTGAATCGACATGACCCGATATATGCTGTGCGTTCTTCTGCTTATATCCGGATGCGGTGCCGCTTACATTGCGCCTTCGGTTGAACCAGCTTCCCGCAACGAGTCTGCCCCTGTTGATATCGTTGTCGTTTCTATGACTCCGCAAGCTATCGCCGCTGCGAATGCATCCCCCTATTCGCCCCGCCGTGTTCCGGGGGCGTTTGGGCAGACGGCAAGCGTTCCAAACCGTGCTGACCAACTGGATTTGCCGCAAACTCCTGGCCGTCCTGTGGACCGACCCACCGCGCTGGAATTGCGCGTTCCCCCGGCTGTAACGCCAGCGTCTTACCGCATCGGCATTTCTGATGTGCTTTTGCTCGCGACACGCGCGCCTGCCACAGAAGCCGAAGCTTTGACCGGGATTCTGGCCGCACAAAACCAGCGGCAAGGGTACACAGTGCAGGATGACGGGACGATCGCCATTCCCAATGCCGGGCGTGTGCAGGTGGCCGGCCGCACCGTGGAGGATGCAGAGGCAATGGTGTTCCAGGCTCTTGTCGCGGCAGAACTGGACCCAACTTTCAGCCTTGAAATCGCCGAGTTCAATTCAAAGCGGGTTTCCATCGGCGGCGCCGTAGGCCAACCTGCCTTGGTCCCGATTACCCTGCAACCACTGCGCCTTGGCGAGGCGCTTCAACTGGCCGGCGGTATCGTTGCCGTCGATCAGGACTATGCCTCTATTCGATTGTTTCGGAATGGCACGCTCTACCAGATCCCGCTGAACGATTTTTATACTCAAAGCCGCTTGCAGCGCATTGTCCTGACCGAAGGCGATGCTGTTTTTGTAGATACGCAATACGAACTGGACCGGGCGCAACAGTACTTCACGGACCAATTAGCGCTTGTTGAGGCCGAAAATTCCGCCCGCGCCAACGTTCTCAATCAGCTTCAAACCGAATTCACTATCCGGCGCGAGCAGCTTCAGGAACAGCGCGACAACTTCGCCGCACTGACCGAGTTAGACGCCCTAGAGCGCGACTATGTCTATCGGTCCGGCGAATTGGTCCGGCAGAGCCGTATCGCTTTGCCGTATGGTCGTGTCGCCAACCTGGCTGATGCGATCTATGCGGAAGGTGGGTTCGACAACGCCCGCGGGAACCCGTCGCAGATTTACCTTTTGCGCGGATTTGGGACATCAGCAGGTGTGCGCGCCTATCATCTTGACGCTCGCAACCCCGGCAACCTGATCCTTGCGACGCACATGCAACTGCGGCCCAACGATTTCATCTTCATCGAAGAGCAGCCAATCACCAAATGGAACCGCGTTGTGTCGCAATTCGTGCCAAGCCTGTTCAACCAAGCTGCATCCTTATCCACCGGGCTTTAACGTCGCCTGACGATCGTCCTTCAAGGTCGGTAAGAATTGGCCTAGGTAGCCATGGGCTTCGGGTACCTATCCAAGTGGCTCAATGAAATCGCAACAGTCGCACAACCTTTCGCGCGGCGGGACATCTCGCCGCTGAACCGCGAATTACTTCTGTTTGCTTCCTGGCGTCACAAGCCTCAAGGCGACTTTTCGACTGGCTGCTTGCGGCCATCTTTACGGTGCTGAACCCGCTCGTCGCTTCGCAGGATACAATTTCAAGCGAATGGAATGAATGGCACACCACTACGGTAGGCCAATCAGGTCTGGCGCAAGCCCGCGCACGCACGTATGGCCTGCGCCATGAGAAATCCCAATTGGCCCAACACTGCACCGACAGCCTTTGATCGCTATGAGGCAATCAAACCCCGCTCGCCCCTGTCCCCCCAGTTTTCCGCCCGCGCACAGACCGGCGCGAGCTTGGTAGACACACTTGATGCCTATGACGCCTACGTACTTGATGCGTACGGTGTGTTGGTGGTCGGTGATCAGCCAATCCCGGGCGCGGCAACCCGTATTGCGCAGTTGCGTAAGGCCGGCAAATCAGTCTGTGTATTGACGAACGGGTCCAGCTACCCGCGCGCGCGTGCCTTACAGAAATACCACGCGCTCGGGTTCGATTTCGCAGCACACGAGGTCGTCAGCAGCCGCGACGTAGCGGCTGAGCAGATGGCGGCTATTGCGCCAGAGGCAAGGTGGGCAGGAATAGCGCTGGCCGAGGACGATTTCAGCGATATCGAAGCACATATCGAAGATCTTCTGGCCGATGATCAGCTTTGGGACACGGCCGACGCGTTCGCGTTCCTGTCTTCCGACCGCTGGAATGATGCACTTCAGGATCGGCTGTGCGCCGCTCTGGACCGCCGACCGCGCCCGCTCTTGATTGCAAATCCAGATCTTGTTGCGCCGAATCTGGACGGTTTAAGCATTGAGCCAGGTTGGTTTGCCCACGACGTTTGGGATCGCACGGGCCAAGCCCCCATTTTTCATGGCAAACCCTATGGTTCAGCCTTTGACGCGGTCGCCACCCGTATGGATGTCTCCCGCGCGGCGATGGTTGGTGACACTTTGCACACCGACATCGTGGGGGGCGCGGCAGCCGGGCTTGGTACAGTGTTGGTGACCGGTTTGGGATTGTTCGCCGGGCATGATGTACAAGGCTTCATTGATGCGTCGGGCATTGTACCAGATTGGGTTGTTCCCACGACGTGACGCACGCCACGTGGGTTGACGACGACAAAACAATTCCATATTTCCTGAAATATGGAAAAGACAGCAGTCCTTGATGCGCTGGCAGCGCTGGCACAGCCCACCCGATTGGATGTGGTCCGCCTGTTGATGCAAGCTGGACCAGACACCGGGATGGCGGCTGGAGACATTGCCCATGCGCTGGATGCCCGTGCCAACACTTTGTCTGCGAACCTGTCGATCCTCTTGAATGCCGGGTTGGTGCGCAAAGAGCGGATCGGCCGATCAATCAGATACTATCCTGAAATAGAAACCATGCGCGGACTTCTTGGGTTTCTTCTGGAAGATTGCTGTGGCGGCAATCCAGCTTTGTGCCGCCCGCTGCTCGACACACTCACCGACGATTGCCCCCCTCAGAAAAGAGACCGCCGAGATGACCACCAACACTGAAGCCGCAGCCGCAGGGCTTGGCACCTTTGAACGCTGGCTATCGCTTTGGGTGGCGCTGGCAATTGCCGCAGGCTTGGGCCTTGGTGTGCTGATGCCCGGGCTGTTCAGCACATTGGCTGAACTGGAATTTGCAAGCGTGAACCTGCCTGTGGCTCTGCTGATCTGGGCCATGGTTTTCCCGATGATGGTTGGTGTGGATATGAGCGCCCTGCGCCATATTGGGGACCGTCCCAAAGGGCTGATCATCACTTTGGCGGTGAATTGGCTCATCAAGCCCTTCACGATGGCGGCGCTTGGCGTGCTGTTTTTCAACTACGTGTTTGCAGGGCTGATCCCTCCGGATGACGCACAGGCCTATCTGGCCGGTGTAATCCTGTTGGGCGCGGCCCCCTGCACGGCGATGGTCTTTGTCTGGTCCCAACTCACTCGCGGGGATGCGACCTACACGCTGGTACAAGTCAGTGTGAATGACGTGATCATGGTGTTCGCCTTTGCCCCTATCGTCGCATTCCTGCTCGGTGTCAGCGATATTGTCGTGCCCTATCAAACACTGATCACGTCAGTCGTTCTGTACATACTGATACCACTGGCCGCAGGCGTGCTGGTACGTCAACGACTGATGGAGATGGGCGGGCAAGCGGCGGTTGACCGTTTCCGCGACCGGATCAAACCCATAACTGTTCTGGGCCTGCTTATCACTGTCGTGTTGCTGTTCGGATTTCAGGGCAATGTCATCCTTGAGCGGCCTTTGATCATCGCTTTGATCGCCGTCCCGCTGTTGCTGCAATCCTATGGTATCTTCTTTGTGGCATACCTCGCCGCCCGCATCTGGCGCGTTCCGTTCAACGTCGCCGCGCCCTGTGCTTTGATCGGCACATCGAATTTCTTTGAACTGGCCGTTGCAGTCGCCATCAGCCTGTTCGGGCTCGGATCGGGCGCAGCGCTGGCAACTGTCGTCGGCGTGTTGGTCGAAGTGCCGGTGATGCTGTCACTCGTCGCCTATGCCAACCGCACCCGCCACTGGTTTCCCGAAGCATGAGCGTCGTCATCTATCATAACCCCGATTGTGGCACGTCGCGAAATGTTTTGGCCTTGCTGCGTGCCGCCGATTACGCGCCGGTGGTTGTGCCGTATCTCGATACCGGATGGACGCGTCCGCAGCTTTTGGGTTTGTTCGCTGCCGCCGGTCTAACACCGCGCGACGCGCTGAGGGTCCGCCGTTCGCCTGCCGACGTCCTGGGATTGCTGGACCCTGACATCAGCGACGACGCGCTCCTCGACGCTATGTTAATTTATCCGATCCTTGTGAACCGGCCTATCGTGTGTACTCCGCTCGGGGTGCGCCTGTGCCGACCCGCTGAAACGGCCCTTGATCTTATGGCCCATTGGCCGAATGGCCCCTACCATAAGGAAGACGGCACCTTGATTTTAAACACGGATGGAGAGCGCGTTGCCTGACCTTACCCACATGCCAAATCTTGTACCCAGCGCGTTTCGCCCGACCGATACTGCGCCACTGGCAGCGCCGATCCGCGCCACACACCCGCCTCGTATTCTACTGTTGCACGGCTCACTGCGTGCCCGGTCTTTTTCGCGGCTGCTGAACGAAGAAGCCGCGCGTGTTTTGACGGCTCTGGGCGCTGAGCCGCGGATTTTTGACCCGACGGGCTTGCCGCAGCCCGACACCGCGCCTGCTGATCACCCGAAAGTCGCTGAATTGCGGGCCGCGGCAGAATGGTCCGAAGGTATGGTCTGGTGCTCCCCCGAACGTCACGGGTCCATGACCAGCATACTGAAGTCTCAGATCGACTGGATGCCATTGAAATTGGGCGCGGTCCGGCCAACGCAGGGCAAAACGCTCGCCGTGATGCAAGTGTCTGGTGGATCGCAGAGCTTTAATACTGTGGGGCAACTGCGTATTCTGGGACGCTGGATGCGGATGCTCACGATACCGAACCAGTCATCGGTGCCGAAAGCATTTCTTGAATTTGACGACAACGACCGGATGAAGCCCTCGCCACTTTACAACCGGATGGTGGACGTCATGGAAGAGTTGGTCAAATTCACGTGGCTGACACGCGACCTGAGCCCACACCTGACAGATCGTTATTCTGAGCGCGTGGAAACCGCTGAAGAGTTGTCGGCACGGGTAAATCAAAAACAGACTTGACCGACCTACCCCACCCCCTATCCTTTAGTGTATTCGCTATATCCTTTTGAGCAAATCGCCTAAACATTTGTAGGCGTGCCTATCAATAGAAGGTATGGCACACTTGTATACGGGGAAGATGCTTTAGTGGGGAGAATTCCGTGACCCGTATGGTTGCGATTGTTTCTTTTGCGCTGGCAGCTTCTGCCGGCGTTATAAGCTATCATTGGCCGATGCCTGCTCTGGACGCGTGCAACGTGGTTCAATCATGGGCACCGGGCATTAACCCTACCTCTGAAAGCGGCCAACTACAAAAACCGACATTGGCAGATTTTGGCCTTTCAGGGCTGATTGACCGTATATTTCAAGAACAAGATGACAATTCCGCAGCCCTCAAAGCCGAGTTACTTGCTGCGGAAAAGGGCGAAGGTCCGCGCCCCTGCTTTACGATGCGCACTGATTAAACCCGGACGGGCGCTGCGCTAGCGTCCCACTGATGTCTTTATCCCTGCGCACGTTTGGCATTGCTGGGGCTCGCCTGCGATTTGACCCGCAAATGAGAATTGAATTCCAGCCTAAGAAGCCGCTGGAAGATTAAAAGCAGACTAAGCCACGCCCGAAGCGCCCGACTCACCGTGCCTATCACATACGTAGTTAACGCAAACTCCTTTGACCATAGGCGCCAGCAGCACCCGCTCAGTCGCAATGCGACGCCGCCCAAGGCCGAATTCACTGCACCTTAGACGTGCATCCTCGATCCAAAAGTATAGTCCGCGCTTTCGAACGTAGTGCGGCCTATTCAAAGTCGCAGTTAACGATACTGACGCCGACGTGAGCGGCGGGCGCACGTAGGGCATAGTGTGTTCATCAGAAATGCACAAATCTTAGAAAGCCCAAACTCATGAAAACGCTCATTCTTGCCGCCACCGCCGCCCTCTCCCTCGCAGCAGCCGCACAGGCCGCCACTTACACCATCGGCACTGACGAAGGTCTGGTCAGCGCGGGCCGAGACAACCAAGGGTGGTGGCGCGCTGATGTTGGCAACTCCAACAGCAACAACGACAATTACATCACAGGCGTATCCGGCAGCAGCGAATTCCGCAGCTACTTCACCTTTGACCTGTCGAGCATTTCCGGCGAAACAGTGACAGGTGCAACGATCGAATTGCGCCGCTACAACCAAAGTGGCACACCGACGCTGGAATTCTTCGATGTCAGCACATCTGCCGAAGATCTTGCACAACGCAACACAGTCAGCGCCGCGATCTTCGACGACCTCGGCACTGGGTCCAGCTACGGCTCGTTCACCCCGACAGCAGGCGCATCCACGGACGTTCTGTCCTTCGTTCTGAACGGCGACGCGCTTCGTGACATCACAGCAAGCCTTGGTGGCTACTTCTCGATCGGCGCGACCGTGAGCAATGGCATCATGTTCTCAAGCTCGGGCAGCGAGCCTGGCAATGGCGGCAGCGGATTCACCCAGCAACTCGTTCTGGCAACCGGCCCAGTTGTTGGCCCAGCCCCTGTGCCACTGCCCGCGCCGCTGGCATTGCTCGCAGCCGGTGTTGCATCAATGGCGCTGGTTCGTCGTCGGAAGTCCGCCGCATAAGCGATACAACAGCACTTTTTGAAGGGCAGGCCAGCATATACTGGCCTGCCCTTTCGGCTTTTCGCCTCACTGACATGCCGAGTGGTGTGCCAACCGGGCACTGCCCTTGCACGATCCGGCATGAACAGCCATCACTGCCGTGTAAGTCGACGTGGCGACGCCGCAGACACGGATCCGCATCTGCACAGATGAGGAGGATCAATGTCACCGTGGGCAGCCGCACCAGGTTTCTGACAAGACACAGGATAAACAATGGATTATACTGACCTTTATATTGATGGCAGTTGGCGAACGGGCCACAGTGGTGCCCGGTTTGACGTCATCAACCCCGCAGATGAACGTGTCATCGCCTCTGTCGCCTCTGCCGAGATCGCCGATGCAGATGCCGCACTGGATGCCGCACAAGCCGCCTTTTCTGATTGGGCCGGTCGCACACCTCGAGCACGATCAGAAATTCTGCGCCGCGCATGGGACCTGATGACCGAGCGGCTGGACCATTTTGCCAAGCTGATTACTTTGGAAAACGGCAAAGCGGGCACTGATGCCAGAGGTGAAGCCGCCTATGCCGCTGAATTTTTTCGCTGGTTTTCGGAAGAGGCCGTTCGCGCCGATGGCTTGATCACGCACGCCCCAGCCAGTGGCGCGCGCATCATGGTTCAACACAAGCCCGCCGGGATCGCCGTTCTGGTCACGCCTTGGAACTATCCCGCTGCAATGGGCACCCGCAAGATCGCTCCGGCTCTGGCTGCCGGATGCCCGGTCATTATCAAGCCGGCAGCCGAGACACCTTTGACTATGCTGGCGCTTGTGGCGCTTTTGGAAGAAGCCGGGGTTCCCGCTGGGCTGGTCAACGTGCTTCCGACGACAAAATCGGCAGAAGTGGTCGATCACCTGCTTCATGATCCGCGTGTCCGCGTGGTTAGTTTCACCGGCTCCACAGGGGTGGGGCGCATGTTGCTGCGCGCGGCGGCCGATCAGGTGTTGAAACCCGCCATGGAACTGGGCGGGAACGCGCCGCTGATCGTGTTCGAAGACGCGGATATTGATGTCGCCGTTGAAGGGGCAATGCTGGCCAAGATGCGCAATCTTGGCGAAGCGTGTACGGCCGCCAATCGCCTGTATGTCCACGCCGATGTCATGGATGCCTTTGTTGAAAAGTTCACAGCGCGGATGGCGGCGCTCAAAGTCGGAAATGGGGCCGATCCGTCTGTGGACATTGGTCCACTGGTCAATGCCGCCACGCGGGACAAGGTCGCCCATTTCGTGAAAGATGCGGTAGCCAAGGGGGCGACGCTACGCCTTGGCGGCACGCTTCCAGACGGGCCCGGGTATTTCTATCCGCCAACCGTTTTGACGGACGTTCCCCAAAACGCTGATTGCGTCGCGGATGAAATCTTTGGCCCGGTCGCCGCGATCCAGTCCTTCACTGACCAGGACGATGTGATCGCCCGAGCCAACGATACCGAATACGGGTTGGTCGCCTATGTGTTCAGCCAGAACATGAAGCGCGCCATGCAGGTTTGTGAGCGGCTGGAATACGGCATGGTCGGTCTCAACCGTGGGCTTGTATCAGATCCCGCAGCACCGTTTGGGGGCGTCAAGCAATCGGGCTTGGGGCGCGAAGGCGGGCACGAAGGCATGCATGAGTTTATGGAAACTCAGTACATTTCTGCCGACTGGTAACTGAAATGCGGGGCGGGCCAAAAGGCCTGCCCGCAGGCTGACGTTCTGCATCTCTTGGCGGCTCGCAGACTTTTCGGTTTGCCCCTCGCCGCCAAGAATATCTTCGTCACCCCAGAGTCGGCATCGTGAACTGCGGATCCGCGCGCATGCCTGTTGGCCAGCGGGTCGTGGTCGTTTTGATCCGGGTATAGAACCGGACCCCTTCCATCCCGTGCATGGCGTGATCCCCAAAGATCGATGACTTCCAGCCGCCAAAGCTGTGGAACGCCATTGGGACCGGAATGGGAACGTTGATTCCAACCATGCCAACCTCGATGTCTTGGCTAAAGCTGCGCGCAACGTCGCCGTCACGGGTAAACACAGCCGTGCCATTTGCATACTCATGGCCGTGGATCAGATCGACCGCCGCTTGATAATCAGGCTTGCGCACGACCGACAGCACCGGCCCAAAAATCTCGTCTCGGTAGCATGTCATGTCCTCGGTCACGTCGTCGATCAGCGTGCCGCCAATGAAGTATCCATTCTCGCAGCCCTGCTTGTCTTGTCGAAACGTGCGACCATCGGTGACAATCCGGGCGCCCTGTGCTTCGGCGCCATCAATGTAGCCGCGCACCTTCGCCAAATGTTGCGCAGTGACCAGCGGGCCCATTTCGGATGCAGCGTCGCTGGCGGGCCCCACTTTCAAGGCTTCGATTTGTGGCACCAGCTTTTCAATGAGCGCGTCCGCCACGGCATCCGTCACCGGAACAGCCACCGATATCGCCATACAGCGTTCACCGGCTGACCCGAACGCCGCACCCATCAGCGCGCTTGCCGCCATATCAAGATCCGCATCCGGCATGATGATCATGTGGTTCTTGGCCCCGCCAAGCGCCTGCACGCGCTTGCCCTGCGCGGTTCCAGTTGCGTGAATATACTGCGCAATGGGGGTCGAGCCGACAAAGCTGATCGCTTTCACATCCGGGTTGTGCAGCAGCGCATCCACCGCTTCCTTGTCGCCCTGAACGACATTGAACACACCATCAGGCAGGCCCGCTTCGGTCAGCCACGCCGCGATCAACAGGCTGGCAGACGGATCCCGTTCGGATGGCTTCAGGACAAAAGTGTTCCCGCATGCCAGCGCGACGGGGAACATCCACATGGGCACCATCGCCGGAAAGTTGAACGGCGTGATCCCCGCAACAACACCAAGGCTTTGCCGGATCGAATGCGTATCCACGCCGCTGCCCACGTTTTCAGAAAACTCGCCCTTCAGATGGGTTGGCGCACCGACTGCAAACTCAACCACTTCAAGGCCGCGTGTCACTTCGCCAAGGGCATCGTCATGCGTCTTGCCGTGCTCAGCAGAAATGGCGCGGGCCAACTCATCCATCCGGTCCCACAAAATCGCCTTGAACCGGTCAAGAATGCGGGCGCGGCGCAGCGCCGGGGTCTTTGACCACGCTGGCCACGCGGCCTTGGCAACTGCAACGACGGCGTCCACTTCGGCCGCGCTGGCCAGCGCGACGGTGTTCTGTGCCGCGCCGGTGGCAGGGTTAAACACGTCTTGGCTGCGGCCTGAGGTTCCGGGTGTGGGCGTGCCGGAAATGAAATGTGCGATCTCGGTCATAAAGGTGGCTCCTTTGTTCCCACCACTTATGATATGCAGAAATAAATGGTTAAATCGCCTATTTTGGCAATCCATTATGCAGTTATGCATGAACGCCGAAGGGCACACAATGAACTGGGACGATGCAAAGTTCTTTCTGGCCGTGGCCCGCGAGGGTCAGATGTTGGGGGCCGCGCGTCGGCTTGGTGTCAGTCAGGCACGGTTGAGCCGCCGGATCGCAGCACTAGAATCTGCATTAGGGGCCGTTTTGCTGGATCGCGGGCCGCAAGGATGTTCGTTGACCAACGCAGGGGCCGCGCTGTTGCCGTTGGCCGAACGCGCCGAAGCTGCCATGCTGGATGCGCAGTCCCAACTGGGCAGTCAAACCGGCGAACTGGTCGGCAGCGTCAGGATCGGGGCGCCAGACGGGTTTGGCGCCGCATTTCTTGCGCCCCGGCTCACTCGTTTCTCGCAACAATTCCCCGGACTTGATGTGCAACTCGTGCCAGTCCCGCGCACGTTTTCCCTGTCACAAAGGGAAGCGGATATCGCGATCATGATAGACCGACCGGAACGTGGACGGCTGCGCGCGCGCAAATTGACGGATTATTCGCTCGGTCTTTATGCAGCGCGGTCCTACTTGGACCGGGCCGGAACACCGCAGCGACTTGGCGACCTGGCAGCACACCGACTGATTGGCTATGTTGAAGACCTGATTTTCACCCCCGCCTTGAACTACACAGCAGAATTTCTGACCGGATGGAGGTCGAACATCGAGATTTCGACAGCGCTTGGTCAATTCGAGGCGGTCAAGGCAGGCGCTGGCATAGGAATTTTGCATGATTTCATGGCCGCAGGACAAACAGGCCTGATCCCGCTGTTTCCCGCGCAGAGCATATCCAGAAATTACTGGACAGTCTGGCACGAAAACCAGCGTAGCGCGCCGCCCGTCCGCGCGGCCGTCGCATGGCTGGATTCAGTGGTTCGGCAGGATCGGCACATATTCTTGCGTGCCTCAAGGGGCGACCCGGACAGATAAATTTGACCCAAGCCTTAAGTCTCATTCCCTCGGTCAAATTGCGCCGCTAGGGTGGCCCTACTGAACTGACTGAGGAGGAAACGAAATGGCTTGGACGACCCCGATCGCCGTGGAAATCAACTGCGGCATGGAAATCAACATGTACGGCCCTTCCGAGGACGAACGTCGCCCCGATCACGATCTGTTCTGATCGACGACCGATGTACATAAAGGTTTTGGGCGCCGGTGCCGGGGGCGGTCTTCCCCAGTGGAACTGCGGATGCCGCAACTGCAACGACGCCCGAGCCGGACACCTGCCAGCGATGACCCAGTCGTCGCTGGCAGTTTCAGCTAACGGACAGGATTGGGCGGTTCTCAACGCGTCGCCCGACATTCGTCAACAATTCGCGGACACGCCGCAACTTGCCCCCACCGGATTGCGCGTATCGCCGCTTCGATCCGTGGTGCTGACCAATGGCGACATTGATCATGTGGCCGGTCTTCTGACATTGCGTGAGAAAACTCCTTTCACGGTATTTGCGACCGCGCAAACCCTTGAGATTCTGGAAACGAACGCTGTCTTCGGCGTCCTTGATCCCGCTTTGGTGTCTCGCAGCCCCATTGCTTTGGAGGCCGCGTTCACACCGCTGACAGGTATGGAAATAACGGCCTTTGCCGTTCCGGGTAAGGTGGCGCTGTATCTCGAGCAAGGCGACGATGTAGATACCAACGCGATGGGCGAGCAGACCATTGGCCTGCGCCTGTCCGCGAGTGGGCGCACCGTATTTTACATCCCCGGCTGTGCAGCGGTGACAGACGCGCTGCTGGCCCAAGTTGCCGATGCTGATCTGTTGCTGTTCGACGGGACTGTCTGGCAAAATGACGAGATGCCCACCATGGGCGCCGGCGCCAAAACAGGCGCACGGATGGGTCATGTGGCCATGGACGGCCCAGACGGCAGTATCGCCCGATTGGCTGGCCTGACCTGCCGCAAGGTATTCGTGCACATCAACAACACCAACCCGGCTTTGCAGCCTGACGGCCCCGAGCGCGCCACGCTTTCGGCGGCCGGTTGGGATATCGCCGCCGATGGGATGGAGATCACAGTATGACCGACCAAAGCCCAACCGCCGCCCATTTCGAAGCCCGACTGCGCCGCATTGGCGACGAACGCTATCACGACAAACACCCATTCCATCATCTGCTGCATTCAGGCGGTTGCACTATGGATCAGGTGCAAGCCTGGGTGATCAATCGCTACTACTACCAAAGTCGCATCCCAATGAAGGACGCCGCCTTTTTGTCGCGACTGGACGACCCGAAAATGCGCCGCATCTGGCGGTCACGGATCGAAGATCACGATGGAACGGATACGCACGAAGGCGGAATTGCACGTTGGCTGCGACTGGCCGAAGGCGTGGGGCTGGACCCGGAGTATGTCTCGTCCGGTGTTGGCATTCTTCCCGCAACCCGGTTCGCTGTGGATGCCTATGTTCGCTTTGTTCGCGACGAGCCGTTACTGCCCGCTGTCGCGTCATCGCTGACCGAACTGTTCGCGCCCAAAATCCACAAGGACCGGATCGCCGGATTGCTACAGCACTACGATTTCGCCAACCCCGAAACTACCGCCTATTTTCAGCACCGCCTGACCGAAGCGCCCAAGGACGTCGCCTTTGGGCTGAAATGGGTTCTGGATAACGCCATTACGCAAGCCGATCAGGACGCCGCCGCAAACGCGCTGAT
Organism: Meridianimarinicoccus aquatilis; assembly: GCF_004358675.1. GTDB lineage: Bacteria > Pseudomonadota > Alphaproteobacteria > Rhodobacterales > Rhodobacteraceae > Meridianimarinicoccus > Meridianimarinicoccus aquatilis. The sequence continues at coordinate 48,920 of NZ_SMZO01000009.1, read as the reverse complement.
CTTCAAAACAGAAGTTCTTTGGGCGCAACTTGATGCCCTTTGGTCCGCCTATGTCGAACCCGGCCGCATCCCCCCCGGTGCCTGGCAACCCGGCGAGGGGCAAGCATGACGGCCACGGCCAACACAGCCTGCATTCCGGTGTTGCCGCGCGGCGTGCGCCTGCACCATGACCGTGTTCGCAAGGTCGAAGTCCTGCTTGGGCCGGAACGAACATTGATGTTGGACGGGATTGGGCACGCGATTTTGTCGGAACTGGACGGACGGCGCAGCATGGCCACCATTTCCGGTGATTTGGCTGCGCGCTTTGGGGCACCGGTCGATCAAGTCAGCCGCGATGTCGAAACCTTTTTGACGGATCTGGCCGATAAACGGCTCGTGGATATGATCGATGGCTGAAGCAGCAATTCGTCCCCCACTTGCCCTGCTGGCTGAGGTCACGCACCGCTGCCCACTGGCATGCCCGTACTGTTCAAATCCGGTTGAACTGACCCGCGCCGCAGGGGAGCTACCCACCGATGTCTGGGCCGATATTTTCCGTCAAGCCGCCGATCTGGGCGTGTTGCATGCGCACCTGTCGGGTGGCGAGCCCGCCTCGCGCCGGGATTTGGTCGAGTTGGTTGCTGCCGCCCACGACGCAGGGCTTTACACCAATCTGATCACATCGGGGATCGGGGTCACGAAAGACAGACTGGCCGCGCTAGACGAGGCAGGGCTGGACCATGTGCAACTGTCGATGCAGGGCGTTCGCGCCGAAGTGGCCGATTTCGTTGGCGGCTATAACGGCGGTTTCGACAAGAAGATGCAGGTTGCAGGGCTGATTGCCGAGCGCGGCATCCCTCTGACCCTGAACGCGGTCATGCACCGGCACAATCTTGATGACCTGCCCGCCACACTGGACCTGGCCCAGACCCTTGGGGCGCGCCGGATCGAAGTGGCTTGCGTTCAATTCGCAGGATGGGCGCTTAAGAACCGCGCGGCCTTGCAGCCAACACGCGCGCAAGTGGACGAGGCCAAGCGCGTGGTGGCAGAGGCTCGGGACCGGCTTCGCGGCGTTCTGGCCATCGACTTCGTCCCGCCAGATTATTATGCTGACTATCCCAAAGCGTGCATGGGCGGCTGGGGCTCAACCGGGCTGAACATTGCGCCCGATGGCAAGGTCCTGCCGTGCCACGCGGCCGAAATTATCCCCGGGATGACCTTCCAGAATGCGGCCGAGGTACCTTTGGGCGAAATCTGGTACGGCGGCGAGGCGTTCAACGCGTTTCGCGGAACAGACTGGATGCCGGACACCTGCAAAGCCTGCGACCGGCGCGACATTGATCTGGGTGGATGCCGCTGTCAGGCGATGGCACTTGTGGGCGATGCCCGGGCCATTGATCCTGTATGCCGTAAATCCCCCGACCGGGGCCGGGTCGATGCGCTGCTGGCCGAAGAAGCCGTCGGCGCAGATTGGACCTATCGCCGCTTTGCCAAGGCGCCAGCCCCCGCCGAATAGCGATCACACACCAAGCCAGCTGGCCGCAAGATCGGGGGAAAGCTCTTCGATCCGGCCCGCCCAGACCGACCGTCCCTTGTCGAGAATTACGGCACTGTCGGCCACGGCCGACAACTCGCGCAACGATTTGTCGACCAACAAAATACCAAGGCCGCTTTCACGCTTGAGCGTGCCGATCGCCTGCCAGATCTCGGCGCGCACCGTTGGGGCCAACCCTTCGGTTGCTTCATCCAGGATCAAGAGACGCGGGTTGGTCATCAACGCCCGTCCAATCGCCAGCATCTGCTGCTCCCCGCCCGAAAGGGTTCCGGCCCGCTGGGCCATCCGCTCGCCGAGCCGTGGAAACAGGCCAACCACCCGGTCCAGCCCCCATGCGCCGGGCCTCGCCGCAGCGGTCAGATTTTCGCGCACAGTCAGCGGGGCAAAGCAGCGGCGACCTTCGGGCACCAGCCCGACACCCATCCGCGCAACGCGGTGGGGCGGCAGGCCCGACAACTCATGCCCATCCAGAAACACCTCGCCCGCGCGGTTCGGCAAAAGGCGGCAAATGGTGCGGATCGTGGTGGTTTTTCCCATCCCGTTGCGGCCCATCAGCGCCGTCACCTGCCCCGCTTCTACGGTTAGATCGACCCCGAAAAGCGCCTGCGATGAGCCATAAAGCGCAGTCACCCCGCGCAAATCCAACAGGGGTGCTGTCATTCGCCATCCCCCAAATAGGCGCGCCGCACGTCGCTATCGGCGCGGATCGCATCAGGCGCTCCGGTTGCGATGATCTTGCCATAAACCAGCACGCTGATCCGATCAGCCAGTGCGAAAACTGCGTCCATGTCGTGCTCGACAAGCAGAATCGGGGCCTGTGCCTTCAGGCCCGCCAACAGCGCTGTCATCTCGGCGCTGCCATCCGCGCCCAGACCTGCCAATGGTTCGTCCATCACGAAACAGGTCGGTTCAAGCACCAAGGCAAGCGCCAGTTCCAGCCGCCGCCGCTGACCGTGGGACAGATCTGCGACAATGGTTGCCGCCTCGCCCGTCAGTCCGACTCGCGCCAGAGCTGCCCGCGCTGGCGCGATTAACCGCTCGTCGCGTAACGCGGCCCGAAAGAACCGCCAAACACGCCGCTGCGCGCCGCACGCCGCCAAAACCACATTTTGCAGCACGGTCAGATCCATGGCGACAGCAGACACTTGAAAACTGCGCGCAAGCCCCAGATTGGCGCGTTCCGCAACCCCGAGCGCGGTCACGTCTTGCCCAGACAGCCAGACACTCCCCGCGTCGGGGCGAAGGGCCCCGGCGATCTGCGCTATCAGCGTCGACTTGCCCGCACCGTTCGGGCCAATCAGGGCGTGGATTTCTCCCGGCCGCAGGTCGAGAGTGATGCCATCGCTGGCCTGAACCGCGCCAAACGCCTTGGAGACATTGCGCACCTGCAAGACTGTATCAGTCATGGGCCACCGCCCGCCCGGCCAATGCGCCGACCAATCCGCCCCGCGCAAACAAGACCACCGCCAACAGCCCTAGCCCCAGCCAGATTTGCCAGAAATCGCTGAAACCGCCCAAGACGTGTTCCAGCGTGACCAACAAGATGGCCCCCGCCACCGGCCCATAAAGCCGCGCAACACCGCCCAGAACGACGATCACGATCAACTCTCCACTGGTGTGCCAGTTGAGCATGGTCGGGCTGATAAAGCGATTGAGATCTGCAAACATCGCCCCGGCAAGCGCGGTAATTGCCCCTGAGATCACGAATGCCACAAGCCTGAGCCGAAACACGCCAATGCCCACTGCCTGTACCCGTGCCGGGCTTTGCCGGGCAGCGGCAAGCGCCAGACCGAAGGGTGAGACCTGAAGCCGCGCCATGAACCAGATCACCGCCATAAGCACCGCATAAGCCAGTAGAAAAAACTGGATCGGATCAAGCGTATTCAATCCCGGAAACCCGTTGCGGACATAGATCGACAGCCCGTCTTCGCCACCATAGGCAGGCCAGCTGATCGCGAAATAATAGGCCATCTGCCCGAAGGCGAGCGTCAACATGATGAAATAGACACCCGAGGAACGCAGGCTCAACGCGCCAATCAAGCTGGCCAAAAGCGCGCCCGTCAGTACGGCAACCAGCCAGATCACCGGCATGGATTTGGTGCCCGCGATCTCAAACCCGGCAATGTTCATGGGCGCATACATTTGCGCGTGCCACGCCAGTACGCCCATGGCATATCCGCCTGCGCCGAAAAACGCAGCGTGCCCCAAGCTGACCAGACCGCCGGTTCCAAGCGCAAGGTTCAGGCCGACCCCGGCCAGCGCGAGGATCGCCGCGCGCGTTGCCAGTGTAATCAAGAATGGCTCACCGGCCCAATAGGCCCACAGCGGAAACCCCAGTAACAGCACTGCGAGCGCAGCATTGACGATCCGTTCTCGCCGCATCTCAGGTTCGCCCGAACAGGCCAGAAGGCCGGACCAACAGAACCAGCGCCATCAAAATGTAGATCGCCATGGAGGCAACCGCACTGCCTACCGTTGCTGCCGATTGAGGCCCGACGATATGGGTCATGATTACAGGCAGAAGCACCCGGCCCAGTGTGTCCGTCAAACCGACCAGAAGCGCGCCAACGAATGCACCGCGAATTGATCCGATCCCGCCAATGACGATCACGACGAACGCAAGGATCAAAACCGGCTCCCCCATGCCGACCTGAACGGATTGGATCGCCCCAACAAGCGCGCCGGCAAGCCCGGCAAGCGCCGCGCCCAAGGCAAATACCAGCGTATAGAGCCGGTTTATATCAACCCCCAAGGCCGCGATCATTTCGCGGTCCGCCTCGCCTGCGCGGATCTGCACGCCAAGCCGGGTGCCGCCGATCAGCCATGCCAGCGCCCCGGCAACGGCCAGCCCCACCGCAATGACGGCCAAGCGGTATTTGGGATAATCGATGCCAAGTGGCAAAGCCACAGGCCCCGACAGCCAAGTCGGCACATCAAGAAAAAGCGGGAAGGATCCGAACAGCCACCGGGTGCCTTCGGAAAAGATCAGGATCAGGGCGAAGGTGGCAAGCACCTGGTCCAGATGGTCCCGCGCATAAAGCCGCCGGATCACCAGCATTTCAACAAGCGCCCCCGCCGCCGCAGCCGCGGCGAGCGCCGCGGCAAGACCAAGCAGAAACGACCCTGTCAGCCCTGAAACAGCCGCGGCCGCAAAAGCGCCGACCATGTAAAGAGACCCGTGGGCGAGATTGATAAGCCCCATGACCCCAAAGATCAGAGTCAGTCCGGCCGCCATCAAGAACAGCATCACACCAAGCTGCACCCCATTGAGCACCTGTTCAAGAAGCAGAACAAGGCTCATCGGGCACACCGACAGACGGCAATGAATCGCACGTGTCTATGCCTCCGGCAGGAATGGATCAGCGCGCAGGGTCAAGGGCGCCTTCACTCCATCGGGCAATCAGCGGCATAAGCATCGCCGCGTTCACGAAGGGCTGTCGCAACGATGCGGTTGGTGAACACGTCGCCTTCTTTGACGACTTCGCGCACATAGATGTCCTGCACCGGGTGCTGGTTGGTGTTGAACTTGAAGGCGCCACGCGTGCTGTCAAAATCTGCCTCTTTCAGGGCCGCGCGGAACGCGTCTGCATCCGCGACATCGGCTTTGCCCATCGCGCTGATCAGCAGGTTCGCGGTGTCAAAGCCTTGGCTGGCGTAAAGCGACGGCAACCGACCATATTCGGCCTGAAAGCTTTCGACAAAAGCCGCGTTGGTCGGGTTGTCCAGGTCCTTGGACCATTGCGAGGTGTTGCGCACGCCCAGTGCAGCGTCGCCGACGGCTTGCAAAATGCCTTGGTCAAAACTGAAGGCCGGCCCGATCACCGGCATATCAACACCGCTATCCGCGTATTGCTTGAGGAACGAAATCCCCATTCCGCCCGGCAAGAAGAAGAACACGCTGTCAGCGCCGCTTGCCCTGATCTGTGCAATCTCGGCGGCGTAGTCAGTCTGACCCAGCGCTGTGTAAAGCTCTCCGGCCAATTCGCCTTCGTAGAAACGCTTGTATCCGGTCAGCGCATCCTGCCCGGCAGGGTAATTCGGCGCAAGGATGAAGCTGTTGCTGTGACCGGCGCTGTTGGCATAGGCACCTGCTGCTTCGTGCAGGTTGTCGTTCTGCCACGCAACGTTGAAGTAGTTCGGGTTGCAGCCTGGACCGGCCAGTTGCGATGGACCAGCATTGGGCGACAGGTAAATCTTGCCCTGTGCCACAGCTGACGGGATCACCGCCATCGCGAGGTTGGAGAAAATGATCCCGGTCATCACATCGACCTTGTCCGATTGGATCAGCTTGTCAGCCAGTTGGACGGCAATATCGGGTTTGCGCTGGTCATCTTCGACGACGACGTCGATCGGGACGCCTGCTTGCTTGACCGCAAGCAAAAAGCCGTCACGCACATCGATGCCAAGACCAGCACCACCGCCTGAAAGCGTCGTGATCATACCGACCTTCAGCGCAGAATCCTGAGCAGAGGCTTGCGTGAGCCCCAAAGCCAGCATCATGGCCGCGCCAACGACCCATCCCTTGCGTGTCATCCCTATCGTCCCTTCGGTCCATCTTGTTTGGTCAGACGGTAAGCCACCACGCGACCCGCTGCAAGACGTCGGCAAGCTTTCGCCGGTGGTTTTGCCCGGGTTTCAAGGCGCCTCAAGGAAGCCGGATACCACCGTCCAGCCTGAGCGTCGCGCCATTCATATATTTGTTTTCAATCAAAAATGTGGCTGCATGCGCAAACTCTTCCGGATTTCCAAGTCGCCGAGGAAACGCCACATCCTTGGCAAGGTCCGCGCACACGTCGTCACCAAGGCTTTCCAACATCGGCGTTTTGAACAACCCCGGCGCGATTGCGTTAACCCTGATCCCGTTGCGGGCCAGATCGCGCGAGAGAGGCAAAACCATGCCCGCGACACCCGACTTCGACGCAGCATAGGCCACTTGCCCACGCTGCCCGTCGAAGGCTGCCACTGACGCGGTCAGAACGATGGCCCCGCGCGATCCATCTGCGTCAGGGTCAGAGCCAGCCATTGCGTCGGAAACGGCGCTGGCCAGTGCGAAGGTTCCGGATAAATTGACATCAATCACTTTGGTGAAGGCATCCAATGTGTGTCGCCCGTTGCGGCCCAAGGTCGTCTGAGCATGCACAATTCCAGCGCAATGCACCAAAGCCCGCGGGGCCGCCCCGAACCATTCCACCGCGCCGTCAACAGCCCCCGCGATGCTGGCTTCGTTCGCGATGTCCACGGCAAAGAAACAACCACCGATTTCAGCTGCAAGTGCTTCACCTTGGGCGTCACGGTCAAACAACGCAATGCGTGCACCGCGGTCGGCAAGAAACCGGGCCGTGGCAGCACCAAGGCCCGACGCTGCGCCGGTGACGATCACGGGAAGATCGGCGATTTTCATGGCTGTCCTTTTGGCTGGGATGCGATGCAGCTTAACCTGCCCTATTCACTCCGCCGAGAAAAGACAGCTCTATGAGCCGACACAATCCAGCTTCGCGCTTCAGTTCCCGGGCAATCCTGCGCACATGGCGCCAGTGGCCACCTGACCAGACCCCAGCGCAACGACAGCCGGGGCCTGATAGGCATTGGGCACCGCGCCGCCGGCGAAATCAATCACCAGAACGAGGCCGATCAAGCCAAGCGCCATGACGGCGACAAATCTGCGGGTAAGCTGCATCAGCGTGCCTCCAGACCAAGATAGGGGCGAATCCGAACGCCTTGCACGGCACCCAGGAACGCAGCCCCGAACCAGACCCACCCATGCAGGCTACCTGTCGAGATACCGCTGAAAAATGCGCCCACGTTGCAGCCGAACGCCAACCGAGACGAATAGCCCAGAAGAAAGCCAGCTACGATCGTCGCAATCCATGCCCGCGCGGGAAGTTTGGGCAGCGCCTGTTTTAGTCCCGCACGCCAGGACGCGACAAGCGCAGCCCCGGCGATGATGCCGATGTTGGTCAAGCTGGTGATATCGGTCAGGACGCTGGCGGCCAGACGATTTTGAGTGTCCGGCGACCCCCAAAATGCAGACCCAGACAGATCACCGCCCAAAAGCGTGACGCCCTTCGCAGCCCATAGGCCAAGGCCGTAAACCACGCCCCATGGCTGGCCAGACACAATCAGGTTCCCAATCGCAAGCAGGGCAACCAAGCTCGCGGCGATCCACAAGCGGCGGGGCACACGGCGGTTTTCTGGCGCCGCGCGCCACCAAACGAAGGCCCCGATCGCGGCCAGCGCCACAAGCGTAATGATCAGGCCACTGGTTCCGGAAAACACCACCAGCGGGGCCGACCCAAGGCCTGTCCACCAGAACAGATGATACGCGCCGGCAAAACTGCCAATGGCGAAAAACGGCAGAGCAACCAAGCTCACGGGATTGCCGCTACCGGCATTCACCAACGTACCCGATCCGCAACCAAGCACGATCTGCATGCATATGCCGAACACGAAGGCCCCGCCGATCATCGCCACTCCGACCGGAGCATGCGCGCCGTTAAGCTCGTCGCCGTGACTGGCCAAAAGCGGGATTGCCACAATCGCCACAATCGCGATCGCGAAAAGCTGGGCGATGATTCCGGCCGGATCACGGCGCAAGATCATGGCGCGCCACGGGCCCGCAAAACCGAACCGCAATCCTTCAAGCGTGATGCCAAAACCAAGGCCGATCGCCAGAAGAAGGCCGTAGCGCGCACCCACGAACAGGCCAACGACAGCCACAAACAAAGCCGCCGCCCCAATAAGGGCGGCGCGATGGGATGTTCCCGAAGCGGTGTTTACCGCAGTCACATCAGTCATTTAAACCTCAGAATACGCTTTTGATCTGGGTCCAGAGGTTTTGAAGCAACCCTGGGACATTGGCCATTTCATAGCCCTTGTTCGACCATCCTACCATCGATTCCGGGTAAAGCTTCACATTTTCGATGCCAGCCAGTTCACTCAAAGCGAACCAGTTGGTCGCAGCCCAGTGCCCGGTGTTGCAGAATGAAACGATCTCACTTTCGTCAGTAAAGCCCTGTTGCGCCGCAAGATCCCGAGCGGCATCGGCATCAACGATAACCGGGCCACCACCAAACCAAGTGGAGTGCGTGAAATACTTGGATTGTGGCAAAGTGCCGGGTTTTGCGGCCGCTGCATGGCTTGTCTGGCCGGACCAGAACTCTTCCGGACGCGCATCAAGAAGAAGCGCGTTTTGTTCGCCATTCACAACTGCGAGCACCTCGTCAGATGTCGCCAACCACTGATCCGAAAACGATACTGTAATGTCGGACGGAGTTGGCGTTACTGTTGTCTTTTCAAGCGCCTCACCCGCTTCGGTCCACGCATTGATCCCGCCGTTCAAAATCGCCAGTTGGCTGACGCCGCTTGACTTCAGCGTCCAGTAAACGCGCGCGGCGGCCCCGAAATCGGTTTCGTTAGACCCCTGATGCACAACAACAGTCGGTCGATCTGTGGTTACGCCAAGGCTGCGCAGAACCTCGGTAAGTTTGTCTTCTGGAACCAGTTCACCCGGGTTTTCGGCCGGACCACGAAACAGGCCATAGGGCGCGCTGACCGCCCCGGCGATGTGGCCGCCGGCGTAGCCATCTTCATTTGCGGCGCGGATATCGATCACGAGTGGGTCGACCTCGGCCTGAATGGCGACCAAATCCTGCACAGAAATCAACGGACCGAAATCAGTAGACTCCTGGGCAAAGACAGCGGTTTGCAGCGAAAGGGCCGCCGCGACGGTCGCAAGAGCGAAATGTTTCATAGCGTCCTCCATGGGAACTAATGTCTATTGTGCGTCATTTCGCCGTTTCTCAGGACAAAATCAAGGTGCGACAGCCAGCCGAGGCAAAGGAAATAGTTCTAATTCATTCGCCAATTTCGCCACGTCTCGGGATTTTGTTCAAAATTATGTCCTGAAAGTGGGAAATGCTTTCCTCAACCCTCTCAATTCGCAGACATGGTGCTTTTTCAACACTCCGTCATCAGGGTGATTTCGTTGCCTCAATCAGCGGACCCACGGCGCACCTGCATATCCCACAGTAGCACGGCAGCGCCCGGCAATGTGACCGCCAAGAAAACCAACCCGAACGCGACCGACGCCGCAACACCTGCTTCGGCCGACGCGCCGATCACCGGAAACAGCAGTGCCGCAGCACTTTCGCGCAGGCCCCAACCTGCAACCGACAACGGAATAATCATCGCCAGCAAGATCAACGGGACCACTGTCACCACCGAGAAGGCGTTCAGCCCTGTGCCGGTCGCAGCCGCACAGAAACTGAACGCGGCAAGCGTAGATAGAGCTGTTCCAAAGCTCAGCACAATTTGTGTCAACCGGACCTCGCGCGCGAACACGGCGTGCTTGGCAGCGCCCAGAAAGTCCCGCGACGCGCGGCCAACCGCGCCGGGTGCACGGCTTCCGCCCAGCACCAGAAGTGGCATCAGGACCAGAAACGCCGCCACAGCAAGCGCAACCGTGCCAAGGGCGGCAGGCCAGCGCACGCCGCCGGGCAAAATGGCAGACACTGCAAGACCAGGTGCAGCCAACACGATCAAAGCGATTTGTCCGGACATCCGTTCAAACAAGACAGCCTGACCGGCCCGCACGAGCCCTGCCCCTTCACGCGCCCGCAGCGCACGGCCAGCATCGCCCACCATCCCGCCCGGCAATGTCTGGTTCAGGAATTGTGCCAAGTAGTATTCGCGGACCGCCCGAAGCAGGCTGAACCTATGATCCAACCGCTCTGCCATCAGTCGCCAACGCGCTGCGGAAATTACTGTTTGCAGGGTCAACGCCGCATACCCCGCCAAAAGCCAAGTCCCGTCCGCGGCCCACAACAGCGATACGGCCGCGCGCAGATCGACCACAAAGCCCAACAGAACCACCAATCCAAACGTGGACAAGAGGCGCACCGTGCCTTTTCCCGGCCGCCATTCACGCAGTTTTGCCGGAAGTTTCATGTCACGCTCGCGGGTCTGCGAACCGAAGCACGTGGGCCCCGTACGACCGCAGATAAAACCGCGCCGCTGTTAGGAAACATGTTTGCCACCCAGACCTTGATCATGCTCGCCGGCACTGCGTCACCAGTCGCGGACGCGCTGACCGAGTAAGCGAAAAATCGGCGCAGACCAAGAACGTCAAAAGAAAAAGCCGTGAGAGTGGGCGCACTGCAACGCCGCTTTCTGGAACATGGGACCGAGATCGCCCGCGCGCGAAGGTCACTTTTAACAGCACCCACCCATCCGGGGCGCATGGCATGCGACCGAAAAGTCGCGCCTGAAACGCCAAAAACGGGCAAAGCGCGACGAATTGCACACTGAAGGCTTTGTTTACGGCCCTAAGCACCCATAACCGAAGTTATCTACGCAAACACGATAAATTTAATGAAAAAGACACACGAGAGGTTTATGAGCAGCCCAGGCGATCTCTCGGATCGTAGTTTTTTACATCTCGAGATCGGGAAACGAGTGAGTAACAAGTCAGAAAGACAAAGATTTCACCATTGGCTTAGCCCCTTGATGGTAAAATCAGGGATTGTCATTGCGGCAAGTCCGTTGACAGTTTGGCTGTGTGTTGAGTGCAGCGTCGGGCCGATGCTGGCCGCTATAGTTGGCCTTTTCATGTGCACGAGCCTTGCGTCAATCTACTGGACCGTTGTGACGCTAGGGCCTGCGAGAAACGCCAGCACCCGAAACAAAGTGTGGGTCGATGATCGCCCCGGCCTTCCGCACCACACAACAAGACGGCACGATTAAGAAAGCGCACTATAACGATCACTCCAGCGCGGCAGACGCTGCGCGGGCGATGATCCGCTCTTCATCTGTGCGCAGAACCCGCACCGTGACCTCTCCCTCCGACACCACGCCACCCGGCTGCGAAAACGGCGTTTCATTCGCCGTACGGTCGAGCAATATCCCCAACCAGTCCATTCCCTCGCAGACTTTCGCGCGGATCTCGCCGGCATTCTCGCCAATGCCACCACAGAAAACCAATGTGTCCAGTCCGCCCAGAACCGCAGCCATTGCGCCAATCTCGCGGCGGATCCGAAAAACGAAATAGTCCACCGCTTGCGCCGCTTCAGCGCGGTCCGAGGCAAGCAATTCGCGCATGTCGTTTGACAGGCCCGACATGCCCTTCAGCCCGCTTTCCTTGTACAACAGTCCTGATATCTCGCTGCTGGTCATGCCTTCCTGATCCAAGAGGTACAGCACGACGCCGGGGTCAATCTGGCCGCAGCGCGTTCCCATGGGCAACCCGTCCAGCGCCGAAAACCCCATTGTGGACCCAACGCTTCGTCCACCCCGAATTGCGCAAAGCGAGGCGCCGTTTCCAAGGTGGCAGACGATTGTCCGGCGGTGATGATCATCCGGGTCGATCCGGTCCAATTCACCGCTGATGAAATCGTAACTCAGCCCGTGAAACCCGTACCGGCGCACGCCTTTGTCATAAAATCGTCGCGGAAGCGCAAAGGTGTCATTTACGAAAGGGTGACCCCTGTGAAATGCCGTGTCAAAACAACCGACTTGCACGGCATCCGGAAACGCGACCATCGCCGCGCGGACCGCGGACAGGTTGTGCGGCTGATGCAGTGGCGCAAAAGGGACATAGCGTTCAAGATCTGCCAGCATCTCGGGGGTGACGCGCGCAGGCCCCGAATGGTCCGGCCCACCATGGACGATCCGATGCCCCACGGCGGCCACTTTGCGTCCCGCCAGAACTGGCGTCACCGCCGCCAATATCGCGATAACGGCGGCATCATGGCCACCCTCCGAAAGGGTATGTTCGGTGGTGTCGCTCCCTTGATGCAAAACAAGATGCGGCGTCGCGCTTTCCAGCTTTTCGACCAGCCCAACGGCGAGCAAATCGGGTTCAGGGGCGGCGTTATAGACGCCGAACTTGATGGATGATGACCCTGCGTTCAGCGTAAGTACGCAGCTCATACCTTTGCGGCCCCAGCCGCAAGTGCCGCAATCGCGCAAGAGGCAAGGCGTGCCTTTTCGCCGTCAGCGCGGCTGGTCAGGATAATCGGGCAACTTGCGCCCAGAACGACCCCGCCGCCTTCGGCATGGGCCGCATAAGTCAATTCCTTTGCTAGCATGTTCCCCGCCTCAAGGTTCGGCGCGACCAGTACCTCGGCACGGCCGGCGACAAGCGAAGTAATGCCCTTTGTGCGCGCCGCCTCAAGGTCCATGGCATTGTCCATCGCCAGCGGGCCATCGACCAGTCCGCCTGTGATCTGCCCCCGCTCTGCCATTTTCGACAGAATTGCGGCGTCCAATGTGGACGGGATCTTGGGCGTGACCGTTTCGACCGCAGAGAGCACGCCAACCTTGGGCTGTTCAACGCCTAGCGCCCTCATCAGGTCGATCGCATTCTGGACGATGTCGACCTTTGTTTCCAGATCAGGAGCAATGTTGATAGCCGCATCGGTTACGGTCAGCAGATGCGGCAGACCTGGAACATCGAAAACAAAACAATGGCTCAAACGTCGCCCTGTGCGCAGACCGCCCTCACGTTTCAGCACCGCTGACAGCAGCACATCAGTGTGCAAATGGCCCTTCATCAGCGCCCGCGCCCGGCCAGAGCGCACCAAAGCCACGCTTTTGGCAGCAGCATCCGCATGATTTTCGGCAGCGATCACTTCGATCCCCGACAGGTCTTTCCCCAGCTCGGCCGCGGCCAAAGCGATGAGTTCGGGGTCACCGACCAGTATGGGCGTGATGATGGTATGCTCCATCGCCAGCATCGCCCCCCCCAACGAATGCGCATCATCCGGAACCACAACGGCAGTCGGGGTCGCATCCAGCGGCTCTGCACTGGCCAACAGGGCATCAAAATGGCGGTGGCGGTATACACCAAGACCCGGCACACCAGCGGCGTCAAATTCCGCCTCGATGCTTGGGGCAACAACGATGGCTTCGCCAATCGCAACGGGCGCACCATCCTGCGTATCGACGCGCGTGTCCAAACGCACGCGGCGACCATCAAGCTTTTCGGTCAGTCGCACAGTGATCCGCAATGTGTCGCCCTGCTTGGCGTGCCCGACATATTCCAGCATTTGGCTTTCATAAACGGTCCCGGGTCCCGGCAGTTGGTTGCCCAGAACACCGGAAATCAACGCACCCACCCACGCGGACGGGGCCATCGCCTCGGGAATACCATCGCCATCGCCGTCCGCTTCGGGAATATGCAAGGGATTCAGGTTTCCCGACGAGTGCGCAAAAATGTACAGATCATCGGCAAGGCATAACCGCTCTGCAGTCGCCTCCATCCCGACTGTCAGCCGATTGAACGGAATATTGTGGTAGATTGTCATTTCAATTCTCCGGATCGGCCGATCATGCGACGATGCTATAGCCGCCATCAATCATATGCACACCGCCCGTAACGCTTGAGGCTTCGCGGCTGGACAGAAACGCGGCATAGGCGCCCACTTCGTCAATGGTCACGACATGATGTGTCGGCGCACGCGACGACGCATCTGCGAGCAGCGCGTCGAAATGGGACAGTCCACTGGCGGCGCGGGTTGCCATAGGTCCCGGCGACAAGGCGTGCACCGAAATCCCCTTTGGCCCCAGTTCGGCAGCCGCATAGCGCGTGACAGATTCCAACGCCGCCTTGACCGGACCCATGATATTATAATTGTCCACGACCTTGCCAGATCCTTGAAAGCTGACCGTCATGCAGGTTCCGCCATCCGGCATCAGCGGTTCTGCAAGCCGGATCATGCGCAGGAACGAATGTACAGAAATGTCCATTGCTTGCCCAAAGCCGCCGCGCGACACGTCCACCACCCTGCCGTGCAAATCCTCCAGCGGACAGAAGGCGACGGAATGCACCAGGATATCCAGCTTTCCCCACTTTTCAGCGATGCATTTAAACACATCAGCCGTTTGCGCATCATCTGTCACATCAAGTGGCAGAAAAAGGCTTGCGTCCAGTGCTTCTGCCAGCGGGCGCACATAGGGCTCTGCCTTGGAATTGAGATAGGTTATTGCGATGTCTGCGCCTTGCGCACGCAGCGCCTTTGCCACGCCATATGCGATGGAATGATCATTGGCGACACCAACGATCAGAGCCTTGCGACCTTCGAGTGAGAACATAAATTGCCCTTTCCGCTGCAACGCAGCATGCCACTCCCTCGTAACACCGGTACGACGCAATGAACGGCACGGCAATAGACGCAGGTTTGCAAAAGCACGAAGCGGCAATGGAAACACAGATTGCCATAAGAATCAGCCGATGAGCGCGGACTAAGCGCGCACACTGTCCAGATAAACGGCGGCGACACGACGCGCATCAAGTGCAAACCCTGGGTTTCGGGCGTGCTGTGCCGCAACAATGGCCCCATCCACCAGTACCACGATCGCGCGCGCGACGCTCTCTGGCTGTTCGGCCTGCATTTCAATCGCCGCGGCCTTGAGCCATGTGAACAAGTGCGCCTTGTGCACATCGGCTGCCGCGCGAATTGACGGGTTGCCCGTTTCGAACTCAGCCACGGCATTGATGAATGGGCAGCCGAAATAGTTTTCATCGGCAAACCAGTCGTGCAGCACATCGAAAACCGCCAGCACACGTTGATCGGGTCCACCGCGAACCTGCTGCAAGCGGCCAAAGAACCATCGCCGCCACGCCGTGCCTTCCGCCTCCAAAACGGCCTCGATCAGTACATCTTTGGATGCAAAGTGATTGTAGAGCGTCGCCTTCGCGGTCCCAGCTCGTGCCACGATCGTGTCGATCCCGGTTGCCGAAAACCCATTATGGCAAAACAAATACGATGCGGCTGACAATATCCTATCACGCGCTGTCGCAGGCATGTGCCGCGCAAAATTCCAGTCGCACACCGAAGTGGCGTCTTGAAAGGCCTGATCGGGGTCATGGGCGTCGAGGGCTGTCATGGCTGCGCCTTGGTCATACTACCGTCTGTTCTGTTTTTCACATTTGGGATGATCAGGCAATGCAACTGTACAGAGCTGTATGTTTTTCAGAATCGAACACCCGTGAGTAGATCGCCCAGCCCCCGAAACGCGCCGAAATACGCCTTATAATTTATCATTTCGCGAAATTATGGCATGAATTTTGACCTTTTTGGATTCCCGCGCACCAGACAGATCTGTTCACTTGACCGTCTACTGTGGCGTCCTCTCAGATCAACCAAGACAACTTAGATCACGCCGCAAAGGTGCGTACGCATGAAAGTAGAACCGATCAACAGGACCGACACGGGACCGGGCAACGCCCCTGCGCCCTCCGCGCGATCCAACGGTGCACATGTTGCGGTGCGCGGCCTCACTCACACCTACAGACGCAGTGATGGTCCGGTCCTGAGCGATATCAGCTTTTCTGTTGAGCCCGGTGAAATTGTCGCCCTGTTGGGCCGGTCGGGTTGCGGCAAGTCAACCTTGCTGCACATGGTATCAGGCCTGAGCATGCCGTCCTCGGGCGAAGTGCTCATGAACGGGAATAGTGTACGCGCCCCATCGCCCCGCTGGGTGATGATGTTCCAGGCACCGTCTCTTTACCCCTGGATGTCCGTGGCCCAGAACGCCGCGCTTGGCCTTCGGTTCACCCAAAGACGCTATGAAATCGCCACCCGTGTTCCCGAAGTGCTGGACCTTGTTGATTTGGGCGGCTTTGCAGACCGCAATGCACAAGAATTGTCCGGCGGACAGCAACAGCGGGTGGCCTTGGCGCGGTCGCTTGCGCCCAAACCCGAAGTCCTGCTTTTGGATGAGCCATTCTCGGCGCTAGACGCGTTTACCCGCCGCAACCTGCAACAAGACGTGCGCAAGATCGCGCGCGGGCTTGGCCTGACCCTGATGATCGTGACCCATGACGTCGGTGAAGCGGTGCGGATGGCGGATCGCGTTTTGGTGCTGGACGCCAATCCGGGGCGGATCGCCAGCGACATCCCCATTTCCCTAAGCGACGCAGACCGAAACGGCGGCAACGATGCCTTCCAGCGCGAGCATACGCGCCTGATGCAAACCTATTCCGACATCGCGCAGGTCCCCGGCACTCAAGCCTGACCCTGCCCCACTCCTCAATACGATCGAAAGCGAGACGCCGATGACCCATGACCCCCACCACACTCCGCTCGACCTGCACGCGGCCTGCTGCGGACATGACGGCGTGGATCACGCCAAACGGCAAACCCTCGACACTTTGGCACAGGGCGGATTGGCGGCTGCGTTGGCCACGATTTTGGGTGGGTTGCCATCGCCAGTGCGCGCGCAAGACGACGATGTGGTCCGTATCGGGTATCTGCCTATCACGGATGCGACGCCGCTTCTGGTCGCGCATGCCAAAGGGTTTTACGCCGATGAAGGTCTGGAAGCCGAAAAGCCAACGCTGATCCGGGGCTGGTCCCCCCTGATCGAAGGTTTCGCAGCGGGGAAGTTCAACCTCGTTCACTTCCTCAAGCCGATCCCGGTGTGGATGCGGTACAACAACGACTTCCCGGTCAAGGTGATGGCATGGGCCCACACCAATGGCTCTGCCTTGGTGGTCGGTCGGCATACAGACATTACCGATTTTGCGGGTCTGGGCGGCAAGCAGGTCGCGGTGCCATTCTGGTACTCGATGCACAACATTGTGCTGCAATACGCCTTGCGGGCCGCTGGCATCAAAGCGGTGATCAAAGCACAGGGCGAGCCGTTGGCCCCGGACGAATGCAACCTTCAGGTCTTGCCGCCGCCGGAAATGCCTCCGGCCCTCGCTGCACGCAAAATCGACGCATATATCGTCGCAGAACCGTTCAATGCGCTGGGTGAAATGATGGCGGGCGCACGGATGCTGCGCTTCACCGGCGATATCTGGAAAAATCACCCCTGCTGCGTCGTGTGCATGAACGAGCAAGTCACCACCGCCAAGCCTGAATGGACACAGGCCGTGATGAACGCTGTGGTGCGCGGCTCGATTTATGCCAGTCAGAATAAGGAAGAAGTCGCCGCGTTGTTGTCGAAGGACGGCATGGGGTACCTGCCCGCCCCCGCACCTGTCGTGAAACGCGCCATGACTTTGTACGACGATAACCCCGATTACATCGAAAGCGGTGCAATAAAGAACGAGGCCGAGTTCAAGAACGGTCGGATCGATTTCCAGCCCTGGCCCTATCCATCGGCCACGCGGATGATTGTCGAGGCGATGAACGATACGGTGGTCAGCGGCGACACGACCTTCCTTGACGGCCTAGATCCGCAGTTCGTGGCGGATGACCTCGTGAACTACAGCTTCGTGAAATCCGCTTTGGAAAAGTACCCAGAGTGGAAGAACGATCCGTCTGTAAATTTCGGCGATCCCTACGAACGCGAGGAGGTTCTCAAGCTATGAGCGCCGCCGCCGACATACCGCAGCGCAGCCCGATGCCGGGTCTTGGCCGCGCCCGTGGGGCCGTGAATGCCCTTCTCGGCATCGGATTGCTGCTGGTGTTGTGGTGGATTGGCGGAGAGATGATCGCCAGAAATGACGATTTGTTTGCCTTCGCCAGTTTCGCCCCGGCCCCAACCCTGTCACGGCTTGCGGAACTGGTTGCTTCTGGCGCTGTCATCGACATGTCCCTTCCGTCGCTCTACCGCGTCGGGATGGGCCTTGCACTCGCGGCGGCAATTGGCGTGCCGGTAGGCATTGCGATCGGTCGCATCGCGATCCTGCGCGAAATCACGAACGTGCCGTTCCAATTCCTGCGCATGATTTCGCCCCTGTCGTGGATGCCTATCGCCGTCATGGCCTATGACACATGGGATGGCGCGATCATCTTTCTGATCTTCGTGGCGGCGGTTTGGCCGATCTTGTTTGCCACGGCGGCAGGCCTGCGTCGGATCGACCCCGCATGGCTGAAGGTGGCCCGCAATCTTGGCGCGAACCCGTTCCACATGCTGTTCGTCGTCATTCTTCCGGCAATCTCGGTCGATATCCTGACCGGCATCCGGCTTGCGCTTGGGGTCGCTTGGGTCGTCTTGGTGCCCGCCGAATATTTGGGGGTCACATCCGGCCTTGGCTACGCGATCAACGATGCCCGCGACACGCTGGACTACGCCAGCCTTGGGGCAACCGTGGTCATCATCGGAGTGATCGGGTTCTTCCTCGATTTCACACTGATGATGGCAATCAAGAAATTCAACTGGGTGCGCAGCGACGCCTGAGCCCCCGCAAGATCCAAAGAAGGAGGATCCCATGTCTGAACCTGCAACCGTGTTGACCGGCTGCCTTGCGCCCATCGACAAAGCCGGACTTGATGGCTTGATCGAAAAGGGCAAAGCCGACCCAAAGGCGGTCAAGACGCTGAAGTGCAAGACTGTCGCCGAAGGCAAATTCCGCCACGCCAACTATATCCGCGATCTGGAACCGTACATCGTGGACGAACCCCCCGGCCTTTTGGGCGATGACACTGCCCCCAACCCATCCGAAGCATCCCTTGCCGCGCTTGGCTCGTGCATCGCTGTCGGTCTGCATGCCAACGCCGTTGCGCGCGGCATCGTGGTGCAAAAGCTGGAACTGGAGCTTGAAGGTGATCTGAACATCACCGCCGTTTGGGGCACCGGCGATACCAGCGAAAAGCCGGTCGGTTTCACCGATGTGCGCATCAAAGTGCACATGGAAGGTGATTGCCCGAAATCGGAAATCGACGAGCTTGTTGCCCATGTCATTCAGTGGTCGCCGGTGTTCAACACCTTCTCGCGCCCGGTGAACATGGAAGCTGTCGCCGTTTGACCCTTCGCACCGACCGGGTCTTTGTGCCCGGTCGGCCCATTTCACACCAAGGAGCGCGCCATGAACATCGCCCTGCCAATCGACCCCGTGGACACTGCCGAGGTTGACCGCATCACGACCCAGACCCTTGCCCCGATGGTCCGCGACATCGACGCGGGCGAGTATCCCGAAGCCGTCATGCGCGCCTATGGCAGTGCCGGCGCCTATGGAAGCCACGTTGATGGCCCTGACAGCAGCATCGACGTCATGCGCGCCATCGAAGCCATGTCGCGCGCGGGCGAGGTGTGTACATCCACCGCGTTCTGCATCTGGTGTCAGGATGCGTTGGCGTGGTACATCTATTCGTCGGATAACGAGCATCTGAAATCCACGCTTGGCCCCCGCATCGCCAGCGGCGAAGTGCTGGGCGGAACCGGCTTGTCCAACCCCATGAAAGCCGTCAACGGTATTGAGCCCATGCGCCTGAAAGCCACGCGGGTGGACGGTGGATACCATGTCAAAGGCCTGCTTCCCTGGGTGTCCAATATCGGTGAAGAAGGCTATTTCGGCATTGTATTTGACGCCCCGGTTGACGGGTCGCGCACACCGAAGAAAGTTATGGCCGTTGCCTATTCCGGTTGGGACGGCGTGAAGCTCAAACTTGACCACGACTTCGTTGCCATGGGCGGCACGGCGACCTGTCAGGTTCAATTCCGCGACGCCTTCATCCCTGACGAATACATCCTTGCAGACCCCGCAGAGCAATTCATCAAACGCATCCGCGGCGGTTTCGTTTTGATGCAATGCGGTATGGCCAGCGGCATGGTGCAAAGCTGCATCGACCTGATGGATCAGGTGACCGGCCCGCTAGGGCACGTGAACCAGTATCTTGAAAAGCAGCCGGATGATTTTCGGACTGAGTTGAGCGCGCTGATGACCGAAATCGCTGATCTGGCAAAGACCCCCTATGACCCGTCCAACGCATATTTTCGGCGCGTTCTGACGGCGCGACTCAAGGGCGGCGAGATGGCCGTTGAATCCGCGCATTACGCGATGCTGCATTGCGGTGCGCGCGGGTATGTCAGCCAAGGCACAGCCCAAAGACGCCTGCGCGAAGCCTATTTCGTGGCCATCGTCACCCCCGCAACAAAACAATTGCGCAAAATGCTGGCGGACCTGCCGGCCTGACCCAACAGGAGAGTCCCATGTCGAAGACCCTTATATCGCCGCAGGAACTTGCGGCTATGCCCAAGGACAGCACTGTCATCATCGATACGCGCGATCCCGAAAGCTACGCCGCCGGCCATGTCGAAGGGGCGGTGAACCTGCACGACATTTTCACCTATCTTGCGACCTCGGACAGTGCGGGAATGGCCGAGTTGGCGCAAAAATTCGCCGCCGATTTTGGCGCTGCCGGCCTCGATGGTACGAAGACTGCGGTCATTTACGAGCAATCCATGAATAGTGGGTTCGGGCAATCGTGCCGGGGCTACTTCTTGCTCGCCTATCTTGGCTATCCATCGGTGAAGGTTCTTCATGGCGGTCTGGCCGCGTGGACCGCAGCAGGCATGCCCTTGTCCACAGATCCCGTTGCCCCCACCCCTGCCAGCTTTGACATCGACCCGGACGCAGCCGTTATCATGATGGATGTGGATGCAATGAAAGCGGCACTGTCAGAAGACGCTGCAATACTTGACGTGCGCGATGTGGACGAATGGACCGGCGAAAGTTCGTCACCCTATGGCAAGGATTTCTGCCCGCGCAAGGGCCGAATCCCGGGCGCAGTGTGGATTGAATGGTATCGGATGATGAAGCCCACAGCCGAGGGTGCCATGATGAAATCGTCTGTGGAAATTCTGGCCGAATGCGCCACCGTCGGCATCACACCTGACACACCTGTCCGGCTCTATTGTTTCAAGGGCGCGCGCGCATCGAACACGTTCCTTGCCTTGAAAGAGGCGGGCATCAAGGATGTACGAATGTATTTCGGGTCATGGAACGAATGGTCCCGCGACATGAGCCTGCCGATTGACGAAGGTCTTCCCTACACGGCCTGACCTGAAAGCCACTTTTTGCAGCGCGAGAGAGGTTGAATCCCGCGCTGCAATTGCGCCTTATCGGCGTCGCATGCGGCTGGTCCGCAACTGACCGACAGGCCGCCCGCGCAGCGGGCCGCGATACAAAGACAAGGCAGACGAAGACACATGACCCATATCGCCGTGATCGGGGCCGGGCAGGCCGGCAGCTCTTTGTGCGCGAAACTCCGCGATCTGGGCTTTGATGGAACGATAACGCTGATCGGCGAAGAACCCGCTTTGCCGTATCAACGTCCGCCGCTGTCCAAGAAGTACATGCTTGGCGATATGGCCCTAGAGCGGATGTTTCTGCGCCCTGATGCCTTTTATGCGGACCGCAACATCGCCTTGCGGCTGGGCACGCGCGCGACCGCGCTCGACACGGATGCCAAGCAAATCACGTTGTCCGATGGCAGCAGCCTGAATTTTGACATGCTCGCCTTGACCACGGGCGCCCCGCCCTTGCGTTTGCCTTCGGCCATCGGCGGAGACCTGCCGGGCGTTTACACCATGCGCACCCTTGCAGATGCCGACGCGTTGGCCGGGGAATGTACGCCCGGTCGGCACATGCTTGTCATCGGCGGTGGATATATCGGTTTGGAAGCGGCGGCCGTCGCCGCAAGCCGCGGGCTGGCCGTCACGCTGGTCGAACAGGCCCCGCGTATTTTGGCCCGCGTCGCCGCCCCGGAAACGGCCACATGGTTCAGGAACTTGCATGCAAGCCACGGAGTCACGATCATCGAAGGCACCGGCGTTGCAAGCCTGACCAACGAGGACGGTCATGTCAGCGGTGCCGTTCTGGCAGACGGACGCAAGATTGCGGCGGATTTTGTCGTCGTCGGGATCGGCATTCGGCCCGGCACCGATCTGGCCCAAGACGCAGGACTTGCGATCGACAACGGCATCGCAGTGGATGCGCTTGGCCAGACTTCTGCCTCTGGCGTATTCGCGGCCGGGGATTGCGCCTCGTTTCCATACAAAGGGGGGCGGCTTCGTCTGGAAAGCGTGCCGAATGCCATCGAGCACGCCGAAGCCACGGCCGCAGCCATGTTGGGCGGAACGGACCCTTATGAAGCCAAGCCGTGGTTCTGGTCAGACCAATATGACGTAAAGCTGCAAATCGCCGGCCTGAACACGGGGTATGACAACGTGGTTGTGCGCGACGACGCCGGAGCGAGATCACATTGGTACTTCGGGAACGATCAGCTTTTGTCAGTCGATGCCATGAACAATCCGCGCGCCTACATGGTCGCAAAGCGGATGATCGAAGCAGGGCAATCGCCATCACCGGACCGTGTCGCCGACACAAGCCTGTCCCTGAAAGAGTTGATGGCCGGCTAAGCGCCACCGCACCGGGCAAGACCGCCGCAGATGTTCCGACGGGGCGCATCATTGGGGAGTGTCTCGCGCTGGAACACGCGATCGCACCCGCCGTTCTGCCACCAAGCAAATGCCCGTCTTCAGGCGCCCTCCGCCTCTGCCCACTGCGCTGCCATTTGCAACGCGCCATCCAAAGCTGACGCCTTTGCAGGGACCAGCGCGGCAGACATCCGGGCGGGTAGATAGGCGTCATAGTGGTCAGCAAGGCCGCCCATCAAACAAATGGGTTCCTCAGCCCGCCACCCAAGCGCCTCTATCGCTCGAACCACATGCTCCGCACCTGTTTGCATCAGATCCAAGGCCGTTGCATCCTTGTTCGATGCCGCTTTGACAATCTCAGGTGCAAAAGCCGCATAGTCGGACGGGCGCGCAGACCCCGCAAAATCGAGGATACTGGATGTGCCATCTTCGAACCGCGCCAAGATTTCTCGGGTCAGGCCAGTCGCCGGGTACAGGCCATCGTGCACATGCAAGACCCGAGCAAGAAGAGCGCGGCCCAGCCACGCACCCGACGCTTCATCCCCCAACAAGAAACCCCATCCGCCGCGCAAATCTACAATGCCGCCAGATTGCCGACCAAAGAATGACCCTGTGCCAAGCCCGGCGACAACACCGTCTTCCTCGCCAAGGGCCCCGACGATCGCGGGTACACAGTCCTCGACCACCTTGACTTGCCCGAGCGGCATCTGTGCTGCAATTTTCCCTGCGACACGCGCTCCGGTGACCCCGGCCAACCCGAAAACGCCGGTTGCACGGGACAAACACTCGCGGCCCAAGCCCGCTTGATCAGCGATTTGCGTCAGCCCATCGACAATCGTTGCCACCGCACCAACCGGATCAGAGTGCACGTTCGCCGAAGCGACCCGCAAATCCGTCCGCCGCCCGGCCGATACCAAGGCGATACGGCACGCTGTGCCGCCGCCATCAATGCCGATCAGGCAGGAAGAAGAGGGTATGTGCATTCGTCCGCCTTCAGTAGATTGTACAATCGGAATACCGACCCGTCTCACATGGTCCGTGATGTGCGAAAGTGTTGCGGCGGCGTGCCGTTGCGACGAACGAAGGCGCGCGTGAAATTCGCCGGATCGCTATACCCAAGCGAATAGGCGATCCCTGTCACGGGCATGTCTGTTTGCAGCAAGAACTCCCGCGCCTTTCGATCCCGCACCCGATTGAGCACATCACTATAGGTCGTGCCCGCCTGTGACAGACTCCGCTGAAGCGACCGCACACTGATATTTGCCAATGCCGCAGCCCCTTCGATATCGACCTGTCCATCAAGAATCCGCAAGGCCACAATGGACTCTATCGCCATATCCCGGCTTGGCAGAGAGGTCGACGGCACGTTCGTCATCGACCCCAACTCTTTGTCATCCGTGTTCAGATCCCGCACGCCAGAGGCAACCGGCAGGGATTTACCCAAAAGCGAGTCCGGAAAGCAGATCGCAACCCCCGGACCGTCAAAGGCGAACGGAACTGCAAGCAGGGAAAAGCGCGCGGCCTTAAGACCAGGGTCTGCATACATCATCCGCGCCCGCACCGGCAGCCATTCGGCCCCCAAGTAAGAGCGGCAGAAGGCAATCATAACCGGCAGAACGTGATCCGCATGCTGCCGAATTGGCAACACGCTGAAATCCGGCGGGATATATGTCCAGACCGCCATACCCTGCGCCACATCCAGTGAAAAAGCCCCCTCGGGTTGATGCATTTGAAGTGCCGCAGACAGTCGGTCCAGCGCATGACGCAAAGTGGGCGCAGTCTTGGCTGTCTTTACCCAGGGACCGAAGTCACCCGGCGACATCTGAAGACCGACTCGCAGTCCAAAAAGTGGGTCCCCAGCCGATTTTGCTGCGCTATCAAACAGTCGGACCATCGCACCGAACGGCACTTCCAGCTCTGGGTGATCGAGAACTTGAACAGGTATCTGCACCGACCGAAACACGGCCTCGACGGCGCTGACACCACTGGCTTTTTCAAGCAGCCGTGGCAGCGGGCCGATCCCACTGGCGCGAGTCATTGGAATTGAACCACCTATCATTTGGCCAAGGTGGCATTGATGGCACGAAATGACAAGCGGCCTGCACCGCAGAGCAGTACGCTCAGGTTGTGGCATGTGTCTGACCACCAAAATTTGCAATCAGGGAGAAACCCAAACGTGTTTCCAAAAACATCACGTGCGATGTGCGGCGCCGTTACCGCGCTGTTCGTGCTCGGTGGCAGCGGCTTTGCGGTCGCACAAGAGCAACAGCCAAATATCCTGGTGATTTGGGGCGACGACGTTGGTCAGTCCAACATCTCGGCCTACACCAAAGGTCTTATGGGCTACCGAACACCGAACATTGACCGGATTGCCGAAGAGGGCATGATCTTTACCGACTATTACGGCGAGCAGTCATGTACCGCTGGCCGGTCATCGTTCATCATGGGCCAGTCCGTGTTCCGCACCGGTCTGTCCAAGGTTGGTCTGCCCGGTGCCGAAGAAGGCATGCAGATCGAAGATCCAACCATCGCGGGCCTGCTCAAGGGCGAAGGCTATGCAACAGGCCAGTTCGGCAAGAACCACCTGGGCGACCGGGACGAAATGCTGCCGACCAACCACGGCTTCGACGAATTTCTGGGCAATCTCTATCACCTCAATGCCGAGGAAGAGCCCGAGAACGAAGACTATCCCGGCGATATGGTTCTGCCTGACGGGAGCACCTTCCGCGAAGCGTTTGGCCCGCGCGGTGTGATCCGTTCGTCGGCAGACGGTGAAATCGAAGACACCGGCCCGCTGACCAAAAAGCGGATGGAAACAGTTGACGAAGAAACCGCCGCAGCCGCGCTTGATTTCATCGATCGCAAGACAGCCGAAGGCACGCCTTGGTTCGTTTGGTGGTCGGGTACGCGGATGCACTTCCGCACCCACGTCAAAGATGAAATGCGTCAACAGGCCAACGAGATCGCTGGTAAGAACCTCGATGAATACTCTGCCGGCATGGTCGAGCATGACCTGCATATCGGTCTGTTCCTCGACAAGCTGGACGAGCTTGGCATCGCCGACAACACCATCGTGTTCTACTCGACCGATAACGGCCCGCACATGAACACATGGCCCGACGCGGCGATGACACCGTTCTGGGGTGAGAAAAATACCCAGTGGGAAGGTGCTTGGCGCGTGCCCGCAATGGTTCGCTGGCCCGGCAAGATCGCGGAAGACACTGTGTCGAACGAGATCGTGCACCACATGGACTGGCTGCCAACATTCCTTGCCGCTGCTGGCAACACCACGGTCAAGGAAGATCTGCTTGAAGGCGTGACCATCGACGAAATGGGCCGCGACTACAAAGTGCATCTGGACGGATACAACATTCTGCCCATGTTGACCGGCGAGACCGACAAGAGCCCGCGCCGGGAAATCTTCTACTTCACGGATGATGGCGACCTTGCTGCACTGCGCTATGACGACTGGAAAGTCACCTTCCTTGAGCAGAAAGCATGGGGCACCTTCCGCGCTTGGATGGAGCCGCTGACACCGCTGCGCGTGCCGCTGATCTTCAACCTGCGCCGTGACCCGTATGAGCGCGCCTATCGCACGTCGAACACCTATTACGATTGGTTGCTTGACCGTGCGTATCTGCTGGTGCCTGCACAGCGCTTTGTTGGTAACTTCTTGGCCACATTCCAGGAATTCCCACCACGGCAAGAAGCGGCGTCCTTCAGCCTCGACAAGGTTATGGAAAAATTGACTGCTCCAAGCGGCGCTCAGTAATCCAAACCGACCCGCACATGGTCCTGCCCTGCGCTTCGGCGGCGGGCAGGAACACCGGCCCGCCCCATTTGGGCGGGCCGCTTTTCATCCGGGCAACGCCCAAGCCAAAACCGGGTGCGCCGCAGAGTGCACCGTAACATTGGATCGACCCCCTGACATGATGCGCACACGCCTGCTTTCCGCCGCCAGCCTGCTTTGCTTCGCCACGCTGCCCGCCTTTGCGGACCCGCTTCCCAGTTGGAACGACACCGACACAAAGTCGCGGATCATTGCCTTTGTCGATGCAACGACCGACACCGCATCGGACGACTACGTTACTCCGGCCGACCGCATCGCAGTATTCGACAATGACGGCACCCTTTGGGCCGAACAGCCCGTCTATTTTCAACTTCTTTACGCAATGGACCGCGTTGCGCGCATGGCCGAGGATGATCCGTCCATCCTGACCTCTGATGTCCTGAAAGCCGCTGCAAACGGCGATCTTGAAGGGGCGCTGGCGAATGGTGAAGATGGCTTGATCGAGATTGTAGTGACATCTCATTCTGGCCTGTCTGTCAGCGCGTTCGAACAGGATGTCAGTGACTGGCTTGAAACCGCTGTCCATCCGCAAACAGGCGCGCCGATCATCGGTATGGTCTATCAGCCAATGCTGGAGTTGCTGTCCTATCTGCGCGACGAAGGGTTCGCCACGTACATCGTTTCTGGCGGCGGCATCCATTTCATGCGGGCCTTTGCCGAGGACGTATATGGCATCCCGCCGCAACAAGTAATTGGAAGTGCAGGAAAATCTAGCTATGCCGTCATTGACGGCGTTCCCACGATCATGAAAGATCCCGGCATCGCCTTTGTTGACGACAAAGAAGGCAAGCCAATCGGGATCGACACCAAGATCGGCAAACGGCCCATCCTTGTGGGCGGCAATTCCGATGGCGATTTCGAGATGCTGGAATGGGCGACAGCCGGTGATGGCCCGCGGCTGGGTATGATCGTGCACCACACCGACGCAGACCGCGAATGGGCCTATGACCGCGACAGCCATATCGGCTCGCTGAGCCGCGGCCTTGACGAAAGTGACGCGCGTGGCTGGCTGTTGATTGACATGGCAGGCGATTGGGCCAACATCTGGCCTTGATGATTTACCCCATGTTCACACGACCCGCCATTGCGGCGATGCTCTTTGTCATCGCCGCACCGCATATCAGTGCCGCGCAGGAGTATGTCGGCTCTGGCACCTGCACCGATTGCCACGAAGAAGCGGCGCAGGCTTGGGAAGGGTCTCATCATGCTCTGGCCTGGACCATGCCCGGGCCAGATACGGTAATTGCAGATTTCAACGGCTCGTCCTTTTCCCATGACGGGATGACCGCACGGTTCAGCCGCGACGAAGATCGCTACATGGTCAGCGTGACAGAAAAGGATGGCAGCCTGCGTGAACAGCCGATCCATTCGGTTGTTGGCATCGCACCGCTACAGCAGTACCTGCTGGAAACCGAGGGTGGCCGCCTGCAAAGCTTCGATGTGACATGGGACGCGGTAAAGCGCGAATGGTACCACCTGTACCCGGATCAAGATCTGCCACCGGATGACGGGCTACACTGGACCGGCCCGTACAAAAACTGGAACGCCCGCTGCGCCGAATGTCATGCCACCGGGTTCCAAAAGAACTATGATGCGGCGACCCGGACCTATGCCTCGGTTGAGGCTGAAATTGGCGTCGGCTGCGAAGCGTGCCACGGACCCGGATCAGGCCATATTGAATGGGCGACCACCCAAACGGCGCCCGCGCCCGAGAATTACGGTTTTTCGGCATTCTTCGACACTGCCCAGGCGGAAATTCAACAATGTGCCGGATGCCACTCTCGGCGGACCGCGTTTGGCGATGGAAACCCCTTGCCGGGCACACCCTTTGACGATGCTTATGAATTGGCACTGCTGCGACCCGGCCTTTACCACGCCGACGGTCAGATCCAGGATGAAGTCTATGTCACCGGGTCCTTCCTTCAATCCAAGATGTACGCAAAAGGTGTGAGTTGCGGCAATTGTCATGAACCCCATACCGCCGAGTTGAAGGCAGATGGGAACGCGGTATGCACCCAGTGCCATTCCCCCGCTGGAAACCCCGATTTCCCCAGCCTGCGCGGCGCGGTTTATGATGACATTGAACATCACTTTCACGATCCGGCCAGCGAAGGCGCATCCTGCACAAGCTGCCACATGATCGAACGCACCTATATGGGCATTGACGGGCGGCGCGACCATTCGTTCCGTGTGCCCCGCCCCGATCTGGCTGCGGAAACGGGTGCGCCAGATGCCTGCACGGATTGCCATAGTGATGAAACGCCCGCATGGGCCGCCGCTGAAATTGCCAGTCGGTTTCCGAACAGTGCGCATCGCGGACCGCATTTTGGCCAAGCACTTGCCGCCGGACGCGCCGACCCGGTCGCTGCGCGCGGGGAACTCACTTCTCTCGCTCTCGACAAAGACCAACCCGGAATTGCCCGCGCGACCGCGCTTTGGCTGTTAGAGCAAAGCGGAACCGAGGCCACCGCCGATGCCGCCGAGCCATTGCTGGCCGATGCTGACCCGTTGGTACGGGCCGCTGCGATTGGGGCACAGCGCTCTGCGCCCGCGCAGACCCGTGTGCTGCGGCTTCTCAACTCTTTGGCGGACCCGCGCAAGAACGTCCGGATCGCCGCTGCGAAGGCACTGTTGGACGCGCCCATCGCACGCCTGCCGGGCAACAGGCAAGCCGCCATGAGCACGGCAATGAACGAATGGCGTTTGAGCGTTGCTGCACGGCTGGACTTTCCCGAAACGCATTTGCAACTGGGCGGAACCGCGCTGACCTTGCGCAATACCGATGCCGCGCGCGGCGCCTTTCGCGAGGTTGTCACCCTTGATCCACAAAACCTTGATGCTTGGGTGATGCTGGTGCGGATCACGGCAGCGACGGAAGGGCGCAGCGCCACAAACGCCATTCTGGCCGAAGCTTTGACGATCAATCCTGACGCGGACATCTTGCATCAGATGCTGCAAGAGCTTCGTCAATAGCGCACCGGCTTCCTGTCAAACCTTGAGCAAACGACCGGGCCGCGCCGCCAAGCGCAGCTCGCCCGACATCTGCGCCAGTTGCCATGCCAGCACCTGATTGCTGGACAGCACGGGTTTGCCCAACTCCGCTTCCAAATCGTCCAGAATGTCGAGGGTGCGCAGATTGGTGCAGGACAGGAATACCGCCTCGACTTGCGATGAACGGCCAACTTCCAGCGCCGCTGATCGAATGGAGGCGGGATCTATCCGTGCCACATGTGCCTCGATCTCTTCGCCAAAACTGGCAGAGTGCGGCACACTTATCCCGGCCGCCTCGAATGCATAGCGGATTGGCACCGATACGCTGTCGATATAGGGCGACACGATGGCGATTTTGCGCAGGCCAAGCTGGTGCATCGCTGCAATTGCGGCAGTGAGCGGGTCCGCCACGTTTCGGGCTGTGCAGGCCCCGCGCACCAGTTCCGCCACACGCGCCGCCCCGATCAAAGTGGTGCCCGATGTGCAGCCATATCCCACCGCATCAAATTGTGCGGCGGGCGGCAAGAGCCGTGCGGCAGCGGGCAGGTCCAACGCCATTTGCGCAATCGTGTCTGGCGTCAACTCCGCACCGCTTGGAATTCGGCTGACGTAAAGGGCGATGTCCGGTGCTGCGAACAGACGGCGAAAGTCATGCTCAAGCGTTTCGTCAACTTGCAACACGATCAATCCCAAAGTGGCACGTCGACCAATCGGATCTGTCAGCGTGTAGGGCAAGTAGCTCATGAGGTCAGTCCAGAACGGGCAGGTCGGTCGGTGCACGCGGACTCAATAATTCCGGCCCGCTATCCCGCAGAACAATCACCTCTTCATGCACCAGAATGCGGCCCGGCGCGATTTGGACACCCGGCTCCAGCGTGAGCACCATTCCCGCCCGCAAAACAGTGCGATCCATTGGCGTCACTGACGGCCATTCGGTCAAAGACAGCCCCAAACCGTGGCCCAGCCGCCCCCCGCACGGCGTGGCGCCATCCGCGACGAGAGATCCTGCCATGAGCATATGCAACTCGGAAGCTGTGTGGCCGGGGCGAAGGCCCGCAAGGGCGGCATCAGTTGCCTTGTGTAACGCCGCATGGGCGCGGCGGACGTCGTCGTCTGGCGGCCCGATAGAATAGTTGCGGTCAAAATCGCAAAAGTACCCTGCGCGCACCAGTCCTGTGTCCAACATCAGCACATCGCCCTGCCGGAGGGGCACCTGCGTCGCTGGTGCGATCACATCGCCATACCCGCCCTGCCCCGCGCCGCCCGCCGTATAGGAAACCCAGTCTGCCCCGGCCTGCAGGCACGCGATCTGGAATGCGCGAAACACGTCATCCAGTGAGCAACCAGACCGGGCGAATTCAGGCACGCGGTCAAAAGCGACACCGGCAATGCGGCAGCTTTCTCGGATCGCGGAAACCTCGCCCTCGGATTTTACTTCGCGCACATGTTGCACAGCGGCGGTGGCATCCCCAAGCGCGCGCGGCGCAATCCGGCTCAGAAGGGTATCCAGATCTGCCAGCGGCATCCGCAGATGCGTTTCAAGACCCATCGGAACGCCCAACACGCCATGTTCGGGAACCAGCTCGCAAATCGCATCGGCCAGTAAACTGACCCCGTCATCGTTGGGGTCCGGCGCGTTCCAAGTTCGGATATCGTCAACCCACGTGGTGCTGAACAGCAATTCGCCAATGGACGGAATGACCGCCACAGGGTCGCCCGCCGACGGCACCAATACAAACCAGGGCCGCGCCGGGCTTTCCCAAAACCTGGTCAAGAACCCTGTCACATAAAAAACATCGGGCGGCGTGGTCAGCAAAAGCGCATCAAGGCCCGCCCGATCCATTTCAGCCTGAAGCGCGTGCGTCCTGCGGCTGTATTCGGTTCTGTTCACGCGCGTACCACGATCCGAACAGCATGCGATGTGACGCTATGCATCTTCCAGCCCTTCGCTCATGAACAAAAGCACACGGGAGTCAGGCCCAAGCCCGATGGCTTTGCTATGCACATTGCAAGCGGCCAACCCCGCCGCACCAGACGGTGTCGTGACTAATCCCGCAGTTTTCATCTGGGCAACGGCATGGCTGGCTTCGGCATCAGTGACCGAAACGAAGCTGTCCGCATCTCGTGCCAAGCCAGCAAGGGCAATCTCAGATGCTGATTTGCAATCCAAACGCCCCATGTTGGACACAGGTCCTTCGGACATGGTGTTGTGCCCGGCCCGAATACTGCCCAGCAACGCAGGCGCTGCAACCGGTTCTACAACGACATACTTGGGAGCATCTCCCCAGCTTTTGCGAAAATACACAGCCAAGGCGGCAGCCAATCCCCCCACGCCGGCTTGTACGAAGATATGGGTGGGCGGCGTTTCCATCTGGGCCACCACTTCGACGGCAATCTGAAGGTAGCCTTGCATCACCAGCTTCGGCAACTCGTGATACCCCGGCCAAGAACTGTCAGACAGCAAGACCCAACCATTGCTTCCGGCGGCGGCCTCGGCGGCGTCCATGCTGGCTTCGTAGGTCTTGCCGGCACGGACGACGTCGGCGCCCATTCCCCGCAAGCGCACGGCAAAAGCCTCGGGCACTTGCTGTGACAGGTAAATTACCGCCTTTGCGCCAAACACCCGCGCACCCGCCGCAACTGACAGGCCATGATTGCCCGCGCTGGCCGTTACGAAGGTTTTGCCGACCAATGCCGAGCCCCAGTCGAACGCCCCCCCGCCATGGTGACCACGCGACGCGATCGCCGCAATCACATAGGCCGCCCCCAGCGCCTTGAAACTGCCAAGCCCCATGCGCGAGCTCTCGTCTTTCACATGAACAGATTGCACGCCAAGAACCCTTGCAAGGTCCGGCACATCGCGCAGCGCAGTCACACTGTGACGCGGGCAAAGTTTCAGCAGCAACTCGACCGATTTGGGATCCGCACTCGGGGTCTCTGGCACATGCCCCGTTGCACTTTCCAAGCCGGTTCCGCGAAAGGGGTTTGCAATGAATGAGGGTCTCACGCCGACACGTCCATGACTTTTCAATCCTTGTGCAACCCACAGCCGGAATGGCCTTCTTTTGCCATTTCGGTCGTTTGCGGCATCTTTTGGTTTGATTCGGGGTTTTCAAGCCGAAACTTCGCCGACAGGTTGGGCCATTGACCGCGGCACATCAAGGCAGAACGACGGAGTTTCGTATGGACAAATTTGATCGGCAGATCCTGAACGCCATTCAACACGATACACGTCTGACCTCTGAAAAGCTGTCTCAACTCGTCGGACTCTCGCAGGATGCGTGCCGAAAGCGGCTGCTCAAACTTCGCGAAGAAGGTGTCATAGAGCAAGAAATCGCTGTTCTGTCGCCCGAAAAAGTCGGGCGGGACCTATTGATGATCGTGGGCGTTACGATGGCCGTCGAAACCACGCATGAGGTGGATGTCTTCAAGGCCCGGATGCACGATGCCCCGGAAGTCATGCAGTGTTATTACGTCACCGGGGAGTCGGATTTCATCATTGTCCTCAGCGTTCCCGACATGCCCAATTATGAAAGCTTCGTGCGAGAGCATTTCCTTTCAGGCGTTGGTGTGGCCAGTTTCCGTACAAATGTCGTGATGGACAGGGTCAAGGTCGGGTTCGCATTGCCAGTCTTGGACTGAGCCGCACCACGGGGCGCAAGTGGGCCCAACGCCTCACACGGCGTGCAACCCCGCGAAATCAGCATTGTCGATCATAGGCTATGTCATTGAAAATGCAAAAAAGGCATTGCGGATCAACCCCGACGACCGGCGTTTTGTCCGGCGCAAAGGTGCGCAGGCCTGCCCAACTCCGGGTGATGCGCACCAAGCGAGCGCTGAGTCGATAGAACGCCTATGTAATTTGGCTGTCCACCTTCGAAACAGCCACAAAAACGTCAGAAAGATACGCCGCCAGCCGTTCAGGTACTTTACACTCCGCGCTAAGACTTACGCGGCGCCTTTCCAATTCACGGGGGTCATGTAGACGACGCCATCGTCAGCACTGACCATCACGTCGCCGTCTTGAATGTTAACCTGTAGCTTCATGGAACGGTTTGCCAGTTTCGCAAGCGCGCCTGTGTCAGCCTGGGAAAAATTCACCACGTGAAGGTTGTCAAATCGGGTGGTGCTGCCCTTGATCTTGTCCCACCACATTTCGGCAGTCCGACCGCCATAGGGATAGACAACAACCTTGGCAGCTTTACCGCAAGACTGCCGTATCACCTTGTCGCTCGGAAGCCCCAGAGCCACCCAAACATCAAGTTCACCGCTCAGGCTTTTTTGCCAAATGTCGGGCTCATCATCCGTGGACAGACCCTTGGTCATTTCCAAGTGCTCGTGGGCATTCATCGCAAACGCCACAATCCTCACCATAAGCCGTTCATCCGTTTCGGACGGATGTTTGGCCACGGTCAGTTTGTGGGTCTCATAGTAGTGACGGTCCATGTCGGAAATCGAAAGTTCTACTTTATGAATCGTGGCATTCTGCGCCATGGCGTATCCAAACCCTCAAGGATTGCGATGCGTACTCTGTCTGGGGTTCTTTGGAAACCCGGTACAAAGACACCGAACATCGGGTGCTGCTTTTGGATCACCATGCAGGTTGGGTGCTGAGCATCACCTGCTTTTTCGGTTCGTTTTCCGATGCGTTGTCTATCGTGTGTGAGCTTTTTTGGTAGGTCTAGACTGCCAGCACACGCCAGCGGACCGGGCGAGGCGACCTACCAAATCGCCTACGCGTCTTCCAAGCGCGCCCTTCCCAATTTTCTCAACAGGTGTAGTTCAGGCCAAGGCGACCGCCATCAACATAGATCGTCTCGCCGGTGATGTAACTCGCCTTTTTCGAACACAGGAAGGCAACGACGTCGCCGATTTCACGGGCATCGCCGGGGCGCCCCAAGGGTGTCCGTGACATCGCCATCTTGAACGCTTCCGGGTTGGCGTTCACACCTGCCATCATCTCGGTATCAATCGAACCAGGCCCCACCGCGTTGACACGGATGTTGTTTTTGGCCAGCGACAATGCAGCGACTTTGGTCAATTGCATAACGCCGCCCTTTGACGCACAATAGGCGGGGATCGCGGGTATCGCGACCTGCGCGTTAATCGACGACATGTTTACGATTGCGCCCGCGATGCCATGTTCGACCATAACCCGCGCGGCCAATTGCGTTGCGGTGAATACGCCGCGCAGGTTGATGTTGATCACACGTTCGAACGTTTCCAGTTCGTAAGTCAGAAAATCACCCGGCATTGCGACGCCGGCGTTGTTGACCAAAGCGTGCAACGGTCCATGCTCGGCGGCAATGGCATCGAACATCGCAGTGATCTGTGCGGTATCGCCCATGTCGCACACATAGCTCGCTGTGGCGCCCAATTTTTCCCCTGCCGCCTTGACGCCGTCTTCATTTATGTCCGCCAAAATAACGGCATAGCCATCTTCGGCCAAAGCTTCTGCGCAAGCATATCCGATGCCTTGGGCCGCGCCCGTGATCAGTGCGAGAGGTTTAACAACCATCGGTCCATCCTTTAAATCCATAGTCTTCTTTGGCTTGCGCAGGGGTGATCTTACCCGCCCGCAGGTTCTCTTGATAAAGTGCGTGCCGCGGCCCGCTGAAGCGCCGTACCCGCTCTCTCGGCAAACTCAGGCACAAACCATAACCAGATTTGATAACTTGCGTCCCTTGCTACGGACTTTGGGCCCGTCGGACAACTCAACGTTGCCCGCTGCGCCTGCTCTACCACTCTCGCAGCCCCATGCGGTTTTTTACTCTGTCGAACATGGCACCAAAGTAGAAACCCATTTCGAGGTTAAATTTCGATAATCTGCCCCAAACCGCCACGACAGGCCCTTGCCCCCCTTATCCTTCGCGCAAGTCCTTGCGCTGAACGATGTTCGTGCGACGTGTTCGGTCGCTTCCACGCTTATGGTCAACACGCCCGACTGAACTTTCATCAGACCCGTGCCTTCGCTTACATCGGCCTGCATCTCTTGGTTGAAATTGTCATATGGTACGCAAGCAATCGCGGCATTGGTTAAATTTTAGCCGATCTTAGTGACGAAATGGGACAAACTTTCCCGATCGGTAATACCAAACGCACCCACAATAGTTTTCATTCGATGATCACCCGCAGCTTTGCTGGTCGAGAATTTATCGGGATGGCCAGGAACCACATCGGTGAACGTGCCACCGATATCTGCACCGACGCAGCTGATTGATTGCGTCATGAGCTTAAAGGCTCTTGAGAAGCTGATTTGCAGTAAAGGCCGACTGATAGATGCGCGATACGAACGGGGCGGATGGGACCGTCTTCAGGTCGGTTATCGGCAATGGCAGGTCTTTGGAGTTCATCCCTGTAAGCAGGCCGGCCATAGACTCGCCAAAAATCGTGCCCGTGGTGATACCGCGCCCGTTATAGCCGATGGGCGTATACAGATTAGTGTCCAACTCATAGATGCGCGGCAAGTGATCTGGTGTCATCGCGATCTTGCCATGCCATGCCTCGTCAAATTCGACTGGGCCGAGTGTCGGGAATATCTTTGCGATCTGTTTACGGGCCCAACGGCATGACAAACCGCGATTCTTGTTGCCAATGATCTTACCCATTGACCCAATGACCATCCGATCATGGGCATCACGCCGGACGCTGAACATGATTTGCCCGGTGTCCCAAACGCCCTGTTTACCGGGCAGGATATGGTCTGCGTCTGGACCCATTGGCTTGGTCGCCATTTGGAAGTAGTGGATCGGCGTAAAGATGCGCGACAAGCCCGGCCAAAGGTCATCGGTATAAGCATTTGTGCCAAGGATAACGGATGTGGCCGTCACCGTTCCTTGGTTTGTTTCCACTTTCCAAACAGCGCCATCACGGCGCAGCTTCTTGGCACGCACTCCAGTGCTTATCTCTGCGCCCGCCCCGCGCGCCGCGCGCGCCAACCCACGGCAATAGCCCATTGGGTTGATCGTGCCTGCACGATGATCAACCAGACCGCCGTAGAAATGTTCAGAACCGATCAGCCGAGAAATGTCTTTGCGGTTCAGCAGATCGACGGGTTCACCAAGACGTTGCCATTCGGCGTGACGATTTTGCAGATCGCGAAAGCCCTTTGGCGCATGCGCTGCATGGATCGTACCGGTCTTGGTTACCTCGCATTGAATTTGATGTTTCTCAATCAAGGAGAAAACGTAGTTTGGGCCGTTTCCGAATTTCTTGATGAAGGCTGGGCCGTACTCTGGCCCCAACATGTCGCTCACCTGCTTTGGCGGCACCCAAACCGCTGGATTCACAAGCCCAACATTTCGTCCTGATCCGCCAAAACCGATGTGCTCTGCTTCCAGCACATGCACTGACAGTCCTTTTTCAGCGCAATGCAATGCAGTCGACAAACCGGTGAAGCCCCCACCGACGATTGCGACGTCAACTTTGACATCGTTCGGCATAGGGGCTGAATAGTCGTGCTCTTGCGCAGAAACGTCCCAAAGTGAGATTGCTTTGCGTCCCGACATGATCACATGATCCCGTTGACTTGCCTGCGCCGAAGCACCTTGGCGCGACGTTGCATGATGGTACGCGATGCGTCCATATGCGATAAAGTTTTTCAACATACCGACACGAGGCTTGGAATGTCACTGAAACTCTCATCTGCCCAGATGGTACAGAATGCGCGCGAAAAGATCACCGAAATCGAAACAACTGATCTGATTGCAATGCTGAACGACCCAGATGTTGTGGTGGTTGATATTCGTGACATCCGCGAGCGTCAGCGCAGCGGTTACATTCCAGGCAGCTTTCATGCACCGCGTGGAATGATTGAATTCTGGGTCGATCCCGATAGCCCCTATTACAAAGACGTGTTCGGCCAGGAAGGTAAGACATATGTCCTCCATTGTGCTTCTGGCTGGCGCTCGGCCATAACCACAGCGACCCTGCAAGACATGGGGTTTGAGGCGGCCCACCTTAAGGAAGGCTTTTCAACTTGGGCAAACCAAGGCGGGCCCATTGAATTCCCTGAAAAGAAAGACTGACTGTCAGCCGTTTGCCAGCTTTCGGCTGGTTCTTTGTGCGGCGTTTGAAAAGCCAACCCGCTAGCTTTTCCTCGCCGTGGTCATTTGGATCAATATCGGGAAGCGAAACCTCGATCACCCCGGAGTTTCCCGCTGGGCAGGGTGATGGCAGCGCCAACGCTGAGAATTCAGTCCCGAAATTCACCCCTGTCATAGGCAAGAACCGCACCTGCGTGTGCCGGACATGACAGAAGGTGATCAAATCCAACATTGAAGGGCGCCGCCTGAAATGAGGCCGCTGCCGTTGATAAGGCTGGCTGCTGACCGGCCGAAAATTTAACCCCTTCCACATCGTCGGGTACTTTGCGGACCTCCTGCAAACGCAGAGCAGGTGGACCCGCAAATCGCTATTGCGACGTGCTAGCTGAGGGCGGGGTGCAAAGCGTGACGGCTGCGAAGAATATGCTTAAGGGGATTGAAATACTCTGAGCGATCAACGATGGCCATTTCGCATACAACGAAACGGGTCCGATCCGCACCAAGCGACAAAAGGGAGCTGAAAATGCCCGAGATTATCATCCCAGCATTCGTCTCGGTGACACTTGGCTTCATTGTGTATTTTCTGGGTGCATTTTTGACGCGCAGAGTTGCTGTTCTTGGGGACTACAACATACCTGAACCC
Organism: Meridianimarinicoccus aquatilis; assembly: GCF_004358675.1. Taxonomy (GTDB): domain Bacteria; phylum Pseudomonadota; class Alphaproteobacteria; order Rhodobacterales; family Rhodobacteraceae; genus Meridianimarinicoccus; species Meridianimarinicoccus aquatilis. Next base: position 10,746 of record NZ_SMZO01000009.1, on the reverse strand, counting down.
GTTTCGGGCGGGCTGGCCGTTGCCCTTGTTACATGGGCCTATTTCGCTTTGATCGGCCAACAGATCGCGTTTGATCTTGCGGTTCGGGATTACCTGTTGGTGGCCTTCTTTTCGACCATCGGGCTGAATGCTCAAATTTCTGATCTGTTCCGGGGTGGCAAGCTTCTTTTGCTACTGCTCGCGCTCACTTTGGCGTTCATGGTTTTGCAGAATGTGGTCGGATTGATCGGAGTGACGGTTTTCGGCCTGCCCGCTGCGACGTCTGTTCTGGTCGGCTCCGCATCCTTGATTGGCGGGCATGGCACAGCGATTGCCTGGGGGCCGCAAATTGCAGAGCAAACCGGCTTTGGGGCCGCGCCAGAAATGGGGGTCGCGGCGGCGACGCTCGGCTTGATCCTCGCGGCACTGTTGGGCGGGCCAATTGCAAAGCATCTGATCGACAAAAACAATCTGCAAAGCGATCAGCAAGAGGGCCCTATTGTCGGGCTGGAATTCGAAGACCGGGACAACCCCAATGATCTGATCAACCATGTCAGCCTGATGCGCGGCATGCTCGCGGTCCACATGGCCATCCTGATTGGCTATATAGTGCATCTTGCCATCTTAGAGGCCGGGGTGCAGTTGCCGCTCTTTGTTCCCTGCCTTTTGGTCGGCATCGTGATGTCCAACACGATCCCCTATCTTCTTCCCCGCATCACGTGGCCTGCGCGGACAAAGTCGCTTGCTGTTATCTCGGACTACTGCCTGTCTGTTTTCCTCGCCATGTCTTTGATGAGCTTGCAGCTTTGGACCCTCGCGGAACTGGGTGGACCTATCCTTTTTGTGCTCGGATTGCAGGTCTTGATGACAGTAGCCTTCATTCTGCTGATCTTTTTCCGATTGGTGGGCAGCAGCTATCAGGGCGCCGTGCTTAGCGCGGGCTTTGCCGGGTTCACACTGGGTGCCACACCCACGGCCATCGCCAACATGTCTTCTGTTACGAAACGTTACGGCCCGGCACCCCTAGCCTTCATCGTTCTACCCTTGGTTTCCGCATTTTTTGTGGACTTGGCAAACGCCATCATCATTCAGGTTTTTGTTGGCTTATGATCGGTGACAGGCCAATCAAACACTCATCGTTCGGCCGGTAACGGCGGATGAAAACCTGCGCCGTCAAGCACAGTCCGGCGATACCACCGGGTGTGGAGGCAATACGCACGCATTGTCCAAAGCTCGATCCATTTGTGCCAGTGATCGCCCTAGCCCTTATAAAAGAAACAGAGCGGACTCAGGGATAGCTGCCAGAGCAATGAAAGGTTTGCGCATCAACGCAACACAGCCACGCTGATGCGACTTTCCAAAACTACCTGCCAAGGCGGGCCAACAGATCCCGCGTATGAATGCCGGTCACAGGCAGGCCATTCGCCTGCTGATACCCTGAGATAGCGGCCTTTGTGTTTGGGCCGATCACGCCATCCGTGCCGCCCGTATCAAAGCCCGCCGCAGTCAGGCCGCTTTGAAGGGCGCGCCGGTCTTCGATGTAAAATCCTTGCGCATCTGGCGGGAACCGTCCGCGGATCGCTGGACCGCCCTTGATCCGGTCCGACAGATGACCAATCCCGATCACGTAGCTTTCGGAATTGTTGTATCGGGTAATGACCGTGAAGTTGCGGAACACCATGAAGGCCGGGCCCGTCGCGCCCGATGGGATCAGGATCGAGGCAGCGCCATAATTTGGCACTGTCTTTCCATCCATATCGCGCACGCCCGCTGCGGCCCATTGTGCCGGGCTGCGTGTGCTTCCTCGCCCAAACGGACCCGAAAAACCCGAAGGAAGCCTCACTTCCACGCCCCATGGCTGACCGGACTGCCAACCGGACCGCTTCAGGTACGCCGCTGTCGATGCAAGCGCATCGCTTGGATCATTGTCCCAGATATCACGCCGTCCATCGCCGGTGTGATCCACTGCAAAGGCCAGATAAGATGTCGGAATAAACTGTGTATGGCCCATGGCACCGGCCCAGCTTCCAAGCATCCGGTCCGGCGTCGTATCCCCTGCCTGCAAGATCTTCAGCGCCGCGATCAATTGCTTTTCAAAAAACGCCCCGCGTCGTCCATCAAAGGCAAGCGTCGCCGTCGAAGACACAACCGGGATGTCGCCCCGCCGTGTGCCATAGCTGCTTTCCAATCCCCAGACCGCCGTCACAACTGCCCGGTCGACGCCGTATCGGTTTTCGATAGACGCCAATGCAGAGGATTGCTGTGACAGCGCAGCACGGCCATTGCTGACCCGCTCGTCCGAGGCCGCGATGGCAAGATAATCTTCCAGTGTCCGCGTAAATTCGGTCTGGTTGCGGTCGCGTTCGATCACACCGGGAAGGTACCCCGCATTGCGCAGCGCGGTGTTCAACGTCGCCTCCGATATGCCTTGCGCACGGGCGCGACCCCGAAAGCCGGCCAACCACGCATCAAAGGCAGGGTTGTCCACCGGTTGCATCGCCACAGCGGGGCTAGAGCGCGTTACGCCCCCGGCACAGGCGGTCAGCCAGCACGCGGCGAGACTGAGGGTAAATGTTCTGCGCGATAGGGTCATGGCTGCCTCCGGTTTTTTTCTGTTTTAACCGGTGACCGTGGCGAGGCCTAGAGGGCGTTTCGCCGTCCATCAAAGGCGACGTTACGGCATACACTGGCATGCAAACAGGGTATGGCGGGTTTGATTTCTTGTGCGGTGCAATTGCGGCAACGCAGCATTACTTCAACGTCATGAAATAAAGGAACACGATATGACCCTCAACGCACACGATTTCGACCAAAAAGCCACGCCCGTTAACCTTAAAGTTGCGGAGCTGTTCCCATCTTTCTTTGAACCTGAAAGAAATCCGACCCTGCCAGCCCGCGATGCATCCGCACCAGAGGCGCTGGAGCAGATGTTCGCTTATTACGAAGCCTAAGACGCACGAAGCGGTAGCGCGCCGGGCGAATTCGCCCGGCATTTGCTTTCCAAGAACGTCAGGTCAGCTGTCCGCGTTCGGGAAAAACAATTGTTGGCCGTCTTGCTGATAGCCCGCAATCGCGGCTTGGCCTTCGTCTGACAGAACCCAATCCACAAAGGCCTGCCCTGCATCCGCTTTGACATTCGGGTGTTTTTCCGGATTCACCAGAATGATCCCATACTGGTTGAACATCTTCGGATCGCCCTCAACCGCGATCTGGTAATCGCCTTTGTTGCCGAATGCGATCCACGTGGCGCGATCGGTCATGATATATGCCCCCATCGCCGTGCCGGTGTTCAGCGTCGCGCCCATGCCCGACCCTGTTTCCCGATACCACTCGCCCGATGCGGCCGAGGCATCAATCCCGGCCTCTGCCCATAAGCGCAGTTCAGCCTTGTTGGTTCCGCTGTCATCCCCGCGAGACGCAAAAGGCGCTTCGGCCGCTGCGATCTGTTTCAGGGCATTAACCACATCTGACATGCCGGTCACATCAGCGGGGTCCGCAGGTGGCCCAACAATAACGAAATCATTATACATGACATCGAACCGGCGGACGCCATCCCCGTTTTTGACGAACGCTTCCTCGGACGGTTTGGAGTGCACAAACAGAACATCGCCATCCCCATTTGCCGCATTCCGGATCGCCTGCCCGGTACCGACGGCAACGACGCGCACCTCTATTCCCGTCGCGGCCCGAAAAATCGGCAAGATATGATCGAACAGACCCGAATTCTGGGTCGATGTTGTGGACTGAACGATGATGAAATCATCCTGCGCGACAACGGGAAGGCTAAAGCCCAGTGAAAGGGTAACAGCCGCAGTCAACGACAGAACCGAACGTCGGATCATCAAAATCTCCTTCAATATTTCAAGGTGTTGAATCTAGGTATAGGCGACCGCCCAGCCACGCTCGGGCGGCATTCGATTGGGGCGCGTTCAACACTTGGTCGGCCGGACCGGCTTCGACCACACGCCCGGAATTCAAAAAAACCACGTCATCGGCGATGCGCCGCGCCTGCCCGGCGTCATGGGTCACCATCACAATGGTCACGCCCCGCTGATACGCATTCTGGATCAACTCTTCGATTGCGTGTGTAGAGCCCGGATCAAGGCTCGCGGTCGGCTCATCCAGCAGCAACAGGTCCGGCCCGCCGATTAGCGCACGGGCCACAGCAAGACGCTGTTGTTCGCCGCCAGACAAAACACGGGCTGGGCGGTCTGCAAGATGCGTCAGACGCGCTTGCTCCAACGCGTCGGCGACAGCGTGCCCCCGATCCCGGCGCGGAACCCCTTTTGCCGCAAGGGCGAATGCAAGGTTCCCGCGAACGGATCGACGCAGCAAGACAGGCCGTTGAAACACCATCGCCTGCCGCGCCCGCAGCGCACAATCCAAAGGCCGCCCCTCGCACAGAACTTCGCCACTGGCCGGGGACAGAATACCATGCAGCAAACGCAGCAGAACGCTTTTGCCGGCCCCATTGGCTCCCATCACCACTGTTCGGCGGCCCGCCGCGATGGAAATGTCCATCCCATCAATCAGCCGCTTACCGCCTGCATCATAGCATAGACCACGCGCGGTCAGCCCAGTGCGGCGCGCGACCGCTTCGGCCCCTGATTGGATATTCATCGCCGCCTCATGCATAGGCAGACCGCACAGCAGAAGCGCGAAGACCCATCACTGCCGCATTGACCGTCACCGCAATACCCAGCAGCACAACACCCAGCGCGAGCGCCAATTCAAGGTTCCCCTTTGAGGTCTCAAGCGCGATCGTCGTGGTCATTACACGTGTCACGTGGTTGATATTTCCGCCCACGATGATCACAGCGCCCACCTCGGCAACGGCGCGGCCAAATCCGGCCAGCGCGACGGTCAAGAGGCTGAACCTTGCGTCCCACAACAGGGCCGACACACGGCCCGCCCCCGTCACACCCAGCGATTTGAACTGCTCATCATATTCCTGGTTCAAGTCCTCGACCACCTGCCGAGTGAGGGCCGCAACAATGGGTGTGACCAACACGGTTTGCGCGATCACCATCGCCGACGGCGTATAAAGCAATGCAAGCGGGCCAAGAGGCCCTGCCGCTGACAGCATCAAATAGACCAAAAGCCCGACAACGACCGGCGGCAACCCCATCAAGGCGTTGAGCACCACGCACAGCGCGGTCCGGCCGGGAAATCGAAATGCGCCAACGGCGGCCCCAAGTGGAAGACCAATCAGGCACGATAGTGCCACGGCACTCAGCGTCACACGCAGGGACAGGCCGATGATTTCCATCAGCGCCGCATCTCCCGATGCGATCAAGCCAAGCGCTTGGGCAAGAATCGAACCGAACCCTGTCACGTAATATTTCCTCCACTGTGGGAAGAAATGCACAATTATGCAGTATGCGCCAGACCAAAGCGCCGTGTGCGGGCAAGAAAGGCGACCAATTTCGGCGTTAAAGGCCGGATGGCACGTGATCTTGCACCTCGTCCGCTTCCAGCGCGGCGGCGACTTGCTGGGCAAACCGGCGCGACGCAACTGGCAATACGCGCCCTTTCATCTGCCCCAAAAGCAAATGACCCAACGGCACATCGCGCACCGCAATAGGACGGGCGACAGTGCCGTGACCCGCCTCAAGACCGATGCCGATCTGAAACCCAACAAGCGCTTCGTGCAGGACATAATGGCGGATCAACTCGAAGCTCTCGGTCTCAACGACCGGTTCAACCCGGCGCGCGGTCTTTTTGGCGGCTGCGTCGAGAAGCGCGCGCACACCATATTTCGCCGATGGGGCGGTGTGCGGATGATCCAGACAATCACGCAGGCGCACTTCTGTTTTCGCGGCCAGCGGATGACCTTCGGCCAAAACGGCGCAAACGGGCTGGGACACAGCGTGCAGAACTTCGAAATCAACCAAATGAACAGGCTCAAACACCAAGGCAAGGTCACTGGCGAAACTGGCAAGGTCATGTTCCGCCTGCTCACGATCGCGCACATTCACACTGAAGGTCACGCCGGGATGCGCACGGCGATAATGCGCGATCTGGCGGGGCAGGAAATACGGGACCAAAGCCTGTGAACACGCAATCGTCACGTGCCCCCGGCGGATGCCGGACAGATCGGCAACCTGGCTTTGCAAGCGTTGCAGATCCGATTGTTGGGCGCGAAAATGCTGTAGCACCAGTTCCCCCGCCGGGTTCAGACGGACCCCGCGTGAAAGACGTTCAAAGATTGGCGCCCCAAACTCGTCTTCGAACCGGGCAATGCGGCGATTGAGAGCCGACGCCGTGATATTGGCATCCTCCGCCGCTTTTCGGATCGACCCAGCGCGGGCAACCGCTGCAATCAGGCGAAAGGTTTCCAGATGCCGCATCACGTGCCTCCTGCATGAGCGGTGCGTTAAATGCACCGGTATTGTGAAATAATAGCATTTCCGGAACAGCCCCAAAAGGCACATGCTACGGGCAATAAAAATTTACCGACATGGAGCCGAAAATGACCCTCACCACCCGACGCAGCTTTCTAAAGGCCGGAGCGGCCAGCGCCGCGATCCTGCCCTTCCTCAAATCCCTGCCCGCCGCCGCGCAAGCCGCTGAAACTCTGGTTGTGGTGAGCGGCCAAACGATCAACAGCCTTGACCTGCACCGCGTTGGCACCAACCGGGCCAGCTATCAGGTGGCTGTGAATTGCTATGACCGGCTGGTGACCTTCGGGCGCAAGGAAATGCCAAGCGGTGAGATGTCGTTCGACTACAGCGTTCTGGAACCTGAACTGGCGGAAAGCTGGGACATATCCGACGACGGGCTGACGCTGACCTTCAAGATCAAGCCGGACGCCAAATTCTGGGACGGCAGCCCGGTGACTGCGGAAGATGTAAAATGGTCGTTTGACCGCGCCGTGTCGGTCGGCGGCTTCCCGACAGTGCAGATGAAAGCGGGCGGGTTGAACCGGCCCGAACAGTTCGCCGCGCTGGAAGATGGCACGTTTCAGATCACACTCGACTTTCCATCCAAGCTGGCCTTGCCAGACCTTGCCGTCCCTGTGCCCTTCGTCATCAACTCTAAAGTCGCCATTGCCAATGCGACCGAAGATGACCCGTGGGCGATGGAATACCTGCACACCACGCCGGCTGGCTCGGGCGCGTTCAAGGTCGCGCGCTGGGATCAGGGCCAACAGCTTGTCTATCAGCGCAACGATGATTGGGTTGGCGGACCCTTGCCCACAGTCAGCCGCGTGATCGTGCGCGAAGTTCCCAGCCAGGCGACACGGCGCGCATTGATCGAACGCGGCGACGTTCAAATGTCGTTCGGCATCCCCGACCGTGACGCCGCCGAACTTGCAGACGAGTTGACCGTCTATTCCACCCCCATCGCCAACTGCATCAACTGTGTCGGCCTGAACACCATCTTCGAACCATTCCGCGACCCGGAGGTCCGTAAGGCCATCGCCTTTGCCATTCCCTATGAGGCGATCTTTCAGGCTGCCGCCTATGGCCGAGGCAAGCCGCTTTGGGGCGGCGAAGAGGAAATCAACGATATCGCATGGCCCCGCGCCTTCCCGTACGCCACCGATATGGAAAAGGCGAAGGCGCATCTTGCCAACTCCGGGTTCCCCGATGGGTTCGACGTGCCGCTGTCGATCAGCCTTGGCCTTGCCAGCTGGATGGAACCAACGGCCCTGCTGATTCAAGAGGCGCTTGCCCCGCTGGGCATCAACGTCACGGTTGAAAAGATCCCCGGCGCAAACTGGCGCACGGCGGCCTTGGTGGAAAAAACCCTGCCCATGCACCTGGAAAACTTCGGCGGCTGGCTGGACACACCCGATTACTATTTCTTCTGGGCTTACCAGAAAGACCGGCTGTTCAACTCGTCCAACTACTTCAACGAGGAAGTAGAAGAGCTGACAAACGAAACCCTGCACATGCCCGTGGACGATCCAGAGTATGCACCCAAGCTGAAGCGCATGTTCGAAATCGCGATCGAGGACCTGCCACGCATTCCACTTCACCAACCAGCGCTGAACGTGGCGATGAATGGCGCGGATGGGTACGAGTTCTGGTTCCACCGCCAGCTTGACGCCCGTCCGTTGGGCCGCTCGTCGACATGAGCCAGCGCGCTGTTGCCGTGGGTCTGCGTGTTGCGCAGACCCTGCCGGTTCTCATCGGCGTTGTGCTGATCAGCTTTCTGCTGACCCGCGCCCTGCCCGGTGACCCGGCGGCCTATTTCGCTGGGGTTATGGCTGATGCCGAGTCCATCGAGGCGACACGTGTGAAGCTCGGGCTCGACAAGCCAATGCCGCAGCAGTTCATCATGTATGTGGGTGATCTGCTGCAAGGCGATCTTGGCCAATCAGTTGGCACCGGACGACCGGTGCTGACCGACCTCGCCGAACGTTTGCCTGCCTCACTGGAACTCACGCTTAGCGCCCTTTTGCTATCGTGCCTGATCGCCGTCCCGCTGGGTGTTTGGGCGGCAGTGCGTCAGGGGTCATGGGTCGATCATTTGTGCCGTGTGCTGGTGACTGCCGGCGTGTCTTTGCCAACCTTCTTCACCGGCGTGTTGTTGATCTATATCTTCTATTACCTGTTAGGCTGGGCGCCATCGCCGCTTGGTCGGCTAGATTTCATCTATATTCCGCCGCCGCACGTCACTGGCTTCTACCTTGTCGACAGCGCGCTTGCCGGAGACGCGGAAACTTTCTTTGCCACACTGCGCCAACTTGTTTTGCCAGCCGCGACGCTTGCGTTGTTCACACTGGCCCCGATCGCGCGCATGACGCGCGCCGCAATGCTGACCGCGCTGTCATCCGACTATATCCGCACGGCGCGTGCGGCCGGTCTGCCACCGCGCAAGGTTCTGTACGGGTATGCCTTTCGCAACGCGTTGCTTCCCGTGGTGACGACACTTGGCATGGTGTTTTCCTTTGTGCTGGGAGCCAATGTTTTGGTTGAAAAGGTCTTTGCCTGGCCCGGCATCGGCTCCTACGCGGTAGAGGCATTGGTCGCATCAGACTACGCCGCTGTGCAGGGGTTCGTGCTGGCGATGGCCGTGCTGTTCGTCCTTCTGAACCTTATCATCGATTTAAGCTATGCGCTGATCGATCCGCGTATCGGATTCGCAAGCAAATGACCGACACGCCCGCACCCCAAAGCAATTCGGCCTTCGCGCATCTGGTTTACGTGCTGCGCGACAATCCGGTCACGTTGATTGCCTTTGCGCTTTTCGCATTCTTCGTTCTATCCGCTGTGATCGGGCCTTACGTCGTGCCGCACGACCCACTGGCGACCAATGCGACGCTTGCGCTGACGCCCCCAAGCTGGACCCATTGGTTTGGCACCGACAGCCTTGGCCGCGATGTCTTCAGCCGTGTGATCGTTGCCACCCGGTTGGACCTGACGATTTCAGTCGCTGCCGTCGCACTGTCATTCGTGATTGGCGGCGTCCTCGGCGCAGTGGCCGGCTATTGGGGCGGTTGGTGGGACATCGTGCTGAACCGCGTGTTCGACACGATCATGGCGTTTCCCCTGTTCGTGCTGGCGATGGGCATTGTGGCCGCATTGGGCAACACGGTCGAAAACATCATCTACGCAACCGCGATCATCAATATCCCCTTCTATGCCCGTTTGGTCCGCGCTGAGGTAAACATCCGCCGCGAGGCTGGCTTTGCGCAGGCCGCGCGGCTGGCCGGAAATTCGCATATCCGGGTCGTCGCCTTTCACATCTTCCCGAACGCATTGCCACCGATGATGGTGCAAGTGTCCCTGAACCTTGGCTGGGCGATTCTGAACGCGGCAGGCCTGAGCTTTATCGGGCTCGGTGTGCGACCCCCTACACCCGAATGGGGGATAATGGTCGCCGAAGGCGCGAATTATATCGTGTCCGGCCAATGGTGGGTCGCCCTCTTCCCCGGTCTTTGGCTGATGCTGGCCGTGTTTACCTTCAACCTCATGGGCGACGGGCTTCGCGACCTTGTCGATCCACGGCGGAGGACCTGACATGCTGTCTGTGAAAGACCTTGCCGTCAGCTTTCGCACCCGGCGCGGCGCCGTGAATGCAGTTCGCGGGATCAGCTTTGATCTGGCGCGCGGCGAAACCTTGGGCATCGTGGGCGAATCCGGGTCCGGCAAGTCGGTCACATCCTATGCCCTGTTGCGCATTCTCGATGCGGGCGGCGCAATCCGCACAGGCGGTATCACCTATGGCGGGATCGACCTGCGGGCCGCATCCGAACGCGGCATGCGTGACATCCGCGGGCGTGAAATTTCCATGATTTTCCAGAACCCCCGCGCGGCTTTGAACCCGATCCGCAAAGTCGGCCACCAGATCGAAGACGTCTTGCGACAGCATGGTCGCGCCAGCCGACAAGACGCACGCATCAAAGCGATCAAAGCCCTGACAGATGTTCGGATCAATGACCCCGAGGCGCGCTATGATGCCTATCCGTTCGAGCTGTCCGGCGGCATGTGCCAGCGGGTCGTGATTGCCATTGCACTTGCGTGCGATCCCAAGCTGCTGATTGCGGACGAGCCGACGACCGGCCTGGACATCACGACCCAAAAGGCGGTGATGGACCTGACGCGCGACCTGATACGGGAACGCGGCATGTCGTCTATCCTGATCACCCATGACCTTGGGCTTGCCGCCGAATATTGCGACAGGCTGGCGGTGATGAAGGATGGCGAGATCGTCGAAACCGGCCCCGCCGCCGATGTATTTGCGACCCCGAAGCACGCCTATACCGCCCGGCTCGTTGACGCCACGCCGCGCCCCGGAGCCGGCCTGCGCGACCTG
>NZ_SMZO01000089.1 GCF_004358675.1 Meridianimarinicoccus aquatilis | reverse complement strand
CGATCACAAAAAGGTCGTAATCAAAGCTCATTGAGTCGTCTCCTACTCGGGCAGTTGCGCAGCTTCGGCCATGTCTACTGTCGCGATTTCAGGGGCCTTGTTCAGCACGCGCGTTTCGGCGCGGCCATCGGGATGACCGATGATGACCGTATCGCACAGGCCAAGGAACAGCCCCGTTTCCACAACCCCCGGCAGGCAGGTCAGATCGCGCATCAGGGCCTCTGGGTCCCCGATACGGCCCAGATGAAGGTCATAGACCACGTTGCCTTCATCAGTGATGACCGGAACTGCCTCGTGTTGGCGCATGGTGATCTCTCGGCCATCCACATCAGCTTGGTTCACGACCTGCTGGATCAGGCGCAAGGTCGCCGTGTGGCCAAAGGGTGTGACCTCGACCGGCAAAGGGAAGGCCCCCAGATGCGCCACATCTTTGCTAGGGTCAGTGATCACCACCAACCGTTTGGAGGCCGCCGCCACAATCTTTTCCTGAAGGTGTGCCGCGCCGCCGCCCTTGATCAGCCGAAAGGCCGGATCAAATTCGTCTGCGCCGTCAATAGTGAGGTCGAGCGTTTCCACATCTTCCAATGTCACGACGTTAAGCCCCAGACGCGTGGCAAGCGCCCCGGTGCGCGACGACGTCGGAACGCAGGTCAGAGTCATCCCTTCGGATTTCACTCGTGCGGCCAGTGCACGCACCATCCAAGCCGCTGTCGAGCCGGTGCCAAGCCCCACCGTCATGCCATCACCGATCAGATCAACGGCACGCCGTGCGGCGGCAAATTTGCCGGCCTCGGCTCCGGTTGGGGATGTCGGTGCATCGGGCATGGGTGTCTCTCCTTGCTGGTCCGTGGTTCTTATAGGCGGCTGCGCAGCGGGCCGCGAGGCCAAACAGGCAGAAAACCTGACTCAGTTCCAGTGCGGCGCGCGTGTCAGGCCCTCTAACAGCGGCCCAAGGCTCCGCCGCGGCAGAAACAGCACCATTCCGGGGGCGTCAACCGTGAGCGAAACAGCGCCATCCGCCCGATTAGAGGTTCCAACCACGCCGCCGGGTGTAAATTCAATGCCATCAATCGGCCAGTGCAGGCCTCGACTTGTGCCAGTGACCCGCTGCAAGGGAAACAGGGACACGCGGTCGCCCGCGGTAAGCGCCAAGGTCAATTCAGGCGGCGTCAAAGTAATAACTTCGCGTCGGGAGACGATCACACAGCGACGCCCGAAATGGCGCACCAGCCCGTTGAACGCTGCAAGCGCATGATCGACCCGCCCTTCGGTGAATCCAACAGCAAGAACCAGCGGCGCCGCGATCCGGGTCAGGCATTTCTCAAAATCGGTGCTGTCCTGTTCCGCAACCGGGTAGAGCACGTCTTGCAGCATGGCCGCACTATCTGCGCTGAGGGAATCCATGTCCCCGATCACGGCGTCTGGGGTTTGCCGCAATTCCAGCAACCGGTTCGCACCGCCATCAGCGGCAACCAACTTATCCGACAGGGCCAGGCAGGCTTCCAGATCATCGGCACAAATCGGGCCGCCACCAGCCAACGTCACCGGTCCAGCCGCATGGACCAAGGGAGCTGGAACCAGATCGCTCACTGCGTGTCGTCGGCCGGGTCAGGCTTACCGATCCCCCTGAACACGAATTTGAACGGCACCGCCCAAACGACGCCAAGAAGAACATACACCAGCAGCTCGACAACCATGGGAGGGCGGCCAAGGGCGTTCATGATCGTGATGCTGGTCACGATATAGATCGGCAATCCAATCAGCAAAATCACCAGCGACCACCGCCGCCGAGCCTTGTATGACAGGGCCATGGGGCATCTCCTTATCCATTTGCCGTTGCGTTCAAGTGGCAACGTAACTGCGGCCCCCGCGCATTCAATGGCGAGGGCCGCAAATCCGGTCAGTCAGAAAAAGGGTCCGTCACAAGAATTGTATCTTCGCGCTCGGGCGATGTGGACAAAAGCGCGACGGGGCATTCGATCAATTCTTCGATCCGGCGCACATATTTAACTGCGGCACCGGGCAAATCTGCCCAGCTTCTTGCCCCGGCAGTGCTGCCTTCCCAGCCTTCCATGGTTTCATAGACCGGGGTCACACGCGCCTGCTCTTCTGCGGCGGTGGGAAGGTAGTCCAGAACTTTGCCATCAAGCGCGTATCCGGTGCAGATTTTCAGCTCTTTCATTCCGTCAAGCACGTCCAGCTTGGTAAGCGCGATTCCTTTCACGCCAGAGGTCGTGCATGTTTGGCGCACCAGAACGGCGTCGAACCAGCCACAGCGCCGATCGCGGCCGGTGACGGTGCCCTTTTCGCGGCCAACGACCGCCAGATGTTTCCCAACTTCGTCGTCCAACTCTGTCGGGAAAGGCCCCTCGCCGACGCGTGTGGTATAGGCTTTGACGATACCGAGGACAAAATCGATGGACCCCGGCCCCATTCCCGTTCCCGTCGCCGCCATACCCGCCATCGTGTTGGATGAGGTGACATAGGGGTAGGTACCGAAATCGATATCCAGAAGCGCGCCCTGCGCTCCCTCGAACAAGATACGCTTGCCGGATTTGCGTTTTTCCGACAGCAGCTTCCAGACTGGGGCCGCATAGGGCAGAACCTTGGGCGCGATATCAAGCAGACGGGTGCGCAGTTCATCTCGGTCGATGGTGGCGACGCCAAGACCGCGACGCAACGGGTCATGGTGAGCCAGCAGACGGTCAAGACGGCGTTCAAGCGTTTCCGCATCAGCAAGATCGGCAAGGCGGATCGCACGGCGACCGACCTTGTCCTCATAGGCCGGGCCAATACCCCGCCCGGTGGTGCCGATCTTTGCCTTTCCGGCCGCTTCTTCGCGGATCTTGTCCAGATCCTGATGAACAGGCAGAATCAGTGGGGTGTTTTCGGCGATGACAAGATTGTCGGTGTTGATCGTGACGCCCTGCCCTTCGATCTTTTCGATTTCAGACACCAGCGCCCAAGGGTCGAGCACGACCCCATTGCCGATCACACTAAGCTTGCCCTTGCGCAAAATGCCCGATGGCAGCAGCGACAGCTTGTAAACCTTGCCGTCGATCACAAGGGTGTGCCCCGCATTGTGGCCCCCCTGGAACCGGGCGATCACGTCTGCACGCTCGCTCAGCCAGTCGACGATCTTGCCTTTTCCTTCGTCACCCCATTGGGCGCCCACAACGACGACATTGGCCATCCGGTACTCCGTATCTTGATCCGACGCCCCATATAGCGATGCGGAGGCAGGCGCGAAACCGGATTTTGAAGACAAAGGCAATCTCGCCGATATGCAAACACCTGATGTGTCGCCGCAAAGAGGGAAACGGGACACCGTGAAGGCCTGTAACAAGCGAATCTGTCGGGTTATTTGGAGCGGGTAGCGGGAATCGAACCCGCACGACTAGCTTGGAAGGCTAGGGCGCTACCATTACACCATACCCGCGTGGTGTTGGGACTAGCCAAGCCGCAAGCCGGGGTCAAGACCGATCCGAAGCTATCGACCGTTGTTCGTGCAGGGATCGGTTTGAAAACCGGCACGGCGGGCTTGCTGCGCTCCTGGGCGGGATGATCCGAAAGGCTTCCTGCCCGGTGGGCTTCCCCCCCCTCGCGGGCTCAAATCACCCGCAAGAATTGCAAACCCTATCAATTCAACCGTCTTTCGCGTAGCTTGGGCTAGGCGTAGGGGCAGTCTGCGCCAATTTGCGTGCTCTGGCCCTGAACTGAAGACAAGTGACCAGAGAGGCAAAATGTTTACACATATCATGGTCCCGGTCGACCTTACCCATACGGACAAGATCGCCAGAGCACTTGAAACTGCGGGCCTTCTTGGAAAGACAACTGGCGCCAAGATTACCTATGTCGGCGTCACAGCGGAAACTCCGACTGGCCTCGCTCACAACCCTCAAGAATATGCGGCCAAGTTGGCAGAATTTGCAGCAACTCAGGGTACCGCGTATGGCGTCACTGCCGACGCGCGGGCAATTGCGAGCCATGACCCCACAGTCGATCTGAACGACACATTATTGAAGACAGCCGACGCATTGCAGGCTGACTGCATCGTTATGGCGTCTCACATCCCGAATATCACGGATCATCTGTGGCCGTCCCATGGCGGCACGGTTGCAAAGCGGGCGCATGCGTCCGTTTTCGTTGTCCGCTGAACAAGACCACAGGAGCATTCATGAACGATCAACCTGAAGACGTGAACACGGGCGTCCCAGAGCCAGAGGGCGCAAGCGACATCATCGAAACCGATTACACGATCGGCCAAGACAACATCGAAGGTGCGGTCGGCCCGTTCGGCTTTGACATCCACAACCCCGTTTTTGCCATTTCGGGCATTTCCGTCGTGGCTTTCGTTTTCTATACGCTTGCCCTGCCAGAACAGGCAGGCGGCGCTTTTTCGTGGCTATTTGGCGCTGTCACAAAAGGCTTTGACTGGTTTTTTCTGGGCGCGGCGAACATCTTTGTGCTGTTCTGCCTCTTTCTGATCGTGAGCCCCTTGGGCAAAGTTAGGCTCGGCGGCAAAGAAGCATCGCCAGATTACACCTATATCGGCTGGTTCGCGATGCTGTTTGCGGCCGGCATGGGCATCGGCCTGATGTTCTATGGCGTGTCTGAACCCATGAGCCACTTTTCGTCCTCAATGGGCGGAACGAGCGTTGAAAATGGCGTCCGGACTGACTGGGCCCCGCTGGGGGCGGCCGCTGGAAACGAACAAGAGGCGATCCGCCTTGGCATGGCAGCGACCATCTTTCACTGGGGCCTGCACCCTTGGGCGATCTATGCCATCGTCGCGCTGGCACTGGCCCTGTTTTCTTACAACAAAGGGCTGCCGCTCACCATCCGGTCCGCGTTCTATCCCCTGCTTGGGGAACGTATCTGGGGCTGGCCCGGGCACCTTATTGATATCTTGGCGGTGTTTGCGACGCTGTTCGGGCTGGCCACGTCACTGGGGTTCGGCGCGACTCAGGCCAATGCAGGGCTGAACGAATTGTTCGGAATCCCGATTGGCGCCACGACCGAGGTCTTGCTGATCTCGGGCATCACGGCGCTGGCGCTGATTTCTGTAGTGCGCGGCCTCGACGGCGGGGTCAAAATCCTCTCGGAAATCAACATGGGCCTTGCGGCATTGCTGCTTGTGTTCGTTTTGCTCGTCGGTCCGACCGTGGCGATCCTTTCTTTGTTCGGCGACAGCTTGATGGCTTATCTGGAATACCTTCCGGCTCTGTCCAACCCTGTCGGCCGCGATGATGTGAACTTCATGCAAGGCTGGACAGCGTTCTATTGGGCGTGGTGGATCAGTTGGTCACCGTTCGTTGGCATGTTCATCGCGCGCGTCAGCCGGGGCCGCACCGTGCGCGAATTCGTTATCTGCGTGCTTTTGATCCCGTCCATGGTTTGCGTTCTTTGGATGGCCGTGTTCGGCGGCACAGCGATTCAGCAAGTTGTGTTGGATGGATACACCGCAGCCCAAGAAGCACCGCTGGAACTCAAGCTGTTCAAGATGCTGGATGTGCTGCCCCTTGCAAGTATCACTTCGTTTATTGGGATTTTGCTGGTCATCGTGTTCTTCGTCACCTCGTCGGACAGTGGCAGTCTGGTGATCGACACGATCACCGCCGGTGGGAAGGTCGATGCGCCTGTCGGTCAGCGCGTATTCTGGTGCGTCTTCGAAGGCGCGGTTGCCATTGTGCTGCTGTTGTCGGCGGGCGGGCTGAGTTCATTGCAGTCCATGGTCATCTCAACCGGACTGCCCTTTACGGTCGTTCTGTTGATCATGTGCTGGGCGATTTACCGAGGCCTCAAGAGCGAACCCCGCTAGCATTTTCGCGCACCACACAGCCATGAATCGACGCCGCCCGCCTTGTGCTGGCGGCGTTTTCTTTTGCGGAAATGGTATACTAGAATCAGATTTGGTCGCCGTAAGGGCATCTCGCCACTTAGCTTTTCGCACACCATTTAATCTAATGCGCAATTTATTTGCTCAAATTTGCGTGAGACACCGCAAAGACGAGACCCCCTGCCCGCATTTCCATCAAAGTCTGTTCCGCCAAGCCCCTCAACCCCTCAGTTTGCCCGAGGCAGGGCCGACTGGCTTTGTCAAATAGCACCCGGAGCACCGGCGATCTGCCGATGCTCATGGGAATAAAAATATGGGACACCGCTGCGGGCTTCGGCCTGACAACCTGCCGAAAATCGGATTTGGGATGTGCGGTAGCGATCTGGGGAACGTATATGATTTCTTTGAAAAAAATGCTTGCAGGGGCCGGGTTGGCAACTGCTCTTCTGTCGACAACTGCACTGGCCCAATCGGGTGAGCCGATCAAAGTCGGGATCCTGCACTCGCTGTCAGGAACGATGGCGATTTCGGAAACAACTCTGAAAGACGCGATGCTGATGCTCATTGAAGAGCAGAACGCAAAAGGCGGTCTTCTGGGTCGTCCGTTGGAAGCCGTTGTCGTTGACCCCGCCTCTGACTGGCCACTGTTTGCCGAAAAAGCCCGCGAACTCATCGAAGGCAACGGCGTTGATGCCGTGTTCGGCTGCTGGACCAGCGTGAGCCGCAAATCGGTTCTGCCCGTGTTCGAAGAACTGAACTCGGTCCTGTTCTACCCGGTTCAGTACGAAGGCGAAGAAAGCCAGCGCAACGTGTTCTACACCGGCGCGGCGCCGAACCAACAGGCGATCCCTGCGGTTGATTACCTGATGGAGCAGGAAAGCGTTGAGCGTTGGGTTCTTGCGGGCACCGACTATGTCTATCCGCGCACCACGAACAAGATCCTTGAGGCGTATCTGATCGGCAAGGGCGTTGCGCCCGAAGACATCATGATCAACTACACGCCCTTCGGCCACTCCGATTGGCAGACCATCGTGTCTGACATCAAGACATTCGGCTCTGCAGGCAAGAAAACCGCTGTCGTCAGCACGATCAACGGCGACGCGAACGTTCCGTTCTACAAAGAACTGGGCAACCAAGGCATCGCGGCAACCGACATTCCCGTCGTAGCATTCTCGGTTGGTGAAGAAGAACTGGCTGGCCTCGACACAGCACCGTTGGTCGGTCACTTGGCGGCTTGGAACTATTTCATGTCCGTCGACACACCTGAGAACGATGCATTCATCGACAGCTGGATCGACTTCATCGGCGACGAAGATCGCGTCACGAATGATCCTATGGAAGCGCACTATGTCGGCTTCAACATGTGGGTCAAAGCCGTCGAAGCCGCTGGCAGCACAGATGCCGACGCCGTCATCGACAGCATCGTTGGCGTTACGGTGCCGAACCTGACGGGGGGCATGTCGGAAATGCTTCCAAACCACCACATCACCAAACCCGTTCTGGTCGGTGAAATCCAAGACGACGGTCAATTCAGTGTCGTTTGGGAAACCGAAGGTCTGGTACCTGGTGACGCATGGTCCGACTTCCTTCCGGAAAGCGCACCTTTGATGGCTGATTGGACCGACCCGATCAACTGCGGCAACTACAACACCGAAACAGAAAGCTGTGGCGGCGCGACCAACTAATCGCTGTTCCCACTGCATATCGGATGCGGCTGCCTTACGTGGCCGCATCCCGCTATTTCAAAAATCGGATATGACATGACGCGTCCGCGCCTTTGGCTTGCCGCCCTGCTGACCTGCATGGCCACACTCGCCGCCGCCCAATCCACGACATCAAGAGACTTCGACATGCTTGTTCAGGCGCTTCCGGGAAGCGACTTTGACACAGTCGAAAGCTTGGTCGGTCAAATTGCCGAAACCGGCGATGAGCGGGCAACTGACGTTCTTCAGGCGCTGACCGAAGGCGACCTGCATCGGCTCAAGTCCAATGAAGCTGTCATCATCGTAAGAGACGTGGACGGCGAAGATCACGCCTTTGACGCGTTAACCGGCGAGAGTTATGGCGAAATCCCGCGCCGTGGATCGTCTAGCATTCGCGTGAATAATTCCCTCAGACGTGTCATTTCGGCGGCGGTTGGTACGCTGACACTGCGCCACCCCGACCCGGCTGTCCGGCTCGAAGCTGCGCAAGCCGCCTTCCGCGCACCAGACGCGGCCCAAACAGAAGCACTTGCCGCCGCCCTGGACGCTGAAACAGACCCGGATGTCGCGAGTGCATTGTCAGAGGCCGTCGCGGTTGCCACGCTGAGCCAAGGCACCGCGCCGGTTGACGCGCAACTTGCCGCAGTTGCCACCATTGCCGCCCGAAACGATGGAATCGCCTTGTCAGTCCTGACGCCGCTCGTTGGGTCAGACCAACCCGAAGTCGCTGCTGCCGCAGCGGCGGCCGTCGACAAGATTGAACGCGTCAGGAAGCTGTGGTCAGGCGCACAGAACGTGTGGTTCGGCCTGTCACTGGGCTCTGTGCTTTTGCTGGCGGCCATCGGGCTGGCCATCACGTTTGGCGTCATGGGGGTCATAAATATGGCCCATGGCGAATTGGTCATGCTTGGCGCCTACACCACGTTTTTTGTACAGGACATTATACGCACGTCATTTCCGGGGCTTTTTGATTGGTCCTTGCTGATTGCAGCACCTCTTGCCTTCCTTGTGGCTGGCGCGATGGGCGTCGCAATTGAACGGGGGTGTGTGCGTTTTCTTTATGGCCGCCCGCTTGAAACGCTTCTGGCGACGTGGGGCGTCAGTCTGATCCTGCAACAAACCGTGCGGTCGATCTTTGGACCAAACAACCGCGAGGTAGGAAACCCGTCGTGGATGTCGGGCGCGTTCGAAATCGGACAGATGACAATTACCTACAATCGTCTATGGATCTTGATCTTTTCGCTCGCAGTCTTCGCCGCGCTTCTGTTCGTCATGAAGCGAACGCCAATTGGTCTGCAAATGCGCGCGGTTACTCAGAACCGGGCGATGGCCGCGAATATGGGAATTCGCACAGGTTGGGTCGATGCGATGACCTTTGGACTTGGCGCAGGTATCGCAGGACTTGCAGGCGTCGCCCTCAGCCAAATCGACAACGTATCGCCGAATCTGGGGCAAAGTTACATCGTTGACAGCTTCATGGTCGTGGTCTTTGGCGGCGCAGGGAATATCTGGGGCACGTTGGCTGGTGCTTTCAGCATTGGCATCGCCAACAAGTTTTTGGAGCCATGGTCGGGCGCCGTATTGGCGAAAATCCTAGTGCTGGTTTTCATCATTCTGTTCATCCAAAAGCGGCCACGCGGATTGTTCGCCGTTCGGGGGCGCGCCGTCGATGGGTAGCGCGCTGGGGACAGGGAAACTCCCGCCCGTCGTTGCCGCGCTGATG
>NZ_SMZO01000088.1 GCF_004358675.1 Meridianimarinicoccus aquatilis | reverse complement strand
AGAAACTGCTTGCGCCTTTTGTTTGGTCTGTTTAGACACCCCTTCACCGACGGGGCGGCGACGCACTGACGGGGAACGGGCCGGACGGTTGCTTAGGCAGCCAAGCGGTTTCGGGAACAAGAATTTGGGCAGATTTGAGCGGGTAGCGCCAAGTAGATTTGGCGGTACACGGTTGATTTTGTCTCTGGGCTTTTCGGGGCCCGCGCTTTTTGACAATTGAGTATCTGAAGAGATATGTGGGCGGTTTGGTCTGTTCGATGGATCAGCCTCTTTCATATCAACGCTTCTAGGGCTTTTGGGTCCGATGATGAAGTGTCAGCTTCACTGTTTGTCGGTATCACGTTTCTTTGGAAACTGATGCACGAGAAACAGAAGATGTTTGGTGCGAGACTGTTGCGCTCAAGTAGCGAAGCGGTAGCGCATTGAATGATGTGCAGAGGTTCGAACGTCAAGGATACACCTTCGGGTGTTTCAACTTGAGAGTTTGATCCTGGCTCAGAACGAACGCTGGCGGCAGGCCTAACACATGCAAGTCGAGCGAGATCTTCGGATCTAGCGGCGGACGGGTTAGTAACGCGTGGGAATATGCCCAATGGTAGGGAATAGCCTCTGGAAACGGAGAGTAATACCCTATGAGCCCTTCGGGGGAAAGATTTATCGCCATTGGATTAGCCCGCGTTGGATTAGGTAGTTGGTGGGGTAATGGCCTACCAAGCCGACGATCCATAGCTGGTTTGAGAGGATGATCAGCAACACTGGGACTGAGACACGGCCCAGACTCCTACGGGAGGCAGCAGTGGGGAATCTTCGGCAATGGGCGCAAGCCTGACCGAGCCATGCCGCGTGAGTGATGAAGGCCTTAGGGTCGTAAAGCTCTTTCGCCAGAGATGATAATGACAGTATCTGGTAAAGAAACCCCGGCTAACTCCGTGCCAGCAGCCGCGGTAATACGGAGGGGGTTAGCGTTGTTCGGAATTACTGGGCGTAAAGCGCACGTAGGCGGATTGGAAAGTTGGGGGTGAAATCCCGGGGCTCAACCCCGGAACTGCCTCCAAAACTATCAGTCTAGAGTTCGAGAGAGGTGAGTGGAACTCCGAGTGTAGAGGTGAAATTCGTAGATATTCGGAAGAACACCAGTGGCGAAGGCGGCTCACTGGCTCGATACTGACGCTGAGGTGCGAAAGTGTGGGGAGCAAACAGGATTAGATACCCTGGTAGTCCACACCGTAAACGATGAATGCCAGACGTCGGGTAGCATGCTATTCGGTGTCACACCTAACGGATTAAGCATTCCGCCTGGGGAGTACGGTCGCAAGATTAAAACTCAAAGGAATTGACGGGGGCCCGCACAAGCGGTGGAGCATGTGGTTTAATTCGAAGCAACGCGCAGAACCTTACCAACCCTTGACATAGAGATCGCGGATCCAGAGATGGATCTTTCAGTTCGGCTGGATCTCATACAGGTGCTGCATGGCTGTCGTCAGCTCGTGTCGTGAGATGTTCGGTTAAGTCCGGCAACGAGCGCAACCCACGCCTTTAGTTGCCAGCAGTTCGGCTGGGCACTCTAAAGGAACTGCCGGTGATAAGCCGGAGGAAGGTGTGGATGACGTCAAGTCCTCATGGCCCTTACGGGTTGGGCTACACACGTGCTACAATGGCAGTGACAATGGGTTAATCCCAAAAAACTGTCTCAGTTCGGATTGGGGTCTGCAACTCGACCCCATGAAGTCGGAATCGCTAGTAATCGCGTAACAGCATGACGCGGTGAATACGTTCCCGGGCCTTGTACACACCGCCCGTCACACCATGGGAGTTGGTTCTACCTGACGACGCTGCGCTAACCTTCGGGGGGCAGGCGGCCACGGTAGGATCAGCGACTGGGGTGAAGTCGTAACAAGGTAGCCGTAGGGGAACCTGCGGCTGGATCACCTCCTTTCTAAGGATGTTTCTAGCATGATCCATGAGATGCCAAGTCGCTCTTGCAGCGAGGCGGCAGCGCATGATCATCGTGAAACACTTAGCAGTCACGGTCCTTCTCACGAAGGCACGGCCATTTGGTCGGAAGTGACATATACGGCCAGGCCGTCCTCATATCTCTTCAGGAAGTTGCAGACCTACCGGTCTGTTTTGGGTCGGTAGCTCAGGTGGTTAGAGCGCACGCCTGATAAGCGTGAGGTCGGAGGTTCAAGTCCTCCTCGACCCACCATGATTGCCGCGGTCGAACACATTGCGGCGACGCTCCGCACCGCGCAAGGCGCGGCACGGAGTGGACTTGCCCGTCAGGGCGGTAAAAGCTCGGGGCCTTAGCTCAGCTGGGAGAGCGCCTGATTTGCATTCAGGAGGTCAGGAGTTCGATCCTCCTAGGCTCCACCAAACACCAACTTCGGATACTCAAGATCATCACCCCCGATTAGATCGGCAAGGAAGCGACCCGCGCTCAAGTAGCGACGCGGTCGCGGTTCATCCTTTCCCGTCCAATCGGACACGCAGCTTCGGCTGCGGATTTGACATCGTTTAGAGAGATACAACATCAGAGCTACGGGCTTTCCGCGTAAGGAAAGCCGGTGCGAGGCCTTCGGGCAGCGCACGAACGTAGTTTTGTTCCAAGTCAAGTACACTAACCAGGTTTGGTTCCGCACGGGACCAAGCCAACAACAGCATCTGTTGCGAACCAGCGCAGATGCCGGGAAAAAGTACGACTTTTGATCTTAAGCCCCTGACATTTACAAAAGGCGGGGGTCGGGAAGAGCATCTTGCTTCTTCTGGATCAAATCAAGCGCGAGAAGGGCGTTTGGTGGATGCCTTGGCAGTAAGAGGCGATGAAGGACGTGATAACCTGCGATAAGCTTCGGGGAGCCGGTAATAGGCTTTGATCCGGAGATTTCCGAATGGGGCAACCCACCTGATATTCTGCTATTTATACTACGGCGTTGAGACTATGCGAGGCTTGTCCTCAAGTGGCGCTCCGCGCGGTAGGACAAAATAGGAGGGTAAACCAGGTACTAATTACCTGAATACATAGGGTTTTTAGAGCAAACCCGGGGAACTGAAACATCTAAGTACCCGGAGGAAAGGACATCAATTGATACTCCCCTAGTAGCGGCGAGCGAACGGGGACCAGCCGAGCAGTGATCGTGAGCAGAACCATCTGGAAAGTTGGGCGATATGGGTGACAGCCCCGTATGCTAAGCGAGATCTGACGTATTAAGTAGGGCGGGACACGTGAAATCCTGTCTGAAGATCGGGGGACCACCCTCGAAGGCTAAGTACTCCTTACTGACCGATAGCGAACCAGTACCGTGAGGGAAAGGTGAAAAGCACCCCGACGAGGGGAGTGAAACAGTACCTGAAACCGAACGCCTACAATCAGTCGGAGGCTCCTTGCGAGCTGACGGCGTACCTTTTGTATAATGGGTCATCGACTTGGTCTATCTAGCAAGCTTAAGCCGTTAGGTGTAGGCGCAGCGAAAGCGAGTCTTAATAGGGCGCATGAGTTAGGTGGATCAGACCCGAAACCGAGTGATCTAGGCATGACCAGGATGAAGGTACGGTAACACGTACTGGAGGTCCGAACCCACACCTGTTGAAAAAGGTCGGGATGAGTTGTGCCTAGGGGTGAAAGGCCAATCAAACTCGGAGATAGCTGGTTCTCCGCGAAATCTATTTAGGTAGAGCGTCATCCGAATACCCCGGGGGGTAGAGCACTGGATGGGTAATGGGGCCCCACAGGCTTACTGATCCTAACCAAACTCCGAATACCCGGGAGTACTAGATGGCAGACACACTGCGGGTGCTAACGCCCGTAGTGGAGAGGGAAACAACCCTGACCTCCAGCTAAGGCCCCTAATTCATGGCTAAGTGGGAAAGCAGGTGGGACGACCAAAACAACCAGGAGGTTGGCTTAGAAGCAGCCATCCTTTAAAGATAGCGTAACAGCTCACTGGTCTAAATAAGTTGTCCTGCGGCGAAGATGTAACGGGGCTCAAGCCATGAGCCGAAGCTGAGGATGCCGTAAGGCATGGTAGCGGAGCGTAGTGTGATATAACACTTTATCTGTTTTACCGCCCGTTGTGCAGGCAAGGAGGCAACTCCGCGCTCAAGCAGCGAAGCGGTAGCGCAGATAACAGTGTTTACGTTGAAGCCGGGGCGTGAGCCATCCGGTGGAGTGATCACTAGTGAGAATGATGACATGAGTAGCGACAAACAGGGTGAGAGACCCTGTCGCCGAAAGTCCAAGGGTTCCTGCTTAAAGCTAATCTGAGCAGGGTAAGCCGGCCCCTAAGTCGAGGCAGAAATGCGTAGACGATGGGAACTAGGTTAATATTCCTAGGCCAGGAGGATGTGACGGATCGGAGACGTTGTTCGCCCTTATCGGATTGGGCGGGCCGCTAACCGGTTCCTGGAAATAGCCCTCCATCAGACCGTACCCTAAACCGACACAGGTGGACTGGTAGAGAATACCAAGGCGCTTGAGAGAACCACATTTAAGGAACTCGGCAAAATACCTCCGTAAGTTCGCGAGAAGGAGGCCCGTTCAGAAGGCAACTTTTGGGCGGGGGCACAAACCAGGGGGTGGCGACTGTTTACTAAAAACACAGGGCTCTGCGAAGTCGCAAGACGACGTATAGGGTCTGACGCCTGCCCGGTGCTGGAAGGTTAAAAGGAGGAGTGAGAGCTCCGAATTGAAGCCCCAGTAAACGGCGGCCGTAACTATAACGGTCCTAAGGTAGCGAAATTCCTTGTCGGGTAAGTTCCGACCTGCACGAATGGCGTAACGACTTCCCCGCTGTCTCAAATGTGGACTCAGCGAAATTGAATTGCCTGTCAAGATGCAGGCTTCCCGCGGTTAGACGGAAAGACCCCGTGCACCTTTACTACAGCTTCACATTGGCATCAGGCCAAGCATGTGCAGGATAGGTGGTGGGCTTTGAAGCGATGACGCCAGTCGTCGTGGAGCCTCCCTTGAGATACCACCCTTGCTTTGCTTGATGTCTAACCGCGGTCCGTTATCCGGATCCGGGACCCTGTGTGGCGGGTAGTTTGACTGGGGCGGTCGCCTCCTAAAGCGTAACGGAGGCGCGCGAAGGTTGGCTCAGAGCGGTCGGAAATCGCTCGTTGAGTGCAATGGCAGAAGCCAGCCTGACTGCGAGACTGACAAGTCGAGCAGAGTCGAAAGACGGCCATAGTGATCCGGTGGTCCCGAGTGGAAGGGCCATCGCTCAACGGATAAAAGGTACGCCGGGGATAACAGGCTGATGGTGCCCAAGAGTCCATATCGACGGCACCGTTTGGCACCTCGATGTCGGCTCATCTCATCCTGGGGCTGGAGCAGGTCCCAAGGGTACGGCTGTTCGCCGTTTAAAGAGGTACGTGAGCTGGGTTTAGAACGTCGTGAGACAGTTCGGTCCCTATCTGCCGTGGGTGTAGGATACTTGAGAGGAGTTGCCCCTAGTACGAGAGGACCGGGGTGAACGATCCACTGGTGGACCTGTTGTGGCGCCAGCCGCAGTGCAGGGTAGCTATGATCGGAAAGGATAACCGCTGAAGGCATCTAAGCGGGAAGCCCCCCTCAAAACAAGGTATCCCTGAGGACCGTGGTAGACCACCACGTCGATAGGCCGGAGATGTAAGCGCAGTAATGCGTTCAGTTGACCGGTACTAATGGTCCGATAGGCTTGATTTGATCCAGTAGAAGCCAGAAACTTCAACTGACAAAAGCCGTACACAATACGTGTGCATGACTTGGAACAATCCCTTCGGGGATCTTGTTGGCAGCTTCCTCGGTTTGGTGATCATAGCGCAAGTGAAACACCCGATCCCATCCCGAACTCGGCAGTTAAGCACTGTCGCGCCAATGGTACTGCGGCTTAAGTCGTGGGAGAGTAGGTCATCGCCAAACCTAGAAAGCTGCCAACAAATATATCTCTCATAACGATACCAAAAACAAAAAATATATGACGCGGGATGGAGCAGCCCGGTAGCTCGTCAGGCTCATAACCTGAAGGTCGTAGGTTCAAATCCTACTCCCGCAACCAAATTAACAATCAAGCCGCACCCAAATGGGCCGCGGCTTTTTTGCTGACCGATAAACCCAGAATCGCACCCAATTCCCCAATAACCTCAACGCTATCGCCCAGACTCTAAGACTCAGAACGGATCACCAGGCGATCAATCAGCGCCCGGACCTCCTCGCTGGCCGTCCCGGCCGCGTCCTGCGCACCCAAAACAGCCTCCAGTTCCCTGACCCGCGCCCGATACAACTCCGGCAAATTCTCGGGCAGCTCGACTGCATGAGGGGTCGCCGCCGCGCTCGCCGACTCCAGCCGCGTGATCTCCGCTTCGGTCTCTTCCAGCCGGTCAAAGACCGAAGTCGGCACCCGTCCTGCTTCGATATTGACCATCAGCCCTTCACGCCGGCGGCGCGCTGCTTTGAGTTGCCGGGTCAGCTCGGCCACCGTTTCCCGGGCCCCGTCCTGAGCCGCTTCCAGATGCCTCTCCACATCGCGCTGGAACCTCGCATAGGCCGCGTCTGTCATCAGTTCGCACTTGAAAATCTCCAGAACCAGAGGCTCAAGGTCAGCCACCAGAACCCCCGGCATTCCTGAGCAAACCGACGCGCCCTTTTCCTTGTGATTCGCGCAATAGTCTCGCTTCCGTTTGGCCGCGCCTGCGACGGTCATATTGCCGCCGCATTGTCCGCATTCGACCAAGCCCGACAGAAGGTACTTTCGCCGCCGCGTCGCCTGGCTTTCCGAAAGCCCGTTGCGATCCTTTTTGGGGCGCGTTGCGCGGATCTGCTGAATGTCGCCCTGGCGTGCCTTTACGGCATCCCAGAGCGCCGCGTCGATGATCCGAAGGTCGGGCTCTTCGAACACCTGCCAGTCTTCACGCGGACGCGGCCGCGAGACGCGTTTGCGCGTGTCGGGGTGTTTGCGGTATTCCAGCCGGTTCCAGATCCGCCGCCCGTTATACAGTTCATTGTTCAGGATCCCGGTGCCGCGTTCGCGGTTGCCGTTGATTGTGTTCTGGCGCCAGCGGCCGTCGGTCGCGCGTCCGCTGCGCGGGGCGGGCACACCTTCGGCGTTCAGCGCTGTCGCGATCTGCTGGGGTGAGACCCCGTTGGCATAGTCCTGAAAGATGCGCCGGATGACCGCTGCCTCCGCAGGGACGATGTCCAGCGCGCCGGTGATGCGGTCGCCCTGAGGCGTTCGCGCCACCTGATATCCATAGCTGCGCCCGCCGCCGCTTTGGCCCTTCTGAACGGCGGCCTCGACCCCCCGATGGGTTTTTTGTGACAGCGCCTCCAGAAACATACTGCCCATCAGGCCGGAAAAGCCGATCTTCAGTAGCCCGACTTTGCCCTGGTCCAGCGTGTGGATATGGATGTCGCGGTGTTGCGCGCGTTTGTAGAAATGCGCCGTGTCCTCGGCATCGCGGCTGATCCGGTCCAGGCTCTCGGTCAGCACGATGTCGAACGCATCGGTCCCGAAGTCGTCGATCAGGTTGAGATACCCGGGCCGCTGGTTGGAGGCCCCTGAAACCGCCTTGTCGCTGTAATCCTGGACAACGCGCCAGCCCTGCGCTTCGGCAAAGCGCCGACATTTGGCGATCTGATCCACCACTGACGATGGGTTCTGCAACTCGGTTGAGTATCGCGCATAAATCGCGACGCGTTGGGGCCTGGACTGCATTGGTGGGTCGTTCCTTCGGGCAAGTGCGGGGCGGGTCCAGCATTCAATGCGCGGGACGGCGTGGCAAGACGGATATTCATACTTGACTGAGCAAGTGCAAGCGACAGCCTTGCGCGATCCGGGCAAGCCGCCATACCCTTGAACATACTGCGACTGACATGTGGCTGGAGGCCTCTATGACCTCCCTTGCAACCTGCTCAGCGATGAGTTCGATCAATTTGTTGAGGTCCATTCCGCGTTTCCTTCCCTTTGAGACAATGAAACAACTCGAAGCGGCGAAGCCAGGGTCGGGCTGAAAATGACTGAACCATCAAGGGACGCCCGCATTGGTGAGAACCGATGCGGGCGCTTTCTCGTCTATTGCAGCCGTCTATCGTTGCGCGAAAAGATCCGCGCCAAGGCGTTGCGCGATGACACGGGCCTGCACGGCCGTGATGGCGCGCAGCAGGTCGCGCAGGTCAGCGATCGCGACAGTAAGCGCGGCTGCCTCCGGGGTTTGAACCGTCTCGGTCCAGCCGCCCGTTGGGGTCATACATTCCGGCGAAGTATCCAGAATATAGGTCGAGACCGTCCCGCGCTGAATGACGTCCTCGACCCGCGCGACAAACGTCTCGAGGTCAGTCCGCACCGCGGTGTCGAACAGCCGCTCACCGTGCAGAGTATTCGCCAGATGCTGCGCGAAGCTGCGTTCCTTCGGCGGCAGCGTCGGGATAATCTCGTTGCGCAGGGTTGCGCGCGCGGTAATTGCACGCGTCACGGCGTCGGCAATGAGGACCTCGAGATCGGGAGCGGGGACTGGGAGCGCAGGCACGCCCAACATCACACGCCCTCCTTGCGGATCGGTTTGGGCCTCGACCGGCGACGCGCCACCGAGAATTGCGGTGCCATCCGGCCAAAGGATCCGCTCCGTTTGCGCTGTGTCCGCCGGTGATTATCGGCGATGTCCGCCTCCGCCTGGATCCGCGCGCGCACGGCGTGCATCCGTGCGGCGGTCTTTTCCTGAACGCGCCCAAGCACGGGCGCACCGGTCTTGGCGCAAATGACGAACCCGCGGTGATTGAGTGGCACCATCAGGCGGCGCGTGCCGATAAACCGCGTCGGCTCGTGCAGACCCGCCGCGGCGTAGTCGGCCGCAGCGCTCAGCCGCACCTCATAGCCGGAGTTGAACCGACACTGCGAACTGGTGCCATAGGCCAGCGTCGCATAGCGAATCTCGCCGATCAGGGTCAGATCAAGCACCAGGCAGGGGCGCGCCTTGGGGGCGATGTCGGTGCGGTCCTCGGCGACGGGAAAGCGAAAGGACACGATATCGCCAATGGCGAGCGCCTCCCGCCACGCGGCGGTTTGGCTGGGAATTATCGTGGAAGTGGAAATGGTATTAAGCATTGTCGGCTCCGTTAAGTTTGAGGAAACGACACGCACAACAGTTTGCTCATCCAAAGCAGCGGAGGAGGTCTGCCATGCGCGTCTCAAAACGCGCGCATGGCAAACCGGCACCGCAGCGCCCACCTCCAGAAACCCTATCCCTTGCCCCTTAAACTCGGATGGGGAAGCGGACGTTGTCATCAGCTTGTACTATCGAAATAAAGTCCAAACGGCGTTGTTGCAGAACTCCGCAGTGGCGTAGATGAACTCCACCACGTCCAGCCGGATTATGGGGTTCGGCAGACGCACCGACGGGTAGTCGAAAAGCAACGGAATGATCGCGACCGGAGAGTCTGGGGGCAGTTGGTCGCTTTCGACCGCGATCATGCGCACCGAGCCAAACTGGCCTCCACGGCCGAGAGGTCGATTCCGAGGGCTCGGGCAGAATCGAGGGCCGTCGCATCAAGGGTGAGCGAGGTCTTGCGTCGTGTCGCGGTCGTTATCGCGCGTGCCTCCGAGTGATGGCGTAAAAACGGGTGGCGCGGCGCAAGGCGGGGGCTACGC
>NZ_SMZO01000087.1 GCF_004358675.1 Meridianimarinicoccus aquatilis | reverse complement strand
GATGTAGACGAACCGGCGCGTGCTGAGATCGCGGCGTTGCCAGCGGTCGTAGTCGTCCCACCAGTCAGCTTTAAGCCGAGAAATTGTCGTTGATGACAGCCCCGCTGCATTGGGGCCCAAAAGTGCGGCAAGTGCTTCGTGAAAGTCGCCAGTGGAAATGCCTTTGAGATAAAGCCAGGGCAGCAGTTCTTCGATGGATTTGGCTTTGCGCAAATAGGGCGGCAGGATTGTCGAGGTGAACCGGACTTTCTCAGCGGTGTCGCCCCGGTCTCGCACGCGCGGCACCTTGACCGGCACAGTACCGATCCCAGTCATCACCTGGCGTTCCGGCAAATGCCCGTGGCGGACAAGCCGAGCGCGACCATCCTCGATCCGGTCGCCGGAATAGGCCTCCAACAACACCGAAAGCTCTGCTTCAACTGCTTGCTGGATCAGGCTGCGCGCACCTGAACGCAGAAGGTCAGTCAACGGGTCAGCTGAAAATCCATGTGGATCGGGCAAGGTCGTGATGATAGTCTTCGTCATGTGGCATATCCTTTTCTCTGCAGAGAATTGCGGCGCGTGAACAACGCCATGATATGCCGCCCCTCAGGGGCCATCACCAACTTTCAGCTATATCTCGAACTTTCCGCCCTCGATGTTGATCGGTGATGCCACGATGCCCCCCTCGCGGTCAGTGGGGCAGCCGCAGCAAAATGGCGCTATGTCTGCCTGGGTTTAAGTATCCAGCGGTAGTCTCACGGTGTCGCCCTCAATCACGGGGAAGGAAATTTTGGTGAAACCGCAGTCGGTCAGAAAAGACACGATTCCCGTCACGGTTTTGAACTCACGAATGGAAATTTCACCTGCCATCCTGGAGCGCGCCGTGACCAACATTTGCGTAGTCCCATCGGAATGTTCTGCGTGCATCGTCCAAACTCCAAACCATGATGATGCTTTGCGCGTTGGCGATACGTTGCATGTAATGATGAGTTTCGAACCCGTCTCAAGGCGCTGTTTCAATGCGACCTCTGTTAATACATTGGGTGTTTCTGGCGGGTTCAACGGCAAGATTCAATCCACTCTCAATCGGTCAATAATGCTTTATTGTACCAACACCGATCCCTAAGACAAGCTACGAAGGGGGCTATCGGCCCCCGCGCCAGTGGCGCTCCCCCGAGGATTATTTCGGGGAAGATAAAGGTAGGTGTCCTATCCTTCTGCGTCGTCCGAAGTAAATTCGATTTCGATGGTGCTGAACGGCTCTATGCGGGTCAGACCATCGTTTCCGATTGACGCTTGGATAACATCAAGGGCTTTGCTTGCTTCGGTGTGAAAGTCTCTGCCATCACCCGATTGGGAAAGAACGTCGCGTAGATCAAGCGTGATGGTGAACACCATTTCGCCCATGTCGATCACAACAACTTCGTGATCCATGCTGCGTATCGACGGTTCCGACTTGGCGAGTATCGAGCATAGTTCAACCATAGCTTCGGGGTGCAACGTCAAGCCGGTCTGTTTTTGGGTTTCAAAAAACAGGGCAGCGATAAAGTTGTGAGAAACAAAGCGAGTGTCTTTCACGTCCCAATCGTTCATAAAATCGGCTGTGTAGCCCTCGTCAGCACCGACCAATGCCGCGTATCGGTCGCGGCATGCCTCACGCATAGCGCCTTCGGTTGGGTAGGATGTTGCGAGGGCCGCAAAAAGTGTCTCCGCTAATGTATGCGGATCAACGGTGTCATCGTCATGGCCGGACGCAAAACCGACAGGGATTTTGGCCTTGTTTGGTCCTTCGATGTATGGGGCACCTTCGCCAAATGAATCGCAATATCGTAGTGGTTCACCAGCGAAACGTTCTACAAGTTCCGAACCTCGACCAGCGCGAACAGCTCTGATCCAAATATGGCGTGTAACTTTGGACACTGACTTTGTTCGGAATCCAATCAAATAGTAGTTTTCGTCTGGGTCAAAATCCACTTGCCAAAAGTTACCTTCAACAGCTTTTGCAAGTTCATTCGCGAACAATGCTTCGTCCTGGATGGTGAAAAATTCTGTTGGCTTCTTTACTGGCTCAAAGCCCCAATACTCATACCAATGATAGTCGGGGTCATGATGCTCTGGCAGCGTATCCGCGCCGTAGACATGGATGGAAGCAAGGCGACCGATAATTGCACCAATGACTTGATCTTGCCAACCAAGGGAGGGCGGCAAGCCTTGCTCGGCAAGACCTTCAACTGTGAAGGTGCGCAGGTAGATTTCGTCGATCCCCTCGTCTTCATCTTCCGCTTGGCGCTCGTCGCAAAACTCGACAACCATATCATTTGAGAACCGTATATAATCATAAAGTTCTTCCAAAACCGGACCCGGCACTAGCAGTTTGCCGCTGTCCCATTTCTTGATCGTATCGAGCCGAGTGGAAAAAATGTTGGATGCATCCTTTTGGGAAAACCCAAGGTATTTGCGCATGTAAGCGAACCGATTATCCATAGCGATAATCCTCCATTTGTTGTTGAAACTGGACTTGAAACCAAAAGCCAGTGGACCAATCCTCCGGCTGTTTTGAAGCGTAGTTGTCTTCTGTGGACGGAGCAAGTGGTTCAAGGGCCATCTGCATTCGACCTTTAGGGCAAACAGGCTGGCCTAGCCTCGCGCGGTAGTCAGCAAGGGCGTAATTAACTCACCCAAAACTGAAACCGGACCTTCGTGCACAATGCAGCGAAACAGGAACAAGAGCCCGGAGTGTCAGATGCTGCGTAGCGGGCGAATGTCGGCTTCTCCCGTGGTGACCCCCAAAAGGTTCAAGACTAGTCGGGATGAAAGTCGCGTCGACTACACCCAGATTCTAGTATGACCGCAATCCAGTTGACCTTTGCCTGCAGGCCACCCCAGGATAAGATTGTGGGCAAGGAGGGCCTTTCATGCTGGTTGAATTGCCGAACGGATGTATCAATGTGGAAACGCGCGGAAGCGGCACGCCTGTCTTGGCATTGCACGGGGGCGGCCTTGATCATCGGCATATGCTGGACGCCCTCGAGCCGGTTTTTGAAGAGAGCACTGGTTGGAAGCGCGTCTACATCGACTTGCCCGGGCATGGATATTCCAAGGCAGATGCCAGCGTTCAATCTCAAGACGACGTATTGAACATGATAAGCGCGTTTATCGACCTTGTCTTCGACGGCCAGAAACTAGCAGTGATCGGCGAGTCGAGGGGCAGCTATCATGCCATGGGCTTGGCGCACGCACGTCCAGCTGATCTGCTGGGAATGATGTTGATCGTGGCAGATGGAATGCCGGGTTCTACCGTCGATTGGCGACCAACACATCAAACGCTTGTGCCCTTTTCCGAAGGGATACCGAAGCGCACCTCGCCAGAAGCGGCGGCGCGTTTCGGGCGATTGGTCGTCCAGAGCCCGGACATTCTTCAAAAGATCGAGAATATCAAACTACCGGCAGCGGCCCTTGCGGATGACGAATTGGCTACGCGGCTGAACCAGAACTTCAATTTCTCCTTTGATTTGCCCAACCCTGCATCTGCGTTCGAGAAACCAACTCTCATCGTGAACGGGCGACAAGATGCGATGGCAGGTTATCAGGATATGATGGACAGATTTGAACGGTATCCACGCGCGACCCTTGCAGTCCTGGATTGTGCTGGCCACAGTCTTGCTTGGGAACGCCCGGAGTTGTTCAGAGCCCTGACACTGGATTGGCTCCACCGGATGAGTGAAAGCGCGACGTGAGAGTTGCTGCCATGCAAAACTCATAAGTTTATGTCACCGGTAACACCATTGTTTCTGATCGTTAGAGTGTGGGAGTAGGTTTTTGTCAGCGAAGTGGGGTAAAGTTGACGTCCAAACAGTTTGAATCGTACCTTGATATCGTGACATGTGGCTAAATAGGGGAAATCCATGACTTTCCAATTGGTAGGCAGCGGCCCGCAGATATACGAAGAGGTCATGGTGCCGCTTTGGTTCGGCCGATGGGCTGAAGAACTTGTCGATCTGCTGTCGCCTCAGGCTTCTGAGAGCGTTCTGGATGTTGCCTGCGGAACTGGCGTAACGACGAGGCTTGCGAAGAAAAGGGTCGGCACCGGTGGACGCGTCGATGGTCTGGACATCAATGCACCAATGCTTGCGAAAGCAAAGGAACTGGCGGATGGGCTCGATGTCAACTGGATCGAAAGCGATGTCTGCGATAGCGGCCTGCCGCCAGAAACATACGACGTGATCATGTCACAGCACGGGTATCATTACTTCCCCGACAAACCCGGCGCGCTGAGAGAATTT
The DNA here is from genome assembly GCF_004358675.1 of Meridianimarinicoccus aquatilis. Taxonomy (GTDB): domain Bacteria; phylum Pseudomonadota; class Alphaproteobacteria; order Rhodobacterales; family Rhodobacteraceae; genus Meridianimarinicoccus; species Meridianimarinicoccus aquatilis. The sequence goes on along the minus strand of NZ_SMZO01000087.1, from coordinate 6,003 downwards.
TGGCGTCTTCTCGCCCCCGGAGGGCGTATGGCATTCTCAATTTGGGATGGGCACAGCCCTTACACAAATGCGATATGCGCTGCAGTTGAAAGCCACATCTCACCCGAGATCGCGAAAAAGCAGCGATCGCAAAGGGAAACGCCATCGGCGGACGATCTGAGAGAACAAGTCCGCAGTGCAGGCTTCAGCGACGTATCAATCCGTAGACAGGAATTGATGATTGAAGTTCCCCTTGCGTCGGAGTTCGTTCCTCTACATCTGGGATCGATGCCAATTGCAGGTGCGTTCATTGCGCTCTCGGAAGAAGCTCAAACTGCCTTGGTCGAGGATGTTGCTAATGCACTTAGCGGCTACGCAAAGGGTGCCAGGCTCGTCTATCCTGACGCCGTGCACGTAGCGATTGGGCACAAGTAGGTATGGTTTAGGGAAACACCGCTTTGTAACGCGTTCTTTCGCAGACCTTGCCGGTTGTTGATTCCTCAACCGACACGATTGGCCAAAACCCATACGTCTATGTCACCGGCGCAACCGACCATTTATGACTAAGGCTGGTCTCTCGACGCAGCGATAGGGGGACGCGCAGCGATTTCACCCTTTGTCCGCATCTTTCGATTTCGCGCACTGCACAGCGAATGGCGCCGTTTCCCAAACCGTCCACTCGTGACCAACGCCACGAACGGTCAGGAGAGCTCACTTTGCATGATGCTGCGATGTGGATGAAAGCCCGCAAGCAAGGATGGTTCTGATCCGCTATTCAATAGGCAACTCTGCCCGAGCAGTTGTACTGACTGAGGGAATTGCTTCTGATAGTCTCAGAATATGAGCAAAGCATACAAACCTGCACATCAGAAGATCTCGTTTGTCACAGCACACGACGGGGTCCGAATTGCAGTGGCAAAAATGGGTAAGGGCCCGACCATTCTTAAGGCTGGCAATTGGCTAAGCCATGCGACCCATGATGGAGAAAGCCCCATCTGGCGGCACTGGCTGCAAGAGCTTTCCCGGGACCACCAGTTCATCAGATATGATTTGCGCGGTTGTGGACTATCGGATCGTGACGTCGAAGACATTAGTTTTGATGCTTGGTTGTTCGATCTGGAAGCGGTGGCAGACGCCATTGACGGCCCAGTTACGCTTCTGGGCCTGTCACAGGGGTGTGCACTGTCGATAGCATTCGCCTTGCGGCATCCCAAAAAGGTGGAGCGGCTCATTCTGGTTGGATCCTATGCTCAGGGCATGCTGGCTCGTAGCGACACTCCAAATGCACGACTTGAGGCGGATACCCTCGCAAACTTGGTCCATCTTGGATGGGGCAAAGAGGTTCCGGCCTTCAATCAGGTGTTTACCCACCTCTTTGTTCCATCTGGTACGCCAGAACAGCATAGTTGGTGGCGACGCCTTGAAAGAGAGAGCGCATCGCCAAAAATCGCGCTCCGCACATTGGAGGTCCTGCATAAGATTGATGTCTTAGCTGATGCTGCAAAGCTCGATGTGCCTACCCTCATTTTTCATGCAAACGACGATGCACGCATTCCCTTTGATGAAGGCCGCAAGCTGGCCGCCGTCATTGCTGGCGCGCAGTTTGTTGCGCTTGATAGCGCAAACCATATCTTGCTTGAAACCGAACCTGCTTGGGAGGTTTTTCTCTCGACACTCCGTACTTTCTTGCCTGAGACAAAAACACATCGTCCAATCAACGCCACCTACCATCTGACCAATGCCGAAGAAGATGTTGTTGCACTGGTGGCCAAAGGAATGGGGAACCACGAAATTGCCAATGTTCTAGGGAAATCCGAAAAAACGGTGCGTAATCAGATCACTGTGGCACTTGATAAAGTCGGTGTGCGCAGCAGATCAGAATTGATCGTGAAGGTTCTTTCTGAAGGATAGGACTTTGGCCCCAAGGATTTGCGCATCAATGGCGCGCTACAGGGACATTCGCCTCATGCGGAATTTTTATCTGGGTGGTTGATTGCTCCCATCAATCACGGATGGGAACGGCACATGTACAGGGATATCGAATTTGTGTCGGAGGGCGCGACTTTACAAGGCAGGCATTACCGCTCAGCGGGGAGCGCAAGACCCACAATTGTCATGACACACGGCACCAGCGCCACGATTACGATGGCAATCGATTGCTATGCTGAAGCTATCTTTGAGGCTGGGTTTGATGTTCTCCTATATGATCACAGGAATTTCGGTCTAAGCGGTGGTGAACCAAGACAAGAGATAAACCCTTGGGTGCAGGCGCGCGGATACCGTGACGCCGTGGCGTTTGCGAGGGAGCACCTGCAGGCGGACCGTGTTGCTCTTTGGGGGGATAGCTATACTGGTGGTCTTGTACTGGTTGCAGGCGCTCTCATTGAAAATGTTTTGGCCATCGTGGCTCAAATACCGGTTTGCGGCGCAACATGGCCTGAGGGTCCGACAGATGGCCCGGCCTTTGATACCCTTCGCGACCTGTTTCACAACGCAGATTTGCGCGGTGAACCAGAGGATGTAGTTGGTCCTATGCCTGTTGTCTCGCTCGACCAGATTAACGCCCCTTCCTTGCTTGCGCCGCCACAAGCGTTTCGATGGTTTCTGGAGTATGGTGGTCGGCATGGCAGCGGTTGGGAAAACAAGGCGACGCGGGTTATCCCCAAGACGCCAGTTCCTTTTTCCCCGTTGGTGACGGCTCCTCACCTCAAAATGCCAGTCCTGATGATGAACGGGAAGAACGATGAAATGGTCCACTGCAACTCAGAGCTACAAGACGCGGTGTTCGATAGGATTGGGGGACCGAAAGAGAAAGTCATTATCGACGGCGGACACTTTGGTCTTTTGTGGGAGGATAGTCCGAACTTCTTGAAAGCCGTAAGCACGCAAATCGAATTTCTTAATCGGGTACTTTAGCGCATAATTCGAACAGCGGACCTTGGCGCAACCGCAGCGAATTCACACTAAGTCCGCACTGTGTCAGTTCATGCGCTATGCAGCGAAGGGCAGGTCTTCCCAAATCTGCGATGGTCATAAACTTGAGGAGGGGGCTGGCATTCGAGCTGCATATTGACCTAAATTTCCTGCATGGCTTCGAAGACTACATTGAATACAAAGAACCTTGCGGCGCTCGGCGCTGAGCGGTTGGCCGACCTTCTTCTTGATATCACCAAAGGTAATGCTGACGCAAAGCGGCAGCTGAGGCTGGAGCTGGCAAGCGAAGCCGGTTCCGGAGATGTCGCTCGGGAGATCCGCAAGCGGCTCAGTAGCATTGCAAGATCACGATCGTTTATTGACTGGCAGGGCCGCAATGCTTTCGCGGCTGACTTAGACATGCAGAGACGCGCCATCGTTTCTCAAGTTGGGCCGGTCGATCCAGCAGGGGCGTTTGATCTGATCTGGCGGTTCGTGGCTCTTGCGTGCGCGTTTCGCGTGATGGCGGGCACTGATTTCAGCTGATTGTGGGCACTGATTTCGCGGGAAGGCGGGCGCGGATTTCACGCGATCGCGGGCACTGATTTCACGTGATCATGGGCAGGACTGGTCGACGAACTGAAGATACTCCCCCTCCGTATCAACAGGAGGGATGGAATGCCGACAGGACGTTTGACCATGCGCCGGATACGGGACGTATTGCGATTGAAGTTTGCCCAAGGGCTGAGCGAGCGGTCGATTGCCGCGTCGCTCGGGCTTGGGAAGGGAAGTGTGGGCACCTATCTGCGGCGGGCTCGCGACGCGGGCCTGAGGTGGCCGCTTCCCGATGGGTTGGACGACGACAGCCTTGAACTGTTGCTGTTCCCGTCCTCGCCGAGCGTGCCGGATCCGGATCGCCCTGTTCCGGACTGGGCCGCGATGGACAAGGAGCTGCGCAAGCGCAGTGTCACCAGGATGCTGTTGTGGGAGGAATACCGGGCGCAGCATCCGGGCGGGTTCGGATACACGTGGTTCTGTACGCATTTCGACGCCTGGAAGGGGCGTGTCCGCCCAAGTATGCGGCAGACACATGCGGGCGGTGAGAAGGTGTTTGTCGATTACGCGGGCGACACGATCGACATTGTCGATCCAGAAACTGGCGAAGTGCATGCGGCGAAGCTGTTCGTCGCCACCATGGGGGCGTCCAGTTACACCTACGTCGAAGCTGTTGCCTCGGAAGGGCTGGAAGACTGGATCGGTGCCCATACCCGGATGTTCGCCTATCTGGGCGGCGTGCCCAAGGCGGTGGTCCCGGATAACCTCAAATCCGCTGTCATCAAACCCGACCGCTACGATCCCGGGTTGAACCGGACCTATGCCGAGATGGCAGAGCATTACAGCACCGCGATTCTGCCCGCGCGTGTGCGCAAGCCCAAAGACAAAGCCAAGGTCGAAGTGGCGGTGCAGGTGGCACAACGCTGGATCCTCGCGCGGTTGCGCAATCACAGGTTCTTCTCCCTCGCCGAACTGAACGCCGCGATCCGGCCTCTGCTGGACGATCTGAACACCCGGGTCATGCGCGATTACGGTGCAAGCCGCGCCGATCTGTTCGCCACGCTGGACCGCCCGAGCCTGCAACCGCTGCCCGCCGATCCCTATGTCTTTGCCAGATGGAAGCGAGCCCGTGTTGCACCCGACTACCATGTCGAGGTTGACCGGTGCTGGTATTCGGTACCCTTCAGCTTGATCCGGCAGGAGGTCGACGTCCGCGCAACCCATTCCACGGTCGAAGTTTTCCACCGTGGCAAACGCATCGCCAGCCATGTCCGCAACCCTGGGCGGCGCAGCCACGTCACGGTGCCCGATCACATGCCGTCATCGCACCGCCGCCATGCGGAATGGACCCCGGCGCGCGTTCTGGCCAGCGCTGAGAAGCTTGGGCCCTCGGTCGCCGCGTTTTGTCAGATCGTCATGGAAGACAGACCGCACCCCGAGCAGGGCTTCCGCACCTGCATGGGCGTGCTGTCGCTGGCCAAAAGCTATGAACCTGACCGCCTTGATGCCGCCTGTCGCCGGGGCGTCGCCATCAAGGCGCGGTCGGTATCCTCAATCCGGTCAATCCTGAAGAACGGGCTCGATCAGGCGTTCCTGGAACCAGACGCTGACGAGCTGCCGCTGCAGCACCCCAACATACGCGGCCAGAAGTATTACCACTGAAAAGGAGACATCCCATGCTGACACATCCCACATCCGACCGGCTGGAGGCCCTTGGCTTCACCGGCATGGCCAAGGCGCTCGACGAACAGCGTCGCGCCTCCGCCATGTTCGAAAGCCTCAGCTTCGAAGAGCGACTTGGATTGCTGGTCGATCGAGAGGCGGCAGAACGTGATGCCAAGAAGCTGGCCACGCGGCTGCGGTTTGCCGCGCTCCGCCATGCGGCTTGCGTGGAAGACATCGACATGCGCAGTCCGCGCGGCATCGACACATCCGTCATGGCGCACCTCATCGACAGCGGCTGGATCGACCGGCATGAAAATCTGCTCATTACCGGCCCGACCGGGCTTGGGAAAAGTTGGATCGCCTGCGCGCTTGGCCACAAGGCGTGCCGCGACGACCGCCGCGTGATGTATCACCGTGTGCCCCGGCTCTTTCAGGCGCTGGCCATCGCCAGGGGCGACGGGCGCCACGCCCGTGTCCTGAAATCCATCGAACGAACCGAGCTGCTGATCCTCGACGACTGGGGTCTATCGGTGCTGACCGCCACCGAACGCCGTGACCTCCTGGAAATCCTCGAGGACCGCCAGGGCCGCGGCTCCACCATCGTCACCAGCCAGTTGCCCGTCGATCAATGGCACGAGGCCATCGGCGACCCAACCCTTGCCGATGCTATTCTCGACCGGCTGGTTCACAACGCCCACCGCCTCGCCCTATCCGGAGAAAGCATGCGAAGAAAGATGAGCATCACAAAACCGCTTGACCCAACCGATCAGGCCTGACTCAATGCACCTAGTCGACCAGCCTGCCCACGACCGTGAAATGGCTGCCCACGATGGCCTGAAACGCGTGCCCGAGATCGCGTGAAATCACTGCCCAAGTTCCGCGAAATACGCA
>NZ_SMZO01000086.1 GCF_004358675.1 Meridianimarinicoccus aquatilis | reverse complement strand
ATCACAGATGCAAGGTGCGCTTCTACTCGACGGTGGAACTCGTCAACGCGCTGGAACAGGAAAAGGCGCTCGGGAAGGCCGGGAAAATGGCCGAGATGCTCACCAAGGTCGACTTGGTCATCCTCGACGAACTGGGATACCTGCCGTTCAGCTCATCAGGCGGCGCGCTCTTGTTCCACCTCCTGAGCAAACTCTACGAGCGCACCAGCGTGATCATCACCACAAACCTCAGCTTCTCAGAATGGGCGCAGGTCTTCGGGGATGCAAAGATGACAACCGCGCTCTTGGACCGGCTCACACACCGATGCCACATCCTGGAAACCGGCAACGACAGCTACCGCTTCAAAGCCAGCTCCGAAGCCGCCAAGAAAACAAGAAAGGACACACCAGCATTGACCACAACATAACCGCCGAGGAATAAACAAGGGTGGGTCAATTCTCGGTGAAAATACCGGGTCACTTCTCAGCAGAAATCAACAGTCGTCGCTATCAAAACGACCAGTCCGAGTGATTTTGATCGGCGTTTTGTTGAGGTCGCGCGTCGGCGGTGTCTTCGACCCTTTGCCGAGCTCTTCGCGAAGCTCTTCCTGATAGGTGCTGGCAAAGGCATGATAGCTTTGGTTTGCGACCACCGTGAGCAGGTTCACTTCCTGCCCTTCCTTAGTGCCTTCCGGGTCACGATAGCGCGTTCCGTCTTGCTTCACGCTGAGGCGCAGTCCGCGCCCTATCTCCTGGCGCTTCTTGATGGTGCTTTCGCTCTCGTTGAGGGTACAGATGGTGAAAACGTTCGGATTGTCCCACCCTACCCCAAGGGCTGAGTGCGAGAAGATGAACTCCAGCGGCTCTTCGAAAGACAGCAGGGTCTCTTTGTCCCGCAAAATCTTGTCGTAGATTTCTTTGTTGGTTGCCATGGAGCGCTCACTATCCGTGAACTCTCCCGCGCTTGTCTGAGCAAAGTACCCGTTGTGAACGTCCGCAATATTTTCTGGAGCGCGTCCAAATTTCTTCTCGAAGATCGCTTTGTACTCTTCGGTAAACAAACGGCGGATGAGGCCGTCTTCGGCCACATAGTTTGCTACGCGGTCGATGAAAAAGAGAGAAAGAGGTTTAATACCGATCGGGGCCACCCGCTCCTTGTGCTTGAAGTGGGCTTGAATGGCGCGACGGATTTGCTCTCGGAAGATGGCTTCCTTGTCGATGCCGTGCCCCCTGCCCTCTTCGAGCTGTTCGCCGTTGGTGAATTTAACGTAGGCGTCACCATCGAAGATATCAGTTGTCCCAATATCTTCGACCACCCAACCGTGATACACGGGGTTCTTGGTTTTATCTTCGAGGTCATCACCACGCTTCACCGTGAAGGCTTTCGACTTGAAGTCTCCGCCCACCAGGCGCTGGTTCAGCTGAAGCGTTGCGGTAGGTTCCTTGTTCCCGTTCAGCTTGATTTTCCGGAACTCGATAGACACGTTGCTTTGCGTGTTACTCTCATGGATAGAGAGCACCCCAATCTTCTTCACAAGACCACGATTATACGCGTCATAAGGCGTGAGCTGATGGACTATGTTCTTCGGGGTGCGGTGCGTTGCAGAAAAGCGCAGCTTGAAGAGCGGATTGAAGGCCGCAAGACGCTTTTGCATGTTCTCGGTATCCATCCCCTCTTGGGGTTCATCCATGATGATGATGGGCTGTACCTGTTGCAGCATCTCGAGCAGGTTTCCCCCGTCTCGCTCTTCGTCGTTGATGATCTTTTTGTCCGAGTCGAAGGCCTGCTTGTTCATCACCATAATGGAGAGATGGTTTGACACGCAGAAGCCGCGCACCTGCGGGAGTTTCTTCGAGTCGTACTCGATGACTTCGGCTACCGTCGCGTAGAGCTCAGAAAAGTGCTGCTTGGTCTGCCGCAGCTGCGTGAGCGTCCCTTCACGGATAGCTACACTTGGGACAACAATGAGAAATTTGTGCAGGCCGTAGCGTCGGTTCAGCTCGAAGATGGTACGCAGGTAGACGTAGGTCTTCCCGGTCCCTGTCTCCATCTCGATAGTGAAGTCGGGCTCCTGGCAAGACGCGGGGTCTTCAATGCTGTTCTCTTTCGCAACCGCTTGAGCGTTTGCGTACCAATCGTCGTGCGGGAGCTTCAGGATGTTTCGAGAGACCTCCCCATTCCAGAACCGTTCCTCAGGGCGCGTGTAAGGCGCTCCTTCAAACACCTTCACAATGGCGTCTACTGCTTCGCGCTGATGCGCTAGATTGGGTTCAAAGAGAAACTTCATAGATGGCACGTTCTTGGGTAAGGTACTGCACGGCAGCACAAGATATTGTTGTGATTATACGAATGAACGCCACTTTTCAAAATCGAAGTCATGCCTTGCCCTGCGCCTGAATCTACCCTCGAAAACTTTGCGTTTTCCGGATTTTCCGTATAATGTGGATATTACCCTCTAAGCACAAGGCCTATGAACATGAAGACCATGACCGCATCGGTCGCGAGCAAGGAGTTCGGGCGCTACCTGGACGCTGCGCAGCGCGAACCCGTGATTGTCACCAAGAAAAACCGCCCTGTGGCGGTTACCGTGTCCTTTCAGGACTGGGAGGAGCTGACCAAGCTTCGCATCGAGCGTGGCCTCGCCCAGGGGCTTGATGATATCGAGAATGGACGCTTCGAAGAGGTCAGCGATGCCAGCACAGCGGCTCGCCTTGCCCGCTTCAAGGATCGTAACTCCAGCGCCGCATGAAGGTAGTGATGACGCAGACCGCAAGCGAAAGCTTGTGGCCGATTTACCTGTACCACTCGGACTACTCGCAAGACTACGCCGAGGCCTTTCAGTACGAGATTGACCGCTTCATCCTGGAGCACCTGAGCAGCAATCCCCTGCTCGGGCACCTTTACCATGAGCCGCGCGGTATCCGGCGTCTGATTTTCCAGAAGCGCTACAACATCTACTACACACTTAGAGACGACACCGTCTTCGTGCTCTTCATCTTCGATGGACGGATGGGGATCAACCAGGACATCGAGGAGCACGGGCTCGATACCGATGACCTTATCGGGTAAATTTATAGTTTCGATTTAACCGAAACTATCAAAACACTCGAAACATCCAGAAGTCGGAGCCCAAGGGGGGGGGAATCCATCAAATAAGTTGTTTCGGTTAAACCGAAACACTTTGTTCAACAAGTTATTTGCATTCTTTAAGTTTACACATACAATCGAAACTATGAAAATAACCGTCTACAACATGAAGGGCTCAGCGGGGAAAACCCCGATAGCCACGAACATCGCGCTCGACAAGGAATACGCCTTGGCGACCAACGAGCCCTATAACCTCTTGGACGCGATCCTCCCGGAGGAACGGCTCTTCTCGCTTCAGCCAGACGAGGAGTTTCCCGAGTTTCCCGATGGCATCGACGTAGTTTTCGACCTTGCGGGGCTCATGTCGCGCGATGCGCGGCCAAGTATCGTCTCAGCGGTCTCGCAGTCCGATGTCGTGGTGGTGCCGATCTATAACGAGCTCAAGTGCATCCATGCAGGGATTCACACCATCAGAGAGCTTCAGCCATACAACAAGAACATCGTCGTGGTGGCGACGAAACTAGCAAAGCGCAAAGGCGAGGCCTTCAAAGACTGGAGCGACAGCGAGGACGCTAAAAACATCAAGGCGGTGGTCGATCATGCGATAGGGCAGGGGATACCCGTGCTCCCGCTGAAGTTTTCGCGCGTCTTTGATACGATCTTCGAGCAAGAGCGCTCCATTCGGCACATGATGGAAGAGGATGCCCTGGCTCGCTACACCTACCGCGAGGTGGCCGCGCAGTTTGATAGCTTACTTTCTTACCTCGAGCAGAACTATGCCAAGTAAAAACGACCTCTCTATGTTCAAAAAGGTTGAACCGGATAATTCGGTTAAACCGAGTGAACCGAAATCCATCCTTGCTCCAAAGACGACCGGAAGGAAGCCGAAGAAACCAGCGGACAAGGAGTCTGAGGTGGTGGCGATCAAGCTGACGCCCGCCGAGCTTGCCAAGCTCGAAGAAAAGGCGGGCCTCGTTCCGAAGTCCACCTATCTCAAGCACATCCTGAGAACTGAAACAGATATTTTTGAGTGACTCGAATAAATCGAATGTTTCGGTTAAACCAAAACAACAGGTTGTTTCAGTTGTTTCTCTAACTCTTCAATCCGCGCCCTCAGCGCTTCCGGCTCTTGTGAGCCGTTTTTTTGTGCCCACTCGGCAGGGGAGGGGAGGGCAAGACCGCGAGCCTCCCAGAATTTCTTGATATCCGGGAAGGTCAGGCGATCCTTCCAACCGCCTTTTTTGAAGGCGTTCACGTAGATGGTGCTGCTAAGTCCTAGCTGAAACTCTGCCGTAACAGCCTCCCTCTGGCCCTCAGAGAGCGCCTGGAAGGCATCTTCGATGATTTCCGCTGTATGCCAGCGATATGACGTCTCCGCCTCTCTCTGGGCCGTTTTAAGGGCTTCAAGCTCACGCTCCAGCTTCTCTCGAGCAGCTTTTCTCTCTTGTGCCGCTTCAAGCGCCTTCTTCTTGGCTGCATTTTCGTTGTGAAAATCCTGCTCCACGGCGGCCTTGAGGAAGCCCGCTTTGGACGACTTGATCTTCCCTTTCGCGGCTTCACTTCCAGCAAGGTCGAGCTTGTCGAAGATGTACTCTTCGTCATGCTCAAGCACCCAGGCACGGGCGAGGGTCTTGGAAATGCCTTCTGCAAGCAGGGCCTTATAGGCAGGCATCTGCGTGATGTCGTCCTCTGAATCCATGCCGATCAGCGAAAGTTGCGGGTTTGGCCGGATCAGGAAGCGAAGCCCGGTGACGCTGCGCCCTTTGCGCTTCGTCTCGAGCTCTATCTGGATGTTTGAAAGCTCATTCACTTCCTTCATCGCTGGTTGGATTACCGCGCGATTGAGGAGCTTGAACTGCTTGTAGCTGGTCATCTGATCGACCGACATCAGCTTGCGGAACACATCCACATCCCACCAAGGCGTGTGCGCGATATCCACATAGCGGTAGCAGTTTTCATAGAGCACCAAAGCATGGGCGCTCTTCATCTCCCTGAGAACGCTCAGATTGATCTTCGAGTACACGTCCGGATGGTAGAGCTTCTCGGCAAGCGACTGCTCATAACGATAGGTGCAGACCCCACCTTTGAGCTTCGCATAAGGAAGGAGCACCATCGCTTCCCAGGAGGTTTCCCCATCATCTTCGAGCACGTCGAACTCGACCACGGTTTCCATGAGCCCCTTAAGAGCTCCCTTGAGGTAGGCTGAGTTGTGGCTGTCGAAACCGATCATCTCACACAGAAGCGAAGCACTGATCTGATGCTCTTTGGCCGTCAGGAGCTGGTCATAGGCATTGTACAGCAGGGCGTTCACGAGCTTGCGCTGAAGCAGCGAAAGCTTCGCGCCAATGTGAATCGCAGCGACATGCTTCTTGAGTATCTGCTTGTCTTTGCTATATTTTTCAGGTTTCGTTTTCATAGGTGAATGAGATTACCGTTTATTCATTCACCATTCTACACATTTTCCGTGAGATGCAAGTTTTCTTCTCTGAAAGTGCTCGAAGGTCAGAGGTTAGCTCCCATATCCTTTCACCTAGCACCCCATAAACATACACCCATAAGGGAGGCTTGGGTGTCTCAAGCGGTCAGAAGTCCCATACTTTTCAGAGCCTTGAGTCGGCTCCCATATCCTTTCACCTTTCCGCCCCATAAACGTACACCATAGGAGGTTTTTCCCTTTGCAATCAGCCTCCTAAGCCATTGCTCCCATATCCTTTCACCTTTTGACCCCACAAACATACACCTTTCACAGGTAGCACCTTATTTTTTCGCTATTTTTCAGTACCTTACGGTCATTCGATTGCTGCTCCCATAAACGTTCACCTAAGCTCCCATATCCTTTCACCTTACGTCCCACATCTATTCACCCATCACGGTGCTTTGTTCCCATATCCTTTCACCTTTCAGCCCATAAACGTTCACCTTACCCCCTGTAAAATACTGATTTTAAGCCATTTTTCAGCCCCTAAACGTATTAAACGTTGTTCTATTAAACATACTAAACAACAACAGGGAGCCTTTCGGCCCCCTGTCTCCTGGTTGATGATTTTATCATTTTTGAATTTTTGAGGGATGAAAAGAAAAACATAGGCTACGCTTTTTGGCCAAGAAGCCATGCGTTGAGATCCTCATATCCTGCATAGTAGCTACGCATATCAGCGAGTTTGGAAGGTGCTTCAACAGATTCAAACAGTTTGCGCGTAGCAGCATTGCCCGCGTCGTCGTTGTCCAGGTACAGGCGCACCTCTTCAAAACGAGAATCGTTGATGTAGGGCAGAGCACGTTGCCAGAGGTTCGTCGTATTCAGCACCAGTACCGCGCCGACCGGCTGAGCTGGCTTGTCTTTCGATAAGTAGGAAAGGAAATCCATGAAGCCCTCGAAGACCTGGAGCCGGGTCGCGTCCGGCATATCATGGAAGGTCACGGCCTTACCGGTTCCGACGAAACCTTTGAACAAGGCATTGCGGGCTTCAAACCCATCCCCAGAAGGGTAACCGAGGGCGAAGTACTTTCCAGTGCTCTGAGGCCCCTTAAATTCGATTTCTCGCAGGTATTTCCGAGCGACATCATGGTCGATGCCACGTTTCGTCAGATATTGGAGCAGGGCAGGGTGCTGGAGTGTGCTTTGTGACACCAACTCAAAGGCCCCACTTTTTCCTTTTTCACCCTCAGTGACCTGATTTCTTGGCGAAGCCTCAGACTGGCGCGAAGCGCCGCGCGAGCTGGAGGTCATCGGCGCTGAAAGGGTAGGGGAGTAGAGGCGCGTTTGTTCCAGATGCCGAAGCGCGTCCCGCACGTCGCAAGAACACATCTCCCGCACGAGGTCGATGATGTTGCCGCCGTGGGCAACACCATGATCGAACCAGAGGTTTTTGACGGTATCGACCTTGAAAGACGGGTTTTCATCTCCGTCGCGGATAGGTGAATGATACCAGAGTTCCCGCCCGCCTTGGCGGGTTTTCTGTGGCTGGAGGCCCTGGCGCTCGAGGTACTGCTCGAGGGGAATGCATTTGGCTTGCGCGATGTTCATCGTTGGAAATGTTACACGAATAAGAGCGTTTGGGTGGTGAAAAGGGAGAGGGGAAGCCACAGTGAGCCTCGCAATTCTACCGCTACCCCTTGGCGTCAAGAACCGCGCTGCCGCTGGCCCTGGCGGGCACGGCGCGAACGGTTCACGCATTCGCTTTGACTGCCTTCGAGGGGAGGGCACGGTGGAAGTGCTTTGTCTCAGCTGCAAGGCTGGGGCGGTTTACTTTCTAACGTTTTGCTTATGACGTTACACAATGAGCGGTCCCGTGAGATTGCAGCGCTGAATGATTTGGCGCGAAAGACCCTTCAAGGATGTAGGGTAGTGTTTACCCCTGGTATCTTGGCCCTTGAGGGCTTTGAGCAGTTTGAGGTTCTTAACCTGGTCCGTGAGTTTGAAGCCTTTACGCCAGAAAACGACCCTTACGGCGAACATGATTTTTGATCATTCGACTACGAGGGACGCAAGATTTTCTGGAAATGGGACTATTTCAACAAGCTCAGCACACAACTGAGCCCAGACCCTACCAGCACCTCGATGACAAATCGGGTCCTGACGATCATGCTGGCCGAGGAATACTAGGCCGTGACCGCTTCGCGGGGTGAGCGTATCATCCCGCTTTTTTATTTCCTCATCTATCCAAAAATGAGTACATCTATCTTACTGAAAAACGGCGAAAAATCAAAAGTTTCTGCCTGAAATTTCCGCTATCCGAAGCGAGCTGCTTTCGAATTTTACCCAACCCCGCCAGAGGCGACACGGGCGCTTTTGTCCGTCGAAGCCTTCGAGGGCGACATCTGGGAACCGGCTTGCGGCGACGGAGCCATCTCGAAGGTGCTTGAGGCCGCAGGATACCAGGTGGTGTCTACGGACCTTATCGACCGAGGATACGGGGCAGGGGGGCACAACTTCCTGAAATCTGATAAGCCCCTTGCCAAGAACATCATCACGAACCCGCCCTACGGCACACATGGGCTTTGAGATGCCTTCGTTCGAAGAGCTCTCATCCATGCCCGCAAGACCGGGGGAAGCGTAGCTATGCTGCTCAACCTTCGTTCTCTCTGCAATCCAGACCGAACGCCGAGGTTCCAGCGTTGTCCGCCAACCGCGATCTACGCATTGGACGAGCTGACATGCTGGCCGGAAGGAAAGCCGGTGTCGCATCAGGCCCGCATCGCACGGCAGCAGTATTACTGGGCGATCTGGAGACCTGGGAAAGTTGAACGCCCAAGCTTCTGGTGGCTCTCAACCCGTCAGTTCAGAGACCCGCAATAGCGGGTTTCTTTTTTGCTTCCCTGTTAAAAACGGTTCATGGGTTATCGTACATCAGGTGGTCTAAGCGGACCAATAACTCATCGTTCAAGAAAACGGTCTGACCAGGCTGTCTTAGTACTTGAATAAACACATCTTCTCGGTCGCCATAGAAGGCTTCAAAGAGAATTGAATACCGTTCGCGTATATCCGCATACATTGTGTCGCTGTCATGGCATCCATACCAAAGGGATTGCTCCCAGCTAGCTATGGATGCCTGCCCCGCGTGGAAGATCATTTCTACACGTCTTTGTAATTCGTTTTCATGATGGGGTGACATCTGATCTCTCATTTCCCTGAACGAAGTTCTTCAATCTGCGTCGATGTGCAGTTGCCAAAGGGCTTCCTCGCTACAGCTCAGTCCGTGCCCCTTCAATCTTTCAATGCTGACGTTGAAGCCATCGTGTGAAAGGTCATATCGGATGTTCGATTCCTGAGCCCGCAACTTGTCTTCGGACCAAGTTTCGCTTGTTTGGGCGCGGCATCGAATACCGAAGCGTAGCAACAGCGTTCCACCGTCAAACCAATTCCCTGCCGAATCCGCTAGGTCAAATTTCTTGGACTTTGTGCGAAGAATAAGCTCTCCGTCCATGCCATATAGGGATTTGTCAGAGCGCTTTGGCCACTTGGTCCAAACAGTGGTGGAGCATTCTTGATAGTTCATGCGTCACTCCTTGATCTTGATACGAATGGCGCTGACTGGAAGTTCGAGAGCATTAGCCAGAAGTGTTCTGTGCATCTCGATGATTTCATCGTCTTCTAGGGTTACGTCTTCTTCGTGGATGTCGATCCGATCAATTTCGCCCATGGCCGCTTTCCCAATGTGAGAGCGAGGCGTCCAGAATTCGAAGCGAGTGTCGCTGCCTCGTCGGCCAACGATGAATCGTCCCAACATCAGCTCGTCCAGTTGCTTCATAATTGCGATGGCTTCTTTCCGTGTAACGACCATTTGGTCATCAAGGTGAAGACGGCCCCATCTTGTCGATTGTTGTTCAAAATGCTCGACGGAGGAACTGAGGACGTTGTTTGTGTACTCTGACAGCCATCCGAACACAGCTCGTGCCGAGGCGCTGTCCTTCGCTATCTGCCGCAACGTTTGAACTACTTTTTTCGATTCCACTGTAATACTCCTTATGTTTATAAGGGATATAAGAATCGCTTGGTGAGGTGTCAATCCTAAAATCCCATAATGTACTTAAGGAAGTTAAGGGGTTCTCTTATTGATAGCCCATAGCTTCCCGCGCAAGGTAGATAGAGTCCTAAAAAATTTGACAAAACTCACTTTTCTCGCACAATTCTCCCCGACCGCGTAACCGCGTTCACCCATCCAACCACCAGTCTTTCGGGACTGGTGGGAGCCAGCCTCGAGAGACCCCAATCAGGGGAGAAGAGGAGATATAGCTGAAAGTTGGTGATGGCCCCTGAGGGGCGGCATATCATGGCGTTGTTCACGCGCCGCAATTCTCTGCAGAGAAAAGGATATGCCACATGACGAAGACTATCATCACGACCTTGCCCGATCCACATGGATTTTCAGCTGACCCGTTGACTGACCTTCTGCGTTCAGGTGCGCGCAGCCTGATCCAGCAAGCAGTTGAAGCAGAGCTTTCGGTGTTGTTGGAGGCCTATTCCGGCGACCGGATCGAGGATGGTCGCGCTCGGCTTGTCCGCCACGGGCATTTGCCGGAACGCCAGGTGATGACTGGGATCGGTACTGTGCCGGTCAAGGTGCCGCGCGTGCGAGACCGGGGCGACACCGCTGAGAAAGTCCGGTTCACCTCGACAATCCTGCCGCCCTATTTGCGCAAAGCCAAATCCATCGAAGAACTGCTGCCCTGGCTTTATCTCAAAGGCATTTCCACTGGCGACTTTCACGAAGCACTTGCCGCACTTTTGGGCCCCAATGCAGCGGGGCTGTCATCAACGACAATTTCTCGGCTTAAAGCTGACTGGTGGGACGACTACGACCGCTGGCAACGCCGCGATCTCAGCACGCGCCGGTTCGTCTACATC
>NZ_SMZO01000085.1 GCF_004358675.1 Meridianimarinicoccus aquatilis | reverse complement strand
CGGGATGGCCGAGAGGATGAACCCGACCTTGCCACGCGCTTGCGGGATGCGTGGGAGGCGCGGCAGGGCCGACCGGAGATGCAAGAAACGACCGTGCCGGAGCGCGAGACTTCACAGGACTTGGCGGCACGCTTGCGTGAGGCGGCGGCAGGGATCGACCCGAACGCCCTCGCCGACCGTGCCGCCGCATTGCGCGAGGGCCGCGAAGCCGAGGAACGGCAGGCCGAGCTGGATGCGGCGCGAGAACAGGAGATGGAACGTCAGCGGGAGATCGAGCGCGACGCGGACAGCGTCGCCGAGCGAGATCGCGGGCTGGGTCACGGGCTATAGAAGGGCCCGTGGCCCAGCCCGTAGCGGTCGTTCGGGCAGCGCGCGGCGAAGGTTATCGAAGAGCCCATTTTGACTTCTCGTGGCAAGCTACGTCGCTGCGGCGCAGAAGAGAGAAAATGTTGTTAAATTATCGACGGCAAAGGCGCCACTTGGGTGAAGCGCACGGCTTGGTCTAAAAAACACCGTTGCTAGTGCGCTTAGACCCGCTCGGCTTGACTCAGAAGTCGAATAACTCGCTCAGAAAACTCTTTGGTTTTTTGCTCGAAATCGGATGATAGCCGTCCTCGTCATAATCTCTCCCGGGCGATCTTGACGCCTGGGCGGCAGAGTTTTCAATGATTTTACCCAACTCGCCTTGGTCGAGCCAGACTCCCCGGCATTTCGGACAAAAGTTGATTTCGACGCCAGCGTGTGACTTCCCCGCCAGCTCTCTTCCATCAATTGGGCATTTCATTTGTCGGCCTCCTTTTAGTGTTCAGGCTCATCTGAGTTGATGCAATCGTCAAGCGCAAATCCCGATTGTCGATCTCTGGGACAAGCAGCGGACGGGGCTCTGGCTCATGGGCCGTCCGAAATCGGTGTTAAAACGCCTGTGGTTAAAGTAGCCACCAAACACCTGGTGCAGTTCAGCCGCGCAATCCGTCGACAATTGGCTTTCGCAGAACGGCAAGCGCTGGCAGCAGTGACAGCAGCGTCATCAAGCTGACGAACCCGGCCAGATAATGGAACTCGGTCCAGCCTATTTGGGCGGAAATCAGGATATCGGTACGCGCACTGATAATGCGCGACAAGATCATGGCCGTAATCCAACCCAGCCCAAGACCCAGCACCGAACCTGCGACCAGCAATGCCGTGCAGTAGGACCAGAGCACCGCGAACACAAAGCGGGCTGGCGCCCCCAAAGCGCGTAGCAACGCCATCTGCCGCATGAAAAGCCGCGACAGGATGAACAGGCCCAGCAGTACGCTGGCGGCAACCAGGCATTGCGTGACCAGCGACATCAATGACATCGCCTGCCGGATGTCGCCCATAACACGGTAAAGATTGCTTAATACCGCTCCGGGAAAGAAGGCCATTGTCTGGGCATCGCGCGTGAATTCAGAGCGTAGCGCATAGTTGGCCCACATCGCGCTTGCCCGCACGACAATCGCCGGGGTGCCCGGAAAATAGTCTGGATCAAATGGCGGGCCGATTTGATCGGCACGCTCTGGGGCGTGGCCATTCGCCAACCCGTGCACCTCCCAGATCGTCTCGATCGGGACAAGAACCGCGCGATCCCAGGGCGTGCCGGTATATCCGATGCGTCCGACGACTGTCAGGTCCGCGGCATGCGCATCGTTTTCGGCAGCATCCCCGACGCCATGGGCCGGTTCGAAGACGTCGCCGATCTGCAAAGGAGTCAGGGCGCCGATCACCGCTTCGGCAGTGCTTTTCCACAGTCGTCCTTCTATTTCGCCATCGCTTAGATGCTGAACAAACTCAGCTGTTGTGCCCACCACGGAAGACGCGCCGTAGCTATCGCCAAATGCCAGTGGAGCCGCGATCGCGACATTCTCATGCCCTGCGATTGCCTGATAGGTAGCGCCATCCAAAAGTGGCACGTCGCTTGGCTGAAGATAGACCGTGGCGAGCATCATGGTGATTTCGCTGCCAGGTGCTGTAACCACCAGATCGAACTTGTCGGCCGCTCTGGCGGTGCCTTCGCGCAATCCGCGTTCTTGCGCCAGCAGGCCCAGCCCCATCCCAACAGATATGGCAATCAGAAGAACGAACAGCGCGTTGGCCCAGCGAAACCGCCACAAGAGCGCACCGATCAATGGCCATGGTGCAAAGCCGCGAAGCACAAGGCGACACAAGATCAACGCGGGCAGGCCCAGAGCGACGATCAGAACAATGTCCTGCGTCAGGGCTGAAAGACCGTCCCAAACGTCCATCATGGCAATGCACCCGCTGTCACTTGCCCATCCTCCAAACCAAGGACCCGGTCCATCCGGTCAAGAAGATGCGCATCATGGCTGACTGCGATCAGGGTCGCCCCCTGATCCCGTACCCGGTTGACGAGGCCTTCGATCAGCGAATCGGCGGCGGGGCGGTCCAGGCTGGCCGTCGGCTCATCGGCGAGCAGAATGGTCGCTTCATTCGCCAACGCCCGCGCGATCGCCACACGCTGACGCTCTCCTCCCGAATAGCTGGCAACAGACCGCGCGCTGGCGTCCAGTCCCAGATGCGCCAGTTGCGCCATCGCGCATGCTTTCACACCTGCCCTTTGGGCTTTGGGCAGATACATCGCGGCAAGACCGGCATTCGAAGCCGCGTCAAGTTCCTCGAATAGCAGGAAGTCCTGAAAAATCATGCCGATATTCGCAGCACGGAACGAGGCTCGGCGCGCAGATGACAAGGTCAGAAGATCTGTGTCACCCCAATGCACCTCTCCGTTTATGCCTTCCAGCAAACCTGCCAGCGCATAAAGCAGTGTCGATTTCCCCGCACCGGACGGTCCGCGAATGCCAAGCGACGCGCCCGGCGTCAGCTCCAGATTGGGTACGTTCAAAAGAACCCGCCCGCCCCGATTGCGCACCACGCAGTCGCGAACATGCAGCGGCAATGTCATGAAACGTGCACTCGCTTAGGAATATTTCGCATCGACCAGCCGCACCCGGCTGACAAAGCCGGTCTCGGGGTCGGTCATGTCGCCAAGCTCCAACACGCCCTGGGTCACGATCTTGACGTTGAACGGGATCACCTTGACCGTGCGCTTGGTGTAAACTGCCAGAATATCGTCGGGCCAGTCTGCCGAGGATTCGCAGAACGGGCAGGTTGCCATCGGGCGCTTGGTCAGCACGAAGAAATTAGCCTCGGCCTTCAGCGGCGGGGCCATGAAACCGTCGACCGTGATGCGCTGGCCCTCAAGTGACAGGGCTAGATCGGAAAATGTCTGGTCCTTGTTATAGAGGTCACGCAGCTTGATCGGCGCTTCCATCGCTGGAAGAGGCGTTGAAACAAAGGGCAGCACCGCGAAAGCACCGAGGAAGGCGCGTCGTTGCAGCATGATGTCCTCCTTTGAAAATTAACAGGAGCCCCCTTTAGATAGGGAGCTCCTGCAGCCAGCAAAAGGGGCTGCGTCTATCTGGCGCTGACCGCGTGGTGCATCACGTGAAAGATCACGTTCTGCTCGATCGTGCCGTCAAACAGATGCGCCCAGGGGCCCTTGGCATAGACAGCCACATCCACGGGTGAGTGGGTTTCCGACGAACGCGGGATCAGAGCCTGCTGCAGATAGTCGATATCCAAGGCTTCTTCCTGCGTCAGTTCCGGGCGGACACCGGCCCAGTTCATGTCTTCGCGCAACACCGAACCGGCCCCGTTCAGATAGCCCGCAACGGTGTAGGGCCTGCCATCGCTTGCCAGTTCAGGTACGCCGTTGTGGCCGATGCCCTCGTTGTCGACACCCATGCAAAGACCAGTGATCGGCGTGCCGCGGCCGCAATAGCCGTTGAAGCTGATCGCGTGGTCATGGTCGGCGGTGACGATGATCAGCGTATCGGCGTCATCGGTCATCGCGTCGGCCATCGCCACGGCTTCTGCAAAGGCGACACCGTCGCGCACAGTGCGCGCCAGGTTGCCGTCGTGGTTGGCGTGGTCGACGCGACCCGCCTCGATCTCAAGGAAATAACCGCCCTCGTTGTGGGCCAGATACTCGATGGCCATCTTGGTCATCGCGGCCAGCGACGGCTCGTCCGAATCGTCCCGGTCGGCCTCGTACTTCATGTGGCTGTCTTCCATCAGCGCCAGAACCGGCGTCGAGCCGTCAAGGTTCAGCGCCATCGCGGTTTCAGTATTCCAAGCGTATTGTGCGCCCGCCGCCTGCGCCTCGGCGATCAGGTCGCGCCCATCCTTGCGGCGACCAGTTCCGCCTTCGTCCAATGCGGCGCCGTCTGGGGCAAAGTGCCGCCGCCCGCCGCCCATCGCAAAGTCGATCACGCCCGATTGCATCGAGTCAAACAGTTGCGTTGCGATATCGCGGCTGGTGTCGCACTCGTCCGGCACGGCGTCTTCCCAGTTCCGATAGGCGGTCTTGGCATAGACGGCAGCGGGGGTCGCGTGGGTCAGCCGCGCAGTCGACACGATGCCAACGGATTTTCCTGCCTCTGCCACGATCTCGGCGAAAGTGGTCAGTTCATTGCCCGCCTCGGTGGTGCAATCCTTGGTAATCGCGTTCTCACCCAGGTTGACCAGGTTGAAACGCTGCTTGACGCCGGTGTTCATCGCAGCGGCCGTCGGGGCGCTGTCGGGTGTCGAGGCGTTGATGTTGTAGGTCTTGACCAATGCCAGATAGGGGAAGGCCTCATACGGCAGGACGTTCTCATCGCCAAAGCCGCCCTTTTGCTGACCATCAAACATCCGGGTGGCATAGTTGGTCCCAACGCCATTGCCGTCTGCAATCAGAAGGATCACGTTTTTGGCGGTGTTGGTGTTGGGCTGGCGTGCAAGCATCTGTTCGACCGTTGCCTGTCCATCAATGTACCACTGGCTGGTTGCCTGCGGCACCAAATCCTGGGCAAAACTTGCGTTGGCAGCTGCCAGCGCGAGCAGCGAAATCGCTGTAATATTTTTCATGATTGCTCTCCCGTTGTTGTCGATATTGGGCTTGGAAAAAAGATGAACCGTTATCCTGGCAGCATTTGGGAAACACGCCTAAAGGTCAAGCAATCATCCTGAATGCTCTCCTCCGTGAGGATTGCCCGCGCTCAATTCCGCCGTACTCCGCGCATCTTAAAACAGGTGCCTCGAAACTCCTGCGCACGGGTCGAGCCCATCCACAGCCTAAAGCGGCGGAATCATCGTGCTCCACGCAATCCAAGAATCTGGAATCGTGTGGCCGTGCCACAAATGGCCAATTTCGCTAATGCCGCCCATTCGACAAGGAAGCAAGGGGATAGCGCCGCCAAAAAACCAAGGCTAATCTAAATCAGTTTTGCCGCATTTCTGTCCTGCAGCGAAAGTCGGGTTTGTCCCGCACACTGTGAGTTCACGCGCAGCGCAGCGAAGGTCCGTTGATGTGAACCTCGGCTGTAGAACGCCTTGCCGATCCTGCCTCCGATATCTGGCGTCTCCGGCAGGATCGGCAAGGCGTTTGGATAATGCGCCAAGTGGGTGTAACATGCGTAACTGTAAGCCTCACAGGTAGATGAGGCGAATTGCAACCCTGTGAGAGCGAGCGGTTACACTCATGAGTTACACCCTAGGAGAAGCTGCGAAAGCGGCAGATTTCAGCAAGCCAACTCTTTCCAGAGCCATAAAAAAAGGGAATCTTAGCGCGAAACGTCTTGATGATGGCTCCTACAGCATCGACGCGGCAGAGCTGGAACGGTGGAAGGATGCTAACGGGCACAGGAACGGTGCTGTGAAGCGAATTGCAACCCCTACCGAAACACCTGAAACACCCCGTGAAACCAGTGCGTTGCAGGCCGAAGTTGAGAAGCTTCGCGCCCAGATCCAATCTGACCAGCGCGAACGCGGTTTTTTGGAACAACGCATCGAGGATCTGAAAGAGCGGGCCGAAAGGGCGGAACGCAAGGAAGACCAGCTCCACGCGCTCCTGGTCGATCTGCGGCCGCAGACGGAAGCCGAGCCGCGCAAGGGCTTCTGGGGGCGGTTGTTTGGATAGCCGCTAGTTTTCCGCACCTGACACAAGGTTCCCGACGGAAGCAGGGTATCCTACACAGGTCTAGTATCCCTGACCGAAACCGTCAGATGACGGCTATGAGCCCATACCTACCTTGATGCGTTTTCACGAAGAAGCTCTTGTCCAGTCCGACTGCCTAAATCAGGTCACACTCATCTCATAAGAAAGCGATCGTCTTGGAGTTTGAAGTCATGTTCATCTTGTCACTTCGCGGAAAATTTGGATCAACCATTGCGCTTCGATTGCACCTATTTTCGATTGCACTGACAATCGTTTTGTTCAGTTTCTCAATTTTGGTGTTACAGGTGGCTGCGGTCGCTGCATTTCTGGCCGGTTCTTATTTGACCCTGCGATATATGGACAGGAACAAGGAAAAACTGATTTTTAACAGTGAGGCAAACCGCCAGTTTGCATACCCAAGTATCTCAGACGCGGAAAAATGGTTTGCATACTTTCAGTGGTCGCTGGCTATCATTTTCTTCACCGGAGGTATCTGGCTAGCCTTGTCAGACGTTGATGAAATCGCCGCACCTACCGGATTAATTGCCGCCACTTTTTTCGTAGGATGCCTTGCTGTCATAGACATTATTCATCGGCTTACCCGTAAGCGGGACAGTTAAATCGATAGTTTTCCGTCAGGTCAAACCCGTTTCAACAACGGTCGCTTTGTCCCGCATAGCGGCCCCCGGACCTTCGTCGGAGCAACCGAGGGCGCACCAGCGGCAGACCCGGAATCTTACGTCAGGTGAGGAACACTAGCGCAGGCTGTCCTGTTTTGCACAATAGGCGACAAAGGCCGCTCCTGCATTCTTCGGCGGATTGCCCTTGGCCGTTTCCGCCTGCGCGAAGGCCAGCCAATCGGCCCGCAGCGCGTAGTAATCCCGGCCTCTTTCCCGTGCCACGGCGCGGGCTTTCTCTTCGGCCCAGTCGGGCAAGGCAATGGCGGGGGCGATCTGCGCCTTCGACTGGCGGGGCCGGACGATCACGAGGTCAGCATCGTCCAGCTCGAAGCGGTAGAACGGCGTCACGTCTGCCTTGATGATTTCGCGCAGATTGTGCCGGAACCGTTTGACTGGAGCATTGCTGCCGGTCTTGTTCTGGAGCGTCGTCAGCCCGATCTGCCACTTTGGCTTGCTGCCGCAATGCTTCCGCGCGATCTCGTAAAGGCGGCGCTCCAGCGGGCGACGCAGCCGAAAGTAATCGTTCGATATCGTGACGACCTGGTCGGACTCGATGGCCCGCATGAGCCACCGCGACAGCTTCACCTCGCAATAGTCCAAGCGAAACCGTTCGTCGTCTGTGCGCACAAAACCGCCCTCGTCGATGAGCGAGAAAATCCGCGTCTCGATCTTGCCACCGGACCTGATGTTGGTGACGAACTGCGCACCCTGGAGGCGGGCGAAAGCGTCTTCGAGGCGCTTGTAATGGTTGCCACCGATCGGGCGGTTGGTGGCAACCGACAGCTCGCGGGCTGAAAAGCGCACGGTATCCCCAATCGCCTCGCCCCGGTTCTTGCGGTGCATGAGCTGGCTAATCGTGAAGATCAGGATGTCCTTGTCGAAGATGGTGGGCAGGCCGAGGCCGGATGGCCGGATTTTCAAAATGTTGTCGCCGCTGCGATATTCGAGGTGCCGCATGTCCGGTTTCGTTGCCAGTGAGAACAGCGGATGCTCCATCGAGGCCATGTCGTCCTTCGGCACCGCATCCGCGATATCGAGGACGAAGAAATCAAGGTTTGGGTGGCGATCTGGCAGCAAACTCATCAGCGAATCTTTGACCTATCAGGAACTTTCTCGTTTGACCTATCAGGAACCAAATTTTGAGGAAAGCCCGTTTGACCCTTTCGGAACCAAAGTTTGACCCTTTCGGAACCAAAGTTTGACCCTTTCGGAACCCGGAGGCGACTTTATTTCAAGCAGAGCAAGAGGTTGCTGAATCCGTAACTTACTCCGTAGGTAACACTATTAACACTAGGGCAGAACGCTGACCGGATGGGGTTCAGGTTGACATAACAGTATGTTGTAGTTACGTTGCTACATTAAGATGCTTAGAAGGATGTGAGCGATGGGAATGACGACGATCAACAGCCGGACGTTCAATCAGGATGCCAGTGGTGCAAAGCGGGCTGCGCAAGACGGTCCTGTGTTCATCACGGACCGGGGCAAACCAGCGCATGTCTTGCTCAGCATCGAAGCCTACAGACGGCTGACAGGACGCCGAGAAAGTATTCTTGATTTGCTGGCCGATCCAGAAGCGGCAGACGTCGCTTTTGAACCGGATCGCCTGGATAGCCTCACACGTCCCGCCGATTTGTCCTGATGTTCATCCTCGATACGAATGTGGTGTCCGAGCTGCGCAAGGCAAAAGCAGGGAAGGCGGATGCCAATGTCGTTGCCTGGGCCGAGGATCAAGACCCGTCAGCGCTGTTTCTGTCCGCCATCACCCTCTTGGAACTTGAGATGGGCGTCAGGCAGATGGAAAGGCGTGACAGCACGCAGGGCGCCGTCTTGAGGGCTTGGATGGCTGATCGGGTGCTTCCAGTGTTCGAGGGGCGTATCCTGCCCGTGGACGGGCCTGTCGCGCTCTGCTGTGCCGCTTTGCATGTTCCAG
Source organism: Meridianimarinicoccus aquatilis (assembly GCF_004358675.1). Classification (GTDB taxonomy): domain Bacteria; phylum Pseudomonadota; class Alphaproteobacteria; order Rhodobacterales; family Rhodobacteraceae; genus Meridianimarinicoccus; species Meridianimarinicoccus aquatilis. Next base: position 1,822 of record NZ_SMZO01000085.1, on the reverse strand, counting down.
ACCCTCGCAGTGACCGGGACGCCCTGATCGCCGCCACAGGGATCACCCATGCCATGTCCATCGTTACGCGCAATGTTGCGGACTTCGAGCCGACAGGCGTGCAGATCATCAACCCGTGGGAGCCGATGCCATGACACCCAGCAGCCCGACAGCGACCGTTCTCAAAACAGAGCGAGCCACCATCGAGGGCATCCAGCGCGGGCTTGCGGATGTTAAAGCTGGCCGGACAGTGAGCCATGAGGATGCAATGGCATCCGTGCGAAAGATCATCGACGCTGCGGCGGACGATGTTGTTTGAACCGAAGAATGGCCGGACTGATTTTCACTGATCCGGCCTGTTGATCCAGATCGCGCAGTAGCTGGACCCGTTGTCCTGCTCGACCACCTGACCCCCGGCGTTGTCGCAGTAGATGCTCGGAAAGCGTCCGAACTCTCGGGCATCGCCCCGTCCCGTGATCCAGAACGCCGCCAGAGCGCCAAGGAGCGCCCCTGCGGCCCCTACAGAGGCCAACCACACCCAGAACCCGCCAAACCACCGCCACGCCTCTCTGCGGGCTTCTCCGGCGGCTCTGCGAAAGGCATCACGCTCCTTGGCCAATTCCCCGGCCACGTCCGTCAGGACGCCCTGTGCGGCGCTGGCAGCCGCTGCGGTGGCATTACGGACAACCTGGTCCCGGTCATTCCGCAGGGTGTTCTGGAGGCTTGCCGGGGCATTTTCTGCCGCGCGTTCCATCTTGCCGACCGCCTGCGCCAGGGTTTTGTGCAGTGCTTCGGCTTCCTGCTTGTCGAGGCTGGTGCGGGCAAGATGCTCGATGCTTCGACGCAGGGCTGTCAGCTCCTGCGAGAGGATGTCGAACGCGTCTCCGGGGTTCCCGCTCATGTCTGATCCGCCTTCGCCGCCACCTGATCCAGTTCCGCCAGCAGCCCGACCAGCTCTTTCTGATCGACTTCGCGGGTGGCGTTCTTGCGCAGGGTCGAAGCCATCCAGCGTGCGATCTTCGGGTCGTTCAGGGCTTCGGTTGTCACGATGGCCCCGACGATGATTTTCCGCCGGGTCTCGCTGGCTTTCTGACGAGTCTTGAGGCGGGCGAGCTTGGCCTGCGTTTCCGCTATCTGCTGATCTACTGTCCGCGCCATTTCGGTCTCCACGTTCATCGCTCCATGTTGATTTGTGCCGTGGGTTGAGGCAGGGTGCAAGACACGAAGTGCCCACTTATACAAACGCTGCGCGTTTGTGTGGGCGGGGGAGACTGGCGTTTCCCCTCGACCCCTAAGCAAAGTGCAGCACTGAATGGCGATCTATCATTTACGCGCAACGATGATTTCCCGCAGTCAGGGCCGCAGCGCCACGGCGGCTTCCGCCTACCGCGTGGCCGAGCGGATCGAGGACCGCCGCACCGGGCTGGTCTTCGACTACGCGGCGCGGGGCGGTGTCGATCACACCGAAATCCTCGCACCGGATCACGCGCCGGATTGGGTCCGTGACCGATCCGAGCTGTGGAACCGCGTCGAGGAATCCGAGACCCGCAAGAACAGCCAGGTCGCCCGCGAGGTGCGCGTGGCCCTGCCTGACGAGCTGACCCATGCACAGCGGCTTGATCTGGTGCGCGAGTTCGTGCGCGGCCAGTTCGTAGAGCGCGGCATGGTGGCCGACATCGCCCTGCACGCACCGGGGCGCGCGGGCGACGAGCGCAACCATCACGCCCACATTCTGCTGACCACCCGTGAGGTGGATGCAGACGGCTTCACCACCAAGAACCGCGACTGGAATGCCGTCGAGGTTCTGGAAGGCTGGCGCGAGGCGTGGGCGCGGGACAGCAAC
>NZ_SMZO01000084.1 GCF_004358675.1 Meridianimarinicoccus aquatilis | reverse complement strand
TCATCGCTTCTTCAGCCTCTGATTGTGCCACCGCACCCATGGCGGCGGCTTGGCGCGCCGTTTCAACGGCGGCGCGGGCGGCCTCTGCTTCTGCCGCACTTCTGTCCAGCGTCTTGCGGCTGTCCACCAAAAGGCGTTCCACGGAACTGTGCCGGGCCACAAGGCGGGCCACTTCTTCGGTCAACGCCGACAATGCATCTTCGCGATCGGCCAGAACTTCAGCGGCGTCTTGTGCGGCTTCAAGCGCCTGCGCCAAACGGTCTTCGTGGCCTTCCGCCGCGCTCTGCAACTCGGACGTTTCCCAATCCAGCCGGGCCATCGTGTCGCCGGCGTCGTGGGTCAATGCCTGTTCGCGGTCACTGTCTCGGGCCAACTGCGTCAGCCGCCCTTCCAATGCAGTGATCTGATCGCGAGCACGCAGTTCGCGGTCACGCAGGGTGTCCCGCTCAACGGTCAGACGCTGCAATACGGCGCCTGCGATGGCCTGCTCTTCGCGCAAGGGCGGGAGCGCGTCTTCCGCAGCTTCGCGGGCAGCAGCGGCGGTGCGGCTGGCCACTTCAGCCTGAGCCGCTGTTCGCACCGCTTCGGTCAAGCCAGCCTTTGCATCGGCGAGCGCTAGATCGGCGTCTCGCCAGCGCCGATAGATCAACAACCATTCCGCCGCGCGCAAGTCTGTCCCGATGGCGCGATACCGGGCGGCTTGCTTGGCCTGCCGTGCCAATTGCCCAAGCTGCCCAGAAAGCTGGTCCACCACATCCGCCACGCGATCAAGGTTGGTTTCCGTGCCCCGCAGCTTCAGCTCTGCCTCATGGCGGCGTTGATACAGACCCGAAATCCCAGCCGCCTCTTCCAGAATGCGCCGACGGGATTTGGGTTTCGCGTTGATCAATTCGGAAATCTGGCCTTGCCGGACCAAAGCCGGAGAGTGTGAGCCGGTGGAGGCATCTGCAAACAACATCTGCACATCCCGCGCGCGCACCTCGCGGGTGTTACATTTATAGGCAGACCCGGCGTCGCGGGTGATCCGGCGCACCACTTCGATCGTGTCGCTGTCGTTGAAACCAGCAGGCGCCAATCGTTCACTGTTGTCCACTTGCAGACTGACTTCGGCAAAGTTGCGGGCGGGCCGGGTGGCCGCCCCGGCAAAGATCACATCCTCCATCCCGCCGCCGCGCATCGCCGTGGGCCTGTTTTCGCCCATCACCCAGCGCAAAGCTTCGAGAAGATTGGATTTTCCACACCCGTTCGGCCCGACGACACCGGTCAGACCCCGCGCGATCACAAGATCGGTGGGGTCCACGAAGCTTTTGAAGCCATTGAGTCTGAGCTTTATGAACTGCACGCCAAAGCGCCTTTTGGGGTGAATCAAAGGTGAGACCAAGTGTCCCCGACACGCGTCAACCTGTCAATTCCCAAACCCTGCATATGGCCGCAATTTACCACCAAACCCCCATATGTAGCCGTAGGTAAACAAATCTATGTTTGCACCGCAGGCCTTACCGCAAGAGTTTGCCAGCAATGAAACTGCATGTCGCAGTTGACTCGGCCATAGTTAAGGCGGCATGCAGATCGTGCATGGTTCGCCATGGTGCACAGCATCGGCGATCAAATGGGAATGCGGAACGGGTGACCCAATCGGGGCCCGCAGCCGCAGCCGCCCCCGCGACTGTCAGCGGCGAGCGCGCGTTCATTACCACTGGGTTCTCAAGGATCCGGGAAGGGAACGAAAGCGCAACGACCCGCGAGCCAGGAGACCAGCCATGCGGCACAGGAAACCAGCTGCCGGGGATGGCAGCTTTGGAGACGAGATAAAATGCATATCGAACCGGGCGTCGTAGATGGCGCAAAAATTGCTCTTAGCTATGCCACCGCCGCAGGCGCCACGGCCTATTCCGCAAAACTGGTCTGGACCGATCTGGTGGACCGCGGCGTTGTCTCGCTAGCAGCACGCAGCATCATGGCCACAATCGCCGTGTTCGTGTTCTTTGAAATTCTGCCGCACTTCTCGGCGGGCGTTTCCGAAGTTCACTTCATCCTTGGAACCACGCTTTTGCTGATCCTCGGGGCCGCGCCAGCCGCCATCGGGCTCGCGGGCGGGCTTTTGTTGCAGGGCCTGTTGTTCGCTCCGATTGACCTGCCGCAGTTTGGCATGAACCTGACCACGCTGCTGGTGCCGATGTTCGGGCTGCATTACATGGCGAACCGCATCATTGCACCGGGCACGGCGTATGTGGATCTGAGCTATGCGCAAACGCTCAAGTTGTCCGCCGCGTATCAGGGTGGGATTGTCGCTTGGGTCGCGTTCTGGGCTGTGTATGGCCAAGGCTTCGGCGCAGAAACGCTGGCGTCGATCGCCGCCTTCGGGGCTGCTTACGCTGCTGTTCTGATCATTGAGCCGATTGCAGACCTTGCGGTTCTGGCGGGCGCCAAAGCGCTGAAAGGCAAACTTGGGACGCCGTGGGTCACCCCACGGCTCTACAACGCAGCCTGAGCGATGACCCGGGGCCTTGCGCCCCGACCTTTGACATGACTGATTGCACGCACCGGGCCAATCGGACCCGGTGCGCTTTTTGTTAGGTTTCCCGCAAGGATGATCCACATGCCCGCCAAAATCCCCGCCACCGTTGTCACCGGCTTTCTCGGGGCCGGAAAAACGACACTGATCCGCCACATGCTGACCAATGCTGGCGGCAAACGCATCGCGTTGATCATCAATGAATTTGGCGATCTGGGCGTCGATGGTGACATTCTCAAAGGGTGCGGCATCGAAGGCTGTGCAGATGATGACGTGATGGAGCTGTCGAATGGCTGCATCTGCTGCACAGTCGCCGAAGATTTCATTCCCACGCTGGAAAAGCTGCTGGCCCGCGACACGCCTCCGGATCACATCGTTATTGAAACCTCTGGTCTTGCCCTTCCGCAACCTTTGGTGCGCGCCTTTGGATGGCCCGAAATCCGAACGCGTGTTACGGTAGATGGCGTGGTGACTGTTGTTGATGGCAAAGCCGTAGCAGACGGGCGATTTGCCCATTCCGTGGAAGCCGTGGACGCGCAGCGCAAGCTTGATGAAAATCTGGACCACGAAACGCCGCTGTCCGAATTGTTCGAAGACCAGATTGCCTGCGCAGACATGATTGTCGTGAACAAATCCGACCTTCTGGGCGACGAGGCCGCCGAAGAGTTGGCTGCGAAACTCAAGGCCGAGGCCCGCAAAGGGGTGCAGGTGGTGCGCACGTCTATGGGAGCGCTTCCAGTGGACGTTCTGCTTGGACAAGCAGTTGGGGCCGAAGACGACCTGACCGCGCGCGGCGAGGTGCACCACCACCATCACGATGATCATCACGACGATCACGATCATCACGACCACGACCATGATCACGATCACGATCACCATCATCACGACCATGATCATGATCATGATGCCTTTGAGAGCTTTGTGGTGACCTGCCCCGAAGTGACGGACCCGGCCGCATTTACGGCGCTCTTGGCAGAGACGATCCAAAGCCACGACATTCTGCGCCTAAAGGGGTTTGCCGCCGTGGCCGGCAAGCCTATGCGGTTGACTTTGCAGGCTGTTGGCCCCCGCGTGGACAGCTACTTCGACCGCCCCTTCGCACCCGGAGAGGCGCGCACCACACGGCTTGTGGTGATTGGTCAGGCAGGGCTGGATCGCGCTGCAATTACCGCTGCACTCGCCGCGTAACAATCTGGCCCCAGCAACGTCCGGGGCAAGTTCCCCGATGCCCCGCGTGCCTGTGCGCGGTGCATTGAACAGGAGTGGTCTTTATGCACCTTCTCGCCGCAACACCCGGAAACCTTGACGACGGGCAGGAACCGGTGGACCTTGGGCAGACCCCGGCCGATCTGGTTGTGCTGTCTGCGGCCGATACGGAACTTGCCGCGCTCAGCGAAGCGCGAGGGGCCATGACGTCGCCGGTGGATTTGCGTTTGGGCAACCTGATGCATCTGCGGCACCCGCTGTCGGTCGACCTGCACGTCCAGAACTGCGCCGTGAAATCAAAGATGGTGGTGGCCCGCGTGTTGGGCGGCACCGGGTATTGGCGCTATGGGCTGGAACAATACGCGGCGCATTTGCACGCGGCCGGCGTGCCATTTGTGGCCCTGCCCGGCGATGACAAGCCCGATGACGAGCTTTGGCAATTATCCACAGTCGCGCGCACCGATTGGGAGGCGCTTTGGGCCTATCTTGTGGAAGGGGGGCCAGAAAACGCCGCGCATTTTCTAGGCTATGCGCAGGCCATGATCGACGGTGAAACGGACCGCCCTCCGGCGGCGCGCCCTTTGCTCAAATCAGGGCTTTACTGGCCAGGTCTGGGCACAACTGGCCTGGCCGCGCTGCGTGCGCAGTGGACCGAAAGCGCGCCTGTCGTGCCCATTGTGTTCTATCGTGCTCTGCTGCAAGGGGCCGGGCTGCACCCGATCAACAGGCTGGTCAAGGAACTGGCCCGGCGCGGGTTGAATCCCATGCCTATTTTCGTGGCGTCCCTTAAGGACCCCCTGAGCGCAGGGCTATTGGAAGAGATGTTCCGTGCAGCGACGCCAGATGTGATCCTGAACTGTACGGCTTTTGCTGTCGGCACGCCGGAACAGGCGGCTGGCGGCGCGGGGGCTTCGAACCCCCTTGCCGCCCCGTTCGCGCAAGGCGCGCCCGTGTTCCAGGTCGTTCTGTCGAGCGCATCTGAAGAGAGTTGGGAAGAGGGCCTGACCGGTCTTGGGGCGCGCGACATTGCAATGAACGTCGCCTTGCCGGAAGTGGACGGGCGGATTTTGTCACGCGCAATCAGCTTCAAGGGCGAAGCGTTCTTTGATGAGGCCACGCAATGCCCGATCGCCACTTATCGCGCCCGCGGCGACCGGGTGTCTTTTGTGGCGGACTTGGCGGCCAATTGGGCACAGCTCCGCAATACAACCCCGGCAGAACGTCACGTGGCCTTGGTGCTTGCGAATTATCCCAACAAAGACGGACGGTTGGCCAATGGTGTCGGACTGGACACCCCCGCCGCAACCGTCCACGTGCTGCGTCTTTTGCGCGGCGCTGGGTATAGTGTCGAAGACATTCCAGATGATGCAGACGCGTTGATGCGCGCAATCTTGGCCGGGCCAACGAATTGGCTGCCGGACAGAGCCGAGCGCAAGGGAGGCGTGCGGTTGTCCTTGGACCGATACAAGGCCAGCTTTGATGCGTTGCCTTTGGATGTCCGGCAGCGGATTGAAGACCGTTGGGGGGCACCAGAGAATGATCCTTTTGCCGGACCGGATGGTTTCGCGCTTTCGGTGCTTCGGTATGGCAACGTGACCGTCGGTCTACAGCCTGCGCGCGGGTACAACATTGATCCAGAAGCAACGTATCATGCGCCTGACCTTGTGCCACCGCACAACTATCTCGCTTTCTATATCTGGCTGAGGCAGGAACAGCGCGCGCAGGCCATCGTTCACATGGGCAAACATGGCAATCTGGAGTGGCTGCCCGGAAAAGCGCTCGCTCTTTCCGAGGCATGCCTGCCGGAGGCGGTGTTGGGCCCGGTTCCTCATGTCTATCCGTTCATCGTCAACGACCCTGGAGAAGGCACGCAGGCCAAGCGGCGCGCGCAAGCCGTGATCATAGATCACCTGACCCCGCCACTGACCCGCGCGGAAAGTTATGGCCCGCTGCGGGATCTGGAGGCATTGGTCGACGAATACTATGAGGCGGCGGGTATGGACCCGCGGCGGATATCGCATCTGCGCCGCGAAATTGTCAGCCTGTGCGACGCCACCGGTCTGGGCGAGGATGCCGGATTGACCGGAGATGACGAAGATCGCGATCTGGCAAAACTGGATGCGTGGTTATGTGAGTTGAAGGAGGCGCAGATCCGCGATGGGTTGCATGTGTTTGGCCAAGCCCCCGAGGGACGGCTGGCGAACGATCTGGTACAAGCCCTTGTGCGCGTTCCGCGCCGTGACGGAACCGGGCGCGATGCGTCCTTGCAGCGGGCGTTAGCCGAGGACTTGGGTCTGGGGGCCACGTTCGACCCGTTGGATTGTGACATGGCTGCGCCATGGACTGGCCCGCGCCCCGCTACTTTGAGCGAGGGCGGTGTGTGGCGCAGCGCCGGTGACACGGTTGAACGATTGGAGGCCCTCGCGTCGCGGTTGATTGATGGCTCTACCGAAGCACCCGGCCCCAGAAGTGCCGCAGTCATGGCCGGCGTAAACGAGGACGTGACGCCGTTGGTTGCCGGCTGCGGGGCCGCAGAGGGTGCGGGGCTTCTCGCCGCCCTTTCAGGGCACTTCGTCGCCCCGGGCGCGTCCGGGGCCCCGACCCGCGGGCGTCTTGATGTGTTGCCAACTGGCCGAAACTTCTTCTCAGTGGACAGCCGCGCCATCCCCACCCCGACCGCTTGGGCCTTGGGGTGGAAATCAGCGAACATGTTGATTGAGCGTCACTTGCAAGATCAGGGTGACTGGCCGCGCGCAATGTTGCTGACAGCGTGGGGGACCGCCAATATGCGCACCGGCGGCGACGACATCGCCCAAGCGCTCGCACTTATGGGGGTAAAGCCTCGTTGGGACGATGCACGCCGCCGCGTGGTAGGGTTTGAGATCATCCCTGCCACCGCTTTGGGCAGGCCCCGGGTGGATGTCACGCTCAGGGTTTCGGGCTTTTTCCGCGACGCGTTTCCAGCGCAAATCGATCTGGTGGACAGCGCCGCGCGGGCAGTCATGGCGCTGAATGAACCGGAAGACATAAACCCAGCAGCAGCGCGGGCCGCGATGGAGGGACCAGACGGCCAGTTCCGGGTCTTCGGGTCAAAGCCCGGCGCGTATGGCGCAGGACTTCAGGCGCTGATCGATGAACGGCTTTGGTCGAACGAAGCTGACCTTGCCGACGCCTATTTGCAGTGGGGTTCTTACGCATACGGCAAGGGGTCTGCGGGCGACTTAGCGCGCGCCGCCTTGGAAACGCGGCTTGGTCAAGTTGATGCGGTGGTCCAAAATCAGGACAACCGCGAGCATGACCTGCTGGACAGCGACGATTACTATCAATTCGAAGGGGGCGCTGCGTCAGCGGTGAAACATCTGCAAGGCGTTGCGCGGCCAATCTATCACAACGACCATTCCCGGCCCGAGCGCCCCATCATCCGGACGCTGGACGAAGAAATCGCCCGAGTGGTGCGGTCCCGTGTCGTGAACCCAAAATGGATCGAGGGGGTCAAACGCCACGGATACAAAGGCGCGTTCGAGATCGCCGCGACGGTGGACTACCTTTTCGCGTTTGCGGCCACGACGGACGCGGTTCTTGGCCATCATTTCGACGCCGTAGAGGCGGCATTCCTTGGCGACGATAACACCCGCGCGTTCATCGAAGAACACAACCCAAGTGCCCTGCGAGAAATCGCGGAGCGGTTTCAGGAGGCGATTGACCGGGATATGTGGCAGCCAAAGTCAAACTCTGCGCGCGAACGGATCGCGGCAGCAGCGCGAGGCCGTATCTGATTGTGTGACAGCGTCAATTCGGCAATGCATATCGCCATTGGGGGCGCAAGATTGCGGGAGGTTCGCCGTCACAATTCAAAAAGGCTTCTGCCATAACGCGGTCACCGTACATCGTGCCGGGCCGCACGACGCATCCGCTCGCCGTTTCAATCGCAGTTCGAGATAACAGCAGCATTTGACGCAGGCCCGGTTCTGCCATGACGCTGGTGCGCACCGACTCCGCGCGCTGCGATGTATGGTGGACGGTAAATGAATGGCCACCAACGGTAAGGCGTGTGCTTTGCGCCCCGAACATTGGCGGGCTGGGGCTGTCGCAAGACACTGCGAATAGCACCGCAAGCACACATGCCAGGCTGCGCATCACGCGAAGGTTCGCTTTTTCGGTGTTCATCACACGCAATCCTGCAGTCGCCGCTATCTATGGTGCGTTAGGCGCGGTTAAAGAAGCGTAAAAGGCCCGTCGAAGTGGCGCATTCGTGATCGTTTGGCACATCGCGGACGATCATGACAGGCAAGGTACCGCAGATGAATTGGCTGGCCCGTTCCGATCAAAGGCGGCAGACAACAAGATGCCCCATCCGGTTGTAAAAACGGACACAGCACGCTGGAACAGCCTGACCGGGATAGCCAAAGAAGCAGGGCGTGATAACACGAGGCATCATCAAGGAGCACTCTATGCTGCATGCCATCGCCATTTTGCTCACCTGCCAACTGGTCGGTCAGGTCACGGTCACCGCATTATCCCTCAGTTTGCCGGGCCCCGTGCTTGGCATGGCGCTTCTTGTCGGGTTGATGCTTGCAGTGCCGAAACTCTATGACGTCGTGCGCGAATTGAGTGAGGGGCTGCTGGCGCATCTGTCGTTATTGTTCGTGCCTGCCGGTGTGGGTGTGGTGGCGCATCTGCCGCTGCTGGGTCAAAACGGTCCGGCACTGCTGGTTGCACTGGTTGTCAGCACAGTGGGCGGGCTGACCGTGAGCGTGCTGGTCTTTTCAGCCGTGCTTCGGCTGGTGGAGCGCGGCGCATGACCCCGGTTTCTGACATCTGGGTCTATCTGACCGACAGCCCTTTGTGGTGGCTGACAGCCACGGTGCTTGCCTATGCCGTAGGGGATTGGGCATTTCGCGCAAGTGGGCGCAAACCGTTCGTCAATTCCGTGCTTATCGCAATGATTTTGCTCTCCGCACTGCTTGTTGTCACCGGCACAAGCTATGAGATTTATTTTGACGGCGCACAGTTTGTGCACTTCCTGCTGGGTCCGGCGACAGTCGCATTGGCTGTGCCGCTCTATGTGAACCGGCATCGTATATTGCGCACCGCGCTTCCGATGCTTGCTGCGCTGGTGGCAGGGTCACTGACAGCGATGCTTTTGGGTTTGGGCGTAGGTTGGGCGCTGGGTCTGCGCGGCGAGGTCTTGCTGTCTTTGGCCCCGAAATCAGCCACCTCGCCCATCGCCATCGGCGTTGCGGAAGCCATCGGCGCGATTCCGTCGCTGACGGCCGCTCTGGTCATCCTGACCGGCATCCTTGGCGCTGTCATCGTGACCCCGCTTTACGATGCCCTTGGCGTGCGCGATTACAGGGCGCGCGGGTTTGCGACCGGCAGTTCCGCCAGCGGGATCGGAACGGCACGCGCCTTTCAGGTCGACCCGGTGGCCGGGGCATTCGCAGGCATCGCAATGGGGCTGAACGCCCTGTTTACTGCTGTCGCAACACCGCTTGTTGTTGACTGGTTGTTCTGACCGGGGTTTACGGCGCGCCGCAGATCACCGACATTGTTGGTCGCACAGGAAGAGGACATCATGACCGAACAACCCAAGCCGCAGGATGATCTTGCCCGCCACGCTGCAAAAATGGCCAAGAAGAAGGCCGCGCGGGACAAGATAATGGCAACCAAAGAAGGGGAAAAGGGCCTCGTGATCGTTCATACCGGCAAGGGAAAGGGCAAATCCTCGGCCGCATTCGGAATGATCTTTCGGTGCATTGCCCACGATATGCCCTGCGCCGTCGTGCAATTCATCAAAGGCGGCATGAGCACGGGCGAGCGCGATTTGATCTTGTCGAATTTCGCCGACAAATGTGCGTTCCACACGATGGGCGAAGGGTTTACATGGGAAACCCAAGACCGCGCGCGCGACACAGAAATGGCACAAGCAGCGTGGGAAAAAGCAAAAGAGCTTATCCGCGACCCATCCAACCGGATGGTACTTCTGGACGAGATCAACATCGCCCTGCGCTATGACTATTTGGATATCGCCGACGTGGTCGCCTTTCTGGAAGCTGAAAAGCCCGAGATGACCCACGTGGTGCTGACCGGCCGCAATGCCAAGGACGAGCTGATCGAAGCAGCCGATCTGGTTACAGAGATGGAATTAGTCAAACATCCCTTCCGGTCGGGCATCAAGGCGCAAATCGGAGTGGAGTTCTAGCAGCATCGCCTTACCTGTGACGTATCGTGATCAAAGGGAAAATTGAATGGCAACGCTGAAAGTGACTGGGCTGTGCGGATCACTGCGCCGAGAGTCCTATAACCTCAAGCTTATGAACGAAGCGGTCCGGCTGTTTGGGGATTGCAGCTTTACGCAACCAGATATTCGGTTCGCGGTGTTCGATGAGGACATAGAAAAAGATACCGGCATCCCACCCGAAGTACAGGCCGCAGCGGACGCGATTGCGCAGGCAGATGCCGTGATCATCGCTTCGCCCGAATACAATCAATCCATTTCCGGCGTGCTAAAGAATGCGCTGGACTGGATCAGCCGAACAGAGGGCTCACCGTGGCTGCGCAAACCGGTTGCCATCATGTCGGCAAACGCGGGCCGCGCCGGTGGTGCGCGGGGTCAATACGCACTGCGTTTGTGCATGACACCGTTCCGCCCGCTGATGGTGCCGGGGCCAGAAGTCATGGTGGCCGGACCAGCAAAAGAGTTTGATGAACACGGACGCCTGCAAAACGATCACTATGAAAAATCACTGGCAGATCTGATGACGGAATTGAGGCGCGCCGCCGAAGCCTGATGACGCGCGAAATGCAGCGTTGCTCGCTGATATTTTGCCGAGTGCATGGTGAGCGTTCCAACCGAAAACCGAGCGCCAAGATTTTTGATCAAACGTCTTCTGCGTTGCACCGGGGTCAGATGTTGTCTTCCACACGAAAACCGGGCGGAATTTCACCCTGACCGCGAAGGATAAGATCGGCCATAACTTCCGCGACCTTCGGCGCCATGCCAAAGCCGATCTTGAACCCACCATT
>NZ_SMZO01000083.1 GCF_004358675.1 Meridianimarinicoccus aquatilis | reverse complement strand
GGGACTGTTGCATTAGCTTCGTTTCGTAGCGACGATGTGGCTTTGGAGGTTCTCGATGCCGCATAAATCACCGTTCAAGCACCATCGTTTTCCACGTGAGATCATCCTGTGCGCCGTACGCTGGTATCTGCGCTTCCCGCTGTCCTACCAAGATGTTGTGGATCTTCTGGCGGAGCGCGGCGTCAACGTCGATCGGTCGACCGTGTATCGCTGGGTCCAGAAGTTTGGCCCGGAGCTGACGCGGCGCACCGAACGGCATCTGCGCCGCGGCAGCGTTGATTGGCATGTGGACGAAACGTATATCCGCGTCGGCGGCAAGTGGCGCTACCTCTGGCGCGCGATCGATGCCAACGGGCAGATGGTTGACTTTCGGCTGACCGCAAGACGCGATGCGAAGGCCGCGAAAGCCTTTCTTTGCAAGGCGATCGAGCGCGTGCGGCTCCACCGGCCGGTAACAATCTGCACCGACAAGGCACACGCCTACCGGCGCGTCATCCGCGAGATCAACCACCGATATGACCCGCACTTCGACAGCATCCGTCACATTGACCGGAAATGGCGAAACAACCTGATCGAGAGCGACCACGCCGCAATGAAACGGCTCCTTGGCTATCGCCAGAGTTTCCGCTCGCTCCGATCCGCCAAAGCGACCCTCAGCGGAGTCGAAACGATTCGGACCATCAAACGCGGCCATATCCACCACAAACAACCCGGCGTCAGAGGCGAGATTGAATTCATCGCCAGCCTCTTCAAAACCGCCACGTAACCACCTGTGCCATCAGGGAAAGCTCAACACGCGCAAATTAACGCAACAGTCCCGTGAAAAAGGACATGGCGGCGTTCCAATATGAGCAGGGAAACGTAAAAGTCAAAATTACGCCGGCTGCTGAAGAAGGGCGGGCAAATGTCTTTGACCGGGACATCTTAATCTATGTTCTCAGTCAGCTGATGGCAGCAAAAAATGATGGTCAGGAAATTGGCCGCCGTGTTCAAATTTCAGCCCATGACCTTTTGAAAGCAACCAACCGCCATACAACGGGACAGGCCTATGCAACGCTCCGCCGTGCCCTCACCCGTCTCCAGTTCACGCAGATTGAGACAAACATCCATGATCATGGCATTGGTGAGTGGCGCTCTATTTCGTTCATCACAGATGCCCGTATCGTCAAAGAAGACTCGACTGGACGGCTGCTGAGCGTAGAGCTGGAAATGGGCGACTGGCTTGTAAAAGCAATTGAAAACAAAAATGTTTTAACCCTTCACAAGGCCTACTTTCAGCTTCGCAAGCCTTTAGAACGCCGCCTTTATGAGCTCGCCAGGAAGCACTGCGGAAAGCAGGATGTCTGGCGTATCGGTTTGGATAAGCTTCAACTTAAGACCGGGTCAACCTCAACGCCGAAGGAATTCAAGCGCCTGGTTAAAACCATCTGTAAGGCCGATGAAGATCAGTCACATATGCCCGATTATCGCTTCAGGTTGATACATGATGTTTTGGAAATCGTTCCAAAGGATGAGTTTCTCGATATCTATGGAGATCAGCCCTCTTCAAATCTGGCCGACACAGTTCGCCTCTCTGGAAACGCATACGAAAAAGCGCGTGAGGCTGCCCCGACGTGGGATGTGTATTTTCTTGAGCAAGAGTGGCGGATGTGGATGAGTGAAGCCCCACGTCATGCAGACGGTGCTTTCGTTGGCTTTTGCCGGAAGTGGTATGAACGCAAGGGTAACGCGCCATAGCTGTTATCTGTTATGGCTTATCTGTTAACAGGTAAGTGTTGACTGTTAAGTGTTACCTGTTAAGGATTGAAAAAACAGGAGTGCTTCATGACGCAAGTTATCAGCGTAGTTCAGGAAAAAGGCGGCGCAGGTAAAACAACGCTACTGACGGCGCTGGCCAGCCTGATGGTCGCAGATGATGCGAAAATTGCTGTGATCGACACCGATCCGCAGCGTCATTTGGAATCATGGGCGAAAAAAGAGCAGACCAACCTCGACTGGCTGTTCGAGGAAGATGATGAAAAGCTCCTTCCCACGGTCAAAGCCCTCAAAAAATCCGATCCACCCTACGACGCCATTTTTGTGGACACCGCCGGTTTCAAATCAGCCATGGCAATGCATGCGATTGCTGCCGCCAACCTGATCCTCATCCCGTCAAAGGCCAATGAGGCGGATGCCAAAGGCGCGCGGCGCACATTTTCTCATGTGCAAAGCATTGCCGAGACGATGGAAAAGGAAATTCCGGCTCTGGTTGTCATGATGGACGTCGATGCGCACACCAACATCACACAGGCGATCGTTGACGCCCTGGACGCCCAGAATATTCCCCGACTGAACGCGATGTGCGCACATCGCACAGGCTTCAAGGAAATGACCTCGACAGGCATGGCGCCCCAAGGGGCCGCCAAAAGGTCTGCACAATCCGTCCTGGCCGATCTGCAAGGCAGGGGCCTTATCACCTACTACAGGAGCGACGCATGGCAAAAGTCAGTGTAAATCTCGACGATGATCTTGATGGCGACGATAGCGCACAAAAGATCAAGGCAATGGCGGCACCTTACCCGAGCGTCAGCAGGGCTAAATCATCCGCTCTAAAAGACGCGCCGCGCGTCCAGTTTTCGTTCACGAATGTCCCCAAGCCGATAAAAGATGCCTTTGCCGCAGAAGCCAAGAAGCGGCGGCTGACCCAGAAAGAGCTGCTGTATGAATGCCTGCGCGCTGGCGGCCTTGATATTCCAGCCAACGCTGAAATTGACGGCCGCAGAAGATAACAGATACCCCATAACAGATATCTGTTATCAGGTATGGGTTATCTGTTGCTCCGTCTTTGAACACCTACAAATCCCGAATACACTTCTGATCACCTGAAAGCCCGCCAATGAACGCTGTTGAAATCGAAGAGGCCATATCCACTTTGGCCGAGCAGCCGTTCGATGCGGGCGAGTTCCCCTATGCCTTCCTGCTGGCGTTCGGGAACAAAGAGACCACCATCAAGCGCCTGCGCACGGGCGCATCCAACAAGTCTGACCTCGACGGCGTTCTTCAGACCAACAACATCCACCTCAAGACCTGTGCCAAGGGCGAGGTTGCCCAGACCCTTGCAGCCCTCAAGGACAGCGCGGCCACCACCAAGGCCAAGGCAAAGTTCATCCTCGCCACCGACGGCACTGATTTAGAGGCCGAGGATATCACCACCGGCGATACCATTGCCTGCGCTTACACCGACTTCCCCGATCACTTCGGCTTCTTCCTGCCGCTGGCGGGCATCAGCACCGTCAAACAGATCCGCGAGAGCGCCTTTGATATCCGCGCGACCAGCCGCCTTAATCGGCTCTACATCGAGCTGATCAAAGACAACCCTGACTGGGGCACGTCCGAGCGCCGTCACGACATGAACCACTTCATGGCGCGGCTGATCTTTTGCTTCTTTGCCGAAGACACCGACATCTTCAACGGCGAGGATATGTTCACCGCGACGATCGACCGGATGTCGGAGCGTGACGGCTCCAATACGCATGAGATCATCGGTGAAATCTTCCGTGCGATGAACACGGCCGGACCTGATAGGGCAGGGGCCAAGCTGCCCCGCTGGGCCGAGGGCTTTCCCTATGTGAACGGTGGGTTGTTTTCCGGCAGCACCGAGGCGCCGCATTTCTCCAAGATCGCGCAGCGGTATCTGTCTCACATCGGCAGCCTCGATTGGACCCAGATCAACCCCGACATTTTCGGCTCGATGATTCAGGCCGTGGCCGATGATGAAGAACGCGGCGCGCTGGGAATGCACTACACCTCTGTGCCGAACATCCTGAAGGTGCTGAACCCGCTGTTTCTGGACGATCTGCGCACCGATCTTGAGGCGGCCGGCGACAACCCTCGCAAGCTGGCGAACCTGCGCGCCCGCATGGCCAAGATCCGGGTGTTTGACCCCGCCTGCGGGTCGGGCAACTTCCTTGTCATCGCCTACAAGGAAATCCGCGCTCTGGAGTTTGAGGTGAACAAACGCCGGGGCGAGCCTGAACGGCGCAGTGACATTCCCCTGACCAACTACCGCGGGATCGAGCTGCGGGATTTCTCGGCCGAAATCGCCCGCCTTGCGCTGATCATCGCGGAATACCAATGCGACGTGACCTATCGTGGGCAGAAAGAGGCGCTGGCTGAATTCCTGCCGCTGGATGCGCAGAACTGGATCACCTGCGGCAACGCGCTGCGGCTCGACTGGCTGTCGATCTGCCCGCCGACGGGGACGGGGGTCAAGTTCCAGTCGGATGACCTGTTTATGTCACCGCTGGAGCAGGCGCAGATTGATTTCGAGAATGAAGGCGGCGAGACGTATATCTGCGGCAACCCGCCCTATCTGGGCTCCACATGGCAAAGCAAAGAGCAAAAAGAAGACCTTGGCCGCATCTTCGATGGGCGCACCAAAAGCTGGAAGTCGCTGGATTATGTGGCGGGCTGGTTCATGAAGGCCGCTGATTATGGCCTGCACACGCCCACGGTGTCGGCCTTTGTGTCCACCAACTCCATCTGTCAGGGGCAGCAGGTGCCGATCCTCTGGCCGCTGATTTTTGCAACAGGGCACGAGATTTCATTCGCCCATACCTCGTTCAAATGGGCAAACCTTGCCAGCCACAACGCAGGCGTGACCGTGGCAATTGTGGCGATATCCAACCATGCAGGGCAGGTCCGCAAACTCTATGCGCTGAATGCTGACGGTGAGACGGTGCTGAAAGAGGTCGACAACATCAACGCCTATCTGGTGGCCGCGCCGAATGTGTCTGTGACGAAGTCCAGCAATCCGATTGTAAACGTAGCTCCTATGACAAAAGGCAATCAGCCTACCGATGGGGGAAACCTTCTGTTGAGTTCGGATGAGGTCAGCGCGCTTGGGCTGACCTCCGAACAACATCAACGTTTCATCCGGCGCATCTATGGGTCCGCCGAGTTTATTCGCGGTCAGGAACGCTATTGCCTGTGGGTTGAGGACAAATACCTTGCCGAGGCCATGCAGATTGGACCTGTCAAAACGCGGATCGAAGGCGTGCGGGCCATGCGCCTTGCCAGCACAAAACAAGCAACTGTTGACGCTGCGCAGTCGCCCCATAAATTTGGAGAGTTAAGACAATCCGGTTCCGAAACCGTTATAGTTATTCCAAGCGTTTCATCCGAAAGCCGCGACTATCTTCCTTGTGGTTATTCGAAACCTGGAACGATCGTTTCAAACCTCGCCTTTGCCCTCTACGACGCTCCGCTCTGGAACATGGCGCTGATCGCCTCGCGCCTGCATCTGGTCTGGATCGCCACGGTCTGCGGCAAGATGAAAACAGACTTCCGCTATTCCAACACCCTCGGATGGAACACCTTCCCCGTCCCGAAACTCACCGAAAAAAACAAAGCCGATCTGACCGCTTGCGCCGAGGACATCCTGCTCGCCCGCGAGGCACATTTCCCCGCCACCATCGCCGATCTCTACAACCCTGAAACCATGCCCGAAAACCTGCGCGCCGCCCACGCCCGTAACGACGAGGTGCTGGAACGCATCTACATCGGCCGCCGCTTCCGCAACGACACTGAGCGGCTGGAAAAGCTGTTCGAGATGTATACCAAAATGACCAACAAGGTGAGCGCATGACGCTTGATCCAGTGATGAGCGCACAGCGCACCCGCAAGCTGGTCGATGACCTGCGCGCCAAACCTGCGGAAACCCCGTGGGTCGAGTTCAAGGAAAACAACGCTGATGGGCCGTTGGTCGGCAAGCTGATCTCGGCCCTGTCCAACGCCGCGCGTCTGGCCGATCAGCATTTCGCCTATGTGGTCTGGGGCGTGCGCGACAGTGACCACGCCGCCGTGGGCACCACGTTTGAACCCACGGTGAAAAAGGAAAAGGGCCAGCCGCTGGAGCTGTGGATCGCCAACCACCTGTCGCCAAGCATCGAGTTCCGCTTTGAAGAGGTCGATCACGATGGGCAACGCCTGATCCTGCTGACCATCCCCGCCGCCGCCACAGCGCCCGTTGAATTTGACCGCACAGCCCATCTGCGCATCGGCAGCGCCACACCCCGTCTGTCCGACCACCCCGAGCGCCTGCGCGCCCTCTGGGCCAAGCTACAGCCCTATGCGTGGGAAACCGGCATCGCCGCGCAGTTCCTGACCGGTGACGAGGTTCTGGCGCGGCTGGATTACGCCAACTATTTCGATCTGACCGCACAACCCTTACCTGATAACAGGTATGGGATATTCGATAAGCTGCTGGCGGATCGGTTGATCCAGAAGGACGTCAGCGATCATTGGAACATCACCAATCTGGGCGCGATCCTCTATGCCAAGAAGTTGGCTGATTTCGGCCCTTCGGTCGAGCGTAAGGGTGTCCGTTTCGTGGCCTATGCCGGCACTGGCCGCGCAGATGATGTGAGCCACCGTCAGGACGGTCAACGCGGCTATGCAGCGGGTTTTCAGGGGCTGGTGGATTACATCGACGGTCTTCTGCCCCGCAACGAGCTGATCGGCAAGGCCTTCCGCGAGGAACGCCCGCTTTACCCCTCCATTGCGATCCGTGAGCTGATTGCCAATGCGCTGATCCACCAAGACATGACGATCACCGGCGCGGGCCCCCTGATCGAACTGTTCAGCGACCGGATGGAGATCACGAACCCCGGCGCGCCTCTGGTCAGCCCGGACCGGTTTCTGGATTCGCCCCCACGCTCGCGTAACGAGGCCCTTGCATCGCTGATGCGCCGTATGAAGCTGTGTGAAGAGCAAGGCACCGGCATCGACAAGGTGATCACGGCGGTCGAGCTGCACCAGCTGCCCCCGCCGGATTTCCGGATGGAAGGCGATGCCGTGCGCGTGGTCCTGTTTGCCCCGCGCCGCTTTGCCGACATGACCCCTGAAGAGGCGGTGCGCGCCTGTTTCCAGCATGCTGCGCTGAAATACGTAGGCGGCCAGAAGATGACAAACGCCACGCTGCGCGAACGCCTCGGCATTGACGACCAGAACGCCGCGCAGGCGTCCCGGGTTATCCGCGCGACACTGGATGCCGGCCTGATCCGGCCAGCAGATGCAGAGCGCCCGCGCGCTGGCTATGTGCCCGCATGGGCGTGAGCGGGAAAAGATTTGATCGGGTTTTGATTGTGGCGATGCGGGCCGGAGGATGAGATTTGAAATACACATATAAATCATGCTGTTATGATGCCTGCATCGTGGCATTATCATTTGATCGGGTCTTGATCGCCTACCCTGAAACGAAAGATGTCGCGGACGTCGGAAAGAAAACAGCATGACAAACCAAGTTCCCTCCGTCTCCGTCAAATACGGCGCCACTGGCGCATCCACCAAGTCCAACGAGATGGGCATGCGCCAGATGCAAGAGCGCGCTTATGAAAAGCGGGGCGAGCAATATCTGTTGATCAAGTCGCCACCTGCATCGGGAAAGAGCCGCGCGCTGATGTTCATCGCTTTGGACAAGCTGCACAATCAGGGCGTCCAACAGGCTGTTGTCGTGGTGCCGGAAAAGTCGATCGGCGCCAGTTTTGGTGATGAGCCGTTGAGTGATTTTGGTTTCTGGACCGATTGGCAGGTCGCGCCGAAGTGGAACCTGTGCAACTCCCCCGGAACCGATGGTGGCAAAGTCAAATCAGTTGGAGCCTTCCTTGAAAGCAGTGATCGGATATTGGTTTGCACCCATGCCACATTCCGATTTGCGGTAGAGAAACTTGGGATCGAGGCGTTTGATGATCGGCTGATCGCCGTCGATGAATTCCATCACGTCTCATCGAGCGAAGACAACATCCTCGGCAAACAGCTCAATGATTTCATCGCCCGCGACCGGGTGCATGTTGTGGCGATGACAGGCAGCTATTTTCGAGGTGACGCGGCGCCGATCCTCGTGCCGGAAAACGAGGCGAGGTTCGACACGGTTACCTACACCTACTACGAGCAGTTGAACGGCTATAAATACTTGAAAACCCTCGACATCGGTTATTTCTTTTACTCTGGATCCTATGCTGACGACATCCTGAAGGTGCTCGATCCGAACGAGAAGACGATCCTGCACATCCCGAACGTGAACTCCAAAGAAAGCACGAAGGATAAACACAAAGAAGTAGAACACATTATTGAGGCTCTGGGAAAATGGCAAGAAATGGACCCTATGACCGGATTCCATCTCGTAAGAACGCCAGAGGGTCGAATTCTGAAAATTGCCGATCTGGTGGATGATGAGGCCGTAAAGCGGGATAGGGTGTCAGCCGCCCTGAAAGACCCTGCCCAGAAGAACAACCGCGATCATGTGGACATCATCATTGCCCTTGGAATGGCCAAAGAGGGCTTTGACTGGATCTGGTGTGAACACGCGTTGACCGTCGGTTACCGCGCCAGCCTTACCGAAATTGTGCAGATCATCGGCCGTGCGACCCGCGATGCTGAGGGCAAATCACGCGCTCGGTTCACGAACTTGATCGCCGAGCCGGATGCCGCAGAGGCGGCAGTCACTGAGGCCGTGAATGACACGCTGAAAGCGATCGCCGCGAGCCTTCTCATGGAGCAGGTTCTTGCCCCGCGGTTCAACTTCACAGCGAAAAGCGCCAAGAGCGGCCCGGTTGAGGGGTTCGACTATGGAGAAGACGGCTATGACCCAAAGAAGGAAAATGTGGGCTTTGATAAACAGAGCGGCCAATTCCAGATTGAGATCAAGGGTCTCGCTGAACCCAAAAGCGAATTTGCACACCGCATATGCCATGAAGACCTGAACGAGGTGATTACTGCTTTCGTGCAGGACAAAACAGCCATCGAGCGGGGGTTGTTCGATGAAGAATTGGTGCCTGAGGAGCTGACCCAAGTCCGGATGGGCAAGATCGTCGGAGCCAAATTCCCCGAGCTGGATGCAGAGGATCAGGAGGCTGTGCGCCAGCATGCGGTAGCTGCGTTGAACCTGACCCAGAAGGCCAAAGAGATCGCTCTTTCCAGCGCAGGTGACGCAGAGGTGAGCGGTAATACGGCGTTGATTGATGGTGTGCGCAAGTTTGCCATGGACGTCCGCGAGCTCGATATCGATCTGATCGACCGGATCAATCCGTTTGGTGAGGCCTACGCCATTCTGGCAAAATCCATGAGCGAGGAAAGCCTCAAGCAGGTCGCCGCGGTGATCTCTGCAAAGAAGGTGCAGCTGTCTCCGGAAGAGGCCCGTGATCTGGCGCGCCGTGCTGTGAGGTTTAAGCAGGAGCGGGGGCGGTTGCCCTCAATCACATCGGCTGATGCCTGGGAAAAGAAGATGGCCGAAGGCGTCGCATTTCTTGCCCGTATGAAGCAGGAGGCAGCAAATGGTTAAAGAATTCACCTCTGATGACGACGCTCTGCTCGCCGAGCTTGGTGTTGAAGTCGAAACAAAAAAGGCCATCAGCCGCACACCTCGGGAAGAGCGCATCATCGCGGGTTTTGAAGAGATACAGCGCTTTACCGAAGAGCAAGGACGTCAGCCGCGACATGATGAAAGTGGAGATATTTTCGAGCGGCTATACGCTGTGCGACTCGACCGTATCCGCGAGGTGCAGGAATGTCGCGACCTGGTGGAGCCGCTGGACCATCAAGGACTTTTGTCCGGATCAATTTCAACATTACCCGCTGACACTGATGATCTCGATGATGACGCGCTATTGGCAGAGCTCGGCATCGAGGTCGATGCGCCCCCGATCACAGAGCTGCAGCATGTTCGCTCAACCGCTGAAAAGAAGGCGGCGCAAGACATTGCGAACCGCGATCGCTGCGAAGACTTTGACACCTTCAAACCGCTTTTCGAACAGGTGCAGAAGGAGCTGAATAGCGGTTTGCGGGAAACGCGCCCTTTCGAGATGAAGGCCGAGATCGAGAAGGGTCGCTTCTTCATTGTCAGCGGTCAGAAAGCCTATGTCGCGGAGAAAGGCGAGACCACGATCAACGATCAAGGACGCACTGATGCCCGGTTGCGTGTCATTTTTGACAACGGCACCGAGAGCAACATGCTGATGCGTTCGTTACAGCGTGCATTGAACAAGGATGAGGCTGGCCGCCGGATCACCGAACCAACCGCTGGTCCATTGTTTTCCGACCAAACGATCGACGGCGATGAGGCAAGCGGCACAATCTATGTGCTGCGGAGCAAGTCTGATCACCCACTTGTCGCTGACAATCGAGAACTGGTGCATAAGATCGGTGTGACCAACATGAGCGTTGAGAAGCGCATAGCCGGGGCACATCTGCAGCCCACGTTCCTGATGGCAAATGTTGAGGTCGTCGCGACCTATGAACTCTATAACATCAATCGAACGAAGCTGGAAAACCTGATCCACCGCATCTTCGAACCCACACGGCTTGAGATTGAAATCTTGGATCGCTTTGGGCGGCCGGTTGTGCCGCGTGAGTGGTTTTTCGTGCCGCTTTTTGTGATCAAAGAGGCGGTAGAGCGGATTAAAGACGGCACGATTGCGAGATATGTTTATGACCCACAAAACGCGCAACTCGTGAAGCGTTCGATATAATGGGGAAAATAAGCAACCCAATCAGATTTTCAGAGCACTTTAGGATTGATTGTTGATTTCTGCTGAGAAGTGACCCGGTATTTTCACCGAGAATTGACCCACCCTTGTTTATTCCTCGGCGGTTATGTTGTGGTCAATGCTGGTGTGTCCTTTCTTGTTTTCTTGGCGGCTTCGGAGCTGGCTTTGAAGCGGTAGCTGTCGTTGCCGGTTTCCAGGATGTGGCATCGGTGTGTGAGCCGGTCCAAGAGCGCGGTTGTCATCTTTGCATCCCCGAAGACCTGCGCCCATTCTGAGAAGCTGAGGTTTGTGGTGATGATCACGCTGGTGCGCTCGTAGAGTTTGCTCAGGAGGTGGAACAAGAGCGCGCCGCCTGATGAGCTGAACGGCAGGTATCCCAGTTCGTCGAGGATGACCAAGTCGACCTTGGTGAGCATCTCGGCCATTTTCCCGGCCTTCCCGAGCGCCTTTTCCTGTTCCAGCGCGTTGACGAGTTCCACCGTCGAGTAGAAGCGCACCTTGCATCTGTGAT
>NZ_SMZO01000082.1:10000-11517 GCF_004358675.1 Meridianimarinicoccus aquatilis | reverse complement strand
CGGAACTTACCCGACAAGGAATTTCGCTACCTTAGGACCGTTATAGTTACGGCCGCCGTTTACTGGGGCTTCAATTCGGAGCTCTCACTCCTCCTTTTAACCTTCCAGCACCGGGCAGGCGTCAGACCCTATACGTCGTCTTGCGACTTCGCAGAGCCCTGTGTTTTTAGTAAACAGTCGCCACCCCCTGGTTTGTGCCCCCGCCCAAAAGTTGCCTTCTGAACGGGCCTCCTTCTCGCGAACTTACGGAGGTATTTTGCCGAGTTCCTTAAATGTGGTTCTCTCAAGCGCCTTGGTATTCTCTACCAGTCCACCTGTGTCGGTTTAGGGTACGGTCTGATGGAGGGCTATTTCCAGGAACCGGTTAGCGGCCCGCCCAATCCGATAAGGGCGAACAACGTCTCCGATCCGTCACATCCTCCTGGCCTAGGAATATTAACCTAGTTCCCATCGTCTACGCATTTCTGCCTCGACTTAGGGGCCGGCTTACCCTGCTCAGATTAGCTTTAAGCAGGAACCCTTGGACTTTCGGCGACAGGGTCTCTCACCCTGTTTGTCGCTACTCATGTCATCATTCTCACTAGTGATCACTCCACCGGATGGCTCACGCCCCGGCTTCAACGTAAACACTGTTATCTGCGCTACCGCTTCGCTGCTTGAGCGCGGAGTTGCCTCCTTGCCTGCACAACGGGCGGTAAAACAGATAAAGTGTTATATCACACTACGCTCCGCTACCATGCCTTACGGCATCCTCAGCTTCGGCTCATGGCTTGAGCCCCGTTACATCTTCGCCGCAGGACAACTTATTTAGACCAGTGAGCTGTTACGCTATCTTTAAAGGATGGCTGCTTCTAAGCCAACCTCCTGGTTGTTTTGGTCGTCCCACCTGCTTTCCCACTTAGCCATGAATTAGGGGCCTTAGCTGGAGGTCAGGGTTGTTTCCCTCTCCACTACGGGCGTTAGCACCCGCAGTGTGTCTGCCATCTAGTACTCCCGGGTATTCGGAGTTTGGTTAGGATCAGTAAGCCTGTGGGGCCCCATTACCCATCCAGTGCTCTACCCCCCGGGGTATTCGGATGACGCTCTACCTAAATAGATTTCGCGGAGAACCAGCTATCTCCGAGTTTGATTGGCCTTTCACCCCTAGGCACAACTCATCCCGACCTTTTTCAACAGGTGTGGGTTCGGACCTCCAGTACGTGTTACCGTACCTTCATCCTGGTCATGCCTAGATCACTCGGTTTCGGGTCTGATCCACCTAACTCATGCGCCCTATTAAGACTCGCTTTCGCTGCGCCTACACCTAACGGCTTAAGCTTGCTAGATAGACCAAGTCGATGACCCATTATACAAAAGGTACGCCGTCAGCTCGCAAGGAGCCTCCGACTGATTGTAGGCGTTCGGTTTCAGGTACTGTTTCACTCCCCTCGTCGGGGTGCTTTTCACCTTTCCCTCACGGTACTGGTTCGCTATCGGTCAGTAAGGAGTACTTAGCCTTCGAGGGTGGTCCCCCGATC
>NZ_SMZO01000082.1:0-7500 GCF_004358675.1 Meridianimarinicoccus aquatilis | reverse complement strand
CTCAAACCAGCTATGGATCGTCGGCTTGGTAGGCCATTACCCCACCAACTACCTAATCCAACGCGGGCTAATCCAATGGCGATAAATCTTTCCCCCGAAGGGCTCATAGGGTATTACTCTCCGTTTCCAGAGGCTATTCCCTACCATTGGGCATATTCCCACGCGTTACTAACCCGTCCGCCGCTAGATCCGAAGATCTCGCTCGACTTGCATGTGTTAGGCCTGCCGCCAGCGTTCGTTCTGAGCCAGGATCAAACTCTCAAGTTGAAACACCCGAAGGTGTATCCTTGACGTTCGAACCTCTGCACATCATTCAATGCGCTACCGCTTCGCTACTTGAGCGCAACAGTCTCGCACCAAACATCTTCTGTTTCTCGTGCATCAGTTTCCAAAGAAACGTGATACCGACAAACAGTGAAGCTGACACTTCATCATCGGACCCAAAAGCCCTAGAAGCGTTGATATGAAAGAGGCTGATCCATCGAACAGACCAAACCGCCCACATATCTCTTCAGATACTCAATTGTCAAAAAGCGCGGGCCCCGAAAAGCCCAGAGACAAAATCAACCGTGTACCGCCAAATCTACTTGGCGCTACCCGCTCAAATCTGCCCAAATTCTTGTTCCCGAAACCGCTTGGCTGCCTAAGCAACCGTCCGGCCCGTTCCCCGTCAGTGCGTCGCCGCCCCGTCGGTGAAGGGGTGTCTAAACAGACCAAACAAAAGGCGCAAGCAGTTTCTCACACAAAAAAGAACTTTTCATAAGAAAAAGAGAAAAGGTAGGTATATCATAGGGTTATGGGAGGACAGGACGCAGCGCCGGGGCGATAGGGCTCTCGTTGACCCAGCGCAAACCATCCCCTTCTTGCCGACTCGTTGCTCCAGCTATGAGTCGCTTTTTCACCGACTCCATCGACCACGGCAGAATGAACGTGCCGGGTTCCGGCCCGCCTGCTCTTTAGCGCACTGATCATCCGGGCCTGCTCACGTGTGATCGTTGCCCCGTCGGCAAATGTTTGCGCCAACGACATCGCTTGATTGCAGAGGCTGCTCATTTTTAGTGATGCCATACGCCGCAAAGAAGATCGCCGATTGGCTGGAAGAGCATAAAACCGTCGTTGAACCGCCCGACATCAACCGCCGCCATGTTGGGCCAGCGCATTCCGCCGGATCTGGGACAGAGTTGACCTGGGCGTCAGTGCCTCGGGTGAAACATGCAAATCCAACACCGCACCTGATGGCGATGCCAAAGCCCTGTCAAAAGCCGCTGCAAAATCGCAAGTGGATGCCACGCGCTCGGCATGGAACCCATGCGCCATGGCCAGAGCGACGAAGTCAGGGTTCATATCCATGGCTGTCGCACTGACCCGAGCGGGATAGTGCCGTTCCTGATGCGCGCGGATGGTGCCATAGATGCCATTGTTCACGATCAGGACGACGGGTTGCGCCCCGAATTGCCGCGCAGTGGCCAGTTCAGAACATGTCATCTGAAAGTCGCCGTCCCCCGCGAAGCACACAACTGTCCGCGCCGGATCGCTAAGTTTGGCCGCAATGGCAGCAGGCACACCATACCCCATCGCCCCCGACTGTGGCCCAAGCAGACGCGCCTTGGGTCCAAACCTGAAAAATTTGTTCGGCCAAACCGCGAAATTCCCGGCTCCGTTGGTCAGAACAACATCTTCTGGCAGCACGTCGGCCAGATGCGCTGTGACCTTGCCCATATCCACAGGGCCGGGCAGATCGTTCAGGCGGAACCCCTCCTCCCAACCGGCCCGCGCCTTTGCCCTCCATTCCGCCCATCCTCCACGGACCGGGCGTTCTGCCAAGGCAGCGGCGAATGTATTCGGGCCGCACTGAATGCCCAGCTCTGGTTGATAGACTTTGCCAAGCTCCAGATCGGAGCCATGCACATGTATCAGCCGCTGCTTTGGCACCGGCACCTCTAGCAAGGTCCATGCATCGGTCGAATTCTCGCCAAACCGGTTATTTATGGCCAGAATGACGTCGGCCTCGGTGATCAGCGCCCGCACCGAAGGTGTCATCCCCACACCCGCTTCACCGCAGAAAGTTGGCAGAAAGTTGTTGTATTGGTCCTGATAGCGAAACACTGACACGACGGGAATATCAGATGCCTCGGCGAACCGCTCCAGCGCGTGCGCGCCCTGCTCCGTCCAATTGCACCCCCCATACAGGATAAGCGGACGCTTGGCTTGCTCCAGAATAGAACGGGCGTGGTCCAAGACTTCCGGGGCACAGGTCGGTTCCGGGTAATGCGCCGGTCCGGTCAATGCCTGAACGGCAGTGATCTGGGTCAGCATATCTTCCGGAAGGGCAATCACCACAGGCCCCGGTCGCCCTGTCAGAGCCGTTTTCCACGCGCGCGCCACAGTTTCCGGTATGCGGTCCACGTCATCAATCTCGACTGCCCATTTCGCCATGGTGCCAAAGACGGCCCGATAATCGACCTCCTGAAACGCTTCGCGGCCGCGCATGTTGGTACCGACTTGCCCGACGAACATCAGCATCGGCGCGCTGTCCTGCTGCGCCGTGTGCACACCGATCGCAGCGTTGGTGGCGCCGGGACCGCGTGTCACCATGCAAATCCCCGGCGTCCCGGTCAGCTTGCCCCATGCTGCAGCCATGAAGCCTGCGCCGCCTTCGTGACGGCAATTGACGAAATCGAACTGGCCTTTGGTGTCATGCATGGCATCCAACACCGCGAGATAGCTTTCACCGGGAACGCCGAACGCTTTCGTTGCGCCAAGTGCCACAAGGCATTCCACCAAAAGCTGTCCGCCATGTCGTGTCATCCTGAGCCTTCCGTCGCTGCGCTATCATTTCCAAAGGTTAGAATCCGTATTCCCTGTGCACGCAACCATTGCCGCACCGCTGATTTCGCCCAAAATTCGCGCACCGACGTTAATTTGTGCGCGGCGCTTAGGAAATTGGCGGCGAATACTGCGAATTTGACACATCGATGCCTGCCTGCTGCCAGCTGCTGTTCCCTTGCGTCGGTCTATGACTAACCGAATACATGGATCTAAGATTCTTCGAAATATACCGCCGTGCGGATTATCTGATGCTGCTGCTTGAGGGCGCCGCCCTCAGCGCCGTTTTGACCATTTCGGCAGCGGTCGCGGGTATGGCGCTGGCCTTGGCCCTATCTGGCGTGCGCTACGCAAAAATCGGATGGTTTCAGCATATCGCGCTGGCTTATGTTGAATTCATCCGCAACACCCCTTTGATCGTGCAACTCTTCTTTGTTGCCTTCGGCCTGCCCATGCTTCTTGGGTATCAATGGCCATTCTGGGCGCATGCGCTTTTGGCCCTGACTTTGAATTTCTCGGCCTATTTTTCGGAAATCCTCCGGTCCGGTTATGCCACTGTCGGCACTGGGCAAACCGAAGCTGCGGCCGCGCTTGGCCTCAAGGGCCCGCAGATCTTCTTCAAGATCGTGCTGCCGCAAGCCATCGCCAAAACCTATCCGTCACTGGTCAGCCAGTTCATCTTTCTGTTTCTCACGACTGGCGTCATCGCCGAACTTGGCGTGAATGATCTGACCCAAGCCGGAAAGTTCATCGACAGTCGCACCTTTCGATCTTTCGAAGTCTTCTTCACCCTGACAATCATCTACATCCTGATGTCACTGTCCTTCAAAGCAGGGCTCGCACTGCTGCAAAAGCGCATGTTTCGCTGGCAGGTGGCCCGATGAAAGACCTTTTCGTTTCGATATTCGGCGCGCCCGAAGGCATTGTGTTGCTGCAACTTCTGACGGCAACTCAATTCACGATTTACTTGTCTCTGATCGCTTTTATCGGCGGCGGAACCGTTGGGGCCGGTATCACCCTGCTGAGGGTGCTGCCGTCAAAGATCGCGCGGCGATCAGCAACCGGGTATATCTGGCTGTTCCAGTCCGCGCCCCTATTGATGCTGTTGTTCCTGTTCGGGCTTGGCGTGCCGCGCCTTATTGGCGTGAACGTCAATGTCTGGCTCGCAGCAAGTGCAGCTTTGACCCTTTATACAAGTGCGTATCTGGCCGAGGTGTGGCGCAGCGCAATAGACAGCATCCCAAATGGCCAATGGGAAGGCGCATCGTCGCTTGGGCTGCGGTTCGGGCACACTTTACGGCATGTCATTCTTCCCCAAGCCATGCGGATTTCGCTGGCTCCCACAGTTGGGTTCCTTGTTCAGATTATCAAAGGGACTTCGCTGGCCTACATCATCGGGTTCTCTGACCTCATGAGTGTTGGAAAACGCTGGGCCAATGCCCCGGTCGAGGGCACCGAACCATTCATTATCTATCCGCTCATGGCGCTGATCTATTTCGCGCTGTGCTTTCCACTTTCCAGACTGTCTTTGGTTCTGGAAAAACGGCTCGGGACGGTCAAAAAAACGCCGCTCGTTGCCGCATAAAACCTCAACACGGGAGAAGACATGTTCAAAATCAAGACAATCGCGGCGGCTGCGTTGCTGGCTCTGCCTATTCTCGCAGGTCCTGCAAACGCGGACCTGTCAGAAATTCTTGAAAGCGGCACGGTTCGCATCGCCGTGCCAGAATCCTTCGCGCCCTTCGGCGCATTGGGTGCAACTGGCGAATACGAAGGGTATGATGTCGATGTTGCTAAACTGATCGCCGAAGATCTAGGCGTAGAACTGGAACTTGTGCCCGTCACATCGAACCAGCGAATTCCATTCCTCGAAACCGACCGCGTTGACCTTGTCATCGCCACAATGGGTGCCAACCCGGAGCGCGCGAAATCGATCTGGTTCTCGTCGGCCTATGCCCCGTTCTTCTCGGGCGCGTTTGCCGCATCGGACAAATCCATTTCGTCGGTTGCGGATTTGGCGGGAATGTCCGTCGGTCTGACCGGTGGCACGTTGGAAGATCTGGAACTGACTGCGTATTTCGCGGAACTTGGGCAGTGATTTCACGCGATCTCGGGCACGCGTTTCAGGCCATCGTGGGCAGCCATTTCACGGTCGTGGGCAGGCTGGTCGACTAGGTGCATTGAGTCAGGCCTGATCGGTTGGGTCAAGCGGTTTTGTGATGCTCATCTTTCTTCGCATGCTTTCTCCGGATAGGGCGAGGCGGTGGGCGTTGTGAACCAGCCGGTCGAGAATAGCATCGGCAAGGGTTGGGTCGCCGATGGCCTCGTGCCATTGATCGACGGGCAACTGGCTGGTGACGATGGTGGAGCCGCGGCCCTGGCGGTCCTCGAGGATTTCCAGGAGGTCACGGCGTTCGGTGGCGGTCAGCACCGATAGACCCCAGTCGTCGAGGATCAGCAGCTCGGTTCGTTCGATGGATTTCAGGACACGGGCGTGGCGCCCGTCGCCCCTGGCGATGGCCAGCGCCTGAAAGAGCCGGGGCACACGGTGATACATCACGCGGCGGTCGTCGCGGCACGCCTTGTGGCCAAGCGCGCAGGCGATCCAACTTTTCCCAAGCCCGGTCGGGCCGGTAATGAGCAGATTTTCATGCCGGTCGATCCAGCCGCTGTCGATGAGGTGCGCCATGACGGATGTGTCGATGCCGCGCGGACTGCGCATGTCGATGTCTTCCACGCAAGCCGCATGGCGGAGCGCGGCAAACCGCAGCCGCGTGGCCAGCTTCTTGGCATCACGTTCTGCCGCCTCTCGATCGACCAGCAATCCAAGTCGCTCTTCGAAGCTGAGGCTTTCGAACATGGCGGAGGCGCGACGCTGTTCGTCGAGCGCCTTGGCCATGCCGGTGAAGCCAAGGGCCTCCAGCCGGTCGGATGTGGGATGTGTCAGCATGGGATGTCTCCTTTTCAGTGGTAATACTTCTGGCCGCGTATGTTGGGGTGCTGCAGCGGCAGCTCGTCAGCGTCTGGTTCCAGGAACGCCTGATCGAGCCCGTTCTTCAGGATTGACCGGATTGAGGATACCGACCGCGCCTTGATGGCGACGCCCCGGCGACAGGCGGCATCAAGGCGGTCAGGTTCATAGCTTTTGGCCAGCGACAGCACGCCCATGCAGGTGCGGAAGCCCTGCTCGGGGTGCGGTCTGTCTTCCATGACGATCTGACAAAACGCGGCGACCGAGGGCCCAAGCTTCTCAGCGCTGGCCAGAACGCGCGCCGGGGTCCATTCCGCATGGCGGCGGTGCGATGACGGCATGTGATCGGGCACCGTGACGTGGCTGCGCCGCCCAGGGTTGCGGACATGGCTGGCGATGCGTTTGCCACGGTGGAAAACTTCGACCGTGGAATGGGTTGCGCGGACGTCGACCTCCTGCCGGATCAAGCTGAAGGGTACCGAATACCAGCACCGGTCAACCTCGACATGGTAGTCGGGTGCAACACGGGCTCGCTTCCATCTGGCAAAGACATAGGGATCGGCGGGCAGCGGTTGCAGGCTCGGGCGGTCCAGCGTGGCGAACAGATCGGCGCGGCTTGCACCGTAATCGCGCATGACCCGGGTGTTCAGATCGTCCAGCAGAGGCCGGATCGCGGCGTTCAGTTCGGCGAGGGAGAAGAACCTGTGATTGCGCAACCGCGCGAGGATCCAGCGTTGTGCCACCTGCACCGCCACTTCGACCTTGGCTTTGTCTTTGGGCTTGCGCACACGCGCGGGCAGAATCGCGGTGCTGTAATGCTCTGCCATCTCGGCATAGGTCCGGTTCAACCCGGGATCGTAGCGGTCGGGTTTGATGACAGCGGATTTGAGGTTATCCGGGACCACCGCCTTGGGCACGCCGCCCAGATAGGCGAACATCCGGGTATGGGCACCGATCCAGTCTTCCAGCCCTTCCGAGGCAACAGCTTCGACGTAGGTGTAACTGGACGCCCCCATGGTGGCGACGAACAGCTTCGCCGCATGCACTTCGCCAGTTTCTGGATCGACAATGTCGATCGTGTCGCCCGCGTAATCGACAAACACCTTCTCACCGCCCGCATGTGTCTGCCGCATACTTGGGCGGACACGCCCCTTCCAGGCGTCGAAATGCGTACAGAACCACGTGTATCCGAACCCGCCCGGATGCTGCGCCCGGTATTCCTCCCACAACAGCATCCTGGTGACACTGCGCTTGCGCAGCTCCTTGTCCATCGCGGCCCAGTCCGGAACAGGGCGATCCGGATCCGGCACGCTCGGCGAGGACGGGAACAGCAACAGTTCAAGGCTGTCGTCGTCCAACCCATCGGGAAGCGGCCACCTCAGGCCCGCGTCGCGAGCCCGCCGCAGATAGGTGCCCACACTTCCCTTCCCAAGCCCGAGCGACGCGGCAATCGACCGCTCGCTCAGCCCTTGGGCAAACTTCAATCGCAATACGTCCCGTATCCGGCGCATGGTCAAACGTCCTGTCGGCATTCCATCCCTCCTGTTGATACGGAGGGGGAGTATCTTCAGTTCGTCGACCAGTCCTGCCCATGATCACGTGAAATCAGTGCCCGCGATCGCGTGAAATCCGCGCCCGCCTTCCCGCGAAATCAGTGCCCACAATCAGCTGAAATCAGTGCCCGCCATCACGCGAAACGCGCA
>NZ_SMZO01000081.1 GCF_004358675.1 Meridianimarinicoccus aquatilis | reverse complement strand
CCGAATTGTGCGCGGCTACAGCCCGGGCAGAAACGAAGGCGTGGATTTCGGCGCAGCCGCTGGCGCTCCGGTGCGCGCAGCCGAAGCCGGAACCGTTGCAGCCATCACCCGCGATACTGATCAGATCCAGATCGTCGTTCTGAGCCATGCTGGCGGATTGCTCACCGTGTACGCGAATGTGGATGACGTCATTGTTCAAAAAGGCACCACCGTGGCGCGCGGTCAGAAGATCGCCGTCGTAAACGCGGCGGACGATCCGTTCTTGCATTTTGAAGTGCTTCAGGGATCAAGCCGGGTCGATCCAGTTCCCTATCTGAGCCAGTAAGGCATGGGCGGCGAAAGCCGCCCCACTCTTCCCAGAGACGCGGCGGGGCCTGTCAGAGCGTGACGCCCTTACGGCCTGCCAGATCCGTCACATATTGCCACGCAACTCGGCCAGATCGGGCACCACGTGTCGCCTGCCACTCGATCGCTTCGGCGTGCAAGGTGGCGTCATCGATAGTCAATCCGAAGGCGTCGCAATAGCCCCGGATCATCGCCAGATACTCGTCCTGCGTGCAGGGATGAAACCCAAGCCACAGTCCGAACCGATCTGACAGCGATACTTTTTCCTCAGTCGCTTCGGAGGGGCTGATCGCACTGGAGCGTTCATTCTCGATCATGTCGCGGGGCATCAGATGGCGACGGTTCGACGTAGCGTAGAACACCACATTTTCCGGTCGCCCTTCGATCCCGCCATCCAAAACCGCCTTGAGGCTTTTGTAATGTTGGTCGTCATGACTGAACGAAAGGTCATCGCAAAACAGCACGAAACGTTCTTTGGATGCGCGCAAAATGGCCAGCAGTCGTGCTATGCTGGGAAGGTCTTCGCGTTGCACTTCGACAATCTTCAGATCGAACCCGCGTTTGCACACTTCTGCATGCACCGCCTTGACCAGCGATGACTTTCCCATTCCACGCGCGCCCCAAAGCAACGCGTTGTTCGCGGGAAAACCTTGGGCAAAGGACAGCGTGTTTTCCAATAGCGTGTCGCGCGAGCGATTCACCCCTATGAGCAAGGGAAGATCAACGCGAGACACTTTCTGCACCGGGGCCAAATGATCCGGGGACGCATGCCAGACAAACGCCTCTGCGATGCCCATATCCGGCACTTTGGCGGGGGGCGGGCTCATCCGGTCAAGCGCGTCAGCGATCCGTTTGAGCGATTTCCTAGACTTCACGAACCGGCCCCTTTTCCGGCAACCTCGTCATCGGTGTCGTCTTCATCCCACAGACCTTGCGCCCGAAGCTCCGCCTCGCGCTTCCGTTCAACGCGCTTCACCAACTGAATGGACAGCTCATAAAGACCATAGACAACGACAAACAAGATAACCTGTGTGATGACGTCGGGCGGGGTCACCAGCGCCGCAAGGACCAGAATGCCGACAACCGCGTACTTACGAACGGCAATAAGCCCCTCTGCAGACACCAGACCGGCTTTGCCCATCAAGGTCAGCAGAACGGGAAGCTGAAAACAAAGGCCGAACGCAAAGATGAATTTCAACGACAAGTCGAGGCTTTCGCGCACCGACCCAAGAAACACCGTCGTCATTTCCTGACTGGCGGCACTGGGTTCAAAGTCCCCCTGCCCCGCGACCAGATTGGCCAAGGCTGGGATCGCGTCCGAGAAACCGATGAAGAAGTTCATCGCGAGCGGCGTAACCACGAAATGGGCGAAGGACGCCCCAACAAGGAACAACAAAGGCGACGAGATCATGAACGGCAAAAATGCGTTCTTCTCTGTCTTGTAAAGGCCAGGCGCAATGAATCGCCACAATTGATGCGCAATAACCGGGAACGCGATGGCAAAGCCGCCAATCATCGAGATCCGGATCAAGACAAAGAACTTTTCCTGTGGCGCAGTGAAGATCAACCTTGGGTCTTCGCCCCGCGCCCGCAGAACATCTGCAATCGGTTGCGACAGAAAGTTCAAAATCGGCTCAGCGATGGTAAAGCAAATCACCATGCCTACGAGGAACGCGATCACCGAATAGATCAAGCGCGTGCGCAACTCTGCAAGATGCTCGATCAGCGGGGCCGAGCTATCGTCAATGTCGTTTTCGGTCATGTGGCTTTGTCATCCGTGACAGCTTCGGCCGCAACTTTCTGGGCCGCTTCGCGTTCGTGCCGCTCGGTCGCCTTTTTCGCTGATGCGGCCTGAATTTTGGCGGCAGCTTCAGCACGTTCGGGGCTCAAGGGCGGCGGCGCGGCTGGCTTTTCAGACGGCGTGTCCTCGCCATCCCAATTTTCCAGGTCGCTTGCCGCCTTGTTTATAGCATCAAGCCCAGTTTGGCGCGGGTTGGCCATCGCGCGCAGGTCTTTTTGGATGTCCTTGACCCCGGCTTCATCGGCGGCTTTGTCCATCGCCGACGAAAACTCACGTGCCATTGCTCGCGCTTTACCCGTGAATTCGCCCAAGCGGCGGAACATCATGGGCAAGTCCTTTGGGCCCACAACGATCAATGCCACAACGCCG
The DNA here is from genome assembly GCF_004358675.1 of Meridianimarinicoccus aquatilis. Lineage (GTDB taxonomy): Bacteria > Pseudomonadota > Alphaproteobacteria > Rhodobacterales > Rhodobacteraceae > Meridianimarinicoccus > Meridianimarinicoccus aquatilis. The sequence continues at coordinate 9,486 of NZ_SMZO01000081.1, read as the reverse complement.
ATCACCAGCAGTTCCGACCAGCCGATATCAATCATGTTCTTGCCGCCTGTCCCACGCGTGTTCGGTCGTCAGACCTTGTCTTTTTCGACTTCCGGCGTCACGTCGCGAGCAGCAGTTTCGTCAGCGTTTTCAATCTCTGCCGAGCTGTCTTTGACGCCGCGCTTGAACGCAGTGATGCCCTTGCCCACTTCGCCCATCAACGACGAGATCTTGCCGCGTCCAAACAGGACCAGAACCACGACGGCGATCAGCAGCAGACCAGGCAATCCGATGTTGTTTAGCATGTTTTAGTCTCCCTCAGACGGCGCAACGCGCGCCCGTCCCTTGCGATGGTACGTCTGTAAAGAAGATAGGGCGGAAGGCAAAGCCCCAAAACCCCGACAGGTAAGAATCCACGATTTATGCCGAACTTTCAGGCCCGGAAGGGAAAACATGACACCGATCTCGGCGCATCATCAACCAGAGTGGTGTACCCGGCTTCGGAAGGAAGACAGACGGAACCACAGCCTGAAGCGTCGATCCATCAAAAGCCATCTCGAACTCAACCAAGCTTTCACGCCCGAGATAGCGGGATCGGCGCACCCGCCCCATAGCCGGAACCCCTTCGCGCGGGGTCGGCAGTGGGCCGGACCCTTGCCTGTCAAAGTCCAATTTCAAGTGCTGAGGCCGTATGACGATATCCACATGGGATCCATCCGCATGGCCGGGCGCAAGAAACTCGCCAAAGGCTGTCCGGGTCAGCCCACCCTGCACCGTTCCGCGTATCACATTGATGTCGGAAAAGAATGCCGCCGCTGCCTTGTCGATCGGACTGTTGTAAAGGTTATAGGGTGCCCCTTGTTGAACGATCCGCCCATCCCGCATCAAGGCGATCCGGTCAGCCATGCGCATGGCCTCTTCCGGTTCGTGCGTGACCATCATCACGGCTGTGCCTTCGTCTTTCAACAGACCCAGCGTTTCGTCACGGATGCCATCGCGCAACCGATTATCCAGTCCCGAGAACGGCTCGTCCATCAACATGACGCGCGGACGCGGGGCCAAAGCGCGGGCCAAGGCGGCGCGTTGCTGTTCGCCGCCCGAGAGTTCGTGGGGATAGCTGTTGATGTGCCGCTCAAGATCGACACGGGCCAATAGCTCTTTGACTCTGTTCAGTTTTTCGGCGCGCTTCCCGGTCAAGCCAAAAGCGACGTTTTCGCAGACGCTGAGATGGGGAAAGAGGGCGAAATCCTGAAACATAAGGCCGATGGAGCGCTGCTCAGGCGGCAAGAATGTACTTTTATCGCAGACGGTTACACCGTCGAGCGCGATGCGGCCTGCCTCGGGGCGTTCCACCCCGGCGATCAGGCGCAATGTAGTCGATTTTCCGCAGCCCGATGGGCCAAGAAGGCACAGGATTTCCCCTGCGCCGATGGAAATCGACACGTCATCCACCACCGCGCGACCACCAAAAGATCGCTTTAAATCAGTGGCTTCTATCCTAGGGGCCGGGGTCGTCATGGGTGCGCAGCTATCCGATTGAAACCGTCGGGATGGCTCGGGCTACCACTGCAACGCAGTGCGTGCAAGGCGGCGCTGTAGGCGGCGTTTGGCGGCAGTGCATGACACACGTATGACATGTGTATTCCACGCGTATGACGCTGCTTTCGGCTGAATCCGCCCGAAAAGGCCGAACCTCATCGAAAGAAAGCTCTTCCGAGCTATCGCTTTGAGCGTCCCGATTTTGCACACCGCCATGTTGGACCCTTTGTGAGGCGCGCCTCAGTTCCCGGTTTTATAGAAAAAGGGGTGCCGGACCGAACCGACACCCCCAAGACAGTACTTTACACACCGGATTGAAAGGGTCCGGGGCGAGCGCGGCTGCGCAAAGTTACGCCGCGCGTTTTTTCAAACGCTTGAGAGTTGCCGCAACGGCAATCCCCGACACAAGCAGCAACCCGCCAGCAGGGAGCGGGACCGGCGTTGTCGGCGGCGCCGTGCTTGTTGTAAAGTTAAGGTTTTCGAGCACACCGTAGGAAGCGCTACCTTGAATGAAGACCGTATCAAACAGCCCTGAAAGTGCGAAGCCGACGTAGGAACCACCGGCATTAACGACAGACGATGCCCCCTCAGCGGAGCCGTTCAGTACCCCGACGATATTCCAGGTTCCCGCGCGACCAGAACCCAACACTCCGCTGATCGATGAGATTGCGGCATCAAAGACCATTGTGATCCTGTTGGTGATGCCAGAAGTAGATGTGTTATAGGCAGCAAAGCTATCGCCACTGAGTGCATTGACGCCAAAGTTGCCACACTCATCCAAGATTTCCCAGCCGCCGCTGAAGGTCACGCCTCGCCCAGCATACTCGTTGTCAAGCGGTCCGGCACTGGCAAAACTACAAGGTGCTGGGCCAAGTTCATCGAATGTAATGCTTTCGGCATGCCCTATCGTTGGCGCCATCAAAAACATGCTCAATGAAAAAGCCGCGCAGTTAACCATTTTTCGCGTCGCAGAAACTTCAGTGAATGTCATAGATACAACCTTTAAGTTACTAGTTTCCAAAAATATTCTCTACATTACGTAATAGTAGACCAACTACGGCAAAGTGTCATTCTTTCTTTGAGCTTGCCCAAAATCCTATCGACCGGCCCAAACGGCCGAAGCCATGCAACCTTGATCTTCGGAGGGGTAGCAGCACCTGGACGGCTGTTTGGCTTTGCGGGGGCCGGACCTTTCGACAAAACACCCTAGTTGGGAGCTACGGCGCGGGGGGAATGCAGACGAGCGACGCCGCAGTCCCACGCGACGCTCACGCAAGCGTGGCTTGTGCGGAGCGGCGTGATGGGCGAGGCAAAGCAAAACGGAGGCCCATATGCACAGATTTCTTCCCGTCGCGACCCTTGCCCTGATGACTGCCCTGTCGGCATTACCCGCAGCGGCCGTGGATTTCACAGGGTGGACCGAGCAGAAATTTTCCCTGTTTTCGAGCAATGATTACCGGCAAGCGGGCAGCAGCCTTGGGGTGAAATCGGACGGGTCCGTGTCGCTGTTGTGGACGCGCCTGCCCGAAGCGGAGTGGGGCGCGACATCGGCAAGCTGGCGATGGAGCGTCGATCAAAGCGTGCCCCCGACCCCGCTTGACCAGAAGGGCGGCGATGACCGGAATCTGTCGCTGTATTTTGTGTTCCTGCCCGAAACGGTGGCGGCACAGTACAAGGACAGCAACATCCGCAAGCTTTTGGAGGCGGATGAGGCGCGCGTGCTGCTGTACGTGTGGGGCGGTGATACGGCGCGCGGGACGATCCTGCCCTCGCCTTACTTGGGTGCGCGGGGCAAAACCGTTGTGTTGCGCGGGGCTGGCACCGGGGCATTCGCGGAAAGCGTCAATTTGCAGACCGACCTAAGTCGCGCCTTCGGGTCCGGAACCGACGGGGTGCTGGTCGGGCTGGCCGTGTCCGCCGACAGCGACGACACCGACTCTGTCATCAGTGGCGGAATTGCCAACCTAACCCTGAAGTAACACCGCATGGCAAAGCGGGGCGCGGGCGGGCTTGGGGGGCGGTGCCCCCGCTGGTCCGGCGTATAGGGCTTACAATCAACGGCCTTTTCCCCTATATGTTGAGGTACAGCGGGAGTTCCTCCGCAAAAAGAAGGACAACCCGATGGGCATGTTTTCCACCAAGCCGAAATTCGATCTTGCTGCGTTTCTGGCCGAGCCTGCCCCCAAGGGCGCGCGCCGGGCTGGGAACAAAGGCCGGGGCATGCAGTTCCGCCCCAGCAAGGCCCCCGAAGCATCGAGCGAGCCTGAGGCGACAGAGGCCAAGGCGACGGACAAACCAGCAAAGTGACCTGAGAGCCCTCAGCGCAGCGGTGTTGTGCGAGGGGTTTGGGTGAAAAACAAAAGGCCCCGGCGCGCGAGTGTGGGGGCTTTTTTTTGTGTCTCGTGCCTTTGGGACCGGGGCCGGTGCGGGCAGCAATGGCTTTGAACAAGCGGGATTTGACGCAGGAAATCGGGGGCGAATGCCGAGGGCGATTCACCCGAACTTCATCGGGGCTGGAATAACGTAATTGACGCAAGGCCCTTCCCAACCGAGGGTGACGCAGATCACGGCACATTGCGGACGGCAGGACCGATAGGCGATGCCCCAGAAAAGCGAAGGACGAGCTATGCCACTGCACGACATTGTCGGGAAATCAATCAACGAGCCTATCAAAAGCAACAATTCCGTGGGCGATGTGCGGCTGCTTTGGGGCACGGCTCAACAACAAAGCCTGACGGGTCAGACGCTGACGGCCTTGGACGGGACGACGCTTGGCTACACGCTGCTTTATTATATTCCCGGTTTGACCACTTGGTGCGCCGTGGGCGGGGCCCCTATCCTGACGGGGTACATGAGCGGGTGCTACCTGTTCCGGTACAAAGTTGCTGGACAGATGCGAGTGGCCCATGTGGGCACCGACGACACCAAGGCTGACTGGAGCAAACGCGCCAAGGATGCATGGAAGGCCCTTGCGGCAGGCGGCGCCACCGAGATCATGGGCTACGATCCGATCAACGATATTTCCGACGACATGATGCAGCGCGCCGTCGGTGCGGGCACCAACCCTCAGATCATCGGGGCCTGGGAAGCGAATGGCGCAGCGCGGGTCGGCATGGTGGTCACCGACACCGCAAATGCAGGCAAGCGCATCATCGTCGGGTTTGAGCACGCCCCCCTTCGGTCTTGGCGCGAAATCCAGAACGACGTGAAGATGGCCTGAGGCCAGCCGCTGCGCGACGAAGGGTCGAGGGCACGCCCCTCAGCCCCCGTAGAAGAACTCTTCGCGCACGATCTTGCCGTCTTCCACGGTGTAAATCGCGACTTCGGACATTTGGCTGCGTTCGCCGAACATGGTCACATCCATGGAAAACGTCACCGCGAAGCGGTCGGGGCCGTGCAGGAACGGGCCGTCCACCGAGGCGGAGTGCATGGTTGTGTTTTCGTCCCACCACGTGTGCTTGCCGCGGATGCCATCAAGGCCCACCGTCTCGCGCCCGTTTCCGTCATTGTCCTCGGCTTCGACGGACACGGCGTGGTCGGCATAAAGCTTGCCAAGGTTTTCCATGGTCTGGCCGGTTCGGCAGCCTTCCACCAGTGCGGCGGCGATTTCTGACAGGGTCATGATGGGTCCTCCAAGTGTATGTTCGCTTGTTGTTCTAGACCCATTTGGCCAGCGGTGGAAGGCTCATCAGCACCGCATTGGCATCATGCCCGGTTTCAAGCCCGAATTTCGTTCCGCGATCATAGACGAGATTGTATTCGGCATAGAGCCCGCGGTGGACCAACTGCGTATCGCGGTCGGCGTCTGACCATGGATCATTCCGGTGCGCTTCGACGGTTGGCAAATAGGCAGGCAGAAAGGCGCGCCCAACGGCTTGGGTGAAGGCGAAATCGGCCTCCCAATCGCCGGTGTTCAGGTCATCATAAAAGATACCGCCCACGCCGCGCGCCCGGCCCCGGTGCGGCACGAAGAAATACTCATCGGCCCATTCCTTGAACCGGTCGTAATAGGCCGGGTCGTGGGGGGTGCAGGCGTCTTTCAGGGTGGCGTGGAACGCGGCGGTGTCTTCGGGGTATTCGATGCAGGGATTGAGGTCAGATCCGCCGCCGAACCACCACGCGCCGGGGGTCCAGAACATGCGGGTGTTCATGTGCACGGCGGGGCAATGCGGGTTCTGCATATGCGCCACGAGCGAAATGCCAGAGGCCCAGAAGCGCGGGTCGTCTTCCATGCCGGGCACGCCGCGCGCGGCCATCGCCTTTTGCGCGCGGGGGGCCAGTTTGCCATGCACTGTCGAAACGTTGACACCGACTTTTTCAAAGACGCGCCCGCCGCGCATGACACTCATCAAACCGCCGCCCGCATCAGAGCCATCTTCAGAGGCGCGTTTGGTTTGGCTTACCTCAAAGCGGCCTGCGGGCATGTCGGCAGTGGGGCCTTCCACCTGGCTGTCTTCCATCGCTTCAAAAGCTGTCGTGATCTGATCGCGCAGGTCACGGAACCATGCTGAGGCGCGTTTTTTCTGGTCTTGGAACGGGTCGGTCATCTGCTGTTTTTCTCCTCGCTTGGGAAAGGTCTAGCAAAGCCGCGCACGGGGCGCCATGCACGCTTTGCCTGACGGCCCAGCCGCGCTAGTGTCGTGGCGAAGAGGAGCGCGAATGACACGGATTGCAGGAATACTTGTTCTGATCGCGGTGCTGGCAGGCTGTGCGAGCCAAACCGCGCAGTGCAGACGGGACGTGCAGCAAGAGTTGGCGCAACTGGACCGCCAGATCGCCCAATCGCGCGAGGCGCTGAGGCTGGGATACCGCGAGGAACTGATCCGGCCTCGGGTCACAGTCGGCGTTGAAATTTGCGGCAGCCCAAGTGCCAATGTCGGGGTCTGCGCCGACACGACACGCCCGCCCCAGCGCGCAAAAGTGGCCATAGACCCCGCACAGGAGCAACGTGCTTTGAATGACATGCTGGCCCGCCGCGCCGACGTTGTTGCACGCGCGGACCGCGACATTGCCCAATGCGCAGCCAGTTGACGTCATAAAGCCCAGCAAATCCGCAAAGCAACTATTTGTGTAATTCCTACACATGTTCACTGGATTTTTGGTCCAGAGCGCGTTTGGGTGAGGGGTAGGTGCGGCAATCGAACCGCCCGCCACAGATCCAAAGGGGAACCGAATGGGATTCATAGAGAATATTTTCAACGCCATTGGCGACTTTACGTGGGGCTGGTCCTTGATCCCCTTCCTTGTCGTACTGGGCCTGACCTTCACTTTTGTGTCCGGCTTGGTGCAGTTCCAATTCTTTGGGCGCATGTTTCAGGTGCTGTATGGCAAGCAAGACCCCCGCACCGCAGGCCATGTCAGCTCGCGTGAGGCGCTGCTGGTGTCCGTCGGCGGGCGCGTCGGCGGCGGCAACATTGCCGGGGTCGCGGTGGCGATCACGCTGGGCGGTCCAGGCGCGGTGTTCTGGATGTGGGCGATTGCCCTTGTGGGCATGGCCACCAGTCTGTTCGAATGCTCGCTTGCGCAACTTTATAAACGCGCGGAACCTGACGGCACTTATCGCGGCGGCCCTGCCCGGTACATCATCTTTGGCCTGGGCGAACAGTTTCGCTGGCTGGCCGTGCTGTATGCGGTTTGCCTGATTGCGGCCTTTGCCCTTGGCTTCAACGCGTTTCAGGGCAACACGGTTGCGGGCGCGGCAGAGGACAGCCTTGGCATCAACCGGATCTGGACCGGGATTTTCCTGGCCATCATCACAGGCTTTGTCGTCTATGGCGGGATCAAGCGCATCGCCAAAGTGGCTGACGTGATCATTCCGATCATGGCCATCAGCTATATCGCGATGGCGCTTATCATCATCCTGCTGAACATCACTTCGCTGCCCGGCGTGATCTGGGACATCGTCAGCAATGCGTTCGGCCTGCAAGAAGCGGTCGGGGGCGGCATGGGGGCGGCCATTGCACAGGGCCTGCGGCGCGGGCTGTTTTCGAACGAGGCCGGGCTTGGCTCTGCGCCAAATGTTGCGGCTGTCGCGTATGTACGCCACCCAATCAACCAAGGCATCGTTCAATCGCTGTCGGTGTTCATCGACACGATTGTCATCTGTTCGTGCACAGCGTTCGTCATCTTGCTGGGCGATGTGTATGTGCCGGGGGCCGAAGGAATCAACGGCGTGGCCCTGACCCAGCAATCATTGGTCAGTCACGTGGGCAGTTGGGCGCAGTACTTCCTGACCTTCGCGATTCTGCTCTTCGCGTTCAGCTCGATTATCTACAACTATTACTTGGGTGAGAACGCGCTGAGCGTGCTAAGCACAAACCCCAAAGCGGTTCACATCCTGCGCGGGGCCATCGTTGCGTTGGTGTTCATCGGGGCGACTGCGCCTGCGGCGACATCGGTGTTCTTCTTCTCGGATCCGATGATGGGCATCCTTGCATTGGTGAACCTTGTTGCGCTTACCATGCTGTTTCCGATTGGGCTTAGGCTGCTCAACGATTTCAGGCAGCAGTTGGCCGCCGGCGTCGAACACCCGGTTCTCGACGTTGAGAAGTTCAGCGATCTGAACATCGACAAGGCTGCGTGGTCTGACGTGAAATAAAGCACGCCGGGCGACAGGTATGCCGTTTGGGTCGCCCTTCGGGGCGGCCCTTTTGGTGTTGAGCGTGGGACTTGTCGCCTTGGTCAGTGCGCGGGCGCGTTCACAGGGTCAAGCAGCGTGCGGCCCCCGTCAACAGTCAGGATCTGGCCGGTCATGAACCCGGCCCCTTCCGAGGCGAGAAACTGCACGGTTTCCGTAACTTCAGTCGGGCGGGCAATGCGGGACATTGGGGTGTGATCGACGATGTCGGACCGGAAAGATCTGTTTTCTTTCAATTTATCCTTGAGCGACGAGGACATGACCGATCCAAAGGCCACTGCATTTACGCGAATCCGCGAGGGCGCAAGGGCCACGGCGAGCGATCGGGTCAGTTGATCCAGTGCGGCGGTCGAGACCGAAAAGGCCAAAAGCTGCGGATGGGTGCGGCGCGCGGCAATGGAGGACAGGTTGATGATCGAGCCCGCCGGACGGCTTGGTGACATGTCTGTTTCGGAGTCCTGATCTTCCACGCTCTGCGCAATCATCCGCTTGGCCGCCAGTTGTGACAGGCGCAGGGCGATCATCAGGTTCTGTTCAAGCTGCTGCGACACTGTTTCGTCCAGATCAAGCAAGTGATCAGGGTCCGTGGCCACCACCTGCCGCGATGCGTTCACAAGAATATCGAGCCTGTCGAACTTTTCGATCGTGGCTGACATAAGGTTGGCCAGCGTCAGCCGCTCGCGAAGATCTCCCGCGAAATAGGCCGCGTGGTCGTTATCGGCCTCATCGGACAACTCTTCCTTAAGGCGGGCTTCGTCGATATCCGCAAACATCACGTTGGCCCCCGCTTCCAAAAGGTGGCGGGCAATCGCAAGGCCGATACCATGCGCAGCGCCGGTCACGATGGCGGTTTTGCCTTCTACGGAAAAGCTCATCTACTGGCTCCCTTTCGGGTTTGGCGTGGGCGACTCGCGTGTAGGATTTTGAAAGCAGAGCTTCCGTCAACCTCCTGCCAATCGCGAAACTGGGTTTCAAGCATCGCCTCATAGGGCAAATGTCGATTAGCGACCAGCCACAGTTGCCCTTGCGGCGCAAGCGCGGCCGCCGCAGACGCAATGAAGGCCCGGCCAAGGTTGGGGTCGCCCGCGCGCCCGGTATGAAAAGGCGGGTTCATTACGACCGCACCCAAGGGGGTCGCAGGCCGCCAAGTGGTCGCATCCGTCCAGTGGAATGATGCCCGCGGGTCGGTCACGTTGTCCCGCGCCGCGCTTAGGGCGACATGATCGGCTTCGACCAGATCGAGTTGCTCAACACCGTTGCAGGCAAGGATTTGCGCCGACAGCCAGCCCCACCCCGCCCCAAGATCGGCCACGCGCGCGGGCAGCTTCGGG
>NZ_SMZO01000080.1 GCF_004358675.1 Meridianimarinicoccus aquatilis | reverse complement strand
CCCCTATCCTAAAGGCGTAGTGCCGTATTCGAAACGCAATTTCGGCCTCCCTTTCGAGCTTCGTTCGGCGCAATAGAAGATCGTTAATGGCGCGTCCTAACCTTTATCTCGCTTTCCCTAACCCTACGCTCAGATGCGTTCCAGACCCGCTTCAGGCAATTTGGTGGCAGATAAATTGACACGCCGATCTGGAGATGCCGACATGACAAACACAGCTCAAACATTCGCCGCCGCGTCGACCAACCTTCAGGTCATTGCAAAAGACGCAATGGACCGCACCATCGCTCTGGTCGCCATTTTGCTGCTGCTGCCAGTGCTCGTCATCGTCGCCATCGCGATCCGCCTTGAAAGCCGCGGCCCGGTTCTGTTCCTGCAAGACCGCACCGGCCTGAACGGCAAAGTCTTCCGCATCTTCAAGTTCCGCTCGATGACAGTGGGTGCAGGCCTGGCCCAGGCCCGCCGCGGCGACGCACGCATCACACGGGTTGGCGCCTTCCTGCGCAAAACATCCATCGACGAGCTGCCGCAGCTGCTGAACGTTCTGCTTGGCCACATGTCCCTGGTTGGCCCGCGCCCCCACGCTGTTGCACATGACGAATTCTATGCGCCGCAGATCACCAACTACATGGCCCGCTACGCCGTGAAGCCCGGCATGACCGGTTGGGCCCAGGTGAACAACGCCCGCGGCGAAACCGAAACCCTGAACAAAATGGCCCGCCGCGCTTCGCTCGACCTGGATTACATCCGTGATTGGTCGCTGGCGCTGGACCTGAAGATCCTGATCGTGACGCCGCTCGCGCTGCTGACCGACAAGGCTGCGTACTGAGTTACCCGAGTGTGTGCGTTGTTTCCGAGTGACCAAAAGCCAAGTTGACGAGTTCCCCAGATTACCGAGTCCCCATACCCCAAGTGTGGTTTCCCAGTCTTTAACGAGTGACACTTTTTACCTAGTTCCAAACGCAAGTTCTTACCAAGTGGCGTGTTAAGCCAAGCTGATCTTAGCAACTGTATCTCTCAGGTCGCCAAAGGAATATATTTCGAACCGCTTTGGCGTAAGGCATTGGCAAGGTTGCGCAGACACAAGAGATTTTAAAGCCGTCAACTGCCAAGTGGTCCGCCTGATGACTCGACCCTCGGGCCAACCACGACTGCGGATGGTGCGCACGAGCGTCGTTTCCTTCGCATCAGGCGCGATCTGTGCAGCGTCTTTATCGGTCCATCGGTTCAACGTGCACCATCTTGATAGGATTCCGACACAAGACCATCAGATGGTCAAGTTACCGGAGTACGGCAAAGGCTTGCCCCGATGTGCAAACCGAGCGGTGCCTTGAGCTAATCATGAATTTCAAGCGTCGTTACCTTCGGCAGTTCGATCCTAAGGTCCAGGCTCATGGCGGGCTAGATGCCGCGTATGTTGCCAAAGGCACTGTCCATCCAGATGGCGTGCGCCACAGAGCCCGTCACAAGGCGACCATGACCGAAGTCTTCGTTCAATACATATGCCGGGGCGCGAGTGACCATTCTGAGGGCGTCTTGTTTGGTCACGCCGACCTGATCCACAAGAACACCGAGAGCACGGCCAAATTCGAGATCCGCCCCGGCAAGCGTGCCATCCTGCAAGGTCAGCCGCCCGTCACGGCGTATTACCCTGCGTCCGTTTAAATGAAATTCATGGATGTTCGAACCGACAGTGGACATTGCGTCGGTCACAAGAAAGACTTCGCCCGGACGGGCCTTGGCGGCGAGCGCTACAGCCATACTGGTTGCGTGTACATGTATGTTATCGGCGATCAACCCGGCAGATACGCCGCCGGTGCGCAGGGCTGCCCCGACCAATCCCGGTTCCCTGTTGCCCATCTGGCTCATGGCGTTGAACAGATGCGTGACACAGCTTGCGCCAGCTTCGAATGCGGCTTTTGCATCGACCATACTGCAATCGGTATGTCCCAAAGACACGATGACACCCGCCTGCGCGAGCCGCTTTATCTGCGGAAGCGTTACATTTTCCGGCGCCACCGTCACCATGACATTCGGCAATCGCTGCGCGGCGTCCAAAAGAAAATCCTCGTCTTCCGGCCCCATTTTCCGGATGAGCGCGGGGTCATGGGCGCCCTTACGCACGATCGACAGGTGCGGGCCCTCTAGATGGATGCCGATAACGCCGGGGACACGTTTCGCAATTGCCTGTTCCACGGCCTCTACGGCGGCGCGAGTTCGGTCTGGGGTGTCAGTTATCAGCGTGGGCAGCAAGGCGCGTGTGCCCGTTGTGGCGTGAGCCTCGGCAATGACGACAAGACCGTCAAGGGTTGTCTCATCGTTGAACATCACCCCGCCGCCACCATTGACCTGCAAATCAATGAAGCCCGGAAGAATAGTCCCGCCATCGAGCTCGGTCACGTCAAAGCCCGGCGGCACGTCGGTTTCACCGCATAGACCCGCGATGACAGACCCATCAAACAGCAGTGCCTTGCCGATATGCAGGTCGGAGCCGTCAAACACTTCGGCTCCCCGGAAGGCGTGCTTGCTCATACTGTTTCCGTAACCTTCTTGAGGTGGCGCTGCTCGTCCGGGTTGATGCAACAGCTTCTGTCGCAAAGTTTCAGCCCGGCCAACAATGGTTTTCGCTGAACACAGATACGCTGCCAGAACAGCAAGGTGCTTGAAAGCAGAAATTCCGGGCCACTCCTATAGATCTTCGCAGATCGTATTGACCGTTACGACCCCAGCTTCCGTTTCGGCCACAGAGTGAAACGCCTTGCCCCCGACACAGGCTGCGTGACCCGTTTCAAGAACCTTCGCGCAGAAGCAGTATTCCCACGGCTTGAACCCCATCGTCACGAATCGTCGCTCGTTTTCAAACACAAAAGCCCGGTCTGCCATGGGCAATAAATGCCAACCGACCGCAAAAATTCTTGCGATAGAGCCCTCCCTCGGCACGGCAGAGAGCGCCGCAACTCAGGACAGAGCGTGCTTCGGGGCGTTGTACTTGGCAATGCCGGGACGTGTTTAACCTTGCTTCAGGGGACTACAGCTTTTGATCAAGCTGGATGTCAGGAAAACGATGGTTTTAAACTTACCACAACGACCGCCCCAGCATGGGCATCGGCGGCATAACACCCGCTATGAACCTGAAAATAGCCGCATAAGTACTACGGCCGCACCCCTTCAAAAATGCGGGAATTACCACATGGTCAGACAACAAGCGTCACATATCTCCTGTCGGCTTGCGTCGCGGTCATTGGCTAGGTGTTTAGTCTCAGCGTGTCATGGGTTGCTTCGACATTGAACCCTTCTGGTTCTGCTGTCGGGATTTTGCAGATGTATTCGAACGGCGTGCGTGGTCTTGGCGATCCCATGAAGAAGTTGTGCCATCGTGCATCCATTTGACGGTCACAGATCAGTAGACCACCACACAATGGGGCTAAACAGCTAAGTAATCTGAATATTCCACAGCGTAGGATGCGCAAAGCAAAGCCGAACGAGAGGCTCTATCCGAAATTTGCGCAGGTGCCGACGCCTACATCGCCATCAAGGATCCAATCAGTGGTGAAGTCGGCGCGCCAACCTTTCTGGTAAGGCTGGGAAATGTTCCCGAATCTGGCCATTTCCAGAATCGCGAACCCAAGAAAGACGAAACTTGGCAGCACACCTCATTTAATGCGAATGTCCCCAAAAAAAGGGCCTTTGAATGAGATCAACAAAGCCGTTACCTGCCACCGCGTCTAAAGCTTGGCGCATGATTGTCGGCCTGACGCTTTGTGTCGCGATGTTTGGCTGCGCTCAGGTTCCCCTAGACCAGCCAAAGCCCATAACGACCGCCAGAGAGTCAGCTGAATCCGCGAAACTAAACATCGCCATCAGCGCCGCGAGCCAAAACAAATCAACGGCGCAGTCTTCATTCGCAGTGCTTAATGATGGAAACGAAGCGCTGGGTGCGCGGCTCCGCTTGATTGAGGCGGCCGAAGACACGGTGGACCTGCAGTACTTTCTTATGAAATCCGATCTTGCAGCGGCGTTGATCGGGCAAGCCTTGTTGCGGGCCGCCGATCGGGGCGTGCGGGTGCGACTGTTGCTTGACGACGTTTTTACTACGGCGAGTGACAAGGGCCTCGGCCTGATTAATTCTCATCCGAATATCGATATACGCATCTTCAATCCAGCGACGCGGCCAGGACCCAAGTTTGCCAGTTTTCTGACAGATTTCTCTCGCATCAATCGCCGCATGCATAACAAGTTGTTCACTGCTGACGGGGCGTTTGCAGTTATTGGCGGGCGCAACATCGCAGACGAGTATTTTCAAATTGGCACGACTTCTGAATTTGCGGACTTGGACATGCTCGTGACCGGTCCGGTCGTCGCCTCAATATCCGACGCCTTCGATACATATTGGAATGACGGTTGGTCCATCCCCATCGAACGGTTGCGAAAAGCGCCAACACAAAAGCAGTTGATCCAAGCGCGCGCCGACATGAATGCGCGAATGATCCAAGGCAATGCGACGTACGAAAAGGCCGTCAAAGATCCATATTTTGAGCGGCTCATCGCCGGTAAAGAGCCCGTCTATCATGGATACGCCAGTGTCATTACGGACGCTCCCGCGAAGCTGAAAGTTCCGGTCAGAGACGGCGAACGTAAACTCGCGGAAACCTTGCTCGGGCGCATGAAGAACGCCAATGACGAAGTTCTGCTGCTGACACCCTATTTCGTTCCAGAAGACTACGGCGCCCGGCTCTTTTCCGATTTGGCTGCTCGCGGTGTAAAGGTGCGGATTGTGACCAATTCGTTGGGGTCCACGAACCACGCTTATGTCCATGCCGGATATCGGCGTCACCGACCAAGCTTACTGGACGCAGGGGTTGAGTTGTATGAGGTCCGCTCGGACGCACTTCAAGCGCTGGCGCTGGTACCACCGGGGGACAAAACTGATTTGGTGATGCACACGAAACTGGCCGTGATCGACGGGCAGGATGTTTTCGTCGGGTCGCTCAACCTAGACCCGCGTTCCATCAAGCAAAATACCGAGTTCGGTGTTTTCATCAAAAGCCCACCCTTGGCCGGGGAAATCGGGACTCGCCTTCAAAACGACATCGCCAAATACACCTATCGCCTTACGAAATCCGCCGATGGAGCTTTGCAGTGGCACTATGACAACCCCTCGGCGCCTGTGACCACAACCAAAGAGCCAGGCGCGACTTTGTGGACGAATTTGGTTGTTGGGTTTACGGAACTCCTGGGCGTTGAACTCCAGTTGTAAGTGCTCGGAACATGGTCGCCGCATCAGCCCCCTGCCCGTCACTCACATGCCGATCAGAACTTGCCCGAGTTGCCCCAACTCTCACGCGGGCCAATCTCTTCTTCGGTCATCCAATGCTCGACGATCTTCTCATCCGCCACGCGGTACAGATCGAACACCGCGATATCCTTGCCCTGTGCGTGACGCTTTCCGTATGTCACGACAAAGTCCCCCTGCCCCATCAGATGAAACAGCATTTCATACTCGCCAGCCTCAACTGACCGGGTCCATTGCGCCAACCCATCGCGACCCGCCGGAATGGTCGGCGCATGTTGAACAAGCCCTTCAGCAACAAAATCGCCGATCCGGTCCACAGCCCCGCCTTGGCGCACCTGCTTGGTAAATTCACGAACGATTGTCTTGTTGGCCTCGGTATCCGCGCTCACATCGACAACCGCACAGCCACCCACCATATCCTCGCCAGACCGCGTGTCGGGCTGGTAGGCAGCGATGGTATCCCAATGCTCAAGGATCAAACCGTTCGCATCCGTAAAGAACATGTCCATGGTGACCCACTGCGCTGCGCCATCGTTCAACGACTGGTACGCACTACAAAACACCCAAGGGCCGTCTTCAAAGCTGCGAACGATCTCAATCTCGCGAAGCGGATTGCGGGCCAAGAATGGCTCAAAGAAGGCTAGAAACCCCTCTGCCCCATCGCCAACACCTGTGGAATGCTGGGTGTACCGATGGCCTGTGTACTTTTCGACGGCTGTGCGCGCATCCCCGCCGGCGATGCCCTCTAGGTATATACCGCGCACATTTTCCAAACCCCGTCCCATATCAGTCCCTCTTTGTCTGTTCGCTAAACTCGGGCGGAAGCCCATCTGCCGCCACGCGTTCGCTGCGGCCACGATCACTCGCTCAACTGGGCCGGTACACGCACCCAAGCGATGCGTCTGACGAGAATACTATTGACGAACGTCGTTCCGAAAAAGTAATCAATTCTCGAACAGACTGTCCCGATTAGGCGAACAATGATCGACAAATTGCGCCGCATCGCGATCTTCTCCTCCGTGGTGGATCAAGGCAGCTTCAGGGCGGCTGCACGGCATTTGGGGCTGGCACCGTCGCGCGTTAGCCAAAGCGTGTCTGACCTTGAAAAAGAAATCGGGGTCACTCTGCTTTATCGGTCGACGCGGCACCTGTCACTGACACAAGAAGGTCGGATCCTGCATGAACAGGCCCGCGCCATGCTGGCGGCGGCTGAAATCGGGCTGGATGCGATCAACCCACTGTCAACCCAACCTGCCGGGCTTCTGCGAATTTCAGCCCCGGCCTTCGTCACCCAGACCGACCTCATGGATGACTTTGCGGAGTTTGCCAAAGCTTATCCGAACGTGTCCCTTGATCTGCATTTTACAGATCAGCAGCACGACATCATCAAGGATGGTTTCGATCTTGCGATCCGCGCCGGCTGGCCACAGGACAGCGACCTTCGGTCCCGCAAGATCGGGCGCACGGACCGGCATCTGGTGGCAAGCCCCGACTATGTTGCTGCCCGCCCTGCCCCTGATCACCCCCATGACCTGAAAGACTGGGATTGGATCAGGTTCATCATGCGCGCCGACAAAGCAGATTTCATTTCCCGTGACGGCACGGCTGCGTCAGTCAGTGGTAAGTACCGGGTCACCGTAAATTCTGCAGCCGCTCTATATGAATTCGCGGTGCGGGGTCTTGGTGTGTCTGCCATTCCCGACCATCTGGCAAAGCGCGGTTACGATCGCGGCGAGCTGGTTCAGATCATGCCAGAGTGGTCGCTTCAACCCTTGGGCATCTATGCAATCTGGCCCGACAAATCCCGGCGCGAAAATCTGACGACGCTCTTTGTCCGGTTTTTGTCTTCAAGACAGCCATGACCCAGACCTGTTTTTCAGCCTTTACCGTGCAGCGCGAGCCCCACTGACAACACGTTGATTCCGTGGGGAAAAGTGCCATTTTGATCTATACCCGCGCATTGGCAACATGACTTTTAATGGCTTTATATCTGAGGTATGTCTTTTTTATGCGCATTACTTAGATTTTTTGCGCACCACATGCGCATTCACACCACCCTTGAGCTACCGCAACGCCGTGCCGCCCTCTCTGCGCTTCAGAAAAGAAAGCGGCTTCGCCCCATCCAAGAGCAACGCCGCTTATCAGTAACCCGTGGGTTACGCCCTGCCCGCTTAAAGGCTGGTAACCCGTGGGTTACCGGTTGGCTCAAGAGCTGCTTCAAACGCCCTGATTGCCCGTTCCAACCTGTCGCGTGGCACGTCGGTAAAATCCCGTTGACTGACGATCCGGCACTCACCGCTTCGCGCTGTCACCTTTGTTTGGCCAACATGAAATTCGTACTTCTCTTTGCGCTCTTTCGGGCTTGGTTTCGCCGCGACCTTCGCTTTCTGTGATGCCTGAACAAAGAAGGTCAGTGCCTCGGCCTGATCCTCCGGCGCAGCGCACGCCGATAAAGAGCGGCGCAAAATACCCGTTCGATCCGGTTGGGCTTTCAGGATCCGCGCAAGGTCGACACCCAAGTTGCGAGACACATCCTTCGGCCATTTCATCGCACCATCCAGCTCGGTCAAAAGAAACACAAAGCTGCGGATATAGGACCGCTTCATTTTATGCAGCGACGCATAAAGTCGGCCAACCATCGCCTCTGCATCATCGCCTTCGACCTGCGGATCCCGAGCAGCTTCAATGGCGACCTGCGCCATTTCTGCAAAGGTAAGATCCTCGCGAACAACATTCTCTTCCACCATGTCGATATACCGCGCAACACGGTCAGGCTGATCTTCTGACGCGACCTCAACGCGGGCCACAACCCGCATGAAAGCTTCATCTTCGGTTTCGGTGAACAATTGACTCAAAGCCGTCAAACGGCGCCAGCCCTTCTTCAACTGATACCGACCTTGCGCATCTCGATAGACTTCGATCGGCTCTTTCTGACCCCGCATCCGAATGGACGCTTTCAATTCCTCCATCTCGTCCGAATTCGCCACGGCAGCCAAGTCAAGACGATCACGGGGAAGATCGGTCGTCTCGACCTCGCTCAACAACAGCCGCACCAGAACGCGCCCCTGAGCCTCTGCGCTGCGCCAAGCCTTTGCATCTTCGGCGTTGCGCCGCCGCTGTTCGATCTTGGCCTCTGTCGTTTCTTGCAAACTGGCAGCCGCTTCGCGCACCGCCGCTCCCATTGGGCCAACGTTGCGTTCCCGTTTGGCAGAGTCCTTGGGCGGCTCGATTGGATCGAAGCCGAACTTGTTTTTCCCGCGGCTCATGTCACGCTCCTTTCCGCTGATCTTGCTCACCATGCTCGCGCCATGACCCGATCAGCGTGTCGTGAAACTCCTGATACGCCCGGTCAAAGCTCTGCCGCGCGCGTTTCCACGTATCGCGAGTCATTTGCCGATAGTCTTGTTCATAGACCGACATCTGAAACCGCCCAGATTGCTCTACGGCGCGTGTCATCTCTATCGGGTTCTGACACACATCTGCGCCGAACACATTTCGGAACGCGCCCATCATCGCCATGTGAAGCGGATTGTTCGGTTCAAACCGTGTCATCAACAACCGGATATCGCGGAAGCGTTTTGGCAGTGTGATCCCGGCATCCTCTGCCAATGCCGAGAAACCTTCGGAGATATCCGCCATCGCATCCCCAAGCTGTCCAAGATAGCTGGTCGTGCTGTCATATTCCCAATAGCCCGGCCCGGACGGAATATAGAGAATGTCCGCCGCAAAGGCCGCGTTGAGGGACTGATACCCGATCGCAGGGGGGCAATCGAAAACGATGAGATCGTATTGATCGTCCGGCAATTCGTCGAGGTAACGCGCAACACAGCCGAAAAATGACCATGCCTTGTGAAGCGACCGGTATTGTGCGCTGGCAAATTCGACGAACGCGGCATTGGCGCATGAGGGGATGATATCAATGGTCGGCCAGCAAGTCTTTTGAATGAAATCCTGAAATCGCTGCGCGCCAATGGATTGAACGTCTTGCGGCAACTCATCAGAAGAAGGGTAGGGGCAATCGTCGGGGTCATCATATCCCGCTGCGATCCGGTCTGCTTCCCGGCACAGATCCCGACACATAATGCCCCAGACCGTGTGCCATTCCTTTACTTCTGTAAGTCCCATGGAGTGGGTCAACGTTGCTTGTGGGTCGAAATCAATGCACAGAACGCGATACCCATCCAAGGCCGCCGCATTCGCAAGGTGCTGCGCCACGACCGTCTTGCCGACACCGCCTTTGAAGTTCGACACCGCCACACGCATTGCCCGGCCCTTTGGGCGTTCAGGCAAAAGCGACTTGCCACGAAAACGGACTCGGCGACGCAGTTCGTTAATTTCGTCCAAAGTGAACCACCGCTGGCGGCCATCATCTTGGGTCTTGCCTTGGGGCAGGGACGGATCGTCAGCGAGCTTCTTTCGCAACGTGTCAGCCGGAACATCGAACATGAAGCTGCTGATTTCCCAAATCGAGAACGGACGAAGTGTTTTGATCTCGCCCGGGGAAAAGGTTGCGCGCCGCACTGCTGATTGCTGTGCGAGGCTGCGTTCATTCATTGCCTGTAAGTCTGTATGATCCCGCATTGTTGGGGCCTCGTGTTATTGCTTGTAGGAAATTGAATAACGGGATTTGAGAAATATGGCAAAACAAGAATTTTTTCTCGTTGTTTGACAAAGAACGGGATTTTACGTGGTCGGGCGCAGGATGATGCGAGCGTTCCAATCGAAATAGGGTGGCACGCACGACACCTTATAGCTAAATAGGGTGACAATCGGGCGTTAATACAGTGACATACGGTGTCACCCTACACCTACTAAACCTAATTTCTTTGATGAATTGAGATTTGACATAGGAAATCCCGGTTTTCGTTTTCAATTGACAGAAAACGGGATTTGATGCTTTTTTATACCTAACGAGAATCGAGCTTAAGCCCGATCCGCAGAGGCAGAGAAAAGAGCAATCATGCAACCCGGTCGCGTGACTGGCCCCGGTTCCGGGGTCCACAAGTATGACATTCTGACAGCGGTGGCCATTGCAGGATTGCACGGGTCGACCACGCAGCAGGTTTCTGCGTTAAGGTTGATCTCGCTGATCACCGCCCGGTACAACTGGCAGCGCAACGAGTTGAGCATTGGCCAGGCTGAGATGGCGCGGCTATGGGGTGTCAATGAACGGACGGCGAAGCGCGAAGTGAAACGGTTGCTTGCCATGGGACTGTTGGATGTAAAGCGCGCAGGAGTTCGGGGCCGGGTCGCGAGTTATCGGTTGAACCTTGATGTTCTTGAATCCTTGTCCCGTCCGGTGTGGGGCGCAGTGGGCCGCGATTTTGCGGATCGCGTTGAAAAGACACTAACCAAGCCCGCAGCAGCGGACAGCAAGGTACTCAAGGTCGATTTTACCCAGGCAGTGCGCTTGCCAGAGCCGGTTGGCGGCGATGACCCGCGTTGGCAAATCGTGATGCGGGAACTGGCAGATCAACAGCCAGAGGCATTTGCCAACTGGTACCATCGTTTGACGCTGGGCTCGCTTGCGGACGGTGTTGTCGAGATCCGCGCTCCAAATGGGTTTGTGTTGGACTATGTGGCGACTCATCTGGCTGGGCCGGTTACGGCCGCTGTAGAACGCACGTTTGGCACGTGCCGGATAAATTTGGTGAAGTCCGGCTGAGGTCGGGCAGGGGGCTGCGAGAGACTATGACATCACCACAGATGGGACTGACCTTTCAGACTGCTGGAAAGATACAATTCGGGCGAGGCGCTGCCGCAGGCGCGGCGGATGCAATTGCCGCCATTGGGCGGGCTGCATTTCTTGTGCATGGGGCAACGGCGGCGCGAGCGGATTGGCTGAAAGACGCGCTGATCGCAGCCGGTTGCCGCGTAACCACGTTTGCCTGCCCGAATGAGCCGGACATTGCGGGTGTCGAGGCCGGTGTTGCGGCGGCGCGGGCTGCCGGTGCCGAGGTCGTTGTTTCACTTGGCGGGGGCGCGCCCATTGATTTGGGCAAAGCGGTTGCCGCGCTTGTGCCAGCCACGCGGCCAATGCTGGATCACCTGGAGGTGGTCGGGCAGGGGCTGCCGTTGGATCATGCGCCGCTTCCCTTTGTGGCGTTGCCGACGACAGCAGGCACCGGGGCCGAAGTGACAAAGAACGCGGTCATCAATGTGCCTGAGGCGCGGCGCAAGGTGTCGCTGCGGGATGACCGGATGTTGCCGGATCTGGCGATAGTTGATCCCGCGTTGACCGATGGTGCGCCGCGCAGTGTGACCCTTGCCAGCGGGCTCGATGCTGTGACGCAAGTAATCGAGCCATACATTTGCACCAAGTCGAACCGTCTGACCGATGCCCTGTGCCGCGACGCAATTCCGCTGGGTCTGGCGGCGTTGGCAAAATTGATGGAAGCGGAGGTGACGCAGGCCCGCGACGATCTGGCTTGGGTCAGTCTGTGCGGCGGTCTGGCCTTGGCCAATGCCGGGTTAGGGGCTGTTCATGGGCTGGCTGGGCCGATTGGTGGGATGTCTCCGGCGCCGCATGGCGCGGTGTGCGGCGTTCTGCTGCCCTATGTGCTAGAGGCGAATGCTGCGGAAGCGGGGCCGCACGCGGCGGCCCGGCTTGCCGATGTGCGCGGCTGGATTGCCGCTGTGCTTGGCGGTACGGCACAGGATGCACCCGCGACGTTGGCGCGTTGGTCGGCAACACATGGGTTGCCCCGTTTGGGGGCGATGGGGCTTGCGCGCGAAGATTTACCCGCCATTGCCGAGGCGGCGGGTGGATCGTCATCTATGAAGGCGAACCCAGTGCCGTTGTCCGCCGCTGCTTTGCTGGGGGTGCTGGAGCGTGCCCTTTGAGGCGGATCAGGGCGTGACAGGGACCAAGTGATTGTCCCATGCGACGGTGTGTTTGGCCGCACCGCTATCTGTAAGCACGGCGCCCGTACCATCGGTGAAGGCAAGGCCGGTTGCCGTTGGGGCGACGCCGCACAGGTCAGGTCTGTGTAGTATGTCGCTTTGTGTGCCGGTCCAGATCACGGCGCGCCCGCCACGCGGTGCCGTGACTGCGCAGCGGGTGCCATCGCCGGACCACGCCACGG
>NZ_SMZO01000008.1 GCF_004358675.1 Meridianimarinicoccus aquatilis | reverse complement strand
TGAAAAGGCTAGATCCGGGCGCATGCCGATGGCGGCGTAACCGAGTGCCGCCGCTGCAAGGAAGATGGGCAGTGCCGGTCTCACGGTGGATAGCGGACGGCCAGCAAGAAAAGCCGCCGTGCCGAGAAGCAACACACCTTGCAGCG
The DNA here is from genome assembly GCF_004358675.1 of Meridianimarinicoccus aquatilis. Taxonomy (GTDB): domain Bacteria; phylum Pseudomonadota; class Alphaproteobacteria; order Rhodobacterales; family Rhodobacteraceae; genus Meridianimarinicoccus; species Meridianimarinicoccus aquatilis. The sequence goes on along the minus strand of NZ_SMZO01000008.1, from coordinate 109,595 downwards.
GATCAGCCAAAGGGTGCAGAAGGCTCGCGTAGAATGGCCCAAGGTCGCCGAAAGCGTCGTGTGCGAAGGCTGGGACGGGCGCGAAAACGGCGAGAATGGCAAACCGCAGTCCCCTCATGTGACGAAGCCTGCGACGCGCTCGATCACCCAGAAGGCGGCAAGTGTTCCGACGCAATAGGACACAGCCCGAAGGCCTTTGGTTCCAGGTGCCGTCAGGCCCTTTGCGAGGCTGGGATAGAGCCGACTGAATGCGGCGCCAAGTGCCAGAGCCAGAACGATGAAGACAATTTGTCCAGCCTCCACGCCGAGGTTGAACGCCAGCAGGGCAAGGGGAACGTCGCCCTCGGGGAGGCCGACCTCAAGCAACGCACGCGCGAAGCCCAACCCATGCAGCAGGCCGAAGGCGAAGGCGACGGCCCATGGATAGCGTTCTGACAGGCGTGGCTGGTCGCCGTGCTCGTGCAGAAGTTCGGCTGCGAGGAAGGCAATCGAAAGCGCCACGATGGCCTCGACCGGGGGCGCAGGCACAACGATCCAGCCCAAGCTTGCGGCAGCGAGCGATAGCGAGTGTGCGACCGTGAACGACGTAACAGCGGTCAGCAGGGGCCGCCACGCCCGGATCAGCACGATCAGCATCAACACAAAGAGCAAATGGTCGATACCCTTCAGGATGTGATCAACGCCAAGTGAAAAATAGCCTGCCGCGATCCCAAGTGGCCCCGCCTTGAGTGGCACAGTAAAGGCCGGTGCGGCTGCGGTCAGGCGTACGGCTTGCGGCGTCTCGCCGGGCGCGAGCGCGTAGCGGACCAGAACATCTGTTTGCGTCTGATCCAGCCCATCAATCTGGATCTCGCCGCCGGGCAAACCGTTCTCGCACTTGGCAATCCAGTTGGTCAAAAAGGCGCGCCCGTCAAATACGGGTGCTGGCCCGCGCCGCGGTGTACAGACCTCGGGTAGCACGGCGTCGATTTTCATAGGCGCCCCATTCACCTGCGGTTTGCGCCAGGTGATGCGCCATTCGTCGACGTCGAGCGGTTGAATTTCCAAAAAGCCCGGCTCGAGCGCATGGGCATTGGCCGTCGCGGGCGCAAGCAATGACAGACACAGCGCGATCAGGGCCAAGAGCCGGATCATTGCCGGAGTCCCTCGGGATCATCCGGACGGACGATCAGGTAGCGCGCGACAAGGGCCTTGTAGCGCTCTTCGCGCAATTGCACCGACATCACCGCGCGCCAGTCGCTTTCGACTCGCTCGCGGATTTCGGAGAGCGGTGGAAGCCGCGTGTCGCGCCGCTCGGTTACCCGAACAAGGTGGCGGCCAAAGGACGAAGTGACCGGCCCGGCCCATTTGCCCGTTGGCAGTGTAGCCAGCGCCTCGAAGAAGCCTGTGCCAAAGGTGCCATCGACCACTCGCGGCGGGCCCGCGGGCAGGGTGGGCGGCAACAGGTTCAGCCGAACGCCATCGGGGATGCCTCCGGCATCCATCAGTGCGCGAATTTCCATCAGCGCTTCGGTTCCGATGGTATCATCGATCATGACCTGTTCGAAGCCAACAAGTGGCGCTTGCGCAAAGCGTTCGGGAAAGGCCGCGAGGTGAGCTTCGAGCGTGGCGTCATCAGGCGTGATTGCCCCGGCGCCGCTCTCGGTCAGGAATTCCATCTTCATCTGGAGGCGGCTGCGGATCACCGCGTCGCCGCGGTCGAGCCCAAGGGCCAGCGCCTCGCGCACGTAAACTTCCTCGCGCACGAAACTGTCGATAAGGTGGTTCAGCTCGGTGGGGTTTGGCGAGCGCCGCCATGTCGCCTCGAACGCGCCGGCGAGCCTGCGAGCGTCGTCTTCGGTCACGGTGATGACCTCGGCAGCCACGGGTGGCGGGGTGTCGTCAAACAGGGCAAACAGGGCGAACACCGCCGCCCCGAGCATGAAGAAATGGACCAGAGGTTCGCGCAGAACAGCGTTCATCGTGTCATTCCCACGGATCAGGCGACCCCGGTCAGGAAGGCCGCGCCGACAAGGGCGACGACTGCACCTGCAGCCCGCACCGCCCATGTGCCCCAAGGACGATCCCAAAGCAGTCCGATGGCGATGCCTGCGAGATGCAGCAAGCCCGTAGCAACAACGAAGCCCACCGCATAGGCGATCGGATCGGCGGCTGTCGGCAATTCGGTGCCGTGGGCATGGCCGTGGAAAATCGCAAAGACCCCAACGATGACGGCTGCGACCCAAAGCGGTGCTGGCACGGCCAGCGCAACGAGCAGGCCGAGCACGACGCCCGACAGGGCAATCCCGACTTCGACGGCCGGTAGTGGTACGCCGGCGACACCAAGTGCGCCACCAAATGCCATCACCATCGGGAAAACGACTGGCAACAACCAAAGCGCTGGTCGCCCCAAGACAGCCCCCCAAAGCCCAACGGCAACCATGGCAACAACGTGGTCCCATCCGAAGAGTGGGTGCAGGAAGCCGCTGGCAAGCCCGCCAGTGACACCTTCGCCGGTATGTGCCTGAGCTACCCCGGCCGCCAGAAGTGCTGCCACCGTAAAGGCTGAAAACTGCAACTGTTTCATTTCTAATTTCCCTGAAGTGGATCAAATGCCGTGATCCCGGCGTTTTGCGATCTGTACAAGTAGCTTGCGGCTGCGAATAACTCCGCTGCGTCGATACGCTGCTTTTCTTTGGCTGGCAAACGCGACATGGCGCTGCTGATCACCTCAGCCCGAGAAAAATCCCCAATTTCGCCAAAAGCCACCGCGACCGAACCGACGACTTCGGGGCGCTGTTGCGGTAGGCGGGCAAGGGCAGCCAGGATCCCGGCCTTCAAGCTTGGGTCCCCGTATTTCGCATGGACGGTCAAAGCTGCAATGACGTCTCTAAGGGCTTCTGTGCTTTGGTGTGACGCCTCAAGCCATGTGTTTACCAACCGTGTCACACCTGCAGATCCGTCAACTTCAATCAGTGCCGTTGCCCAAGCATCCAGGTGCGCTTCGCCTTTAAGGCGGGCAGCTCGGGCAATGCGCTCGCGCACATGGTCGCGATCTTCGTTGCGGTCGCTGAGGCCGAGCATAAGGATGTAGAACGATTGCCATGGTATCTCGCTGCGGTCGGTTAAAGCTTGCCGCGCAACTGCGCCGTTTATTGGTTGCGCCATCTCGCTTATCAGATCGTATGAGGCACGGCTGAGTTCGTCGATGGCTTGTTCGCGTAGAAAGCGATCAGGACCATGCAGCATTGCTTCGAAGAAACTGAAGCGTGCTGTCGGATCAATCTGCCAGTCAGAACCATGCGCGAGGATCTTTGCGGCCGCGCTTCGCCATGCTGCGTTTGCATAGCCAGCGCGCGACCACGCGTTCCCTTCACGCAGCATCAAAACGCCATCCGCTGGGTTCCTGTCCAACCGTCTTTTTGTGATGCTGTCGACCAGGAAAGGGATGGGAACGTCATTCGACGCACCCAACAGGAACATGACAGGTGCAAAGCTGTAGGGATTGTCGCGATCTTCTCGTGCGATGACAACCGCGTCCGCGGCCAAGAGACGATCAGAGACCGTCTCTTCGGGTTTCTCGACGCAGACGCCACAGGCGAGAGCGATCTGCGCGTTCCCAAAGGCGAGAAGCGCGATGAGCCCGATACGCTGCCCCCGGTTCAAAGCGTATACCAGATGAGAGAGGTATAGGCGCGTCCCTGTGGCTCCATCCAGCTTTCCGCGTGGCCTTGGGCACCTATTCGAAAGGCGCCATGGGCCGTCCAGCGCGAGGTCGGGATATCGATCACCCGCGCGTGATGGAAGGCTGGCTGCGCAGTCTCAGGAAACAAGATGTCTTTGGAGAGGTTCCCGTCTTGCGCAATGGCGAGAACGTCGCCGCGCCTCACGTCTTGGGAATTCGCCATCCATTTCCATAGGCTGCCGGGGCTGCACGACCCAAAGGTACCCTCTGTCGTGAAGGGATCGCTCATCGACGTCTTGTTAACGCCGTCTCGATAGGCGACGAAACGGTGGATGTTTGTGCCCTCAATGAGAGATATCCAGTCTCCCACAAGCCCCGCCTCCCAGAAGTAGGAAGGGTGAAGATGGCTATCGCCCCAGATCACCCGGTTCTGAGAGTTGTGCCCGACGAAAGCCCAGCACTGGTCACCCGTTGACGGCAATTCGTCCGGTGAAACCGCAAAATCCGTGCCGAAGGCAGTGCTGATTTCCTGAGGCAACGCTGTGCTTGCACACAGCAGAGCAGCAACCGACACATACAAGGATCGTGATGTCATCATCGATTTTCCCCCGGAGGGTAATGCCTAGATGATTGATCATATCAATCAACATCTAATTAGCTACATCAATGGGTGTCGTCGGCAACCTATTAATACTTGCAAACGAGTGCCTGCTTGTAATCTCAGACCGCCCGCGCGTCGGCGCGACATGCAAGGCGGCAGACCAAGGCCGCGAAGATAAGGGGCCAGTTTGTGCTCCGCCGCATTATTTTCCGGCATAGGGCAGACCTGAACACGGACACCCGACCATGAAGAATTCTAGCTTGGCGAAACTTTGCGTGGCCGTCGGTGAAAATAGTGCAGCAAAATCCATTTGATGCAAAGCTGCGAGATGCGCGGATCGAGTTCTTTTGTCATAAGCTCATCATATCGATCAAATGACGCGGGCGCATCGTCGGCACGCAATATATGCGTCAAACCTCTAAGGCAGTGCGTCTCAACTGGCCCCTGCGCCATGTTCTCAATCGATTTGGCGTCACTTGGTAGACATTGGATGTCGTTCGCGCCGGCGATTGCGAGCACGGGCACCTGAACTTTCGCAATCCAGGACTTAGGATCATGGGCAAAAAGTTCCCGAAGCATTTTTGACGGAATGTGCTGCCCCATAGCTGTGAACGTGTCGCTTTCTGACGCTTTGATCCGGTCGATGAGTTTTCTCTGTCTTCTAGGAATGCCGCCTCTGATGCAGGCTGAAAACCGGGCCATTGCGCCACGTATGCCGGGTGTCGTTGCCACCCGCTCCGCCATGTTGTCCGCCTGCCGCATCAATGTGTCTTCGACCGGCTGTATCGTAGGGCAAAGAAGCACGAGACCGATGACCTTTGGTTTCAAGTGCGCGACGACTGGGGCGATTATCGTACCTTCGCTGTGCCCCAACAAGACAATTCCTTCGATGCAGGGAACGGATGCAAGCATGTCGACGGCGGCACAGGCATCGTCGATCAGATCCGAAAAACTCGCGGTATTATAATCTCCGCTGCTATCACCGCAGCCACGCTTGTCATATCGATAACTGTTGATGCCGACGCGTTCCAGAGCATCAGCGATTACATTGAAAATATGAAGGTTTTGACCCTCCATGTTTGCATTGCGATCAAGCGGGCCACTCCCATGGAGCATCAAGACTGCAATCGATTTGTGGTTCGGCGTACTCAATACAAGGCTGCCGCTTAGGGTCACCTTTTCCCGGTGTACTTTTGCTTCATAAGTTCGGCTCACGAAGGCCTCCAAGATGCTGCCATTTCGTCCATGCAGACAGCCATTTCTCAATCAGCGTTTCTTTGGTGCAAAGTGCACACGGCTGGCAAAGTAACGCAGCAGAATCGCCGATCGACGGGCAATCATTGACTGCTGCACTCAACATTAAGAAATCCCATGTCTTTCGATGATACGCAGTGCTTTCAGCATGAAACTGATGGGGCGCTGCGGCGCGTCAGTTTGGTTGAATGTACCAATCAAATAGATGTCCGGCCCCGGCGCATGAAACGCAAAGGAGCCGCTGGCCCCGGAATGGCCGATCAACTCTGGCGTGGCGCGAAACAGGGTCATCCAGCGCGGCAATTTGATCCGCATCACCCCGTATCCGTACTGAAACGGGAAAAAAAGCCGGTTCCACTGGCGGATCTGTGCGGCATTCTCGGGGTTGAAAAGCTGGCCTTGAATGAACGCACGCAAGAAAGTCAGCAGGTCATCCATGGTTGACAAGATGCCTCCGTCAGGCCCCATGCTGGCTAGGGTGCGTGGAACATTCAGGCTTTGGGATTTGTAGTAAATCGGAAGCCCCGCGTCGTCGTCGTTCAATACGGCAGTTTCCCTTAGCCCGAGCGGCTCACAGATACGGCTTTGTACTGCTTGGTCAAAGGTTTGGCTTGTGACCGCCTCGATTACCGCACCAAGCAGTTGGTAATTGGTATCGGAGTAGTAGGACCTGCCGCTATCGGGCGCGGCTTGTGGCGGGAGCGCCCGCGTCATCTGCAATACATCGTGCAGGCCAAAGCTGCGATCAATGTTCTGTTTCAAATCCGCTGACAGATTGCTGGCGTAGTAATCGGCCAGTCCGGAGGTCTGGTGGATCAACTGTCGAACGGAAAGACTTGGCCCGTAGTCGACACCTTTCACGACATGCAGAGCGGACAGATCGACAGTGCGCAGAAGGCTCTGCACGGTCTGGTTCAGGTCAATCTGCCCCTCTTCCGCCAGTTGCAGGATCAGTGTCGCGGTAAACATCTTGGAAATGCTCGCGATCGCGAAAGGCGCCTCGGGCCTGGCAGCCGCGGCGCTGCCTTTGAACCGAACCTGACCATTGCCGGACTCAATGCGCAGGATCACGTTGTGGGTGTTCGCCTTCGCGCATTCAGTATCGATCAGCCTTTGCAAGTCTCCATTCAGTGTCATGGCTTTGATCCTTGTGCAGTATGGACTGCCATGGATGCTTGTGGCGTGGGTGCTTCGTGTCTGAACACGAGTGCGACACCAATCGCGATAAACCAAGCGATTGCGCCAAGTCCAAAGACAGCTCCAGCCGCGTCGCCAATCATCGGGATCAGGGTCAGTATCCCGCTTGCACCGGTCAACGCGCCTAAGCAGGCGGTACGTTTCCCCAAGCAACGCCGGATCCAACCGGCACTGCTGACGCAAGCAATCCAGACGCCGCCCACAATCTCGTTGCCGCCGCCAAGGCCAAGTTCGACGGAATGCAAGATGTGCCAAAGAGTTGCGGCAGCCTCAGGGTCGGTGCGGTAAAGTTCCCCGGCTTGCTCCACCGCTACATTGGCAATCATTCCGGCAGCCAGAAGGAGTCCAGCCCAGATGAAACCAATTCCTTTGGTGACAGCGGCACAGCTCGGCGGGGCGCAGGACAAACGCTGCGCCAGCGCTGCAACCAGCACCGCAAGAGCCAGTGCGTTGATTATATAAATCGCAGTGTTCCAAGCGATGAATATGCTGGGGGAAGCGGCGCTGAACGCAACCACGGCACGTGTGTCGATATCGGCTGTGCCGTATCCCATGGGGGCCAAGTGCGTGATCAAGAACGCAAAGCCGATCAAGTAAGTTGCGCCGCACACAAGTGCGGACAATCCGCCTAAGCGTTGAAGTGTGAAGATGGTTTTCATTTCATACCTTCAATGAAGCTTTTGCCCCGTGATCGCCGCGAAATGCGCCTCAAGATGGCGGGTGCCATGCGGCGCGCCGACCATGTCCAACCCAAGCGCCGTGAGAAAGAACTGTGCTGGACCATGGATGCGGCGCGGGGTCAGGTACGGCAGCAAGACAAGGGCCACCTTGCGCAGCCAATCGGGCAGCCGTGTAATTTTCGCTGGCTTGCCAACGGCCGCGAATGCCGCCTTTGCAAGGTCTGATTGGCTGAAAACGTCAGGGCCGCCCACGTCCAACCAATCCTGTCCCCGGGCGATAGCATTGGCAGCAGTGGCGGCCAGATCTGCCCCATGAATTGGATTGATCCGGTGTGCCCCGGAGCCGAAAAGCCAAACGCGGCCGGACCGTGCCATCGTCAAAAAATCGGACATGTCCGAGAAGTATCCGGACGGGGCAATCACACTCGAAGCTATGCTTGCGCTTTGTAACGACGTGACAAAGGCCATCTTGGCCGCGACCAGAGGTACTTGGGCCATTTGCCCGGCGTTCAGGACGTGGATATAGGCAAAGTGCGGCACATGGGCACGCAGCGCTTCGTCTAAAAGATTCAGGTTCGCTTGATAGTCGACGTCCCAATATGCCAACCCCTCTGCTTGACGGGTAATGCCAAGTGCAGAGATGACCAGATCGGCCCCGTCCATAATGCCTTTGAGAGTGTGGGGCAGGGTGGCTTCAGCCGATATCAACTCGTCGGCGTCGAGTTGACGTGCCCGCCCGGGGTCCCGGACCAGAGCGCGAACGTGCCAGCCGCGCTTGCGGTACTCACTACAAAGGTGGCGGCCAAGATAGCCGGTTGCACCGGCGATGAAGACGGTTTGCATAAGGTGTCTTTCGGTTCAAAAGTTTCCAAGGAGTGCCGTTCCGAGAGTGCTTGCAACCATGCCGACCAGTCGCGGCCCAGAGCGGCGGCACGCAGTCTGGCAATCGTTCCAGACCGTGAAGTACGCCGCCCGCGCCTTTGCAAAATACGCGCGCTTTGTATCGCGCCGGACAGCGCCACTTAGGGTGCATAGAGATCGGCAGGGGCTCGATTGGTCGTGATGCCTGTCCCTGATGATGAGGCATGACTGCTGGCTCTGCGTGCCAGCAGTGCCTGTTGTTTCTTGATCGCCCGGCGCAGGTATCAAAATGTATAAGCGGCGCCGAAATTGATGCTAGAGGATGCGTTGTCGATTGAGACCGCACGCCCGCTGACATCGCTGACTTTGGTGTCAGCCCAATTTCGGTAGCGGTAATCTGCAAACACGCGAGCACCCTCAGTCAACTGATATCCAAGGCCAAGGATCAACTGACCACCCCAAACCTCGTCGGACCCGTTGAGGAGCGTGGTCCCGTTTGCGCGGTAATCGTCGTATTCCAGTTTGCCATGGCCGATACCTGCGCCAAGATATGGCACCCACTTCGACTGTTCGCTCAAGGTGAAGTCATGAAGCACGTTCAGGAACACCGCTTCTTCGGTATAGGTGCCTTCGGTTGCGCCGTCGGTCTCTGACGCGCGGCCTGAAAATTGCAGTTCGGTTCTCAGCGACCCCAGTTTGCCCACCTTGCCAAAATCGTATCCGCCAAAGATGCTCAGATCCGCGCCTCCATCGAGCGAGATCGTCAGGCCACCGGCGCTTCCGTCCAAATCCTGGTTCTGGTTCACGACGCCGCCAACCAATGCGCCAAGATAGAAGCCGCCCTCTGCGAAGATCGGAGTGCTTGCCGCGAGGACGATGGCAGTTGTTACAAGTAAAGTGCGTTTCATGTCATTTATCTTTCTGTGAGTTGGGTTTGGGTTTGGTCCGGGCACAGGTCTTCGTCCGCGCCAACCGTGATGCGGTTGACGCGTGAGACGTGGCCAATGGAAAAATTCGTGCGTGGGTCAGTCGGGGCCGTCGCGGATCAATGGTGTCAGTTGAGATCCGCGAAACCGCTCGCGATAGTCTGTGGCAGAGACACCAAGATGCCGCTGAAACGCCCGGCGCATCCGCTCTGCGTTTTGGAACCCCGTTTGCAGCGCGACCTGTTCGACACCAATCGTCGTCGTCTCAAGGGCCACGCGTGCGGCTTGGACCCGCGCCGTTTCGACATAGGCGGCGGGCGTCATCTCTGTGTTGTCCTTGAACCGCCGCGCAAAGGTTCGTTCAGACAGCCCGGCGCGTGCGGCAAGTGCAGTCACTGTCAGCGGGTCACCGGGATTGGCGAGGATATAGTCCAGCGTTGCGTTGATGGCCGGGTCATCCGCACGTTGGGCCACAAGGTGCGCGCTGAACTGCGATTGGCCGCCGGGGCGCATCATGTACATCACGTTGTACCGCGCGACCTGGAGGGCGATGTCATGGCCAAAATCCATTTCGACCAGCGCCAGCGCCAGGTCCATCCCGGCGGTCACCCCGGCCGAAGTCCAGATATTTCCGTCGCGGACAAAAATAGCGTCGCGGTCAACCGCAACGGCTGGATAGCGCTGTTCCAGGATTGGACACCACCACCAATGGGTACTGGCGCGTTTGCCATCCAGAAGTCCGATTTCGGCAAGGATCATCGCGCCTGTACAAATTGACACGATCCGCCGTGACCGGGATGCAGACTGCCGCACGAAATCGAGCAACTCAGGATCCTTGATCGCGGCCATGGTGCCATGACCGCCGCTGACGATCAGTGTGTCGATGGGGCTCGTATCGGTGGCGGCATCTGCAAAAGCACGGTGGGCCGTCAGACTTAACCCGGACGTCGTCGGTAAAGGGCCGGTTTTGGACGCAACCAGGGTAACCGCATAAGGCTCCGGGCCTTCGGGTAAGAAATACTTCGTCCCCGTCAGCACTTCGAGCGGGCCGACGATATCAAGGATGTGGGCCTGCGGGAACGCCACCATCACAACGCTGCGGGTCTCGTATTCTGTCTGATATGTCTGTCTTTGTGTCATGGCCTGACATTAGGAGAAATTTTGTGATGACCGTTAGGACAAAGACCCCACCTTTTCCGCCAAATGACGCGGTTGATTTGCGAAGCCTGTGTATGCTGACATCGAAAAAACTGTCAGTTGACTAATCTTTATGACTTGCAGATCAAGGTGTGATCAAAAAACAGGAGAGCACTGTGTTTGCTAACGGAATTTCACTAGCCCTAGCCTTTTCATCGCTCGCAGCAATCGCCAATGCCGCCTCCTGTCCAGCAAGTGCACCCGAAGGCTACAAATGGCTTTCAGGTTACGTGGATGAGTTCCGTGCGACTGGTACGGTCAGTTCTTGGTTTGCTGATAGTCGGGCACAATTCCCCGATGATATCGCCCTGCTTGGTCTTCAGGCCTATTTTGATACCGATGGCGATATTACCGCAGCACGCCAGTTGTTTCTTGAGCGGGGCGGGTCGGACGAGGCATTCTCGATTGCGATGGCCTGCGCCCAAATAAAGCAGTGATCAGATAAAAGCTGTCTCAGGATAGGTGATGGCAGCTAACTTCTTGGCTAGATATTTCTGGTTTTGCAGACGCCGTAGCGTACAGCCGGTGCCGGCAAAGAGCCGTGAAGCCCCCAGTGTGAAGGGCGCGGCCATGATCCTATGGGGTCGTCTGTCGAAACGAGACAGCAGAGTATCTGTAAGCCTCGTTTGCCAAAAGAACTGCCGCGTCAGGAGAAGCCGACAAAGTTGATTTGTGTCAATTATGAAGGGCACATAATAGTGTAACACAAAATGGACACTTTTGATTGGAGTCGATATGCGAATCCTTTTTGTCCATCCGAATTATCGGTCTGGTGGTGCTGAAATCGCCGGAACGTGGCCGCCCGCTTGGGTCGCATATCTTACCGGACATCTCAGGCAAGCGGGCTTTGACGACATCCATTTCATCGACGCGATGACCGATGGACTGACGGATGCGGACCTTGCCCAGAAAATTGAGGCGATTGCCCCGGATGTGGTCGGGGTCACGGCGATTACTCCTTCGATTTACAAGGCTGAAGATGTCTTGAAAGTGGCAAGCGAGGTCGCCCCCGGTGCGGTCCGCGTAATGGGCGGCGTGCATGCAACGTTCATGTACAAACAGGTGTTGACGGAAGCGCCGTGGATTGATGTGATCGTCCGCGGCGAGGGCGAAGAGATTTGCACCGAACTGATGCGTGCCATCGAAGACGGGCGCTTTCCTGCCGAGCGTGAAAAGATCAATGGCCTTGCCTTCATTGATGGCGATCAGATTGTTGCGACCCAAGCCGCCTCTACCGTGAAAGACCTGTCCAAGATCAAGCCCGATTGGTCCGTGTTGGAATGGTCAAAGTACATCTATATTCCCCTGGGAACTCGGGTTGCGATCCCTAACCTTGCGCGGGGATGTCCGTTCACCTGTTCATTCTGCAGCCAATGGAAGTTCTGGCGCGACTATCGTGTGCGTGACCCCAAGGACGTCGTTGATGAAATAGAAGATCTTGTCGACAACCACGGGGTCGGGTTTTTCATCCTCGCCGATGAAGAACCCACGATCAACAAAAAGAAATTCGTGGCCTTTTGTCAGGAACTCATCGACCGCGACCTGCCCAAACGGATCAACTGGGGCATCAATACCCGGGTCACGGATATTTACCGGGACAGGGACTTACTGAAATTTTACCGCAGAGCCGGTTTGGTGCATGTCAGCCTTGGAACTGAGGCCGCCGCGCAGATGAAGTTGGACGTGTTCAACAAAGAAACCAAAGTTGAAGAAAACAAAGAAGCAATCCGTCTGCTGCGCGAAGCGGACATTCTTGTTGAGGCGCAATTCATCGTCGGGCTGGATAATGAAACGCCCGAAACACTCGAAGAAACTTACCAGATGGCGTGGGATTGGCAGCCGGATCTGGCCAACTGGTCAATGTACACACCGTGGCCGTTTACTCCGCTTTTCCAAGAGTTGAAGGATCAGGTCGAGGTGTTCGATTTCAGTCGTTACAACTTCGTCACCCCGATCATGAAGCCGGCTGAAATGGAACGGGGCGAGTTGCTGGATGGGGTGATGAACAACTATCGTCGGTTCTATATGAAGAAGGCGCTGTTCCATTACCCTTGGCGCGGCACCGGGTTCAGGCGGCGGTATCTGTTAGGGTGCCTGTATGCGTTCCTGAAAGCGGGCGTTGGCCGGACATTCTATGACTTGGGCAAAGTCGGTTACACTGGCCCACAATCCAAAAACAAGTTGGATTTCCACTTCGACGAGACGCGCACCATCGCCGAAGCGCAGATGGAAGACTGGGAAGCCTCGGCCGACAAGGCGGCAAAGGCCGCAGAACGGCGTGAGGCCGTCAAGGCCCAGACGATTGAGCGGAAACAGGCGTTCAAATTGCCAAACGGGGCCGAAATAAAGGCATGCGGCGCTGGCAACCAACAATTGGAGGATGTCTAGAGATGGCAATGCATCCCAAGGTCTCATTGGTCCAAACGCAATTTTGCAATTTTTGCCGGTTCTTGATCGTTTTTGCGGTCCAGTGCGGCGCGCGCAAATATTAGCGGCCGCAGGGATTTTTGATATCCCGGATGGCCTCAGCATGATCCCGGAAACGGATGCTGCCCGTCTGCATAGACAAATTCGGAAAGAAGAACCGGCATTGGCGCCCACCTTGGCCGCCAAAGCCGGTTTTGAAACCGCGAACTATATTCTTGCAAACCGGATTCCGGATCTCGCCCAAACTGTGCTGAAGGTTCTGCCAAGAAAACCGGCGGCACGGATTCTGTCGGGCGCAATCGAAAAACACGCGTGGACTTTTGCAGGATCCGGCTCGTTCAAAGTCCAGTCAGCTTGGTCTTTCACAATCACAAACAACCCGATCGTGCGCGGTGAAGTCAGCGGCGTACCCTTGTGCGCATGGCACACGGCAGTATTCGAGCGGCTTTATCGTGTGTTGGTCTCACCTGATTGTCGGTGCGAGGAAACACTCTGCGCAGCCCAAGGTTCGGGCAATACATGCCATTTCAAAATGAGCTTCGGTGACGCTTGATGATCTTCAAAGAGCGGCAGTTCTTGCTAAGTTGCCGGGCTTGTCAAGTTCCGGACCGATCGAAGCTGACGGTGTAGCAGCAGCGACTATGGGCCAAGGTTGTCTTTCTACCACGTTAGCCGGTGTCTGTTGCCTGTACGGTTGCTAAAGTCTTGCCAAGTCAGAATATCAAGCGATGCTTGGCACATGGCGACTTATGAATTCATTCAAATGCGGTCGGGGTTCTTTTGATGACCCTCTCTAATCCGGGTCTTGTAGAGAAACGGCGCGGTGAGATTGCTCTACAGGCCAAGGAAAACGGTGCCGGGGTACTGGGTGTCTCAGGAGATTGGACGTTGCATTCGAAGGCACCCGGCGCTGCGGGAATGATGTCTGCTATCGACGCGGCAGAAAGCGTTCGATCACTCACATTTGAAACTAGTGATCTCACCATGTGGGACAGCACATTCGTGACTGCTGTTCTGCAAGTGATGGAAAAGGCGAAGGTCAAAGGAATTGAAATCGACCTTGGGGGCCTGCCGTCCGGAGCACAAAGGCTTGTTGCCCTTGCTTCCGCTGTGCCCGAACGGCAAGGCGCGCGTCGAACGACGTCGCGCGATGGTTTTCTGGTTGCGGTGGGAAAAGGTTGGCTCGATTTCCAAAAGACATCGCTCGCAACGATCACGTTCCTTGGCGAAGCGACCATCGCACTGGCCCGTTTTTCTGTAGGGCGCGCAAAATTCCGCCGTGTAGACTTCATGATTGCAATCGAGGCTTGCGGGCCAAAGGCGCTGCCCATTGTGACACTTATCTCGATCCTGATCGGGTTGATCCTGGCATTTGTCGGCGCGGTGCAACTGCGCCAGTTCGGCGCGCAGATTTTCGTGGCCGACCTTGTCGCGATCGCAATGGCCCGCGAGATGGCGGCGATCATGACTGGCATCATCATGGCTGGCAGGACAGGCGCAGCTTTCGCCGCGCAGCTTGGCACGATGCAGGTCAACGAGGAAATCGACGCGTTCCGGACACTTGGCTTTTCACCGATGGAGTTTTTGGTGCTGCCGCGCATGCTCGCGCTGATCGTCATGATGCCGCTTCTGTGCATCTATGCTAATATCCTTGGAATTTTGGGAGGTGCGATCGTCGGTGTCGGCATGATGGGGCTGACTGCGACGGAGTATTACGTTCAGACAATCAACAGTGTCAGTCTGTTTGATTTTGCTTTCGGCGTTTTCAAAGGTGTCATTTTCGGCATTGTCGTCGCGCTTGCGGGGTGCCTGAAAGGCATCCAGTCCGGGCGTAGCGCCTCTGCGGTTGGTGACGCTGCCACATCGGCTGTGGTCATGTCGATTGTTCTGATCATTGTTCTGGATGGTCTTTTTGCAGTCGTGACCAGCATTTTGGGGATCTGAGGTTTTGAAATGACAAATATCACGCCCCCGCCGCGCCCCCATATCGAGGTGACCGGCCTTGACCTTAGGTATGGCGATTTCGTGATTCAGAAGAACCTGACCTTCACTGTGGGCCGTGGCGATGTGTTCATCATAATGGGCGGTTCGGGCTGCGGGAAAAGCACGGTGTTGAAATGCCTGATCGGTCTCAAGCCCCCGGCGAAAGGACGTGTTCAGATCGGCGAGACCGATTTCTGGGGCGCCGAGCAACAGCAACGCGAGGCCATGATGCGCGGGTTCGGTGTGTTGTACCAAAGCGGCGCCTTGTGGAGTTCCATGACGCTGGCCGAAAACGTCGGGCTTCCGCTGGGCGAGTACAGCAATCTGAGCCCTGCGGATATCCGCGAACTTTCGGCAATGAAGCTCTCTCTCGTCGGGCTGTCAGGCTTCGAAGACTATTACCCGTCAGAGATCAGTGGCGGGATGCAGAAGCGCGCCGGGATTGCGCGTGCCATGGCCCTTGATCCCGAGATCCTGTTCTTCGATGAGCCTTCGGCGGGTCTTGATCCGATCAGTTCGAAACTGCTCGATGATCTCATCCTTGAATTGCGCGAAAGCCTTGGCACCACGATCGTGATCGTAACCCACGAGTTGGCCAGCATCTTTTCAATTGGCAACAATTCGGTTTTTCTGGACCCGATCACCAAGACGATGATCGCGCAAGGTAATCCAAGTGAATTGCGCGATCATAGCCCGAACGATGGCGTGAGAGAGTTTTTGAATCGTGGCAAAAGTCACGAAGATAGAAGCGGTCCAAGCTCTGTGTCCGTGAAAAATGCAGAGGCTGCGACGTGAGTCAGAAAACCAATCCAAAGCTGGTCGGACTATTCGTGGTTGGCGCCTTCGTGCTGGCAATTGCCGGTTTGGTGCTTTTTGGCGGTGCGAACTTCTTGAGTGCCAAGCGAACTTATGTCTTGTTTTTTCAAGGGTCGGTCGCGGGCCTTCAGGTCGGAGCCCCTGTGAATTTTCGCGGTGTTCCGCTTGGACAGGTGACGGACATCAGCGTTACGTATTTTCCCGAAGACACGGAATCGCTCTTTCTTATTCCCGTCTACATCAGCATCGAGCCAAACCGCATTCGCGGTCAAATTACGGGGGACGGACGCACACTCGATGACCTGATCGCATTTGGGCTGAGAGCCGAGCTTGGCATGCAGTCTTTCGTGACAGGGCAACTGAGTGTCGAGCTTGATTTCAAGCCGTCGACGGCGGTCAAGTTGACCGGGCTAGATCCGGATGCTGAGGAGATTCCGACACTCCCCTCTGACACCGAGAAGCTGAAAGCCAGTGTCACACGGCTGGCGGATATTCTTCAAAACCTTCCGCTGGAAGAGATCGCTACAAATGTTGAAACAGCCGTGACGGCTGCAACACGCAGCATCATCCAGATCAGTACATCTGTTGACGCCATCTCTGGCAGGATCGGCCCCTTGGCTGACGATATCAGCGCCACGGTCGCGGATGTGCGTGCAACCGTGGAAGAAGCGAAGGCGCGTCTGGCGATGGAACCCGGCGAAGTGCTGTATTCTGCTGCTCAAAGCCTCGACCTGCTGCAACAGATTGCACAGAGCCTTGAATCGGAAGTATCGACGTTGTCGTCAGGGGCGACCGACACAATACAGGCGATACAGACGATCGCGCAGGATGGTCGGGCCCTGATCGACAGTCTCGATCAGGAAATCACTCCAATTTCCAACGATCTGAAACAGGCTCTGGTCACGGCGAACAGAACGATGGAGGACGCACGCAGCGTCATCAATTCGTTCGACACAAAAGCAGCCCCCTTGCTCGTCGAAGCGCAAGCGGCACTGGCCACAGCCACACAAATGCTTGACGACGCCCGTGGTCCGATCGCCTCCGTCGGCACACTCGCCGCGGAACTTACCACCGAGATCGGGCCTTTTACTGACAAAGCCGAAGAAACGATGGCTGCAGCCCAAATGGCGTTGGACGATGGCGGGCTGGCTATCAATGAACTCAGAACGCTTATTGCAACTGTGGAGGGCGGCGTGGAGCCAATCTTCGGACAGGCAGATGCGATACTGGACAACGCTGACGCAGCCATGCGCGACGCACGCAATGCCCTCGCGGGCGCGAGGTCGGTGATCAGCCCGGACTCGCCAACGATTGCGCAACTCGATACGGCGCTCAGGGAAATTCGCCGCGCGGCGGTATCTCTGCGCGAGTTTGCCAACTTTCTCGAACGTAATCCCAACGCGCTCCTTACAGGCAGACGATAGAAACGGAGACCTATTATGTTGCGCCGACTTTCGGTCCTTGCCGGGCTTTTGCTTTGTGCAGTGGTCGCTGGATGCACCAGCCAACCATCGAACTTTTATATCCTTTCTGCGCCGGTCTCTGCCTCGACAGAGGCCGTGCAGACGACGCGCAGGCGCGGACCGTTGATTGGGGTCGGCCCGATCACCATGCCGCAATATCTGGACCGAACTGAAATTGTGACGCGCGACACCGCGACCTCGGTAAATGTGAACGAACAAAATCGTTGGGGCGGCGGCCTGACCGAGAACTTCCAGAACGTTCTGGCCGAGGTTCTTTCCGAGCAGTTAAGAACGGACCGGTTGTTCTTGTACCCTTGGACGACGTCGGGTGACATGACCTATCAAATCACCGTGCAGGTCAACGCGTTCGAGGCTCGACCGGACGGGCAAGTCGTGCTTGATGCGCGCTGGACCGTACTCAGCGGCGGCACGCAAGAGGTGATCACAATGGGCCGAACCCTGCTGCGTGAACCGGTGAGCACTGCGCCAACTGGCGTAAGCGGCCCTGATTACACAAGAATTGCCGCTGCGATGAGCCGAAGTGTCGCCCGCCTTGCCCAAGAAATCGCAGCTTCAGGTCTGCGGAGTTAGGCGATTTCAAACCGGTAACGCGAGTTCGTCACAAAACAACTTTTGCAAGAACACCGAAGGCGCACACGTCTTGCGGGAAAAACAGCCGCCCCAACTACCGGAATGCCTGTATTGTTACCAACTTTTAGACGAATCTGTTGACTTATGTATCGTCAACCGAACAGGTAATTATCAATAAAACTTTAACGGTGCGTATTAAATCGGAACAATGTTGCGTCTATCCTGATTGCACGATGCGCCATCGCTTTGTCTGGCTCGAGCGCAACATCAGTTTCTGAACCGCACTTTTGACGGGGAAATTGATTGCAATGAACACGCCGCTTACACCAGAAGAACTTGTCAACAGCTTCCGCGTTGGTGAACAAACCCAGCCTTCTATCACAAGCCTTGACGACGGCAGCTATGTTGTTGTCTGGACCAGCGCAGGTCAGGACGGCAGCGGCAATGGTGTGATTGCCCAGAGGTTCAGCGCCCAAGGCGAAAGAATTGGCCTTGAAACGGTGGTCAACACCGATCGCAATGGCGCGCAATCTGATGCCAGTGTGGCAGGCACGGCGGATGGTGGCTATGTCGTTGTCTGGACTGGTGTTGACGATAACGGCACGGGCGTTCTGGGGCAGCGCTTTGATGCCCAAGGCGCAGCCGTGGGTGGCGAATTTGCGGTTCCGACAACCACCCTTGGCACGCAATCCGAACCAACAGTGGTTGGCCTGCCAGATGGTGGTTTTGCTGTTGCGTGGTTCAGCGATTATGGGGCGGGCAATGTGTATGTGCGAAACGTATTCGCGCAAGTGTACAATGCCAGCGGCGCGCCCGTGGGCGGCGAATTCGCGGTCAATAGCACAGGGGTCGCAACATCGGCTCCTCAAGACAATCCGTCGATTGCAGCGATAGAACCCGGGGCGGCACCCGGCCTGCCCGGCGGCGGTTTTGTGGTCGTTTTCGAAACGCCGGGCGATATACGCGCGCAGCGCTTCGATCAGGCAGGTGTGCAGGTCGGCCCGGAATTTGCCGTAAACACAACGCTCGGCGGGACTCAGGAAGCCGCTCGGGTCACCGGGTTGGACGGTGGCCGGTTCGTCGTAACTTGGAATGACCAAAATGGCCAAGATGGCAGCAGCTATGGTGTGTTCGCGCGTGTATTCGAAGGTGATGGAACCCCAGTCACCGGTGAAATTCAAATCAACATAGAGACGTCATCGGTCCAGTACGAACCTTCGATTGCTGCTACAGACGACGGTGGTTTCGTTGTCACATGGTCTGCGTTTAACTCGGCCGGTTCGGGCGATGGCAGCAGCTATGGCGTGATCTCGCGTCGCTTTGATTCTGATGGCGTTGCTTTGACCGGTGAAACGGTCGTCAACACCGAAACGTTGGGCAATCAAGACAACTCTGTCGTGGCGGCATTGCCGAATGGGGCTTTCGTGGTTGCATGGCGCAGCGACACCAGTGGGTCCGCGGGCGACGGAAGCGGCAGTGCAATTGCGCAGCGTTTGCTTGGCGATCCTGCGAGTTTCACAGCCGCTTCGGCCCGGCCCGAGGTAGAGGCGGTGAACTCCACCCGCGTCTTGAGCGAAGCCGACCTGAATGTCGCCGCTCAGAGGATCGACGCAGATGGGGCTGCCGCGGTGTCTGATATGGACAACGCGGATTTTGCCGGGGGGCGTTTGATCGTCGGTTCGTTGTCCCAATCCTTGCAAGAAGATGACTTTGCGCCGCAAGATGCCTTTGGGCAGGATGTTTTCGGTCTGCTGACCAGCGGGGCGGTTTCTGTTTCAGGCACTGCGGTGAGTGTGAACGGAACCGTTGTCGGGACGATTTCGTCGCCGGGCACAGATGGCTTGCCGCTGATCATCGACCTGAATGCGAACGCCACGTCCACAGCCGTTGAGATCCTTGTTGAGAACCTGTCCTATCGTAACCTGTCGGACGATCCGCGCGAACAGATGTCATTGGCCATTCAGCTTGAAGATGGTTCTGGTTCGGCAAGCACGCCGATTGTGGTCGATGTCACCATCACGCCCGAAACTGACATTGATGGCCGTGTGCGCGGTGAAACGCGGGTAAACACGGTCACGGAAAATGCGCAACAGGCCCCGGCGGTCGCAACGCTGGCGGATGGCGGCTATGTGGCGGTGTGGCAGTCCACCAATCAGGACAATCCGGGTGACAACAATGTTGGCGTCTTCGCGCAGCGCTATGACGCGAGCGGTGTTCCCACTGGATCGGAGTTTCAGGTCAACACCACCGTGGTATCTGGCCAGCGCACCCCTGATGTGGCTGGGCTGACCGATGGCGGTTTTGTTGTCGTTTGGGATGACGATAACATCAGCGGTATCCGGCTGAACCGCTACGATGCGTCGGGCGTGTTGACGGTGACTGAACTTCAGGTCGAAACCGAAAGCTCGTCCAGCCAAGTCACACCCAAGGTCGAAGGGCTTACCAACGGCGGATACATCGTCACTTGGGTGTCCAACACGTCTGGGGCGGCAGGTGATGGAAGCGGCACTGGGGTCATAGCCCAGCTGTTCAACGCTGGTGGGGCCGCTGTCGGCGGTGAGATTATCGTCAATCAGCAGACAATCGGGGCTCAAAGTCAGCAAGAGGTCGCAGCCCTGAGCGGGGGCCGTTTCGTTGTCACTTGGACCGATAGCGATGTGGCAAACGGCGACGGATCTTCATCGTCGATTGTGGCACGCATTTTTGACGCAAACGGCACACCGGCGACAGGTGATTTCACTGTAAACACCACAGCGGCGAACGCACAAAGCCAATCCGTCATCGCAGCGTTGAATGGCGGCGGCTTCGCAATTGCGTGGCGGTCAGAAGCGCAGGATGGCAGCCAAGGAGGGATCTTCGTCCAGCGCTTCAGCGACACGGGCACGCCAATCGGGGGAGAGGTGCGCGTCAATGACAGCACGTCGGGCGACCAGACCGATCCTGCGATCATTGCCCTAGATACGGGCGGTTTCGTCGTGTCCTGGACCGACACCACCACACCGGCACCCGGTAGCGGCTCTGACGTATTCGCGCAGGTTTTTGATGCGGATGGAACGCGCCTTGACAGCGAAGTTCTTTTGAACACCGAAGTTGATGCAACGCAGGACCAATCTGCCATGACCGCGCTGCCAAACGGCAATTACGTGGTTCTGTGGCAGTCCGATGCATCAGGGACGGCTGGGGATGGATCGTCCGACGGTATTTTCCAACAATTGGTCGGTGATCCAGCCGAGCTTACGGCATCGGCGGCGCCGGTGGTTTCGGGCCTTGCGCAAGGGGTCGTTCTGACCGAGACGGCGGCCAATGCCGGTGCGCTTTTGTTCCCGGCAGGCGCTGCATCGATTGCGGATTCAGATACAACCGATTTTGGCGGCGGTTCACTGACACTGCGGCGCGTCACCACGTCTGTGGACATCCTTGATTACAACGCACCGGATGACGTGGCGCAATTCAACCTTTCCGTGCAGACGGGTGGCCGCGTCGGGCTGAATGGCCCCTCCACGTTGACGGTTGACGGAACAGATGTCGCGACGATTGCGGAAGATGGGCAAGCCGGGAATGATCTGCGTCTCGTGTTTTTGCCCGGCACGGATGCCAATTCCATTGAGACGCTTCTAAGCGCGCTGACCTACACGACCGTGTCGGATGACCCGGCAGCCCAGAGCACATTTTCGCTCAGCGTGGTTGATGGCCAGGGTGGGGTCACTGCGCCGCTGGTTTTCACGCTTGATGTGACGCCAGACCCCGAAGCGGATGCACCAACCCCGGCGGGCGGCGAAACGCAGGTCAACAGTTTCACTCCAGGCGCTCAAGACGAACCGGATGTTGCGACATTGAACGATGGCGGCTGGGTTGTCGCCTGGACATCGAACGACCAGGACAGCAATGGCGACGGTGTCTTTATGCAACGCTATGGGCCGGATGGGTCACGCGCTGGCGGCGAGATTCAGGTTAATTCTACTGAAGCGGGCGCACAGCAGCGCGCGTCGGTCGCATCTCTGAGCGACGGCGGCTGGGTCGTGACGTGGGACGGCAATGGCGTCGGCGACACGTCGGGCGTGTTCTTCCAGCGTTACGACGCAACTGGAGCCGCGCAAGGGACAGAAACACTGATCAACGCCGGGGATACTGGATCGACGCAAGACAATGCGTCTGTGTCAGGTCTGCCAGGCGGCGGTTTCGCGGTCAGCTATGACGCCTTTGGGCTGGACGGCAGTAGCAACGGCGTTGGGATGAGGATTTTCGATGCTGCCGGCGCACAAGTGGGCACCCCGGTCATTGTGAACACAGAAACGTCTTCTACGCAGAACGACAGTGACATCGCGGTTCTGGCCGACGGGCGGATCGTGGTGACATGGAGTTCAGTCACCTCTGGCACCGCCGGTGACGGAAGTTCAGGCGGGATCTTCGCACGGGTGTTCAGCGCGACAGGCGTGCCAACCGGTCCGGAATTCCAGGTGAACAGCGAAACCGCCGGGTCACAAGATTCCCCGTCAATCGGTGCAACCAGCGATGGCGGCTTTGTCATCGCATGGTCCGATGGCAGCGGGCAGGACGGATCAGGCACAGGTGTCGCAGCGCAGCGTTTCGGCTCTGACGCCCTTCCGGCAGGTGGTGAATTCGTCGTCAACGAGCAGCGGAGCAATACGCAAAGCGAGCCAACTGTAACCGGCCTGAGTGACGGGCGCTTCGCGATTACGTGGACGGATTTCGTAGGGACGGATGGTGTTTTCGGCCAAATCTACTCGGCGACCGGCGCGCGCCTTGACGGGCAGTTCCAGATCAACACGACCACCGACGGTAACCATCGGCTCCCCTCCATCGCGGCGCTTCCTGATGGAAACATGGTTGCCGTCTGGCAAAACAGCGTCGGCGATGGGTCCGGCAATGGTGTGTTCCAGCAGATCGTCGGTGATCCGTCCGACTTTTCGCTGGACTCGGCCCCCGTGATCGACGGGTTGTCGACTGATGTGACCCTGAGCGAGGCGGATGTGAACGCCGGTCTGACCCGGATCGACGCGGATGCCACAGTTGCCGTCGGTGATCTGGACAGTGCGAATTTTGATGGTGGTCAATTGGCCATCAGTATCGACGAGGCGTTCAACACGATTGAACAGTTCGCGGGCCGCGATGGGGTTGCACAAGACCAGCTTGGTTTGGTGACAGGCGATGTGGGTAATGGTGATGTGACGCTTTCGGGCAGCGGTGTGGGGTCGACCGTGTCGGTGGACGGCACCGTTGTGGGCACCATTGCGTCCGACGGCGCCGACGGTCAGCCTTTGATCATTGACCTAAACGCCAGCGCCACATCCGAGACGATCGAAGCGCTGCTTGGCAACCTAGGCTATTCAAATCCGTCCGATGACCCGTCACCTGTGCGCCGTGTCCAAGTGGACCTGTCGGATGGTGATGGAAATTCCGCACAAAGCCAGTTCGTGGATGTGACGGTTGCGCCTGATGCAGACAGCACATTTGTGGCCGGACCTGACCGAATTGTGAATGCGCACCACAATTCCGAACAGTCACAGCCGGATGTGGCAAGCTTGACAGATGGCAGCACTGTTGTTGTCTGGCGCAGCTACGATCAGGACAGCCAGTCTACCTATGGGATTTACGGCCAGCTATACGATCCTGCTGGCGTCCTGACCGGGACGGAATTCCTGATCAACAGCACGGTAGCAAGCAGCCAATACGAACCGACCGTCACTGCGCTCAGCAATGGGGGGTTCGCCGTCGCGTGGCGTGATGACAGTGGCGATACGTCAAGCGCGCGAGTGGCCGCGCAGGTCTTTGACGCCTCTGCAACTGCGGTTGGCGGCGAAATCCAGGTCAACACAACGACCACCTCGGCACAGGGTGATCCAGCCATCGCGGGATATGTGGATGGTGGGTTCGTGGTTGCCTTCTATTCCGACGCTGGCGACGGGAGCGTGGACGCGGTACTGAGCCAGCGCTTCGACAACGCGGGGATCCCTGTCGGAGCCGAGCAAGTGGTAAACGTTGCCAATACGTTGGGGAACCAAAACCAGCCTGCGGTCGCCACGCTTGTGGACGGGTCCGGTAACAATGACGGCCATGTGGTCGTGTTTACGTCTGCCACCAGCGGTGCGGATGGCGACGGTGATAGAGACGGTGTGTTTGCCCGCCGCTACGACGCGGCTGGAAATCCAATTGGTAATGACGTTTTGGTCAATGACCTGACCGCAGACGACCAGTCCGAAGCAACTGTGACCGGTTTGACCGGTGGCGGATATGTCATTGCATGGACAGATGATGTCGCCGATGGCAGCTTGGGCGGTGTATACGCGAAAATCTATGATGTTTCGGGCACGCCCGTCGGAAGTGCCTTCCGCGTCAATACATCGACGTCAAGCACCCAAGCGGATCCCGATGTCGTGGCGTTGTCTGATGGCGGGTTTGTTGTTGCGTGGCGAGATGATAGCAGCCGCGACGGGTCCGGTGCCGGGATTTTTGGCCAACGTTATGATGCGACGGGCCAGCGGATCGACGGCGAAACGCAGATCAACCTTGAGTTCTCGTCGACACAAAGCGAGCCTGCATTGGCCGCGACCGCGGATGGCTTTACCGCTGTTTACACCGCGACAACATCCGCGGGGTCCGGGGACGGCAACTCGACCGGTATTGCCTTGCGCCGTTTTGAATCCATCCCCGCGACCGACACAAGCCCGCAGGTCGAGGATTTTGAACTCTACAAAACCCTCTATGCCAATGATGTGACGACGGGTCCCCGTGCCTTGGACAATGGCGTCGCGATTGTCGATCCCGACGGGGGAACATTCGACGGCGGTGTGCTGGAACTTTTCTATACGAAGCCCAGTACTGCGTTCGATCAGTTGTCGGTTCTTTCAAGCGGCCCGGTGACCATCACGTCCGGGACCGAACTGCGCGTGGATGGCACCATCGTCGGCACTATCGATGCGACTATGGACGGCACGAACGGTGCTGGCCTGCGGATTGATCTTGTCGCTGCGGCGGATGCGGCGGCAGTGCAGCTTTTGGTTGAACATCTTGCCTATGAGTCCACCGATGCGGCCGCAAATGTTTCGTCCACGAACCGGTCCATTGGCCTGACTCTGACCGACGGATCCGGCGGACGAAGCGAGCCACAGTCGATCCATGTTTCAATTTCTTCGGGCAACGATCCGGCAAGCGGGCTGAGCTTGGGCGATTGGGGTCTGACAGAGAACCAACAGGAAAGAGAGCTTCCAGGGACAACGGAGACTGCGTTGATTGCGCAACCGCTGGTCATCGATTCCGATGTGGATTTCGATGATTTTGCAGGGACCACCTTCAATGGTGGGTATGTCCGAATAACCAACGTCTTCTCCGGTGCAACAACACAGCAATTGTCCGTCCTCGATCAGGGCACTGGTGCGGGACAGATCGGCTTTGACGGTACCAGTGTCACCTTTGGTGGCACCGTGATTGGCACGGTGAATGGCACAAGCACGGGTATCGATGGCGCCGCGCTTCAGATTGATCTGACCGCTGCTGCAACGGCGGACGCTGTGGAAGCCTTGGTAGAGTCGCTCACCTATCAGCTTACCGGTGGTTTCAATTCCACAACGGCCGGTTGGGACGTCGTTGTGCGCAATGGGGCCGGGGCGCAGACACAGTTCAACCGGGTCACTTTGCCAGTCGACCGTGACATTGTGGATATTGCGCCGGCATCGGGCGAAGAACAGCAGGTCAACACCTTCACCCCGAATGCGCAGGACGATGCACAGGTCGCAGCCTTGGCCGGTGGTGGCTATGTGTTTGTCTGGAAGTCGGACCGGCAGGAAAGCCCGAACGCGCAAGATGGCGTTTTTGCGCAGATTTACGATGAATTCGGCCAGAAGCAGGGCGCAGAGTTTCGTGTGAATGATGCCGCATTGGGCGCACAGAACGAACCGGTCGTGATTGGTTTGTCGACGGGCGACTTTGTTGTCGCATGGTCAGACAACAACGGGCGCGATGGCAGCGGGGTAGGTGTGTTCGGGCAGCGGTTTGATGCCGTGGGCACCGCTCAGGGCGCCGTTATCCAGATCAATGACGAGACTTCATCGACCCAATCCGAGCCTCAACTTGCATCCTTGGACTCGGGCCGCTTCATGGCGACTTGGGTGTCGAACACATCTGCCACGGCGGGAGATGGGAATGGCACCGGAATCTTCGGGCGGGTCTTTGACGCCGCAGGTGCGGCAGAAGGGTCTGAATTCCAGATCAATACCACGACCCTGAGCACGCAAAGTCAGCCGAGCATGGCAACATTGCCCGGCGGTGATGTCGTTGTCATTTGGACGGATTTTGGCGGGGAAGATGGCGCAAGCGGTGGCATCTATGCTCAGCGCGTGGAGTCCACTGGGGCACTTGTCAGCTTTGACGGAACCACCTTGGGCGCGGCCGAAACGCTGATCAATACCACAACGGCCGGAAGCCAGTCGAACCCGTCTGTTGCCGTGCTGGAAACCAGCGCGACCCTGCCTTCGGGTGGGTTCGTTGTGGTTTGGCAAGGGCCGGATGCCAGCAGTGAAGGTGTTTTTGCGCAGATTTACGATACGACCGGGGCCGCGCAGGGCAGTGAGTTCGAAGTGAACACGCAGACCGCGTCGGTGCAACAATTTGCTGCTGTGATCGGGCGACCGGGCGGCGGCTTCACGATCGCATGGGAAGACTCAAGCGGCGTGGCTGATCCCAGCGGTGTCGGGGTCGTTGCCCGTGACTACGCGGCAGATGGCAGTGCGCTTGGTATTGCCTACTTGGTAAACTCCGAAACCAGCAGCACGCAGGCGGGGGTCACATTGGCCACGCTGACCAATGGCACAATGGTGACCGGATGGCATTCTCAGACCTCTGCAACCGCCGGGGATGGATCATCCAACGGTGTGTTCCAGAAACTGTTTGATGCTCCTGCACGTCCCGCCGGGGCCGAAGCGCCCGTAATGGTTGGGTTGCCCGCCGACGCCAGCTTTGATGAGGCGGCGATCAATGGAGGGCCGCAACTGATTGACACCGATGGTGTTTTGTCGCTGACAGATGCGGACTCACCCGATATGGACGGCGGGCGCATTTTGCTGGCCCGCGTCGTGACCACTGACAGCGCGCTGGCTGGTCAACTCGGGTCAGAAGCCGGGCCGACGGCTGACGCCTTTGGCGTTCTTGCAGGCAATGGCGTGACTGTGGCGGGTACTTCTGTCTTGGTGGGCGGAGTGACGGTCGGGACGATCAGTGCCGCTTTGAACGGTCTTGGCGGCGCGGATCTTGCTATTGATCTGGGCGCTGGTGCGACACCGGAACGTGTCGAGGCGGTTCTGTCGCGCCTCAGCTTCGCGTCGACCTCACAGAACCCCGCTGACAGCCGCTCCGTCATCGTTCAGGTCAGTGACGGTGATGGTGGCTCTGTCACGAGTTCCCCAATTGTATTGACCGTTACCCCAGAACAGGATCGCACCGCGCTTCCTGTCGAAGGCGAATGGCAGGTCAATACACAAACCGAAAACAACCAGTTCAGCCCGTCTGTCGCTGCGGTGTTCGACACATCCGGCACCCAGATCGGTACGGTGTCGGTCTGGGCAAGCACAGGTCAAGATCGGTCACAGGACACGGGCAACGGCGTTTTTGCCCAGCTGTTTGATTTAAACGGTGATCCGGTCGGTTCAGAATTCCGCATCAACAGCCATACCGAGTTTGGGCAAGAGGCGCCCGTGGCAACCGGCCTGCCGACAGGTGGGTTTGCCGTGGCTTGGGTTGATACCAGCTCGGCCAACCCAGCGGCCGAAGCGGCCGGACAATCCAGTGGGAACGAAGTCATTGCGCGCGTTTTCAATACGGACGGGACCCCGGCCACGGCTGAATTTCTGGTCAATGATCAGTTCAGCAGCACTCAGTCCGATCCTGCAATCACCGCGACCGCAGCGGGCGATTTGATCATCGCGTACCGCGATGACAGCGGTGCGGATGGAAGCGGGGCTGGCGTGTTCCAGCGCGTGTTTACCGATACCGGCGTTGCAGCAGGGCCGTCCGTGCAGGTCAATTCACAGACGTCATCAACCCAATTCGAGCCGGCCGTTGCCGCACTTTCGGGCGGTGGCAGTGTCGCTGTCTGGACGTCGGTCGCTTCCGCGCCCGCGGGCGATGGTAACAGCAACGGTGTCTTTGCACGCTTGTTCGACGCAGCAGGTGCCCCGGTCGGGTCTGAATTTGCAGTGAACACGACCACGGTTGGCGACCAGTATGAGCCAACTGTTGCTGCTCTTGCTGGCGGTGATTTTGTTGTGGCCTGGCGCGATAACAGCGGCCTAGACGGTAGCGGCTCGGCTGTGATGCTTCAGCGGTTCACGGCCGCAGGCAGCCCGGTTGGCGGCGAAATCCGCGTGAACGAAGTGACGGTCAATTCCCAATATGACCCTGAGATCGTGGCGCTCACCACTGGTGGTTGGGTTGTCGTTTGGACGGATAATTCCGCCGACGGGTCGGGCGAGGGCGTCTTTGGGCAGGAATACGCCGCCAACGGCGATCGTGTGGACGGCCAGTTCCAGATCAATACCGAAGTCAGTTCCAGCCAGAACGCACCTGTGGTCACAGCGTTGCCGGGCGGCGGGTTTGTGGTCAACTGGGTGTCGGCGACCTCGGGAACGGCGGGTGACGGATCTTCAAGTGGTGTCTTCCAGCAAGTGTTCAGCAGCAGCGCTGCCACATCGGGCGCACCCGTAATCGTTGGAATTACGGACCTGAACCTCACGGAAAGCGCCGTGAATGCAAGCGCGCAACATATCGCGGAAACCATCGGACTCGGTGATGCAGATAGCGCCGATTTTGCTGGCGGCGTTCTGACCGTGTCCATGGTAGAAAATGCGACGGTTCAGGCGCAATTCGCCGCGCCAGATGACTTTGCGCAGGACCAGCTTGTGCTGATCCCGTCAGCGCAGGTTACCGTTGCCGGGACGACCGTTCGGGTGAACGGCACCGATGTGGGGACAATCGGGTCAGATGGCGCAAATGGTGCGCCGCTCGAGATCACGTTCAATGCGTCAGCCGACGCGAATGCGGTCAAAGCGGTCGTGCGGTCGCTTGGCTATGCCAATACGTCCGACGATCCGACAACGACGCGGGAAATCGCGGTGCAGTTGACCGACGGTGATGGCGGCGCAACGCGTCAGACGCTGAATATCAGCATCGCGCCCGAGACCGATGGCGGTGTCGCCGTTGGCGGCGAAGCGCAAACCAACAGCTTTACCATCGGCGAACAGACCGACAGCCACGTCGCCGCGATGGCAGATGGCGGCTATGTCATCGTGTGGACGTCGACCAATCAGGATGCGACTGGCGATAATGACCAGGGCGTCTTTGCACAGCGGTACGACGCAGCAGGCGCACCGGTGGGCGGAGAGATCCTAGTAAATACGACAACAGTGGGCAGCCAAAGCGATGCCGAAGTCGTGGGCCTGGGCAATGGGGGCTTCGTTGTCGCGTGGCGTGACACATCGCGGGTCAACAGTGACCACTTTGATACGGAAATCGTGTTTCAGGTCTTCGACGCAGCGAATGCGAAGGTTGGCGGCGAAGTGGCCCATGACAGCCCGGTTACGCGAAGCCCGTCTGCGCCGGTGCTAGAAGCGTTCGATGGTGGCGGTTTCGTGATGGTGCATCAGGCGCTGCAACGATCCACTTTCCAATCGGATCGGATTGTGGGCCAACGCTATGACGATCAGGGCGGCGCTGTCGGCGCAGAGTTTGAGATCGTGCAAGCAGGTGCAAACGGCCTCGCGAACCCCGACGTCGCGGCGCAAGCTGACGGCACCTTCGCGGTGGTGTTTCAAAGCAACTTCATCGACAATCCCGGCGTCAACGATGCGGGTGTCTTCTTGCAGCGCTATGCGGCGGATGGCACCGCGACGGGCCTTCCGACTTTGGTCAACACGACCGTTCGTGCATCGCAATATGAACCGCGTATCGCTGCTTTGGATGGGGGCGGCTATGTCGTCGTGTTCCGGTCTGACAGGGGCGATGACTTTTCCTATACGACCTCACCCGGGGTCTATGCGCAGCAGTTTGATGCGTCCGGCGTTCCTGTGGGCACGCAGTTCCTTGTGAACAGCGTCGTCAACGGAAACCAATACCAGCCGGACGTGGCAGCCACACAAGGTGGCGGATTTGCGATCACCTATTCCGACAGCAACGGCACTGACGGCTCGGGCATCGGGGTATATCTTCAACAATATGATGCAACCGGGGCCCGCATCGATGGGCCGGTCCAGGTCAACGAAGAATTCTCGTCCAGTCAAAATGAAGGCAAAATAGCCGCGCTTCCGGATGGCAATTTTGTGGTGTCCTTTACGTCGCAGACCAGTGCCGGTGCGGGCGACGGAAGCGGCAACGGGGTCTTCCATCGGATTATTGGTGATCCAACGGACTTCAACTTCGGGCAGGGTCCTGTGTTGGCAGGGGTGAACCGCACCGTCACTTATGCCGAGAATACGTTGAATGGGCTGCCGCAGCTGATTGACGCGAATGCGGCGGCGGCGGTTTCGCATCCGACAGCCACAGATTTCGCGGGTGGGTCAATCCTTGTCTCCAACTTGATTTCATCGGCGCCACTTATCAATCAGATCAATGCGCCAGATGACCTTACGCAAGACCAGCTTGGCCTGCGCCAAACAGACAGGATCAGCATTAGCGGCGTCGCGGTCAGCATCGACGGCGTATTGGTGGCGAGCATTGTGCAGAACGGCCAAAACGGTTCTGTCTTTGAACTGAGCCTGACCAACAATGCGACGCCCGAATTGGTCGAACTGCTGGTCGAAAATCTGACCTATCGCAACATTTCCGACGATCCGCTGCCGACGCGTGAGTTGCGCATTCAGGTGACGGATGGCGACGGTGGGGCCTCTGATCCGCAACTGGTCACGATCAACATAACACCGACGCCGGATGCGGCTGTTGCCGTGGGCGGCGAGCGTACGATCAACACCACCGACACCGGGTCTGAGGCGGCGCCAAAAATTGCCGGACTTCCCGGAACTGGGGGCGACTTTATCGCTGTGTTCGAAAGCAGTGGCGCAGATGGGTCCGGCACCGGGTTGCTGGCGCAACGCTTTGACAGTCTGGGCAACCCTGTTGGGCGCGACGGAACCGGGCTCGCCGATGGGGTAACCGACGAATTCCGCGTCAACACAACAAGCGTGAGCGGAACCCAAAGCGACGCAGACGTAGCGGGCTTTTCGACCGGCGGCTTCGTGGTCGTCTGGAGCGATCAAACCATCGACGCAAGTTCGACCGGCGTTGCGGCGCAAATCTTCAACCCTGACGGCACGCTGAGCGGCACAGAATTCATCGTGCCATCGCTGACGAGTTCCACGCAGAACAACGCGTCTGTTGCCGTTCTGAGTGATGATCGCTTTGTGGTGACGTGGGAATCCGTCAATTCGGCAGGGGCGTCGGATGGCGACAATCAAGGTGTTCTGGGGCGTATTTTCGACGCCAGCGGCACCGCGTTGGGCCAGCAGTTCGTGGTCAACACCACGACAGCAGGCAGTCAGGGTGACCCGTCCATAACCGCGTTGAATGATGGCGGTTTCCTGATCACATGGGAAGACAGAAGCGGCGCGGACGGCGACGTCAACGGGATCTTTGCCCAACGCTATGACGCGACCGGTCTGGCGCAAGGCACGGAATTCCAGATCAACACGACCACAGCCAGCTCACAGTCGGATCCGGTGATAACCGTGCTGGTCAATGGCGACATTGTCGTGGCGTGGGAAGACAACACGGCTGATCAAAGTTCGACCGGCGTTTTCGCGCAGATCTATGGCGTTGACGGCACGCCGGTCACAGAAGAGTTCCGGGTCAACGATCAGCGCATTTCGTCGCAATTTGATCCCGTCATCACGGGTTTGGATACCGGCGGGTTCGTGATCGCGTGGGTTGACAGCAACGGCACTGATGGCAGCGGCCAAGGCGTGTTTGCGCAGCAATATGATGCGGCAGGCAACCGGCTGGATAGTCAGTTTCAGGTCAACACGACGTTCCTGAGCACGCAGAACCAGCCCGACATCACGGCACTGCCCGGTGGTGGCTTTGTTGTTGCCTTCAACGGCTCAACGCTGTTGCAGGTCTATGGCAACGATGCACCGGTGCTCTCACCAATCAGCGCCACGGGTGTCGAAGATACGGCGATTGTCTTGGACGCATCCTTGTTCGACGCAGGCTTCTCTGACCCCGATGGGAACACGCTTCAGGTTATCCGCATCGATACCTTCCCCAATGACGGGGTGATCACCCTGTCGGGCACGCCAGTATTGGCCGGGCAGGAAATCGTTCGGGCAGACCTGCTTGCGGGCAATCTGGTTTACCTTGGAAATCAAGACTTCAATGGGGCAGACAGCTTTCAGTGGACCGGGTCGGACGGCATTTCCTTCGCTCCGACAGCGGCTTTGGCGGGTATCACGATAACGCCGGTCAATGATGCGCCCGGCCTCGAAGCCGGGGCGGATACCACCATCGGCGAAGGCGTGGCCTTGTCGCGGCAATTGCAACTGACTGACCCGGACGTCGATAGCCGGACCTTCACGGTTGATTTCGGCGATGGCAGCGCGGCGCAGGTCTTTACAACTTCGGACCTGACACCAACCTTGTCGCGGTCCTATTCAGCTGAGGGTGTCTATACCGTTACAGTGACGGTGGACGACAATTCTGGCGCCGCCAACGCAGTTGAAACCGACACATTTGTCGTCACGGTCGAGAACGCGGCCCCGATCTTGGGCAGCGACAACTTCACCGTAAGCGAAGACGGGCCGGCCAACACGGGCAACCTGCTGGCCAATGACGTTGATCCCGGTGGTGACGCGATCACCGTTTCTGCTGTGGATGGTCAGTCGGCAAATGTCGATGTGCAGATCACTCTGGCCTCTGGCGCGCTGCTGACCGTAAATGCTGATGGCAGCTATAGCTATGATCCGAACGGGCAGTTCGAAGGCTTGGCTGATTTCCAGTTTGGATCTGACAGCTTTAGCTACACGGCGACGGATGGTCTGCTGAACGCAACACGCAGCGTAACCGTGACGATTGACGGCCAGAACGACGCACCGGTGGCAGCGGATGATGGGGCCAGCGTGAATGACGACGCGACCGTGACCCTGAATGTTCTGACCAACGATACTGACGTGGATGGGAACACCGTTTCCGTGACCGGCTTTGACGCGTCGGTGAGCGCTGTCACCGATCAGGGTGGCGGTGTGTTCCAGGGGACTGTGACCGCGACGGGCGCGCTCGTAACACTTGATACAACGACCGGCGATGTCACCTATGATCCGAACGGGGCCTTTACCGGCTCGGGAGCCGACAGCTTTGGCTATCTGGTCAGTGACGGTCGTGGCGGCACAGATAGCGCCACCGTTGACATCACGATCAACGGCACCAACCAGAACCCAGTGGCGGGCGATGATCTTCAGATCGTGACCGAGGATGTGAATGTGGCCGGCGCGCCGCTTTTTGTCGGGTCGACCGGACCGGACAGTGACCCCGACGGCGATGCGATTTCCGTTGTGTCCGTGAACGGGCTTGCGGCCAATGTCGGCGGGTTCATCACGTTGGCTTCGGGCGCGTCACTGCGGGTGAATGCCGGGGGCACGTTCGATTATCAGCAGAACGGTGTGTTTGACGGATTGGGCATGGGAGAGTCGGCCAATGACGGCTTTACCTACACCATCGCCGATGGAAATGGGGGGTCCGACAGTGCATCGGTAACCATCCGCATTGATGGTGCGAACGATGCACCGCTGGCATTGTCAGATATCGCAAGCACCGATCAAGACACGGCAATCAGTGGCGGCAATGTGCTGACCAATGACACGGACCCAGATACCAATGATGTGCTTACAGTGGATCTGGTTGGCGGATCTGCTCTGGCACTTGGTGTGCCAACGGCGGGCAGCGCGGGCGGCCAGTTCACGATCAATGCAGACGGCACATTCGACTACGATCCGAATGGTGCGTTCGACGACCTGGCGCAGGGCGATACGCGGCTTGATGCGATCAGTTACCGCGCATCCGACGGCAATGGTGGCACAAACCCGGCTGTTCTGACCGTTTCGGTGACCGGTTTGAATGACGCGCCAGACGCACTCGACGACGCATTTTCGGTCGGCAAATCCGCAGTGCTGACTGGTTTGTCGCTGACCAACAATGACATTGATCCTGACACTGGCGATGTGCCCTTTGTCACGCTGATCGATGGCGCCGCAGTGGTCGGGACCCAGATCACTCTGGGCTCGGGCGCGCTGTTGCAAGTCAATGCCGGGGGTACGTTCAGTTATGATCCGAACGGGCAATTCGACAGCTTGCAAAACGGTCAAACTGCAAGCGAGAGCTTTACATACACGATCAGCGATGCCCGTGGGGTGACGGACACAGCGACAGTGACGCTCAGCATCACCGGGTCCAGCACTGCGCCGGTTGCATTGGATGACACAGGCACCACCGACGAAGACAGCACAACCGGTATTGCTGTCCTGGGCAATGACAGCGATGCAGATGGTGATACTGTCAGCGTGGCGACAATTGCAGGACAGGTCGCGACTGTTGGCGTTGCGTTGGCATTGCCATCCGGCGCACTGGCCACGCTGAACATTGATGGCACAGTCACCTATGATCCGAATGGTGCGTTTGACAGTCTCGCGCCGGGTGGGCCGTCTGGGTCAGACACATTTGTTTATAGCATCACAGACGGCAACGCAGGCACTGATACTGGCAGCATCACGGTCACGATCACGGGTGTGAACGATGCGCCGACCGCCTTTACCGATACCGTTGCCATTTCCGAAAGCGCCAGCGTTGTTGTCGACGTTCTGGCCAATAATGGCGGCGGTGCGGATAGTGACCCTGATGTCGGCACCGTTCTGGTGGCCGATCAGCTCAATGGTGGCAGCCTTGCCATCGGCAATTCAGTCTTGTTGCCTAGCGGGGCGCTTGTCACGCGTGATGGCGACGGGACTTTCACCTATGACGCAAATGGCGCGTTTGAGGCTCTGTCTGCCGGTGCGGCCGATACAGACAGCTTCACGTACCGACTTTCCGATGGCGATGGTGGAACCGACACAGCAACCGTGTTGGTGAACATCACCGGAGAGAACGACACCCCGGATGCGGTGGATGATCTCTTTGGTGTGGCTGTGGATGGGACGCTTAACGATACAGTGCTGACCAACGACACCGATGTCGACACTGGCGACACGTTGAACGTGATTGAGGTTCAGGGCGCAGAATCCGGACTCGGGAACGCTGTGGCGACCGATAGTGGCGGGCTTGTGACGCTGAACGCAGATGGGACCTTCACCTACGATCAGAACGGTGCGTTCACGGGATTGGGTGTCGGGCTCACGGCGTTTGATACGTTCAGTTATACCATCAGCGACGGCAATGGTGGCACTGATATCGCCACCGTGACCATTGCGGTGGGCGGGTCCAACCTTCCGCCAGTTGCCAATGCTGATGCAGCGGTTACGCCAGAAGACGGCCCGGCGATCGTCATAAATGCGACGAGCAATGACACCGATGGTAATGGCGATACTTTGACTGTCACATCGCTTGACGTGACCGGCACGCTTGGTCTTGTGACGGACAATGGCGACGGCACGTTCGGGTACGACCCCAATGGCGCGTTCGAGGCGCTGGCCTTTGGCGAGACGGCGACGGATACGTTCAGCTACACGGTGGATGACGGGCAGGGCGGCAGCGACACGGCGGTTGTCACGGTGACGATCAACGGGGCGAACGATGCGCCAGTTGCGTCGGCTGTTGCGGCGGCGGCAAACGAGGATGGCCCCTCGGTTGTGATCGCGGCGTCCTTCACCGACATTGATGNGGCGCGTTCGAGGCGTTGGCCTTTGGCGAGACGGCGACGGATACGTTCAGCTACACGGTGGATGACGGGCAGGGCGGCAGCGACACGGCGGTTGTCACGGTGACGATCAACGGATCTGACGAAGGGACAACAGACCCGGATCAAGTGCTGATCGGCGGCAACCGGGACGACGTTCTTATAGGCGGGACAGGCAATGACACACTGATCTTGCGCCTTGGCGAGGATAGCGGCACCGGCGGGGCCGGAGCGGATACATTCCGTTTTGACGGGCGCTATGCAGAACCGGGAGACACCCACACGATCACGGACCTGAACTTTGCCGAAGGCGACATAATCGAGTTTCGTGCCTTCGCGGGACGTACCAACATTACCTCGCAGGCGGATTTGCAATTCTATGTCGACAATGGCTTTGCATCGGTAACACCGGGTTCCGGTGGTGCGCTGAATGTGACCATGCAAGGGTTTGCGGACAATTTCGGTTCGCTGGATGGAACGTTCATTGGCAGCCGCAGAGACGATGTGTTCAACGGCGGGGCTGGAAATGACAGTTTCAACATGCGCTTGGGTGACGACACTGCCACTGGCGGCGGTGGGGCCGATACGTTCATTTTCGATGGGCGCTATGCGGGCAATGGCAGCAATCACACCATCGTCGACCTGGACTTCTCGGAAGGCGATGTGCTGGCATTGCGGCGCTGGATCGATGGGTCCACGACTGAAATCGGCGACGCGGCTGCGCTTGCGGCGTTGGATGCAGAAAGCTGGGCCAGTGTCACGACCACCGGCACAGGCACTGAACTGGAGTTGACCAACAGCCTTGGCGAAACGCTTTACGTGTCCATTGCCTGATACCTTTGTTTAAGCGGCACCTCTTCGTCCGTTCAGGGCGGTGAGGGCCGTTCACAATGGGCGTGGCAGCCTGCTGCGCCGTCCTCCCGGATGGCGTTATTGGCTTTCAATTACGCCCCACTACCTGCTGGTTCCGAAACTTATACTGTCACCTCTTATAAGAAAGCGAGGGCAGCCCTGTGGGACGCGTCGCCATCGGAGCGTGACACCCGCGGCTTTAACGGCATTCATGCGATTTTTGATATCTCATGGATGCGTGACACCAAGATGCAATTCAATTAGCATTCGCATATGATGTAATTGTCCGTGGTTGTATGGAAGAGCGGCTTCAACCACGGTCTTCGGGGCGTAAGCGGTAAAGCAAGAGTGGGGTGGGCCATGAAAGGCGTGGTATTTGTAGAATTGCTGAGCATGGCCGAAAGCGCCTTCGGCGAGGATGTGGTGGATAACGTCCTCGACAAGGCGGATCTTGAAAATGGTGGTGCCTATACGACTGTCGGCAACTACCCTTGCGAAGAACTAGTGAAAATCGTTCAGGCGTTCAGCGATCATTCCGGATTGAGCCCGGAAGTGCTTCAGCGAAAGTTCGGGCACTGGATGATGGAGTTTTTCGCACAGCACTACGGCGGTTTCTTCGAAGGCAAAGAAGGTTCCTTGGAAATGCTGGAAGCCGTGGATGGCGAAATCCATGTGGAAGTTCGCAAGTTATACCCGGACGCGGAATTGCCACGGTTTGATGCCCGGCGGGTGAATGACACCGAACTTGAGTTGCTCTATTCATCGCCGCGCCCATTGGTCGAATTTTGCCACGGATTGATCGAAGCATGCGTCGACCGGTTTGGCGAGAGCGGCAGCATTGATATTGACCCGACTGTAAAGCCCGGAAACAAGAACAGCACGATGTTCAATATCAAGCTTAACGAACAGTAAGGTTCCGGGTCTTGTCCACAGCAAACGAAGATCAGGTGTCGCGTCGGCGCTTCGAGCGAGAGAAAGCGGCACGGCAAGAAGCCGAACGCCTGCTGGAAGAGAAGAGCCGCGCGCTTTATTTGGCGAACGAAAAGCTGAATGCCTATTCCGAAGAACTTGAAAAGGCAGTGCTTGAGCGTACGGCTGATATGCGCCGCGCGCTGCAAAAAGCCGAGGCAGCCGCTGCGACACGGTCACGTTTTCTGGCGACAATGAGCCATGAGATCCGCACGCCATTGGGCGGGCTTCTGGGCATGATCGACCTTGTTTATGGGGATGAAACGAACCCTGAAACACGGGAATACCTTGAGTACGCCAAAACATCTGGACAAGCGCTGAAGCGCATCGTGAACGACGTGCTCGACTTTTCAAAGATGGAAGCAGGGGCGTTTCAGTTTGAGAACGAAAAAGTCGATATCAGGGCACTGATTTCTAGCGTTGTTGGTCTGGCTGGCGGCAATTTGGGTAGTGGTGAAAGCCGAATTCGGGAGAGCATATCAAGCTCTGTCCCAAAGCTCTTTCTCGGGGATGCGACTCGTATTCGGCAAGTCATTTCAAACCTTGTAAGCAACGCTGTTCGCTACTCCACCGACGGCCCGATCGAGGTGAGGGCGTTTTCAACACGGCACGAAAAGGGCGCATTGCTTCGGGTTGAGCTTGAAGACCATGGGATTGGGATCAGTCCCGAACTGGAAGAAACCCTGTTCAAGGATTTCTCCCAAATTCAGAACAGGTTGACCGCCGCAGCCCAAGGCACCGGCTTGGGTCTTGCGATCAGTAAACAGATCATCGAGGGGATCAATGGCACCATCGGAGTCGATAGTGTGCTCGAGGAGGGGTCCACGTTCTGGTTCGAAATTCCAGTCGAAGTGATTGAAAGTGTCCCTTCGAAAACCACCGGGAAATCAGATCTATCAAAAGCCGATCGCAGATCGGTTGCCGGGGTGCGCATTCTTCTGGCCGAAGATAATCCGATCAACCAAAAACTCATTCTGACGTTTCTAAAACGCATGAAAGCCGAAGTTGAACTGGCTGAGAACGGTGCCGTTGCAGTTCGCAAGTTCGCCCCGAACACGTTCGACCTTTTGTTAATGGATGTCGCGATGCCCGAGATGGACGGGCTTGAAGCTATTCGCACCTTGAGAGAATTGTATCCAGCCGAAGATATTCCGCCGATCGTGCTTTTGACGGCCCATGTGATGGAGGCAATTCACCAAGAAAGTAAAGGCGTCGGCGTTGCGCGGGTTCTGAGCAAACCGATAAGTTACGACGATCTAGAGGCTGGCATATCCGAAGTTCTGGAACTCCACCAATCCGAAACGCCCTCAACACGTGGCGTTGAGGCCCCCAGTCCTGCCAAGGCTGATGTGATAGATATGATGTCCGCGGATGTTGCCAAGCAGCTGCTGGATGCCATGCCCAAAGCCGATTTGCTGGCTATTGTTGAGGAGTTTATTTCGGATTCTCGTCGGCTTCTTGGCGAAATTCTGGCCCACCAGAATAACCAGAACGCTGCCTTGGTCGCCCAAAGCGCGCACTCTTTAAAAGGGTCCTCCGGGTCGCTGGGCTTTCCGCGAATTTCCGACGCGGCCAAAGAAATTGAAGGCGGTATTACAGAGTTGAGCAGCGAAAGAATATCGCAGTTGTGTCAAGCTATCCATGATGACTTGTCGCTTCTGGACCAAGCATTCGGAAAGCAAGCATAACAACATCTGCGGCAAAAGACTGAGATATTGATTTGCGTGCCGGATGTGGCCGCCAAAGGGGCACGCCCTTGTCGCGAGGAGGCAACCGACTCCTCGCCGAGGCCCGTGTGCGCCGCGCGGTGATGAAAGGCGTTCTGCCTTCGGCACTGGTCTTACAAAATCCGACGGAGCGACGTGTTTGGGGAACGTCCATGGCCGCCCCGAATTGGAAATTATACAACACGCGGCTTGGAGTGTGCAGGCCGACCAATACCGTCTACAAATCGAGAAAAAAGTGGGAGAAAAGGCGGTATGGGTCAGCTGACGTTGGTGGAATGGGTAGAGGCCCTTGGTTGGCTTGCGTCAATTTTGACCGTGGCCACCTACTCCATGAATACGATGATCCCATTGCGTGTTTTGGCGATCGTGTCGTCACTTTGTTTCGTCATTTATGCGCTGGTCCTTCAGTTATGGCCGCTTTTGGCGATGGAGTTGATCCTGTTGCCGATCAACGCCTACAGATTGTGGCAAATCCTTACTCTCAGGGGTCGTTTGGCGCGCGGCAAGGCGCACCACATTGCCGATGGTCATCCCGATTTTTCGGTTATGAAAACCTATGGAAAATCACGCCGCTTCGAGGCGGGAACAGTTATTTTCGAACGTGGCGATCGTGTTGATCAACTCTACTATGTGGCATCTGGCCGTGTTTTGATCCCTGAATTTCAAGTGGAAATGGCGCCCGGTGACATCTTTGGCGAGATTGCCTTTTTCACAGATGCTGCGAAACGAACGGCGACAGCCCGTTGTATCGAGGAAACCCACGTTTATGAACTCGACGAAAAGCGTTTCATGATGTTGCAGTTCGAAGACCCAAGTTTCGGCTTGTCGGTCATGCGCACGATGACGCGTCGTTTGCTGGCCAACAAAAGTCTGAGACCTTCTGAGCGAGAGGTTTAAGCCGTCTCGCGGTGTTGACAGAACGCTGCCTACCCCCGCAAAGCGCTTTCCAAGGGATAGGCAGTGACCTTTCCGTCTTTACTCGGCGGGCTCGGTAATGGTGAGACCCAGCATCTGCCAGCCTTGCATTCCAGCGCGGTAGTAGCTGATTTTCGAGGCGGGAAAACCGGCTTCGATCATCCGGCGCGCCGCCGTTGGCGATTGGCCGCACCAAGGGCCATTGCAATAGAGCGCCACCGACTTAACGTCTTCGCCGTCGCAAATCCATCCGTCGAAATCAATTTCGCACCCGAATTCTCCAAGCCGATCCGCCGCTTCGAAATACGGAACATTTATTGCGCCGGGAATAGCGCCTTTCACGAAGTCAGTCGTTACGCGGCCGTCCACAACGACGACATTCGGATCGTTCAAAAACGCGAGCACTTCCAATTCGCCGACCGGTGTTACACCCTCGGCTGGGATCATTGGCTGAACGCAAAAATTGGGGCAGGGGCGCGCTATGCGGGCAAAATCGCCTTCGATGATGGCGTCATTATCCTGCACCCGAGAAATCGAAACGCTTCCGCTGCTGGTTTCAACTTCGACGGCCATAAGGTCTGGTGTGATGCCGACGGGCTCGGCGTGTGCCGCACCTGCCGAAATCATCAAAGCGATTGTCAAAATACGCATATCTGTCCTCCCTGTTGTTCAAGCGCGACTTCTATGGTCGCAGTCCGAATCCTATTCACATATTCAAGTATGCTTCTATCTGAGAGCGGGCGCCAGACAGCGGTGTCACAACAGTCGCCGCACAGGGTGATCAAATTGGCGCAGTGACGGTTGAGGATGTGCGCCAGTGACGACAAATTGCTTTTTTCGTCTCTGCACCAAGCGGTTACTCGCCGCGACGTGAGCCGAATTCTCCGGCGTAAACTACAGCGGGACTGTGGTTGGGGATCATCAGCATCGCCGGCATGCGAGAAATGATTGACGTCTATCATTTTCACAGGTTATGACGCTCTCGCGGAGGAAAGTCATGAAATTGAAGGTGCCAACTTTGTCGGACGTGGCACGGCACGCTGGCGTAAGCTACGCGACCGCGGACCGGGTGGTAAACGCACGTGGCAGGGTGGCTGAGAAGTCTGCCAGTCGTGTGCGGGCGGCGATTGATGAGCTAGGATATGTCCGCAACGTTGACGCTGCAAATCTGGCACAACGCCGGTTTTATCGCTTTGCAATCGTGTTGCCGGTTGGATCGAACGCGTTTTTTACGAGGATGCGCAATCTGTTTCTGGCAGCAATGGAGCAACTTCAGGCCGAACGCGTCGCTTTGGAGGTGATTGAGGTAAAAGCCTTTCATCCTTCGTCGTTGCGCGCTGCGCTGGATCGCCTTGCAAACGACAAAGTGGATGGCGTCGCTCTTGTCGGAAGTGAAGATGCCACTGTGGTTGAGGCCATCGAGAAACTTCGCAAGGCGAAAATTCCGGTCATGACTTTGGTGTCGGATGTGCCTGGCGCGGACCGAAACGCGTATGTCGGGATCGATAATAAGGTTGCGGGTCGCACCGCTGGGCGTTTGATCGCCCTTGCGCACAGTTCCAGCCGTGGGCGCGTTGTTCCCATTGTTGGGGCGCTGTCGGCGCGCGACCACGCCGACCGGATTTCGGGCATGAGCGAGGTGTTGGAAAGTCAGCACGACATTGCGCCGGTGATCGAAGGATACGACCAGCATGATCTGGTGGAAGCCCGCGTCGCTCAAGTGTTGGAAGATGATAGGGACGTAACCGCGATCTACAGCGCTGGGGCAGGGAACGCGGGTTTGATCCGCGTTCTGGAACGACTTCCTGAATGTCGGCGGCGCCCCGTCGCAATTCTGCACGAATTGGCCCCGCATAGCCGCCGTGCACTTGAAAATGGCTTGATCGACATCGTTATCGACCAGCGACCAGAAGATGAAATGATGCGTGTTGTCGAAGGTCTGCGCCGCTTGGCCGACCGCCGCGCATTGCCCGTAACCGACCCCATAGTCCCAGCTATTTTTGTTCGGGAGAACCTGCCGCCGCTCCCTCTGGCGCGCACTGAAAGAGAAAGAGAAGACACATGAGCGATTTTTTCAAAGGGATTGACCGGCTTGCGTATAATCCCGGTTCTGATGGGTTGGCGTTTCAGCACTACAACCCTGACGAAGTGGTTATGGGCAAACGCCTAGAGGATCACTTGCGCTTTGCGGTTGCGTATTGGCACAGCTTTGCGTGGCCGGGTGGTGACCCGTTCGGCGGACAGACCTTTGACCGGCCTTGGTTTGGCGAGTCGATGGAAGCTGCTCGCCTGAAGGCGGATGTTGCGTTTGAAATGTTCGACTTGCTGCAAGTGCCTTACTTCTGCTTTCACGATGCGGATATCCGCCCCGAAGGCGCGACCTTTGTCGAAAGCCTTCGCAACTTTGAAGAGATCATCGATATCTTCGAAGCCAAGATGGAAACATCCAAAACCAAATTGCTTTGGGGTACGGCCAACCTGTTTTCGCACCGGCGTTTCATGTCGGGCGCGGCGACCAATCCTGACCCGGACGTGTTCGCGTGGTCGGCAGCGACAATCAAGACCTGCATGGATGCGACGCACCGTTTGGGCGGCGAGAACTATGTCTTGTGGGGCGGGCGCGAGGGGTATGAAACATTGCTCAACACGGACCTGAGCCGAGAGTTGGAGCAAATGGGCCGCATGCTGGCTATGGTGGTCGACTACAAGCATAAGATCGGCTTCAAAGGTGCAATCCTGATCGAACCGAAACCGCAAGAACCGACAAAACACCAATACGACTACGACGTCGCCACGGTGTACGGCAATCTCAAGCGGTTCGGACTTGAGAAAGAGGTGCAGGTCAACATTGAGCAGGGCCATGCGATCCTTGCAGGGCACAGTTTCGAGCATGAAATTGCGACCGCGAATGCCTTGGGTATTTTTGGTTCGATCGACATGAACCGCAACGATTATCAATCAGGGTGGGACACGGATCAATTCCCGAACAATGTGCCAGAAGTGGCCTTGGCCTATTATGAAATTCTCAAGGGTGGCGGGTTCACCAGTGGTGGCACCAATTTTGACGCCAAGCTTCGCCGTCAATCATTGGATGCAGTGGATTTGATCGCAGCCCATGCAGGGGCGATGGATACATGTGCGCGCGGGCTGAAAGCTGCGGCTGCAATGCTTGAGGATGGCAGTCTGGAAGACGCGCGCCGGGCCCGCTATGCAGGGTGGGACACACCAAAGGCACAAAAGATGCTGACCAGCGATTTGGCGACGATCGCGGCGCAATTCGAAGCGGACGATATCAAGCCAGAGCCTGTTTCGGGCCGTCAGGAAGTGCTTGAAAACATTGTAAACCGTTTCGTTTGAAGGCTATTTAATGAAGCTGCTGCGTGCTTTTTTCCGGGCACGCGGCAGCGTCACACAGCACCGGCGCGGAACTGCTGTGCAAGCAGCGCTGCCCTATGCGGTGTAAGTGCCCGCCACATGCCACTTAAAACCTCGAAGGGCTCGCATCAGGAGCTATGCTCTCCGCCTAAGGCGACTGCTTGCGAACTGTTATGATATTATATAACAAACCATAAAGGCCAAGACGAGATTGTTCTGCACACAGAGGGCAGGAAAACGGTCGCCGTCTTGTCCCGATAGCCTGTCACGT
This sequence comes from Meridianimarinicoccus aquatilis, assembly GCF_004358675.1. Lineage (GTDB taxonomy): Bacteria > Pseudomonadota > Alphaproteobacteria > Rhodobacterales > Rhodobacteraceae > Meridianimarinicoccus > Meridianimarinicoccus aquatilis. The sequence goes on along the minus strand of NZ_SMZO01000008.1, from coordinate 65,948 downwards.
CAGCCCCGCTTGACCTTTCTATGTTCAATGAGATTGGATGCCTTATGAAACAGACACTTTCCCTGATCGCCCTTGTGGCCGCTAGCCCAGTGCTTGCCGAAGAGACCCGCCAACTATCGGCCCATGAGCACGGGGTTGGGGCACTGAACATCGCGATCGACGGTAATACCGTTGGGATGGAGTTTCACGCGCCTGGGGCCGATATCGTCGGCTTCGAGTACGCCCCCGAAAGCGAGTCTGATCACGCTGCGGTGGAGTCAGCGCTGTCATTGCTTGAGACTCCACTGGACTTGTTCGTTGTTCCACCAGCGGCTGGATGTTCAGTTGTTCAAGCCAGCGCAGAACTGGAACACGAAGAGAAAGACCATGACGATCATGATGAACATATGTCCGAAGCCGGGCACGAAGATCATGATGAGCATGACCACGAAAAAGAGCATGACCACGACACAGAGCATTCTGACGACCATGACGATCACGCGCACGAGGATGAACATCACACCGACGAGCACGAAGATCACGCACATGAAGATCACGAGCATTCTGGCGAGCACGAAGAGCATGATCACGCTGGCGATGCCGGGCATGCTGAATTTCACGCCGAATACACCCTGACCTGTGACGCGCCAGAAGAGCTGACGGACATCACCTTTGCGTATTTTGACAAGTTCGAAAATGCGCGCGAAGTCGTGGTTCAAGTCGTCACTAACTCGGGCGCCGAGGCGTTTGAGGTCGAGCGTGATGCGCCTACTCTAGATTTGCGAAGCCTGAACTGACGTGGGGCAGGCGGTCCTGAAGCTTACGGATGTCGCCTTTCAATGGCATGGAAGGACCAGGTTTGGGCTGTCCGTGCCTGACTTTTCGGTCGGCTCAGGCGAGACCGTCTTGCTGCTTGGCGAAAGCGGATCTGGCAAGTCCACTCTGCTCTCGCTGATCTGCGGCACAGTGCTTCCGATGTCGGGGCATGTGCAAATTGCAGGAACCGATATCGTCACCCTTTCAGGGGGCCAGCGCGACAAGTTCAGAGCAGAACAGATCGGTGTGATCTTTCAGCAGTTCAACTTACTCCCCTTCGGCACAGTGGCAGATAATATCCTGCTGCCACTGCGCTTTGCTCCTGCGCGGCGGAAGCGGGTCGGGGATGCCCGTGCGGTGGCGACCGAGTTGTGCTCCGCACTCGGGTTGCCCGATGGGGTCTTGAACGAAAAAGCCACCTCGTTGAGCGTGGGGCAACAACAGCGCGTGGCGGTGGCCCGCGCCTTGATTGGGCAACCTCCGCTTATTGTGGCTGACGAGCCGACATCAGCGCTGGACGCGAACAGCCAAGCGTCCTTCCTGGACCTGCTTTTTACGCAAGCGTCGGAACATGGAACATCGCTTGTTATGGTAAGCCACGATCCTCGATTGGGGGACCGGTTCGACCGCGTTGTGCGATTGGAAGACATCGCCAAGATGGAACGGAGCGCCGCATGATCTTTCGCCTTGCCATTGCGTCGCTTTTTGCACGGGCGCTGACGGTTGGCATGACCATCCTTGCCATCGCCTTGTCGGTCGCGCTTTTTCTGGGTGTTGAAAAGGTCAGGACAGGGGCAAAAGCAAGCTTTGCTGACACGATCTCTGGAACAGATCTTATCGTTGGCGCACGCTCAGGCTCGGTGCAGTTGTTGCTCTATTCCGTTTTCAGGATCGGCAACGCGACGAACAATGTCACATGGGAAAGCTATAGTGACATCGCTGCGCGTCCGTCTGTCGATTGGATCGTTCCGATTTCGCTGGGCGATAGTCACCGACAATTTCGGGTCATGGGAACGACACAAGGCTTCTTTGAACACTACAAATATAGGCAAGGTCGGTCTCTGGATTTGTCGCAAGGGGCGATCTTTGACGATCTTTTTGATACGGTGGTCGGAGCAGATGTGGCCGAAACGCTGGGCTACAGCGTTGGAGATCCAATTATCGTTGCCCATGGTCTTGCATCTTTCACCGAGCACAAGGACCAGCCCTTTCGCATTTCCGGTATTCTGGAAAAGACAGGCACGCCGGTGGATCGGACTGTCATTGTCAGTATGGAAGCGATCGAAGCTATCCATGTCGATTGGCAAAGCGGCGCGCGGGCTCCGGGGCAGTCGACGCCGGTTGATGTCATTCGGGCGATGGATCTAACGCCAAAGTCAATTACGGCGGCCCTTGTTGGCGTGAAAAGCCCGCTGCAGACATTTGCGCTGCAACGCGCCATCAATGAATATCCTCAGGAACCATTGCTTGCTGTTTTGCCCGGCGTTGCTTTGCAAGAGTTGTGGGCCATTGTAGGCATCGCTGAAACAGCGCTTTTTGCCGTGTCCGCGATGGTCGTTGTAACGGCGCTGATCGGGATGATGGCAACGGTTTTCTCCAGTCTGAACGAGCGTCGCCGTGAGATGGCAATTTTTCGGGCCATGGGGGCGCGGCCGACGTTGATTTTCAGTATGTTGGTGCTGGAGGCGATGCTGATGGCCGCCGTTGGTGCGGTATTGGGAATGGCGATGCTCTATGTCGGGCTTTTGGTTGCGCAACCTGTGATTGACGCAGCATTTGGATTGTGGCTGCCAATCGACGCGCCGACGCTGCGCGAAGTCTGGGTTGTACTTGCCGTTGTGGCCGCTGGCGCAATTGTGAGCATTGTCCCGGCTGTGCGGGCCTATAGAATGTCGCTCGCTGATGGTATGATGGTCCGAACGTAGTGCCCAAGTTTGGGGCCCAAGATAGGGATTGTGATGCTTAACCGTAGATCCGCGTTGATGCTTTTGTCGGCTGCCGCCGCCACGCCCAAGGTGGTGTTGGCGCAACCGGCAACGGAAATCACGTGGGACGATCTTATTCCGCAAGGCGTTGCGTATTCCGAGATCATCGGCGAAGGCGAGTTGGATGAAATCAACGATACCTGGAACCCGATCTATGACGCCAACGCAACCAAGCTGAATGACTCTTTGGACGGCGCCTATATCAGGATGCCGGGCTTCATCATCCCGTTCGATATTTCAGCAAAGGGCGTCACGGACTTTATGCTCGTGCCCTATGTTGGGGCCTGTATTCACACGCCGCCGCCGCCGGCCAATCAACTGGTTATGGTCAAAGCGCGCACGCCGTGGCCAGGTGACGAGCTTTGGGACCCGGTTTGGGTCACAGGAACGCTGCGCACGCAACTGCAATCCACCGAACTGGGCCAGACGGGCTACTCCCTCACTGCAGACGAAATGGAAGTCTACGTATGGTAGCTGTGAAACTGCATCGGAGGTCCGTCTTGGGCGGCCTTGTCACATCCACTCTGGTGCCCACACTTGGGTTCGCTGAGGAGGTCATTGATCTGGATTGGGAAGATCTTCTTCCTCAAGACAACAGCTCCGTTCCCGAAATTTTGCGCGGGATCGTGCAGCATGACAACGCGCCTTTGTCCAGCCAGCAGCCGACATCTGCGCAGGTTCGGACAGATTGGAACGGAAAGGTCGTGCGCATTCCCGGTTATATTGTGCCGATTGACTATCGCGGTACCGGGGTCGTTGCATTCATTCTTGTGCCCTATGTCGGGGCATGTGTGCATGTTCCGCCGCCGCCCGCCAACCAGTTGGTTCTGGTGACGACCGATAAACCTTATGAAAGCGTCGGTCTTTTCGAAGCAGTGCAGGTCACCGGCGTTTTTGGTGCCGCGTCTACCTCAACCCAACTTGCCGATATTGGATACGCTTTGTCAGCCGACACGGTGGAGCCGTTCAAAGGATAGCCCTATGGGGCGCGGGTAAAGGCCCAGCGATCCCTCGCAAGCCCGGCCTGCTCGGCGATCCCCCGTCCGTGACAGGCGGGGCGGTTACGTTCCCTCAAAGACGGGCCGCGCCGCGCCGTTCTCATCCAACGCTACAAAGACGAAATCTGCGTCGGTCACTTTCTCGGCCTTTTCCGAATACCTTGGCCGGGCCCAGGCATCGACGTGAATGCGCATCGATGTCCGGCCAACGTTGCGCAAGGTTGCATATAGAGTGACCTCATCCCCGACCTTGACCGGGCGCAGGAACTGCATCGCTTCTACAGACACCGTGGCACCGCGCCCCTGCGATACACGGCCAGCCATGTTCCCCGCCGCGAGATCCATCTGAGACATCAACCAGCCGCCAAAAATGTCGCCTGATGGGTTGGTATCCGCTGGCATGGCGATCGTGCGGATCACCAAAACGCCTTCGTCTTGTTGCCGTCCGTGCGACCCGCGCTGTTGGCCGCGGGCCAAGGTCGTTTGACTGTCTTCGCTCATGATGGAAGTTTCCTAGTGGCGGGGTGTGTGTTCAGGGCTAAAAGGTCAAATTCACTTTGATGGCTTGCGTCCGGTCCCCCGCCATGGCGAAAGCCGCTTCGGCTTCGTCAACGGTAAAGCGGTGAGTGATCAAGGGTGTCACATCAATCCGGCCACTCCGCATCATCTCAACCGCTGTGAAGAACTCTGAATGGAAACGGAAAGACCCTTTGAATTGCAATTCCTTGGCCGTCATGGCTTGCACGGGCAAGGTCATATCGCCGCCGAGACCCAGTTGTGCAATGGTTGCGCCGGGACGCAGCGCCGGTATTGCGCCGGCAAGTGCTTGCGCGACGCCTGTGCATTCGAAAAGAACGTCAAAAAACCCCTTTCCGGCTGAATATGGCTCAAGCGCTTGGGGGTGCTCGGCGGTGTTAAGCGCTTCATCTGCACCAATTGCGCGTGCCGTTGAGAGTGTGAACTCGGTGATATCTGTGGCGACGATATGCACCGCGCCAGCAGCTCGGGCGACCAGAACCGCAAGCAACCCGATTGGTCCGCACCCGGTTACAAGAACGCGCTTTCCCATCAGATCGCCCGCTTGCTTTGCGGCGTGCAGGACCACGGACAATGGTTCTGCCATCGCGGCCTCGCCAGATGTCAGATTGCCAGCATCCGCACATTGTGCAGCGTCGGCTACGACATATTCCCGGAACGCACCCTGAATATGGGGAAAGGGCATTGCAGACCCATAAAATCGCATGTTCATGCAATGGTTTTGTAGCCCTTCGGCACAATATTCGCAGGCGCCACACGGGCGAGACGGGGAAACTGCGACCAACGTCCCGATCTGCGGCTTGGCCACTCCGTCCCCGACGGCTTCGACATGGCCTGAAACCTCGTGGCCAAGGATCATGGGCTCTTTCAACCGAACGGTGCCGAAGCCGCCGTGATTGTAATAGTGCAAGTCAGATCCGCAAATGCCGCCGGCGGCCATTTTTACCAAGACCTGACCGGCCCCCAACTCCGGGACCTCACGTGTTTCAATACGCAGGTCCTTTGCGGCGTGGGCGACGACAACTTTCATGATCGGTCTTTCAACTTAGGGATAGGTGCAGGCCGCGAGCATCAGATAGCTACCACGCTGCGTCAGACATTGTACTACATTTGCGTGGTGTTGATGATAACGATAACAATTCTTCGAAATCAATGCTGCGTTTGACCGACAGAGCCAGCGCACAAAAGGGCTGACCGGCGTACCACGCACAGATGTCGTCGAGACTACGACCCACCTTGTCGCGACCCGTCGGACGTTTTCACCGTCCGAAGACTACCTGCCAGAACTGGGTTCGCTGCGTCGATTACATCATCTATGCACTGGTATCGGTGCAGTCGTGGTCTAACCGCCCCGGGGGTCGTGCGCGCCGTCGATGCTTCCGTCCGACATGATCCGGATCACCCCGGCTTGTCCGGCGAGCGGGCTGTGGGCGGGAATTGTAGCCACGTCGTGCCCCCGATTGGCCAGCGATGCGATCACGTCGTTCCCCAAGTGGGATTCCAATTTCAGGGTGTCATTGCTGTCAGAAAATGTACGGCCCAACAGGAACCGGCCACCATCAAGAGCCTCGCTCGCGGTTCGTTGATAATCAATCAAACGCGTCAAGATCATCGCCAAAGTCTGAGGCTGCCCATCGGCACCTTGAGTGCCGTAAAGAAGGCTTGGTTTGCCACCTTCCAAAGCGATGCCGGGGTTGAGCGTATAAAAGGGGCGTTTGCCGGGGCGGATCGCGTTTGGATGTTCCGGGTCCGATTGAAAAGCAGCACCGCGATTTTGCCACAAAATTCCGGTTTGCCCTGCCACGACCCCGCTTCCCCAGTCAAAATATGTGCTTTGCAGCACGCTTGCACAGCGGCCTTCCGCGTCGACAACCGCAAAGTAAACGGTATCTGCCGGCCGAAAGCGATCCGGCCACGGCATGGCCTCGGGGCCGATTTCCAGGGCACGTGCGGCAAGATAGGTATCATTCAGCTTGTGCGCGATCTGTGGGTCGCAAAAATCCGGATCGGAAAGCGCCTCGCGATCTTGAAACGCCCGTTTGACGGCTTCGACAACAAGGTGCAGATGTTCATCGCTGCCTTCTTGAAGGCTTGAAAGGTCGAAGTTTTCCAAAATCCCCATGATTTGCAATGTCGTTATCCCCTGCGTTGGAGGGGGCGGGGCCAGCAATGTCATCCCGCGATAGTCATGCCTGAGCGGCATTTCGTCCCGCGTTCGGGTGGCGGCAAGATCGGCCAGCGACATGGGTACGCCAGCCGCGTTTAAACCATCGATGATCTGATGCGCCAAGCGACCGTCATAGAAACTGCGCAACCCATCGTTGGTCAAACATTTCAGGCTTTCGGCCAAGTGCGGGTTCGTGAACGTATCGCCTGCGTTCGGGTCGGTCCCGCCGGGCCGAAATAGCGCATCAAATCCTGTCCATTCTGCCGTTTGCCCCGCCCGGAAACTCTGCCAATGGGCTTGCGATGCAGACACGGAAAATCCGGTTTCGGCAAGCGTGATCGCCGGGCCGAGCAAGTCGTCCAGACCGATTGGGCTTGGCCAATGCCGCAGTGCATGCTCCCAACTGTCGACCGCAGCGGCAGTCGTCAAAACGGATCCGGGGCCACGGGTAGGAATTGCCTCGCCAATTGGCGCGGCCTCAATTGCTTGGCCAATTCCCATCAAACACGCCGCGTTCCCGCTGTGATCCGCCAGCATCCAAACGGCATCCCCGCCAAATCCGCAGAAATGTGGATAAACGACGGCAAGAACGGCATTTACCGCCACCGCAGCATCGGCGGCCGTTCCGCCTGCGGCCAGAACGGTTTGCCCAGCCTGGGTTGCCAACGGATGCGGACTGATGACTTTTGTTTGTCCACTCATCGTGAAACGGCCCCGCACACTTGAAGCTGGAAATAGGGAAGAGACCGAAAAAGGGCTGCCTGAGATTGCTCAATGTCCGTGTCAGTCCTGTCGAGAGACGTGCGCATCAATGGTCCTATTCCGTTGGCTGTGCATTGAAACGATAGGGGCGATGCCGGGCATCGTGACCAGCACGGCGAAGATCTTGTTCAAGATGGGGCACAAGAGCGTCGACCATTGCGCGGGCATGCGCCTCTCGCGGTGTTTCTGGTGCAGATAGCGCGTCATGGATTTCCGCCATGACCGCCGCGCGATTGATCTTGGTCACCTTGCCGTCGTCAACGACCATATCGCCCTCAACGAACACTTGTTTTATCGCCGATTTCGTAAGTCGATGCAGCAGGGTATCGGCCACAGGCGTGCGTGGATCTACAAAAGGCCGTTCCATCTTGGCTTTGTCAATCAACACGATATCTGCCTTCATTCCCGGTTCAAGACGGCCAGTTTCGCCTTTGTATCCGACGCTTGCGGCCCCATGCTCAGTTGCTGATTGAAGGATTTGTGCGGCACTAAGACGGTCATTGAACAGTCCAGTGTCACGATGGAGCGCCCAAACAAGCTTCATTTCGGCAGTCATGTCGCGATCGTCAAAGATATTCGATTGATCGATGCCCAAAGCCACGGGAATGCCTTGGGCAACCATTGCATTGACCGGCGCAATGCCGCTGCCAAGGCGCAAACCCGAACTTGCGTTGTGACAGACAGAACACGCGCAATCGGCCAAAATCTCCAGATCGCGGGCGCTGGTCCAATTGCCATGGCCAATGGTGAGGTCAGGACCCAAACAGCCCAACCGACGCAAATGTTCCACTGCCGAACACCCGAATTTCTCTTGTGCGAAATGGGCCTGCCTTTCAGTTTCTACCAAGTGCATATGAAGGTTTGCACCGACATCCCGCGCTGTTTCGAACATCATCTGCAGGCTGTCATCGCTGCACCAGTGCAAGTTTGCCGGGGCAAGGTTCATCCTGACCCGGTTTGGCTCGCGCTGGTGCCACCTTGTCCGCATCTCGCGAAAGAAAGCCATGTAGTCTTGGGGTGGAGTCTTGCTGGCGGACAGGTGTTCGATCACCCAGTCACGCAGCGGCCCTTCCAGTCGTGCAAGCAAATCTGCGTCTGGCCCATAGCCGAACACATTCTGGTCCCGCATCATGAACGAGTACCCGGCGCGCATCCCAATGTCGCCATAAGCGCCCAAGACCGTATCGGTCGTGTCCATCCATTGTTCGTGCCCACCTACCAACCCGGAATGGATGTGATGCACAGTGGTCGTGCCGCTTTCGAGCATTTCAATCGCGGAATACAGCGTGTCCAGTCGCGGCCCGATCTGGCGCATTGCACGAAAGCGAGGCAGCCAAAGTTCGAGTGGCGCGAAAGGAATGCCGCCCATCAAGGGCGTAATTCCGAAATGGTGGTGGCTGTTCACCAAACCGGGAATGGCGATCATGTTGCTGCCGCCGAACCGGGGCAGGGACCCTTTGCCTTTTGTGAGGCAGGCCTGTGGGCCGATCTGCGCGATCACTCCGTCTTTGACGTGGATACTGGCGTCATGTCGCAATTCAGCTTCGCCCGATGCGCCGCGACCACACAAGATGGTGCCAGCTTCGATGATGCATTCAGTCATAGCGCGGGTCTTGCTGAAAATGGCTGGGCCCGAAGGCTCGTTTTGATCGGAAAGCAACGCGCCAAAGCTGGATCCTTGTTTTGCGGGTCTTTATATCATCGCAGCTTGCGGCCCGTTTTTGTCAAAGTTCAAGTTGCAGGCGGCAACCAGCTAAATCTGTTTTAACGTAGAAGCAGATTATGGCGCGCGAAGAACCACACTCAGAACAGAATGCTATCTCTGGCGCGGTTTCTAAACGCGCATGCCGTAGGTTGGGGTGTTGTTGGGTGCGCCCTTTGCAGCCGCGACCGCGTGATCCACGCGGACGAGGTTGAAAACACAACAACCGATCTGCCTGACATTTGACTTTGCCTGCAACGTTCCGCCCGCGCTCGGCATGCGTCAATTGCCGAGCCGTACGCCCGTTCAACGAAGCTGAGCGGCTTTCGTTGTCTTCTCGTCCTGCTCAGCGCTTTCAACAGCGAGTTTGGCCATCGCCAGAATGGCATCGCGGGTCTGTGCCGCAGCTATGAAGCGGCCGTTATGGCAAAATACGGCCCCTTTGACGCCAGACGCGTTTTCCAAGTCTGAGCCCGTCAATCCGGCCCAGTGCGCGGGAAGGTCTGCGCGTTGCTCAAACCCTTCGTCGAATTTACGGATCCCGCCAAGCATCCAGTCCTTGTCGCGCGGGGTGATGACGAACAGGAGGTGATCGGCGCCGGCTTTGACCACTGCCGGGCGGAATGGCATGCCCATTGGCAATTCAAGAACGCGCCCGGTGCCCGTGGTCTGAATGGCCTCATGAACCAAAGCCTCGGCGCGCAGTTTTGCGGCACTGCGCGCGACACGGGCTTCGACGAAGCTGCGGGCAATGCCAACGGCGGTGTGAAATGCGGTCAGTTCCGCATCCGGGTCTTTATTGTCAAAAACCGGTTTCAAGGTTTCAATCAAGCCGGGCAGGGTCAGAGACGACAGGGGCCCGGCTTCGGAGGGGCTGAGCTTGCCATTGTCGACAAGGTCCACAGGCAAGACAAAGCTGCCATCGAAAGAGTTGTGCACTTGGGCAATATCGGCCTGAGGAACATCGGAAGCCCGCAAATATGCCTCGCCAAAGTGTTTCCAGATCAAACCAAACGAACTGTATGGGTCGCCGTCGTCGCGGGTTGGTGCACCGCGTTGGTGATGATCAAAAATCATCCGGTCAGCATCATATGCCCCGCCAACATCATAGATAATCCGATCTTCGGCCGGTGTAATCCACTCGGGCGCGCGACTGCGTACAATTTCTGCATCGGGAAACAGGCGCGTGAGAATAACACTGGAAAGCACTTCGTCGGCGTGAAAGCCGCCGGAATGGGTGACGAGGTACGTAGGGTTCATGAGGAATACGCCGTTTTGCAAGGAGGGATCGCTGATGCGAGGGATGGCGGGAGATAGTCTGGCAGGGCCCCAAGACGCAAGCACAGTTCCCGCATGGCCGATTGCTGCGGTCCTGAAAGTGCATGGAAAACATGCGGTGCGGCTGACGCATGACAAAATTACCTTTAATCCAGTGGCGAAAAATCCGCGTCCGTGAAAAATAGTTTGACTTTTTCACGGGCGGGCGGTGAAAAATGGATTGAAATATTCATGAAGGCTTTCGCGTGACGCAGTCCCTCAGTTCTCTTGGCAGTGACCTTCGGGCTTTGCGCACGACGCGAAAGATGACGCTTGGGCAACTGGCAGAGCGGCTTGGGCGGTCTGTCGGCTGGCTTAGCCAAGTCGAGCGAGACATTTCAACGCCGACCATGTCCGATCTCGAAGGTTTTGCCGCGGCCTTTGAGGTCCCGATTTCCTTGTTCTTCGGGCAGGCAGACGCGCCCGAGGCTGAGCAAGGGCGTATCGTGCGCAAGAACCGGCGCCGGGTCATTGGCGAGCGGGAAAGTGGTTTGACCGAAACGCTGTTGTCGCCCGATCTGACCGACAGTTTCGAGGTTATTCATTCGACCTTTGAGCCGGGTGCTCAGCGCACAGAGATGCTGTCACGCGCGACGCAGGAACTCGCCTGGATCGCGTCTGGAAAACTGGACATCTGGCTTGATGAAGACCGTTTCACGGTGGGTGCGGGCGACAGCTTTCGGGTGCGCGGTCAAAGTTACCGATGGGCCAATCCCTATGCCGTTCCTGCCATCGCAATCTGGATCATTTCCCCCCCTGTTTACTGAGGAGCCTTTTTATGTCCCTACCTGACACAGCACGTGTGGTCATCATTGGCGGCGGGGTCGTTGGCGTTTCAACACTGTATCATCTGGCGCTGGCCGGGTGGACCGACTGCGTTCTTTTGGAAAAGAATGAACTGACAGCCGGATCGACCTGGCATGCGGCTGGCAACTGCCCAAGCTTTTCCGGGTCATGGGCCGTCATGAACATGCAGCGGTATTCCCTCGCTCTCTATCGCGGACTGGCCGAGAAGGTCGACTACCCCATGAACTACAATGTCACCGGGTCCGTGCGCCTTGCCCACAGCGCCGAACGGATGCGCGAATTTGAACGGGTCGCCGGGATGGGACGGCATCAGGGCATGGATCTGAAGATCTGCACCCCGTCCGAGTTGCAAGAGTATCATCCGTTCATGGAAACGCATGATTTGGCAGGCGGTCTTTGGGACCCGATGGACGGCGATATGGATCCGTCGCAACTCACGCAGGCACTGGCCAAGGGCGCGCGGGCCTTGGGAGCGGAAATTGCGCGTTTCACTCCGGCCACCGGGGTTTCCCGCGACAATGGCGAGTGGGTCGTTCATACGGAAAAGGGCGATATTCGCTGTGACGTCGTGGTCAATGCGGCAGGCTACTATGCGCCGCGTGTGGGCGATTGGTTCGTACCTTTTGGGGGGCGGCCCGTTCCGGCCACAGTCATGTCGCACCAGTATTTCCTGACCGAAGCCATTCCCGAGATTGAGGCATGGACAAAAGCGCAGGGGCACAAGCTTCCCATTTTGCGCGATGTGGACAGCTCTTACTATCTGCGACAGGATGTGAGTGCTCTTAACCTTGGGCCGTATGAACGGAACTGCAAGGCGCATTGGCTGACCGACGACGACCCCATGCCCGATGATTTCAGTTTCCAGCTTTATCCCGACGATCTGGACCGGCTTGAATGGTACATAGAGGACGCGATGGCGCGCGTTCCCTTGCTGGGCAGCCAAGGCGTTGCCCGAAACATCAATGGCCCCATTCCATATGCGCCGGATGGTCACCCGATGATCGGCCCGATGCCCGGTGTGCCCAACGCTTTTGAAGCACACAGCTTCACCTTTGGGATCGCCCAGGGCGGCGGGGCAGGCAAGGTGATGGCCGAATGGATCACCGAAGGCCAAACGGAATGGGACATGTGGGCCTGTGATCCGCGCCGCTTCACCGACTACACCGACCCAGCATTTTGTCGTGACAAAGCCATGGAAGTGTATGGCCACGAATATGCGATGCATTTTCCGCACCACGCGTGGCCCGCCGCCCGCGACCGCAAACTGTCGCCAGTCCATGACCGCATCGTTACGCTTGGCGGACAAATGGGCAGTTACAATGGCTGGGAACGAGCGAACTGGTTCGCAAAGGACGGCGACGACACATCTGAAAGCGCGACCCAGACATGGACCCGAAAGGGCCCTTGGCAACAACGGATCAAGGAGGAATGTGAAGCCGTGCGCGATGGCGTTGGGGTTCTGGATCTTCCGGGGTTTTCGCGGTTCGAATTGTCCGGGCCGGGGGCCGCAGAGTATTTGCGCGGCAAGATCGCAGGTGCCTTGCCAAAAATCGGACGCATGGGGCTGGCGTATTTCCCGAATGACCGCGGTCGCGTTCTGACAGAAATGTCCGTTCTGCGGCACGGCGAAGACCAGTTCACATTGATCACGGCAGCCAGCGCGCAATGGCACGATTTTGACGTTTTGAACCGGGATCTGCCTGATGCGCTGATGCTTGAGGATTGCACCCGCGATGTCACGACCCTGATCGTATGTGGGCCGGCATCGCGCGACCTATTCGACCAGATCGCCGAGGCTGATCTGACGTTGGGCTGGTTAACCCATCAGCAGGCCAAAGTTGCGGGGCGGTCCGCCATGTTGGTGCGTGCGTCTTTCGCCGGTGAATTGGGTTGGGAAGTCCACGCATCTTTCGAAGACATGCCGGCGATCTTTGAGGCGGTGATGTCGGCGGGCGCAACCCCGTTCGGGATGTTTGCGCTGAACGCGCTGCGGATCGAAAAGGGCTATCGCGCTTGGAAGGGCGATCTTTCGACCGATTACACCCTTGTTGAGGCCGGGTTGGAGCGGTTCATCAAGTTTGACAAGCGGCAGGACTTTCCCGGTAAGGCGGCCTTGGAAGCCGAGGCGCAGACAGGTCCGAGCAAGCGGTTTGTGACGCTCATCGTTGATGCTGGCGATTGCGACGCGCCTTACATGTCCAACATCTGGCACGAAGATCAGATCGTTGGTGAAACGACGTCGGGCGAATGGGGGTATCGTGTGGGCGCTTCGATTGCGCTTGGCATGGTGCAGGCCGATCTGGCCGTTCCCGGCATTGCGCTTGAGGTTGAAATCTTCGGCACCCGATACAACGCCACTGTCCAACCACACCAGCCGCTTTGGGACCCCGAAAACACGCGCCTTAAAGCCTGACCTTATATTTTTGAAAAGGATGACCCTGTGAGCATTCCTCCCCCTCATGCCCGTGTCGTCATTATCGGTGGCGGAGTCATCGGCGCGTCTGTTGCCTATCACCTTACAAAATTGGGCTGGAACGACGTCGTTCTGTTGGAACGCAAGCAAATGTGCAGCGGCACAACCTGGCACGCGGCTGGCTTGATTGCACAACTACGCGCGTCACAGAACATGACCCGTTTGGCCAAATACAGTCAGGAACTCTACGGCAATCTTGAAGCCGAAACCGGCATGTCGACGGGGTTCAAGCGTGTTGGGTCCATCACGGCGGCGCTTACTGCGGAGCGGCATGAAGAATTATTGCGCCAAGCGTCCATGGCACGAGCCTTTGGGGTCGAGGTGGAGCCGATCACGCCGGACGAGGTTAAGGCAAAGTACCCGCACCTGAACTGTGACGGGGTCACGGGGGGCGTTTATCTTCCCCTCGATGGCCAAGGTGATCCGTCGAATATTGCTTTGGCGCTTGCCAAGGGGGCGAAGCTGCGCGGCGCCGATATTTTCGAGAGGGTGAAAGTGACCGATCTACGCCGTGATGGTCGGCGGGTGACAGGCGTCAATTGGCAAAGCGAAGAGGGCAGAGGCACGATTGCCTGTGATCACGTGGTCAATTGCGCGGGGATGTGGGGCCACGAGGTTGGCAAAATGGCGGGAACCAACGTGCCGCTTCATGCCTGCGAACATTTCTACATCGTGTCAGAAAAGATACCGGGGCTCAGCCAACTGCCCGTCCTGCGCGTACCCGACGAATGCGCTTACTACAAAGAGGATGCGGGTAGCATTCTGTTGGGGGCTTTTGAACCAAAGGCAAAGCCCTGGGGGATGGACGGTATCCCAGAGAGTTTTGAATTTGATCAGCTGCCAGAGGACTTTGACCATTTTGAGCCGATCCTGGAATGGGCGGTCAATCGCCTTCCGATCCTGGCAGAGACGGGAATTCAGACATTCTTCAATGGTCCGGAAAGCTTCACGCCGGATGACGCCTATCACCTTGGGCTTGCCCCTGAGATGGACAATGTATGGGTTGCGGCCGGGTTCAACTCCATCGGGATTCAATCGGCTGGCGGTGCTGGTATGGCGTTGGCCACTTGGATGGATGAGGGCGAAAAGCCCATTGATCTTGGGGATGTAGACATCTCGCGGATGCAGCCATTTCAGGGCAATAAAACCTATCTCTTTGAACGTTCAAAGGAAACACTGGGTCTGCTTTACGCCGATCACTTTCCGTTTTTGCAAAAGACCACCGCGCGCGGCGTGCGCCGGTCGCCGTTTCACGAACATCTCAAAGCGCGGGGCGCGGTTTTTGGTGAACTGGCCGGATGGGAGCGCGCAAACTGGTTCGCAAACGAGGGGCAGAGTGCCGCGTACAATTATACTTGGAAGCGGCAAAACTGGTTTGAAAACAGGGCGCAAGAACACCGAGCTGTCCGAGAAAACGTCGGTATTTATGATATGTCGTCGTTCGGAAAGTTGCGCGTTGAGGGCGCGGATGCCGAGACGTTTTTGAACCATGTTGCGGGCGGCAATATGTCGGTGCCTGTCGGCAAGATCGTCTATACTCAGTTCTTGAATTCGCGCGGCGGGATCGAAGCGGATGTAACGATAACGCGACTATCGGACAGCGTATATTTAGTTGTGACGCCTGCTGCGACCCGATTGGCAGACGAGACGTGGTTGCGCCGCCATGTGGGCGACCAGCGTGTTGTTATCACCGATGTGACGGCTGGCGAAGCGGTTCTGGCCATTATGGGGCCCAACAGCCGAAAGTTGCTGCAAGCCGTGTCGCCGAATGATTTCAGCAACATCGCGAACCCGTTTGGCACGGCGCAAGTTATTGAAATCGGGATGGGTTTGGCGCGTGCTCATCGCGTGACCTATGTCGGGGAACTGGGTTGGGAAATCTACGTGCCCTCTGACATGGCAGGCCACGTGTTTGAAACGGTCAATGCGGCAGGCGAAGCAATGGCCGCGAAACTGTGCGGGATGCACATGATGGACAGTTGCAGGATAGAAAAGGCGTTCCGACACTTCGGGCATGACATCACCTGTGAAGATCATGTCCTTGAAGCGGGGCTCGGTTTTGCGGTGAGCAAAGATAAACCCAGCTTTATTGGCAGTGATGCCGTGCAACGTAAACGCGACAACGGACTGGAACGCCGATTGCTTCAGTTTCGGCTGAAAGATCCTGAGCCACTTCTGTACCATGCAGAGCCAATACTCCGGAACGGAGAGATTGTCGGTCATCTGACATCCGGAAGCTATGGGCATACGCTGGGCGGTGCGATTGGACTTGGATATTTGCCGTGCAAGGGTGAAACCGCTTCGGAATTGCTTGCGTCATCTTATGAAATAGAAGTCGCGGGACGGCGGGTATCGGCCGAAGCCTCGCTGAAACCGATGTATGACCCCAAGTCGGAGCGTGTGAAGCAAGGCTAGGGCGGGGACGTCTCTTTGACTGGAAAGTTTGAGTGGGTTGCGCACAATGCCCCTTGTTTTGCGCGATCTTTCGCTTTTCAGCTCGATCGTGCTTGTTGATCTGGGTCAAATACAAATTCACAAAAAAGAATATGTTGCGGGTCAAAATTCGTCACTGCATCACGCGTGACACGATATT
Organism: Meridianimarinicoccus aquatilis; assembly: GCF_004358675.1. Lineage (GTDB taxonomy): Bacteria > Pseudomonadota > Alphaproteobacteria > Rhodobacterales > Rhodobacteraceae > Meridianimarinicoccus > Meridianimarinicoccus aquatilis. Next base: position 49,812 of record NZ_SMZO01000008.1, on the reverse strand, counting down.
TGGAGAAAGACCAATGTTGGCACCCGACATACGCCCCGCAGAAAAATACTCGCCACTCTATTTTTTGGCCTCATTGGGGGCAGGCGGTCTGACGGTCACGTTCTTCATGTATCTGATGTTCTGGGTGCCGCATCCCGGCAGGCCCGTTCCAATTTTCGAAGATATGCAAACCGTCTTGATGGGCGATACCCTGTCACTGCAAATCGCCGTCGTCGTGGCAATGCTGGGAATCGCTATCTTCGCTTTCATGAATGTAAAATCCCTTTTCTGGAATATGAAAGCGCTGTCTGGTTTCCGTAAAACTGAAGCTTATGCCAAGCTTCGCACTTCGAACGGCGAAACTACTTTGCTTGCGGCGCCGCTGGCGATGGCCATGACAGTCAATGCCCTGTTTATCTTGGGATTGGTCTTTGTTCCGGGCTTGTGGTTGATCGTTGAATTCCTCTTTCCAGCGGCCATGGTCGCGTTTCTGGCGATCGGTGTTTGGGCGCTTCGGCTGATCGGGGATTTCCTCGGGCGCGTGCTGACCAAGGGCGGATTGTTCGATGTCACGGCACACAATTCGTTTGCGCAATTGTTGCCCGCTTTTGCCCTTGCGATGGTGGCCGTTGGCCTTGCGGCGCCAGCGGCGATGAGCACCATGAGTGCCGTTGTCGGCATCTCACTGGTCTTGTCTACGTTCTTTGGCTTCGCTGCGATCCTTTACACTGTTGTTGCATCAGTCACCGCTTTTAATTCGATGCTGCACTACGGAACGGCCCGAGAAGCCGGGCCGACACTGATGGTGATCGTTCCCATTCTTACTGTGCTGGGAATTATGTTCTTGCGGCAGGAACATGGGCTGCACACCACCTTTGATGTGCACACAAGCGCAGGTGAAACGATGGTGTTTCTGGCACGATTGCTGACTGTGCAGATGCTGTTTTTGATGCTGGGAACACTTGTTCTGCTGCGACAGCGCTATTTTGATGATTTCGTCTTTGGTAGCGCCATCTCACCCGGATCCTATGCGCTGGTGTGTCCTGGGGTCGCCATCTCGGTGATGCTTCATTTCTTTGTAAACAAAGGTCTGGTGGCTTCAGGCTTGATCGCAAAGTTTGACATTATCTATTGGAGTCTGACCGGCATCGCGGTGTTTGCCCAATTGCTTATGATTGCGCTTGTTATCCGGCTCAACACTCAGCATTTTGCGCAGGCTGAGGAGGAGTTCGCATAAGAGCCTCGTCTCTTGAGCGCCTTAATGGATCGGCAGACTTTTCGTGAGATTGGTGGCAACCATCGCCTGTGCAGAATAAGCGTTGTAGAACTTTCGGTTTCTCAAGCTGTGATATCTGCCAACTCGGTCGTGTGCCTGAGAATGCCAAGATTCTGAAATGTCTGCCACGCCATTAGAACAGAACGGTTTCGTGACATTTGCGCCTGCTCTGGCGGGCGCGGTTCTTTGCATGGCATGACAGGCCGCCTTTGCGCGTGATGTTGCGATCGGCCTCAGTGCAGGAATTACACCCAGAAAAAGGAAACTCTCATAAAGGGTGTGAAGTAGATGGCCGCTGCTGTGAGGCGCGGGGCCAATTGCCTGTCGGTCCGTAACTCGACGTTGACAAAATATCGCTGGGAACGAGGTGTTTGGCTCAAAAAAAGTAGTTTTGACGCTCCGCATCAACTCAATTTCTACGTGTTAGGTCAGTTCGCGTGGCTTTTTCGCCACGATCCGTCTAGGTTGAAAGGTTGGTGCGATGAGTTTGATCCCATCGTGCCGCAAAAAGTGGATAGCTTGAGGTATATCATATAGAAAAGAGGTGGTTTGCTTATCAATGGAAGGCAGGTTAGCGGGCGAGATACATCCTGCTATCAAACCCTGCCGTTCTTGAAGGCACACCATAGCTGAGAGGAGACATCGTGTTAATTGTTGTGGCCGACGACGATGCTTCGCAGCGAATTTTCACATCGACCGTTCTAAAGCGGCTTGGCCATACCCCGCTAGAGGCCGAAGATGGCGATGTAGCGCTTAAATTGATACAAGACTCAAAAGCACCCATCCTTGTGTGCGATCTCAAGATGCCCGGCTTGGATGGGCATCAATTGACGCAGCAAGTGCGCGCGCTTGACCTTGGCTATTACGTTCACATCGTTATGGTCACGGGCAGGGATCAGGGAGCAGACCGCCGGCTTGCCCTAGAAGCCGGTGTGGATGACTTCATGCAAAAGCCGCTTGATGCGGCGGTGCTAACCGTGCGGATCAAAGCTGCTGCGCGTTTGGTTCAACACGAGGAAGCCCTATCAGAACGTAACCGTATCCTGAACGAAGCCAAGGAGCGGATTGAGGCGGACCTTCATGCCGCAGCCGATGCACAACGCAGGTTGTTGCCAGACCCACGGATAGAAATCCAAGGCTGCCGTTTTACGTCGTCCTTTGTGCCATCTACGTATGTGTCGGGTGATATGTATGGCTGCTTTGATTTGAACCATGAAGCCGTCGGTATCTATGCCGTCGATGTAGCCGGACACGGGGTTCATGCCGCGCTTTTGTCGGTTGCGATAGGGCATCTGGTATCCGCCGACTTCTTTGCCAATTATGCTTTGACGCCTTCAGGCGAGCATGATCCGGCTGCGCTTGTTCGGGAACTCAACGCGCGATTTTACAGCGATGAAGGATCCGACTATTTCACAATGTTCTGCGGCGTATTGGACCAGCGAACCGGGACGTTGACCTATTGCCAAGCTGGGGCGCCGTCGCCGTTCATGATCGCTTCTGATCAGGGCGTGACAGCCATTGGGGACGGCGGGTTCCCAGTCGCTTTGCTTCCGGATTTGGAATATGAAAATGGCACAGTGCAGTTTGAGCCGGGTGCCACGCTTGTTGTGTATTCCGACGGAGCGACAGAAGCTGAAAACGCGGATGGCACCCCGTTCGGTGAAGACAGACTGATGCAGTTAATTGCGGGCGTGGCCAAAGATGACGTGGCCCAGGTTCCCAAAGTCGTCACTGAGGCTCTTACAAAGTGGCGCAGCGGCGACCCGCTTGAAGACGATTTGACAGTATTTACTCTCGAAAGGAGTTCCAGCAAATGATCCAATCGGACATCCATCAAAATGGCATCTGCGTCGTTGTGCCAGGGACCGAGCGACTGACAGCGGCCACTGCAGGTGACTTCAAGTCAGAGGTTTCAAAACTTGTTGACGGTGGCCATGATCGACTGATCATCGATTTGTCAAAAGTCACATTTGTTGACTCCTCGGGGCTGGGCGCGCTTGTGGGCGTGCTCAAAAAAGTCGGCAACCGGGGCGAGATCGTTGTGTGCGCGCCGTCCGACAGTGTCGCGCAAATGTTCCGCATCACTCGGATGGATCGTGTGTTCGCCACATATCCAAACGTCGCGGACGCGCTAAAGACATTGCAAGGGCAGGGATGAAACCAATGACCTTCAGTATGGCGGCCAAAATCGACGACGTCGATCCGATGGTGTTGCAGCTGAAGGCCATTGCGGAAACAGTGCTGGACCCGGACCGGGTGGTTGCCTTCGAAATTGCGATCTCTGAGGCGCTGACCAATGTCGTACGTCATGGGATGATCGGACGAGAAGACGAAAGTGTCGCGATCGATTTGCAGCCAAAAGACGACGGTCTGGTCGTGGTCATAAGCGAAACGGGAACACCGGTGCCGCCTGAATTGATTGCGAACATCAGCGATCTGGACGACTTGGACCAATTTGCAGAGTCCGGACGAGGGATTGCTCTCATTAAGGCATGCGCCGACAGTCTGGAATACGCTTCCGAAAACGGCATCAACCGCTTGTTTTTGCGTTTCTCGAATTCGACGGAGTTGGAGAAGTGAAACCCAATGAGATGCGGCATGGATGGCGAGGTCAGGTTATCACCATTGGGGTCGCCATTGTCGTTCTGGGTGTAATTTCAGCCTTGGCCGTGGCTCCGATCTTGTTGAAAAACAATCTTGATACGGTGAATGCGTCTGCCTTGCGCAGTGAATTGTTCTCGCTTCATCTGGCGCTCGACGATGCGCGGGCCGCCGCAAGCGACAGGCTTGAAGGCACACCTGCAGCTGACACGCCGTTGAGAGAACGCAGCCAACTCTTGCTTCACAGGGTTCGTGTCGTTCTTGCCTATCCTGGGGCGACCGAAAACTTGCCGTCGCGGGCCGAAGATCTAATCCGTTTGGAGCGATTTCTTGAAAGTCGGCTGGACGCAATTGAAGGGTCAAGCGAGCAAGTAGATCTCGGGTTTACCAATTTGGCCCGCACCGTCCAAACGGAGGGTGCGAACCTTGATCGCTATGTCCTTGATGCGATGCACAGACTCGGGCGTGTCGCTTCGATGGAACGGACCCGGATCGAAGAGTTAAGCGTGCTTGGGCAACGTTTCGCTCTTTTTCTTCTAGTTCTGGGGATGATAACTCTTGCGACGCTTTGGTTTCAACGGCGCGAATTGAGCCGGACATGGGACACATTGCAAACCGCTGTGACAGAATTGGCCGAGGCGCACCGCATCGCCCATATCGGTACGGTACGTTGGGATTTTGAAAAGGATCTTGTTACTTGGTCCGACGAATTCGCGCGCATTTATGGTCTGGAACCAGATGGCCAAATGGACGGAGAGCGTTTTCAGCAATTGTTGGTGCCGGAAGATGTGCCCAAGGTTGTTGCCAGCGAGAAGGAAGCCTTGGCCCGGTCAGCGGTCAGTGGCAAGCCTGAACCACGCTTTGTGAGATATCGCGCATATCGGAGCGATGGCGCCATCTTAGAACTCGAGTCGCAATCCGAATTGCTGGCAAACGCGGCGGGCGAGCCGCTTTTGATGGTCTCGACCGTACGGGATGTTACCGCAGAGGAGACAGCTAAACGCGCGTCCAGCGAGAGCGAACGCCGCCTAGCTGCGGCGCAACGGATTACGAACCTTGGCAGTTTTCGGCGCAACATCAAAACGGGGCAACGGGTCTGGTCAAAAGAACTGTACCAAATGCTTGGCCTTGATCCGACGAGTAAACCGATGTCTCTGGAAGAAATCGTTCATCCAGATGAAGTTGATCGCATTACCAGCATGATGGCGGAGCTTATCCAGCCCGGCGAGCCGCTGAGCCGAAGAAGGCAAGAATTTGATACCAAGTTTGTTGTGACGGACGGTGGCTTGTTGGTTGTGCGCGGCACGGTTGAAGTGTCGTTTGATGAAAACGGCGCGCCTGATTCCTTAACCGGAGCGTTGCGTGATATTACAAATGATGTGAAACGCGAACAGGCTTTGCGCGCTGCATTGGAAGAAGCCGAACGCGCAAATGAAGCCAAAAGTCAGTTCCTTGCCATAGCAAGCCACGAACTGCGCACCCCAATGAATGGTGTGATGGGTATGCTGGCGGCGCTGGAAAATACGGAGCTGACCAAAAGCCAACAGACGAATGTCGACGTAGCCATGTCGAGCGCAAATTCTCTGATGACCATTCTCAACGACATTTTGGACATGTCGAAGATCGAAGCTGGTCGGTTGGATATACAACCTGAACCGTTTGAGCTGGCGGTGTTGGTTGAAAGTGTCGTGAAACTTCACTCGCAAAATGCCCACGCCAAAGGTCTTAGCTTGACCTATGACATCGACAATAACGTGCCGGAGTGGGTGAACAGCGATGAAGGGCGATTGCGTCAGATCCTTGTGAACCTCGTCGGAAATGCTGTGAAGTTCACTCTGAAAGGCGGTGTTCGCCTGTCTGTTGCAGCGGTCTCCGAGCAACAAGGCGAAAAAATCCGGCTGCGCTTTTCCGTTTCTGATACCGGGATCGGGATTCCCATGGAAAAGCACGATCAGGTATTCGAGAGCTTCAATCAACTTGATGCGTCATACACGCGGCGTTTCGGGGGCACCGGGCTTGGCCTGTCCATCAGTCAAAGCCTTGCCAAGTTGTTAGGGGGGACGCTCAGTTTTGAAAGCAAAGTTAACGTAGGTTCCACATTTAGTTTGGAATTGCCCGTTAAGCTCGCGGAACATGCAAATGTCGATCAAGCCACCGAGGCTGAGGCATACCTCGCGCCCATGCGAATTTTGGTGGCAGATGACAACTCGATCAATCTTGTCGTTGCCGAGTCAATGCTGGAGATCCTGGGGCAAAGCGGCGATTTTGTCGAAAACGGCCAAGAAGCTGTAAGCGCAGCGGAAACCAAGCATTACGATGTGATCCTTATGGATATTTCCATGCCCGTTCTTGATGGGCTGGAAGCGACGCGGCGTATTCGGGCGCTTGGCGGTGATTATGCCGATATTCCAATTCTGGCGCTGACTGCGCATGCCGGTCCTGATGAGAAAGCCAAGTGCGTGCAGGCTGGATTCAATGACATACTGACCAAGCCTGTCTCACGCGCCGTGCTGAGAGACACGCTTGTGCGCTGGCAGACCTTAAAGGCTGCCTCTGACGCGACTTTGCCTCCATCGGAGCCAGAGACTGGTGCAATTGATCCAAATCACGGCGGCGATACGTTTGACGAGATTCAATCGCTACAAGCCGCGATTGAAGAGCTGGCGGCGAACCTAGGTGAAGAGGCCGTCCCGGATATGCTTGGAGCAGGCGCAAGCGACTTGGATCGCCACATCGCAGTCATCGAAGCGTTTTGCACTGGGACAGCAGAAGACGATGCTGCGCTCGAAGGATCCTTTCATTCCATTGTTGGCATAGCCCGCCTGTTTGGATGTCCCGTTTTGGCAGAAAAGGCGCGCGCACTGGAAACAGCAGACAAACCACCAAAACCAAACGACCCGGACATTGCAGACGTGTTGCAGCAAGTGTCGGGACTTTGTGTCCAATTGAAATCTCGTTTTCAAAAAACGGAAATGAACGAGCCGCACTTATCTTCGGGAGTAGATACATGAGACATGAAAGCATTCTAAGAACGCTGGTTCTTGGTGTCGGAACGTATTTTCTAGCCGGGGTCTTGAATGGCGCCGATGCCCAAGAAGCTCCGAACCCGAACGCCCCGATCAGTTTGCCGGCTCTGTCAGAGCTGTTGATAGATAATGACTTGCCGTCTGAACCGATCTCGCCAACCTCGGATAATCTGGTCGGCACCCATTTCGGACGACATGGCCCATTAACAGATCGGGAAATGGCCATGGCCGAAACGGCGTGGCAATATTTCGTGAAACGGTTCCAGCCTGAGACGGGGCTTGTCAACGCCGTGGGCTCCTATCCGTCCACAACCCTGTGGGATACGGCGTCATATATGAGTGCGTTGGTCGCTGCACGTGAATTGGGCATTATCGATAAACGCGAATTCGACCGCCGCGCCACATTGCTGATCAAGACGATGCGCAATCTGGACCTTTTTCGGGGCGAAGCGCCTAACAAAGTTTACAACACACAAACCGGGGAAAAGGTGAACTACGCGAACAAACCCGGCGAGGTCGGTTTTTCGGTGTTGGACATCGGTCGCTTCATGGTTTGGCTGAAGATCATCAAAGAACGCTATCCCTATTTGGCAAACGCCGTCGACAGCGTGCCATTGCGGTGGAATTTCTGCAAAATGGTCAACGAAGACGGGCGGCTTTTCGGTACAATTCTGGGCGGAAACGGCGAAACCCGTTATGTTCAGGAGGGCAGGCTGGGTTACGAAGAGTACGCGGCGAAAGGTTTTGCTCTTTGGGGTTTTGACGTCGAAAAAGCGCTTGCGCCGGAGCCGATGGCTTATACGCGCATCTATGGCGTTGATGTACCCTATGACGGCCGCGATCCCCGCATCTTTCACAACCAGAACTATGTTTTGACCGAAAGCTATCTTCTTGATGGTTTGGAGTTGGGCTGGAACCTTCCAAACGATCCGCGTGTGCGCCCAGGCGTTGCCAGCCACGGGTGGCGAGCAGAATTCGCCCAGCGGATTTATCTGGTTCAGCAGTACCGATTTGAGCAAACCGGCATCATGACCGCACGCTCAGAGCATCAGGTCGATGGCAAACCATACTTCGTCTATGACTCGATCTTTGCGGATGGGTATTCATGGAATACTCTTGACCCAAGCGGCGTCTATCAGCCCGACCGGGCCGCGGTAGCCGCAAAAGCGGCTATCGGCATGTGGGCCTTGTGGGATACCCCGTACACCGACCTTTTGTTTGAATCGGTGGCCGACCTATCCACTGCCGATAGTGGTTTCTACGAAGGCGTGTACGAAAATGGCAACGGGTTTATCCCGCTTCAGACGGCGAACAATAACGGCATCATATTGGCGGGGCTTCTTTACAAAGCCCAAGGTCCGATCTTGCAACTTCGGAACAAAAATACCCAGGTCTGGGACATGGCGTATTCGGAAACCGATGTGCGTGAACTGAAGTGCTTGCCAACCCCGTTGATCCAAGAAGTTGCGTGTTGCGATTGTCAGAACCTGCCTGAAATAGAACCAACTGTTCCTTTGTCAGAGTTCAAATATTGCCGCCCAATCCCGGAAGAGACTGGCATTGCAGCGACGGATTGCCGCCCGGAAGAGCATAACCTACCGCTTCCAGAACCTGTCATCATTCTGCCCCAATCGTGCCGTGCACAGGTAACCTTCCAGTGAGCGCAGCAGAAAAACCCCGTCTGGTCTGGTTTGATGCAAACCGTGTTTGCGCCGCTCTGGGCGTGGTGCTGATCCATAGTACAACGGATTTTTCAGGGGGCATCTTTCCCGACGCAACAACGGGCGAGCGTTTCGTCCCGGTTTTCCTGCGCTCGGTGGCCGAGTTTTCCGGCTCTGAGATGTTCTTCATGTTCTCGTTGTTCCTGATGGCGATGCGCGTCGACCGTCACCGGCCGGGGTATTTCCCGGCCTTGGGCGAACAGGCCCGCCGCCTCTTGGTCCCCTTCGCGGTCTGGACAGTATTTTATGCGTTCTTCCGATTGCTGAAAGCGGATGCATTCAATTATGCGCCGTATATCTGGGGGCAACTCTCGGATTGGAAGATGTGGGTCAGCTACTTTGTACTGGGCAAGTCGCAGTATCACATGCACTTCCTTCCCACACTGTTTGCGTTGTTCATGTTCTTCCCCGTTATGCGGCTTGGAACGCGCTACCCCATTCTAGGAATTGCGCTTTTTGCAACCTTGGGTGCGATGAACCATATTCAGGCATATATCTGGAGCCTTGGCCTCGATCCGCTGCTGCGCGATTACCTCGTCCGCTTTACCAAGGTGATGGGCTATGTCGGCTACGGGTTGGCGGCCTTCGCGCTCTATAGCCTTTGGAAAGACGGGATCCCGCGCGGTGAGTCCAAGTTAATCCGCAAAGGCGGCTTCTACTTTGCTGCGATGGCGTACATCGCCACCCTGCCGTTCTTCGGGGTCGCCCTGTTCACTGGCCATTGGGGCGTCCGGGGTGGATGGGATTTCTATGGGCATTTTCTGATGCCTCTCCTGATGTTTTGCTTGTTCATGGGCGGTCAGTACCGCAACTGGTCACCGCGCTGGAGCCTGCTGGCGAAATACACGTTCGGTGTCTATCTGGTGCATCCCCTCGTGATCGATGTTTACGACGTGTTTGTCGTGACAACCGGTTTGTCAAAAATGATGGACCCATGGCTGATCGTGACGTCCCGCTACGCATTTGCATTGCCCGGATCGTTCTTGCTGGCGATAGGTATCGGAAAACTGAAGGCAACGGCTTGGACCATTGGCTTGGGCCCGGCGCCGTGGGAATGGCGGCGCAGCTCAGTCGTGCCGGGAGCAAAATAACGTCATGGATGACTATTTTAACGCGTTTGAAGACCGGCAGCCACCCGAACCGCTTCCCTATTCGCCTTGGCGCGAAGCACTTTGGCAATTCACAGCAACGCTGAGTTTGGTCATCGGTGCATGGTATATAACATGGCGCTGGATGCATTCGCTCAACTACGATGCAATGTGGTTTTCCGTTGCGCTTGCGTTGGCAGAAACGCTGGCATTCATCGGGCTGATCCTGTTCGTCTACAATTTGTGGAAAGATCAACCGATCCCCGACATTCCCGCCCCGGCGTTGATTGAAGATATCGTTCCGAACAGCCCCGAAGCGGGACGGCCCATCGCGGTCGATATTCTGTTTGCAACCTACAATGAAGATCCGGAACTGGTCAGGCTCGGGATCATAGATTCCAAGGCTATCAGATACCCACATCCAATTGATGTGCGTATCCATATTCTTGATGACGGACGCCGACCAGAAATGCGGGCGGTTTGTGACGAAGAAGGTGTCAATTACATCAGCCGCACCACAAACGAAGGATTCAAAGCCGGGAACCTGCGCAACGCGATGGAGCAGACTTCGGGCGATCTGATGGTTATTTGCGATGCCGACACAAGGCCATTCCCAACCATTCTGGAACGGACGCTTGGCCACTTTCGCGATCCAAAGATGGCATGGGTTCAGACGCCGCAATGGTTTTATGATCTGCCAGCAGGGGAGCGTCTCCCTGTGCGGTTGGGTCGGAAATTTGGCCCCATTGGCCAACGGCTGGGATGCGGAATTGAGGCGGTCTTTGGCAAAGTGAACTTGGGCGAAGATCCCTTCGTCAACGACCCGCAGATGTTTTATGACGTGATCCAACGGCGCCGGAATTGGGCAAATGCTTCTTTTTGCTGTGGGGCAGGGTCGATCCACCGCCGCGAGGCCGTGATGGAGGCTGCGTTGCGGTCGTTCGGAGCCAGCGTTGAGGAACGCGTCATTGCATCTGAAGAAGAAATCACCCTGTCCAGCAAGGAAAACCGTGTCGCGCCGGAACTGATGGAAGCGATGCGCACCGAGGCCGTCGTGTCGGAAATCCTGACCCCGTACCGGTTCCATGTTTCGGAGGACATCTACACATCGATCGTGCTGCATTCCGACCGCGAACGCGGGTGGAAGTCGGTGCTTCATCCGACGATTGAAAGCAAGATGCTATCACCGCAGGATCTGCTCACGTGGACAATTCAGCGTTACAAATACGCTGGGGGCAGCCTTGATATTCTTATAAATGACAACCCTTTGTTTCGTCCCGGCCTGACCTTTGCGCAGCGGATGATGTATGGTTCGACCTTCTGGTCTTACTTGGGGTCGATTTGGAACTTCATTTTCCTGATTGCGCCGATCTTGTATTTGGGTACAGGCCTGTCGCCGGTCTCGGCCTATAGCACGACCTTTTTCCTTCACATTGTTCCATTTCTGATTACCTTGGAATTGGCCATGATGTTAGGGACTTGGGGGGTCGCAGGGTACGCCAGTAAATCCAGTTATCTCGCCTTTTTTCCTGTAGGTCTGCGGGCTATTGGAACTGTTCTGCGCGGAAAGAAAATTTCCTTTCCGGTGACACCGAAAGACCGCCAGTCAGGTCAGTTTTTAAACCTTGTGCGGCCGCAAATCGGAATTGTTGTTCTGACGCTTCTGTCGTCGGTTTGGGCTGTCGTGGCGCTTTCGGCCGATATGGACACGCCCCATTCCCTAACGGGTGTGGTTACGAACATTCTTTGGGGCTTGAACAACTGTCTGGCAATGTCAGGCATTATCTTCGCGGCGATGTGGCAGCCCGGCGAAATCGACGGAAAGGAAAACGAAGATGGACTTTAAGACAAACTTGGCCCGGGCAAGAGGTCATATCATCTTTGTTCTTGCGCTGATTTGTGGTTTCGCGCTGGTCGTTTACCTTGATGGGCTTGAAAAGGTGTCACTCATGCCGCGCGAAGAAGACCCCATGTCACGGTTTGATGAAATGGTCCCTCTGCCTCTGGCAATAACGGGGTCGGTGACGCCCGAGTATCTGGACTATGCCCGCACCGCATGGCGCTATTTCGAAAACAATACTGATCCCGTGACAGGGCTGGCCGGTTCGGCCGACAAGTATCCATCGACCACTATGTGGGAAACAGGGTCCTATTTGATCGCGACGGTATCGGCGGAACGTCTGGCGATTGTGAGCCGCGATGAAGCGGCGCAACGGATCGCGAAGGTCATCGAAAGCCTTGGCCAAATGGTTTTGTTCGAAGACAGTCTGCCCAACAAGGCGTACGACACTCGCAGTCTTCAGATGGTCGATTATGGCAACAACCCTACCACGATTGGCTTGGGCTGGTCAGCGCTGGATGTTGCGCGCGTTGTCGCCGCTTTGGTCATTGTGCAACATAACTATCCTGAACAGGCGACGGCAGTTGAAGATCTGTTCGACCTTTGGGATCTGGACCGCGTCGTACGCGAAGGCGAATTGATTGGTACGAATGTTTCCGATGGAGTTGTGCGCGAAAATCAAGAGGGCCGCGTCGGATACGAACAATACGCCGCCAAGGCGATGATGCTGTTGGGGTATGACGCATCCATGGCATTGGAAGTGCGGAGCAATCTGATGGTCAAGGATGTTGAAGGCGTGCCAATCCCGGTCGACACGCGTTTGAACCGCAATAAAGTGCCGGCATTGACCACAAGCGAGCCTTATCTCTTCGACGGATTGGAATTCGGCTTTGACACCCGATCACGTTTGTTTGGTACGGCTGTCTATCGGGCGCAGGAATTGCGCTATCGCAAGACCGGAATCCTGACTGCCGTGAGCGAAGGGCACATTACCGTTGAGCCATACTTTGCCTATGCGTCAGTTTGGGGTGGTGGGCAGCCATGGGCGGTACTGACGTTTCAAGGGGATCGCGCGGACAGTCGTCGCACACTCAGTACCAAGGCCGCGTTTGGGTGGGATGCATTGTTTGCCACAGATTACACAAGCGAATTGGTCGATGCGATTGTTCCCATGGAAAACAAGGAACGTGGATGGCCAGAAGGCATTTATGAAAACGGCGGAGAGGTGAACGACTCGTACACAGCGAACACAAATGCTGTCGTACTTGCATCTATCGCATTCCGGGCGGATGGCCCCCTGATGAGGGATGAAAAATGACATCACTAGGTGGATGGATGGCGACCTCGCTTTTGGCCGCGGTTTATCCGCTGATGGCAACTGCGCAGGCGCCCTGTGTGGCGTCTGCGTTTGATAAACCATTGCCAGCGGCCGAAAACGTCGTGACCAGATATGCCGATGTTCCTGCGGCAAATTTTCCGGGCAGATGGCAAGAGGGTCAAATCCACGACTACATTTACCAGCTCTTTCCTGATCTGACCGGCACAGTTGGGTCGCCCCCGCGCATGAACGATTGGCGGGTCGAGGTATCGTGCGATGAACAAGCGCGAACTTGCGTGACAGAACCGAGTGATGCGGCACCTGAATTGGCAGTTTTGATTGCAGAAGTGCTGGGGCGGTGTCTTTTGGGGGCAAATATCACAGCTGAGGCCGTGGAAAGCCTGTGGACCACCCCAGAAGTCGTACCTGTGCCGCTTCCCGACGCGCCGCCCGCTGTGGTCGAGGTGGAGCAGATCCCAGAGCCGGAGCAAGACTTGGCCGCAACCCTACAGGACGAAGAGGCAGAACGGGGCGCGGCTATTCCTCCGTCATTCTTGCTCGCAGAGCAATCAGACGAAACGCCTGATGAACAATCTTCGGATAGCGAGCCACGGCCGCTACAGCCGTTAACGTCGGCGCAAGACGAGGCAACCACGGAACCGGCTTTAGGTGCGGAAGCTTTGTCAGAGCCGTCTATTTCCTCTGAAAACGGAACAGACACCGACGACACGATAAGTGTAGAGACGTTACCAGAGTCCGTGAGCCCGACGCTGGATGACGCGGGAACGCCACAGACTGAAACTGTGGCGACCCTGCCAAGTTCGGATGGCGACAGCAATCCAAACCCCTCATCAAACCCGCGCCTCGAGTCACCAGAGTCGGAGGCGTCGCCGCAGCCGCCAGCAGATTGCGGCCTCCAGTTGGTGCAGGAGGGCCCGCCAGTGCTAACCCTTCAAAGGCTGCTTGTTATCGCAGAACAAGATCCGGGGCCGCTTGACGGGCTGATGGGTCGGCGGACCGGGGCCGCATTGGTTGCCTATCTTGGGCCGGACGCTGCCGATCTGTCCATCGAAGAAGCTATTCGCCAAGTCGATCTGGAATTGTGTAACCAATGACTTTCATCGGGCGAGCGACCCGCCCGATGGCTCGTGTGGCCATGGTGAGCTTTGCTTGTTTCATTCCAATGAACGCCGCTGTTTCGCAATCGTCCGGACAGGAGGCAGGCAGCCCCGCCGCATCGGTCGACACGTCAGTCCTTTTTACGCCGGGTGCGCAGGAAATATTGCGGGACAGTCCGAATGTTTTTTTCTCGTCCCGTTTTCAGATTGGGCGCGTCGGGTCATGGAGTTATCGGCTTTTCCCTGACGGATCTGCTCTTGTTCTTCCTGATCGCGACAACTCCGCAGCGGATTACAGCATTGATTGCCCGACCCGAGCAAGTTGCGTCATCTCCGGTTCTGATGGCAGCACGGAAACTGTGACGGCGAATTCTCCCTCGCCTGTGGAGCCGGGAACCACCGATGGGCGCGCTCTGGCGCAGACGCTTGCATACTGGATCATGACGGGGAAGTACCCGCCGGCGCAACCTGTGTTCGTCCCCTCGGCACCGACATCGCCCGCGCCCGCCGCCTTGTCATCCGAACCGCTGTCAGGACAAGGCCTGTCAACCGGTGCAGCAAAGCCCGCTCTGGCCTCGCAGCCGAGCATCCCCACCGTCGCCGGTGCAGTTTTGGAAGCTCCGGTTCGGTCAGTGCCGACTGAACCTGAAGAAGTTGAGGTCGAAGTTGCGCAATTAACCCCAGCCGAGGCAGAGATTGTCAATGAAGAACTGCAACAGGATTGGACGCCGGAACCAACAGCGGTCGTGATCCCGGTGCTGACAAATCGCAAAGCACCGACACCTACAGCAGAACCTAAAGCGACCAATGAACCGAAAGCTCGCGAAACTCTGGCCGAAAAGTTCCGTTTAAGCTGTTCTGTCAGCGCTGTCTTCGGTTTGCAGTTCAACGATTACAAAGACGGCAGCAAGGAATTCGGCAAACAGACGGCCAGTTTCGGCTGCGGCGCGCGCCTGACCGAACGATTGTCTTTGCGGTTGTCTGTGATTGCTTATCGCGTTCAGGATCAAAAAGCCCCTTGGGACCCGAATTTCACTTATGCCTTGTCCTATCGGTTCACGGATTGGCTCACGCTCGGGTATTCAAGTTACTCAGCGCAGTTCAGTGATCCGGGCGGGAACCTGCTAAACGCGTTCAGCAGCGGCAGTTTCCAGTTGTCGGCAAAGCTGCCTAATCTGCCACTTGGTGAAACCAGAAATTTGGCGTGCTCATCGTTTGTGAGCGTACCTCAGGACTACGATCACCGTTTCGGTCTGTCTTGCGGGATCCGTGCGACTGAAAAACTCACGGTTCGTGGCACGATTTATGCGTACCCCAAAAGCGGTCAAGAGCCTTGGGACCCAGATTATGTGTATACTGCGGCCTATGCTTTGACCGATGACATTCGCATTGAATATGCGAATTATGCTAACAATCGTTGGCCTTGGAACGGGTCCACAAGCACAGAACCGGGGCCGCTTGGTGGCACGTTTCGCGTGTCCTACCGGCTGAAGTTCTAGAGAAAATGGAAAGGCTTGCAATGCCCGTCAACATTCCTTCGTTCGTTTTCACAATGCTTGCATGCACAGTCGTCGGCGCACCTACAATGGCGGACATGTCCCATGGCACCGTCCGCAGTGATACGACGGTGACAAGCACGATCTTGGAAAAACCTGTAAGTTACGCGCTTTATCTGCCGCCGGGCTATGACACTGACAGTCGGTCGTATCCGGTGATCTACCTGATGCATGGGGGGGGCACCGGGGCGCCTTTTGACTGGTTTTCACTAGCCGGGGCCGACACTGTCTTTGATCGGCTGATTGAAGAGGGCATGGTGCCACCCTTCATCGCCATTGCACCAGATGGGCGGCGTGATGCCGCCAATGAAGTCGCCACATATTTCATGAACGACGCGGATGGGGCGCATAATTGGGAAGACATGTTTTTGCAAGAATTCGTGCCTTTGATGGAGGTACGCTATCGTGCAATGTCGTCGTCCAAGTCGCGCGGCTTGCTTGGTATTTCCATGGGCGGACATGCGGCCATAGCGTATACGCTGCGCTATCCCGATGTGTTTGCCGGGTCTGTTTCCCTGAGCGGGGCGTTTAGAACGGCTGAGCAAATTACGGCGCTGAACCAACCCGCCTATGAAAGTCGATATGGCAAGGCATGGGGTGAGGGATTAGAGGGCGATGCCCGCTTGAACGAGGCCTGGGCCAACAGTGATTTGCCTCAAGTCGTTGCCGAAACCGATGCCGCCGGGTTTCGAAGGGTGCCGCGGATCTTCATAGATGTTGGGGCGGACGATCCGTTTTTCGAAGGCAATGCTGACCTGCATTTGGATTTAAAAACTGCGGGGATCCGTCATCGTTTCATGGTGCGAGAAGGTGGGCACAACTGGCCCTATTGGCGCAGTGGTTTGGAAGAGGCGGTCGTTCATCTAGGTAAGATCTTTACCCGCGATTATGGCGAATAGCTCAAAGACCAAATCACCCTGCTCAAAAGACAAAAGCCCCGATCCTTGCGCAAAGGATCGGGGCTTTTCTATCTACAAGATCAGAAGATGAAGTTGTCGTGGCCCAGATCTGCCAGTTCGACCGACTTCAGGATCAGCTTGTCGCCTTCGGCTGCGCCTTCCAGCTTGCTGAGGTCCATGATGGTTGCCCAGCCTTGGTCCGTCGCGGTGCACATCGCAGTTTCCAGATCGGTGTTATAAGCGCTCAGGTCCAAGATATCGAGGTCAGCTTCGAAATCGTGGACGAAGTCTTTGCCGTCGCCTGCTTTGAACACGAATGTGTCTGCGTCGCCGTCAGCGGACCAGTTGCCGCCCCAAAGCTGGTCGTCTCCGCTTCCGCCTTCGATCACGTCAGAACCTGTGCCGCCAACCAGCTTGTCCGCAGCGTCGCCACCGTTCAGCGTGTCGTTGCCGGTGCCGCCATCAAGATAGTCCTGACCAAACCCGCCCGAGATTGCATCATTTCCAGCTTCACCGCGCAGTTTGTCGTTGCCCGCGCCGCCAAAGATTGCGTCGTCGCCGTTCGCGCCGGCCACGATGTCGTTGCCCTGGTCGCCGTACAGGCTGTCATCGCCGGATCCGCCGTTCAGGTCGTCATCGCCTTCGTTCCCGTGGATCTCGTCGTTGCCTTCACCGCCGCGCAGTGTATCGTTTCCGCCTTCGACCAGTGTCAGCACCGGCTCACGCAAGAGAACTGCTGCTTCAGCGTCAATTTCGGCGAATGCATCTGCCGAGCGCGGATCAACGGCACCGTCATTCGATCCTGTTGCTGGCGCCTCGGACATGAACTCAGAATATGCGGTACCTGCGTCCCAATCGGCATTGACCTTGAAAATGCCGCCTGTTGAACCGGTCGAAATGTCCAAGTCGTGGTCGCCGTTGTTCATGCCGTAGTAAAGGTTGCCTTCGCCATCAAAGAAGACCGCGCCGTATGCCCCTTTGGCCATGCCATTTTCCATATTGGTGCCATAGAGCGTTCCAGTGATTGCGATTTCCGAAAATGTTGGCTGGCCACCGTCTTCGACGTTGCTGACGTCGATTTTTACAACCTTGCCGTCACCACCATTTTTGTTTGGGGCCACAACAGCATAAAAGGCGTTTGCTGCGGCGCTGTATGCCAGGTCATAGGTCGCGCTGGTGAACATGGACGTTGGGAAATGGAAGTGCTTGATCGCAGGATTGCCGTCGGCATCGCGGTCATCAACATCCACAACGCTGATGCGGTTCAGTTTCGAGTGGAACGTCCAAAGGTTGCCTGCGTCATCGAAATCACCAACGTAATCCGCATAGAAACCGTCGCCGACCCGGTATGTCGCGCCATCTGCATCGATCATAACGATGTCTGTGTTGCTGACTGCATTGCCGAGCGAGTCTGTGCCATTCGATTTGGCAACACCATAGATCAGGTCGTCTTCGACGTTGAAGCCGACTGCGTTGATCTTGAAGTTCGGCGCAGTGCCGACCTCGGTGTACGACTTGCTTTCGGTGTCGAAGATATGCAGGTGGCCGTCGATGACCTGGTACAGCTTTGCCTGGCCAGCAGCGAAAGCGCTTACAGTGACTTCTTCGCCGCCAACCGTGACGTCCTTGTCATAGGACACGATTGGACCGTCAAAGTTGAAAGACTTGCCGTCGCTTGCTTCGACTGCGCGGAAGGTCAGCGCCCCTTCTTCACCAGTGCTGACCACATCGACTTCAAAAGTCTGATAGGCACCGGAAACTGTTTCAACAGTGTCGACAACTTCGCCGTTCCAGATCACTTCGACCGCTGCCGACGACTTCCCGCCAGCAAGGTTTGCCGCCAACTCGAACGAGATGGTGTAGGTTTCGCCTGCCAGTGTCTGTGCAGAGTGCGAAATTGCCTCGTTGCCCAAGTCGTCTGTCATGGTCCATGCGCCGGCCTGTTCAAGCGCACCAAAGGTCGTCGCAGCGGCGCCAGTGTCAGACAGCAGGTTGTCGCCCTTGTTGTCGCCATAGATCACGTCATTGCCTGCGCCGCCGTTGACGATGTCGTCACCCAGCCCGCCTTCGGCATAGTCGTCGCCATCTTCGAGGTTCAGAATATCATTGCCTTCTTCACCGAAAGCCCGGTCATTGCCGCGACCGGCGTTCAGAATGTCGTTGCCCGCGCCAGCGAACAGGCTGTCATGGCCGCCGTTGCCCAAAAGCACATCGTCGCCCATGCCCGTCACGATGACGTCGTTGTAAGAACGCGTCAGGCCGTAATCGCTCACGACAAGCTTGGTGATGTCAAAAACCCAGAATTCACCGTTGAACGACCACTCATCGCCAACCATGTCGCCAGCTGCCAGGTCGTTGCCAAGGCCGGTGGAAATAGTGTCGTCGCCCTGACGACCATTGACCCAATCGACCTTGTTGACCGCTTCGATCAGCGAAACGCCTTGGTCGTTTTCAAACCCATCAGCGATGGTGTCTTGGTTGGATGTGCCAAGAAATTCGTAGACTGTCTGGGTAAGGGGCATAGAAGTTCCAATCAGGTTGTTAGCGTCTGGTGAAGCGTTGAAACCGGTTCGTTTGGTTCAGGCTCTGTGCGTTCGTTTCGTTGCAGCAGGTATCGCACGGCCGTCTTGGAAATGATTGTGAGCAACAGGTTAATTGAGTGACCAAAAGGATAGTCGCTTTGCACTTCTGCAGTGGGAATTGCTTAAAAACAGGGGAGTAGTGTTGTGTTTTGCCCTGCCACAGTAGAATCGCCCTTCAAGCAGACCTGCTGCGATCGCGAAAATGCTGGTTCCGGATTGCGCATTTCCATTTGCGAGGCGGAAATGTGTTCTAGCCTGCCAAAAAGGCGGCTCGCACTTTCGGGATGCGTTTGTGCCATCTTTGGGTGGACGGCACCTTGTTTCGTGCAATAAAGATATATTTCGAACGCAACAAAAATGCAGTTGACGTTGAATTGGGCCGAAAACCCATACTTATCACACCAGACATAGCCAAAAGGATATCGGTTCTATCCCGATGCTCCAATTCATAGCCTTTGTCTTAGAGCGTGCCGTGCTACGAAGCTTCAAGCTACAACTTATGGTCGATTTTTTATGCCTAAGTCGATTTGGAATTGGCGTAATTATACGTCGCCAGACGGAGGAGATGGTTGATGGGACGTGGAACATACCTAACGAGCGTGTCTAGCTGGTTGTCGCACCGGAATGTGTCAGACCGGTATTATGTCGGCACCAATAGAGACGATAATGTCATTTTGAGTGCCCAGGCACGTGCCGCGTTCTTATTGAACGGCGACGATACATTACTCGCATCCGCCTATATCCCGCGCATTGTGGCGGGTAATGGCAACGATCACATCACCCTTGAGAATGGTGGGGCGATCGTTGATCTCGGGAACGGCAATGATGTTCTGGTGTCCGATGGTCCGGTTGGCCTTCTGACCGCTGGCAACGGAAACGATGCAGTTACACTCGCCGATGGTGGCGAGAAGATCGACTTAGGCAAAGGAAGCGACGCGCTGACGGCCGATGGACATGTCACCGTGCTGAAGGCTGGAAAGGGGAACGATACGGTCGCCTTGTCCGACGGAGCGGGTCATGTCGATCTGGGCCACGGAAACGATACGCTGGTTGCAGACGGCTATGTCGACACTGTTGATGCCGGAAACGGCAAGGATGAGATCACCCTAACTGCTGGCGGAGGTATGATTGATCTGGGTCGCGGCAATGACACGTTGACCGTCGGACCCGAGGCCGCAACGTTTGCCGATGGCGGGCGCGGAAAGGATGCCTTGGTCTTCACCGATGATATCGGCCAGTTCGATATAGCCCTGTCAGGCGATGAGATCGTGTTCATCGGGCGATTCTCTGGTGAAGAATTTACAGCGAAGAATTTTGAAACCTTTACCTTCAACGATGCGGACCTGTCCCTTGAGGAACTGCGCGCAGCCTATGACGAGGATGCGTTGCCGGTCATCAGCGTCGGCGGTGGTACACAAACAGTAACAGTGAACGATGTCAGCCCGACGGTCAGCGTCATCTGGGATCGCACCGTTCAGCAGATGATTATCGAGAACACCGGTCCAAACGGTCCCACTATCGCGTCACGTGCCTATGCCATGGTTCACACCGCAATCTACGATGCCTGGTCCAGCTATGATGATACGGCTGTTCGCGTCTCGTTCGACCTGGAAGGCGACAATACAGCTTTGGAGGCGGGGGCGGTTTCGTCTGACGCCAATAAAGAAAAGGCGATGAGCTATGCCGCCTTCACCGTTCTGTCGCACTTGTTGCCTGGTCACGACGCGTTGCTTGAAACAGTCATGCAGGATCGGCTTGGTTTTGATCTGACAGATGACGGCAGCATAGAGGCAGCGATCGGAATCGACGCAGCCGAAGATCTCTTGGCCTTGCGCATTGATGACGGATCGAACGAAGCGGGCGGTTATACCGGGACGTTCACGCCGACCAATCCCGATCCGTCGCAGATCAACGACATCACGGCCTGGACACCGGAAAGCGTGCCGATCGATCCAGAGGGCGTTGCGCCATATCAGGAGTTTCTGACGCCGCAGTGGGGTGATGTTGAAAGCTTCGCTCTTCTCGAAGATGCCGATGGCGAGACCGATTTCAGCGACACGCTGCCGGTGCCGCCCAAGGCGTTCTTCACAGATGAGTACGCAGCATCCGTGCTGAATTTCGATGCAGCGACAATTACGCTTTCGGCTGATTTTGAACTTGATGGCGTGATCTACTTGGCTGGCGAAACGATTGATGTCTCGAAGGCCCTTATCGGGTCGGTCATCAATCAGGGTTTTATTGATCAGGCCATGGAAATCGTGAATATCTCGGCCAATCTGACCGACGAAGAAAAGATTATCGCAGAGTTCTGGGAAGACGCAGGTCAAACCGCCTTTCCGCCGGGCACATTCATGACTTTCGCGCAATTCGTGTCAGCACGCGACGACCATTCGATAGATCAAGATGCTGCGATGTTCCTTGCCATGGGCAATGCGGTCTTGGATGCCGGCATTGCCACATGGGAAGCCAAGGTCGAATACGACTATGTCCGGCCTGTACGTGCGATCCGCGACCTGGGTGAATTGGGTCTGATTGGCGAAATGGGCGTCGATGAGATTACTGGCGAGACGGGGTATGTGATTCAGGCCTGGGGCGGGGTCGATGAAACCGGGGCAGGGCGGGGCACTATGACCATTCTGGCCGAAAACTTCGTCACCTTTCAGCGTCCGAATGCTGATGCGTCGCCGCCCTTCGCGGAATACACGTCAGGGCACAGCGGTTTCAGTTCCGCCGGCGCGGAAGTTCTGTTGCGGTTTACCGGGTCCGATGAATTCGGCGGGTCGGTGACGTTTGAACCCGGCTCGACACAGTTCGAACTTGGCGTGCCATTGGTGGAAACAACCCTGTCTTGGGACACATTCACGGAAGCGGCGGATGAAGCGGGGATGTCACGTCTTTACGGGAATATTCACTTCACCGACGGCGATCTGTACGGTCGCGACCTTGGCAGGCAGGTGGGCGCAGATGCGTACGATTTGGCGCAGATGTTCGTGGATGGAACAGCCGTCGATTCAGATCGCCCGTTCTATACCGACGACTTCCTCTTCATGGTCTAGATCGGCCACCTAAGGAAACTCTGGCAAGCATTGGGCAAATCCATAGCCCCAACGCCATGGCAGGCCACTACACGGTCCCCCCCCAAGGCGGACGGCATTGAACATGGCGTCCGCCAATTGGTCATAAGGCAACGGTGTGGGGTCGTCTGCGGCCCCGGTTGTTGCCACGCATGTGTGCAGGGCGAGGTCGGCTGTCAGTCGTGCGGCATAGCTTTGCTCGATGTCTTGTGCGCCTTCGACAGCATGATAGGCCCTGTCATGTGTAACACAGCACGACTCCCAAGGGGGCTCGGCATCATAGGTTTGCGAAAAGCCCGGCACCACGTCTGACAACAAGGCCCAGCCCGCCGACAAACCACCGCTACACCCGTCAGTTGTAAACGGAACAGGGGTTCCCCCCGCATCCGCAACCACGCGCATCAATCCGCGATGGCCGGGCAATTCAAACGTGCGCTGAACAGTGTCCGGGACAGGACCGGTCACGTCTTGGGCGTTGATGTGCGTCGCAAAGGCTGCTGCAAGGCAGACTACAAAGGCGCCAATTTTTATCTCTGCATCAGGCATCGACACCGTCCACTTGCAAGTCAAAGCGGCCGATCCGGAACCGGTCCGTCAGCCACAAGATCAGGCGCTCTGGCACGGACAAGGCGTCTCGGGCCAAGATCACCTCGCGGGCCAGTGCCGGCTCGTCAGTGATCAATCCATCAATTCCCATTGAAAGCATGCGCGACATGGTTACGGGGTCATTGACGGTCCATGCATAGACCTGTTTGCCTTGGTCGCGTGCACGGCGAAGCACCTGCATGGAAATCTGACCCGTGTTCAACGCCAGGAAATCTGCATCGAGCCGCGAGAGGTTGCCAATCGACGTTGCAGCCAAAACGCCATATCGCCAGTCAGGCCGCAATGCGCGCATCTTCTGTATGCCGGGATACTTTAGAGACATGATCGCAACGTCCTGCACCATCTCTGTTTCTTCGACGATATCGGCGACCCGTTGTTCCAGATTTACGTCGTGGCCGTAATATTTCAGCTCGATCAAAACCTTGCCGCGCCCCTTCGCCGCGAGTAGCACGTCGCGCAGCATCGGGGTGCGTTGATCGGCATAGGCCGGGTCGAACCAGCTTCCGATATCGATATCGGCAAGGTCTTCCATTGTCGCGTCCCACACCTTGAGTGGGTTGCGCCCCAATTTCATAAAATCGCTGTCATGGGCGACAATCACCTGACCGTCCGCTGTTTCCTGCACGTCGATTTCGACCCAGTCGGCGTGATCGTCGAGCGCTTTGTTGACTGAGGAAATCGTGTTCTCGGGTCTGCTTCCAGCCGCGCCGCGATGTGCGATGACAAGGACATCGCGATCTGCGCGAACTTCGTCGAGCAGGTTATCGGCAAAGAAAACGCCAACGGATATCGCACCAAATGCCGCAATTCCAAAGGCCGCGAAGGGCAAAATCCCGGCTGTGCGGCGCCACCCATCGGGTAAGGGGGCCTGCGCAACGTCGGGCTTTACGCTGGTGAACAACCGGTCCAGCATGTCGGCGAGCGTGCCGTTGGCCAATGTCGACACGACGGACCCCAAGGTTGCCCAGGCGACGAGAATCGCAAGGCTCACGGCGGCGGCGGTTGCAAGATGGTTGCCAAACAAACCGGGCACCGCCGAGACGAGCGCGCCAGCAAGGCTGCTGAGAATGGCCGCCGCAAGGGCCCGCGCACCGGTCCAGGCGCCAAGGCGGATCACAACGCCTGTCTTGTACCCTTTGAGCAAGCGGGTGCTTTCGGCAAAGGCGCGACGGGGCGCAACATCGCTGAACAGGACAAGATGAAGCGCAATTGCCCAACCGGAGAGTCGCGGCAACACTATGGCAAGCAGCGCCAAAAGAACCACGGTAATAAGGCCCGACGCCACCAAGAACGAGGGCGGCATATAGGTCAGGTAGTAGTTTATGTCGTACTCGCGCAGCGTAAAGGCTGCGATGCCGGCCGCAACGGCAAGAAAAGGTGCCGCTAGAACAAGCAGCCGTATCACAAACAGGGTTGCAAAGTGAAAGAGGGCACTTGCGCGGTTCAGAACCATGTGCAGCCCGATGTTCAGGGCGCGGTGCGCCCCAGCCGCCACACTGCCATTGCGGGCACGGTCGCGCAGGATTGCTGTCATGACGGACATATCCAAAACTGCGGCGCAGATTGTCAGGCTTACGACAGTCAGTGTTGCAACGAAACCCCACGGTGTGAGGAGGAACATCGCGATATCCTGATCGGTGAGCGCGCTTTGATCCGATGTTTCAATCGCAGCGCCAAGCAAGAAAGTTGCAATTGGCGCGATTATGGCGATGACGATCAAACGGATCGCAAGATGCACGACGAAAAACGCCCAAAGGTTGCTCCATGCTTTATGCAAGCCGGATCGCAGGTCAGTCACGATGGTCATTAGTGTCCCCGATTGAGTTGCCCTATCATGCGGCTCAGCGCGGCCATGTAAACCGGCCTAAGTGCGCGTTCGGGCGTCGAGTTCAAAGGGCCGCAGACTTTCACGAAACCGGGCCATGAACTCCAGCGTGACCATTGAGGGGCGTTTATGGATCGGGCGGACAAGCGCCATTCGGTGTGGAACGCATTCAGAAAAGGGACGGGTTTCCACCCCGCGACCGCGATAGCCGGCCGCGTCCAACGCGCTGATGATGGACACACCGGCTTTGGCGGCCACAAGTTCACAGGCGGCAGTAAATTGGCGCGTTTCAACAACGGGGGCCATTGTGGCGCTTTGCGCATCGAACGCATCGGCCAATTCGCGAAAAAACGCGCTGTCGCGGCGCGTGTGGATCAAGGGGATGCCATCCAGATCGGCAGGTGTGATCCGCCGTTTGCGGCCCAGCTTGTGGCCGGTCGGGAAAATACACACCGACCGGATCAGGATCGTCTCACTGTCCACTGCCGGGTGATCTTCGAAATTGTCGGTGATGCCGCAATCATACTGCTCGCCGATGATCCATTCGAGAATGCGTTCGGGGCGGTCCGGCTCAAGTGTTGCCGTGACCCCCGGATGATCCGAAAGAAATTGCGCCAAGATACCCGGAAGGTGGCTGGTCGCGAAGCCGGGCAAACACGCGATCCGCAGATGCCCCGCTTTGCGTTCCGTCAAATTGCGACCGACTTCCGAAATATGGGTCATCATCTCTAGCAGGCGATTTATGTCCGGGATCAAAACCCGCGCTTCTTGCGTCGCAATAAGCCGCCCACCGTGCCGGTCGAACAGCGAGAAGCCCAACTCTGCCGACAGATCCGCCAACAGCCGACTTACGGCGGGTTGAGAAATTTCAAGATCCTGCGCCGCGCGTGTCATGGACCCATGTTGGGACACAGCTTTCAGCGCTTCGAGTTGTCGCAATCTGAGGGATGAGCGCATTTTGCAAGTCCAAGGTTCGGTCGCGTTAAAAATTCATAACATGATGTTATGACTGGGCAAGAAAAAATAGGATTGTCTTATGACTGTCATGTTGTAGTTTTATGGAATGGCAGCGCAGGCGGCACGGTTAACGGGCTTGTCTGGGGAAACCTCAATTCGTTGCCTCTTTGGGAGGGAAATCATGAAGAAATCAACGCTCGGCGCGCTTGTCGCCGGAACCGCTGTGTTGTTGCCGATGGCTGCAATGGCGCAAACCGAAATCCAGTTCTGGCATGCTTTTACGGGCCGCCTTGGTGATCTCGTTGCAGAGCAGGTCGACACCTTCAACGCAGGCCAGTCCGACTACACTGTCGTAGCCAGCCACAAAGGCAACTATTCCGAAACGCTGAACGCCGGCATCGCGGCCTTCCGCGCAGGAGAACAGCCTCATGTGTTGATGGTGTTCGAAGTGGGCACCGCGACCATGATGGCGGCCCAAGGCGCTATCAAACCCGTTTATGAAGTCATGGAAGCGTCGGGTGCAGCATTCGATCCCGATGCATACATCGGGGCAGTGAAAGGCTACTACACCAGCACCGATGGCCAGATGCTGTCTTTGCCGTTCAACTCGTCCACGCCCGTGCTTTGGGTGAACCGTGACGCGCTTGAGGCCGCTGGCATCGACCCCAACACAGACCTTAGCACGTGGGAACAGGTCGGCACGGTTCTTGATACACTCAAGGACTCCGGCAGCGACTGCCCGCTCACGACCGCTTGGCAAAGCTGGATCCATCTGGAAAATCTCTCGGCATATCATAACGTACCTTTCGCAACGCAGGATAACGGCTTTGCCGGGACTGATACGGAATTGGCATTCAACAGCCCGCTTCAAGTCGCGCACATCGGTGCGATGGGTGAATGGGCGCAGGAAGGCAAATTCATCTATGCGGGCCGCCGAAATGAAGATGGTGCAAACTTCCGTGCCGGTGAATGTGCGCTCTTCACCGAAAGTTCTGCCGGATACGCAGGCATCAAATCCGAAGCCGAGTTTGAATTTGACGTGCGCCCGCTGCCATACTGGGCGGCTGCGGAAGGGGCACCGCAGAACACGATCATTGGCGGCGCGTCGCTTTGGGTGATGGAAGGCAAAGACGCCGGTGACTATGAAGGTGTCGCAGAGTTCCTGTCGTTCCTGTCTTCGACGCCGATTCAAGCAAAGTGGCATCAGGATACCGGGTATCTTCCGATTACGACCGCCGCAGGCGATGCCACACGCGAAGCCGGTTTCTATGACGAAAACCCTGGAACCGACGTGGCCGTCATTCAGATGACGGCGAATGAGCCAACCGCGAATTCCAAAGGTCTTCGCCTTGGGTCGTTCGACCAGATCCGCGGGATCATCGACGAGGAACTGGAAGCTGTTTGGTCTGGCGACAAAGACGCCCAAACCGCATTAGACAGCGCCGTGGAGCGCGGCAACCAGTTGCTGCGCCGCTTTGAGCAAGCCAGCCGCTGATCACTTAAGGCGACCGCCGGGCGAGCCTTGAGTTTCGCCCGGCACCAAATTCCGGGGCACAGATGGAAAAACGCGTCACATTCAAAGGCTGGCTGCTGCCGTTTCTGCTGATCGCGCCGCAGATCATCATTTCCGGCGTATTCTTTTTCTATCCGGCGGGGCAGGCGATCTGGCAATCACTGTTCATTCCGGACCCGTTCGGGCTTTCCATGCGCTACGTCGGGCTGGGGAATTTTGAATACCTCCTCTCGGACCCCTACTATCGCCAATCCTTTGTCACCACGGCCTTGTTTTCAACGCTTGTGACGTTGGTCTCTATGGTGCCGGCTTTGTTTCTGGCCGTGTTGGCCGACCGGCTTTTGCGGGGCGCGGGCGCCTACCGGACACTTCTGATATGGCCCTATGCTGTCGCGCCAGCCGTTGCCGGCGTTCTGTGGCTTTTCATGTTCAACACACGCGTTGGTGTCATTTCTTGGTATCTGGGAAAACTCGGATATGACTGGAACCACGTGCTGAACGGCGGCGAGGCGATGGGACTTGTGGTTGTCGCGTCAAGCTGGGGGCGGATCAGCTATAACTTTCTGTTCTTCTTCGCGGCTTTACAGGCTGTCCCCCGATCAGTCATCGAAGCCGCCGCAATAGACGGCGCGCGGTTCTGGCGGCGGTTCTTCACAATCGTTCTGCCATTGCTGTCGCCAACCACCTTTTTCCTTTTGGTCGTGAACATCGTCTATGCCTTCTTTGAGACGTTCGGAGTAATCCACACCATCACCAGCGGCGGACCGCAACAATCCACCACCATCTTGGTCTACAAGGTCTTTTCTGACGGGTTTGTCGGGCAGGATTTGGGATCGTCTGCGGCACAATCCGTGATCTTGTTGGTTGTGGTCGGCCTTTTGACAGTGGTGCAGTTCAAGGTCATTGAAAAAAGGGTGCATTACTGATGGCGCGTGAACGCACAGGTATGGTCGAGCGGCGCGGTGCTGGGCTGTGGTTAACGCATTTGGGCATGATCGCAGGCGTTCTTGTGATCTTTTTCCCGATCTGGCTCGCCTTCGTCGCCTCAACGGTGACGCAATCTGAAATCGTGCGCCCACCCATGCCGCTTTGGCCCGGGGATGAGTTTTTAGCAAATTATAGCAAGGCACTATTGTCCGGAGTTAATGTTCCGGTCGCGACGATGCTGGTGAATTCCTTTGTGATGGCCATGGGCATCGCTATCGGGAAGATCGTGATCTCGCTGCTGTCTGCGTTCGCCATCGTCTATTTTCGGTTCCCGGGCCGAAACGTGTTCTTCTGGCTTATTTTTCTCACACTCATGCTGCCAGTCGAAGTGCGCATCGTGCCCACCTACGAAGTGATCGCGGGGTTCGGGATGCTGAACAGCTATTCCGGCTTGATTTTCCCGTTGATCGCATCGGCCACAGCCACGTTCCTGTTCCGGCAGTTCTTTTTGACGGTGCCGGACGAATTGGCAGAAGCCGCGCGCGTTGACGGGGCGCGACCGATGCGGTTTTTCATCGACATCCTTTTGCCTATGAGCCGGACCAACATTGCAGCATTGTTCGTGATCCTGTTCATTTATGGATGGAACCAGTACCTCTGGCCGCTGCTCATCACCACAGATCCTGAAATGAACACCATCGTGATGGGCATCAAACAGATGTTCCCATCAGGCGATGACGTGGCCGACTGGCCGGTTATCATGGCGACCTCCATTCTGGCGATGATCCCGCCGGTCATCGTTGTGGTCTCCATGCAAAAACTGTTCGTCCGCGGCCTTGTAGACAGCGAGAAATAAGACATGGCGACTGTACAACTGGCCGATATCCGCAAGCGGTTTGGGAAGACCGATGTGATCCATGGGGTGAGCATTGACATAGAAGATGGCGAGTTTGTGGTGATCGTTGGCCCGTCAGGCTGCGGAAAATCCACGCTGCTGCGCATGGTGGCGGGACTTGAAACCATTTCAAGTGGCGAAGTGCGGATCGGTGGCACTGT
Source organism: Meridianimarinicoccus aquatilis (assembly GCF_004358675.1). Lineage (GTDB taxonomy): Bacteria > Pseudomonadota > Alphaproteobacteria > Rhodobacterales > Rhodobacteraceae > Meridianimarinicoccus > Meridianimarinicoccus aquatilis. The sequence goes on along the minus strand of NZ_SMZO01000008.1, from coordinate 20,850 downwards.
CGTAAACGACCGCGAGCCGATGGACCGCGACATCGCCATGGTGTTCCAAAACTACGCGCTTTATCCACATATGAGCGTCGCGCAGAATATGGGGTATGGGCTGAAAATCGCGGGGCTGCCCAAGGCGGAAATCGCAAGAAAGGTTCACGAAGCAGCGTCGCTGTTGCAACTCACCGATTACCTTGATCGGCGGCCAAAGGCATTGTCGGGCGGCCAGCGACAGCGTGTTGCCATGGGGCGCGCCATCGTGCGTGAACCGGCCGTGTTTCTGTTCGACGAACCGCTTAGTAACCTTGATGCGAAATTGCGGGTGCAAATGCGGCTGGAAATCAAGGAACTTCAGGCGCGCATGGGTGTCACAGCACTTTATGTGACCCATGATCAAGTCGAAGCGATGACCATGGCCGACCGGATGATTGTGATGAATGGCGGCATTGCAGAGCAGATCGGCAGCCCGCTTGACGTTTATGAAACGCCGCGCACCCTGTTCGCTGCGCAGTTCATCGGCAGCCCGTCCATGAATATCGTTGATGCCGATGCCCGCGAAGGTCGGCTGCATCTGGGCAATATTATCTTGGATGGGGTGGGGCCTGCGCAGGGTGCGGTCAAGTTGGGCCTGCGTCCTGAGCATGTGGTGCCTGACCCTGCAGGACCGATAGAAATGCAGGTGCAACTGGCAGAGCCCCTGGGCGCAAACACCCTGCTTCACGGCACACTGACCGCGACCGGCGATGCGTTTACCGCTAATCTGCCCGGCGTTCGCCACGTGGCACAGGGGGGGGAAGTTCTGAACCTGTCCATTCCACCCGCAGCCATGCACCTTTTTGACGCTGCAACGGGTGAGCGTTTGTCATGAGCTTCGCAAGGTTCGAACATCTGCGCCGACGAACTGATCGCGTGTTAATCTATGGCCATCGCGGCGCGCGCGGGGTCTTCCCGGAAAATACGTTGCAGGGGTTTGACTATCTTTCCCAAATTGGAATTGACGCTGTCGAGATCGATGTCTTGACAGCAAGAGACGGCGTGCCGGTGGTAACGCACAACCCCTACTTATTGCCGGAAACAACGCGGGATGCGGATGGGAACTGGCTTACCGAGCCATCGTCGCGCGTTTGCGACATGGACACGGCCGAGTTGGCAAGCTTCGATATTGGCGCCATCCGTCCGGGCACGCGGTATCACACGCGCTTTTCTGAACAGGCCCGGCTAAATGGTGTCTCAGTGCCAAGTCTTGATGCCTTCTGTGAGTGGGCAAAGGCAAGTCCTAATTTTATTTTAGATATTGAAATCAAATCGTTCGCATCCGAACCTCATCTTACTTTGCCGCCAAAGGAACTTGCCACAGCGGTTTTGCAAACTGTACAGCGGCATGGGTTGATGGATCGTGCGATTTGGCAGTCTTTTGACTGGCGCGTGCTACATGCCATGCGCGAGATCGAGCCCGATGTGCCACTAGGATATCTAAGTCAGATACTACAACCCGAAAGGGATAGTGACGGGAATATCTATGAGGGCAGCCCGTGGACGGATGGTATTGTGCCTGGCAATTACGATGCCGGTTTGCCGGACGCGATCATCGCCGATGGCGGTGACTTTTGGTGCCCCCATTATAAAGACCTGACCGCCACTTCAATGGCGCGGGCGAAGTCCTTGAATTTGCCGGTAAACGTCTGGACAGTGAACGACCCATCAGACATCGCGCACATGGCCCTGATGGGCGTGGACGGGATCATCACCGACTTTCCCGCCCGTGCGCAAAATGTGCTGACCAATCTGGATATCGGTTGGCGATTGGCGTGATGCGCAGGCATTAGAATACCTTTGCACATTAGCCTTATTGTGCTGGAACACTGCGCAATTCGGAGGATGCCAACGCGCCATAGGCGCCCGACGTGACCGCCAAGGCGGCATCCGCGGCTTCTGCGCCTTTTTTGACGAAATGCGCGCTGAAAAAATCAATGTGGTCTTCGGTCGGCTGAAAATGATGCGGCGTCAGAGACACCGACAATACCGGCACGCCCGTTTTCAACTGGACGTCCATCAATCCTGTAACAACAGCCTGTGCCACGAAATCATGCCGGTAAATTCCGCCATCCACGACAAGCGCAGCAGCGACGATCACGTCAAATTCGCCCGATTGCGCAAGGCGCTGTGCAAGCAAAGGCATTTCAAACGCGCCGGGGACATCAAAGGCTGTCACCTTGGCCGGGCTATCAACTTCGGCTAGCCGCTGGAGGAACCCCTCATGGGCCCGGTCCACGATATCAGCATGCCAACGCGCCTTGATAAAGGCGATCTTCGGGGATTTTGTCATCGCTCTGTTCCTTTCACCACGTGACAGAATCCCAGAGCGAAGCAGACACAAGGCGCGGGAACTCCAGCACCTTACGCCATTCTCTTCCATCCGGACTTTAACCGTCGGCCCCGGAATTTCACCGGATCTGCTGACCCTTTCCAAACAGAAAGGCGCTCGCGGGCTATAACCGCCGGTGGGGAATTTCACCCCGCCCTGAGAATGCCCCGGACATAGGAAATATCTTGGACGGTCTCAATGGCTTTTTGCGAGTGTTCGGTGGAACGGTGCGTCAGATTTCGGCCGTCAGACCCGCCGCCTCAATCCCTGCAGTAGCGGCGGCGGCGTCGTTGTCAGACGTGTCGCCGGTCACCCCAACGGCACCGATCACCTCGCCTGTGCTGCCGCGCACCAGAACACCGCCCGGCACCGGCACCAGCTGCCCGCCGAATGCCGCGTTGGCGCATGTGATGAAATAGGCTTGCGCTTCGGCGCGCTGCATTTGTGCGGTGCCGCCGATCCCGAGCATAACTGCGCCGTACGCTTTGCCCTGCGCGATCGCAAACCGACCCGGGCTCGCGCCATCTTCACGCTCAAACGCCAGCGGGTGACCACCTGCATCCAAAACGATCACGGAAAGTGGTTTGAGATCAAGTTCGCGGGCTTTGACGAGCGCTTGCGTGACGATTTGGCGTGCGGCAGCATGGTTGATCTTGGTCATATGTGTTCCCTCCCTTGGGGTGGGACCGCGCTTGGGCGCGATCCCGGTAGCTGTATCAGCCCTGTGCCTTGCGTTCGATGCGGCGCGCATGAAGAACGGGCTCTGTGTAACCAGACGGTTGCTTGGCACCAAGGAACACCAGATCACAAGCGGCTTTAAAGGCGATGCCATCAAAGCCGGGGGCCATGGGCGTATAGGCTGCGTCGCCCGCATTCTGACGGTCCACGACTTCGGCCATTTTGCGCATGATTTCCATTGTCTCGGTTTCGCTGACCACGCCGTGATGCAGCCAGTTCGCGATGTGCTGCGCAGAAATGCGGCACGTCGCGCGGTCTTCCATCAAGCCGACGTCATTAATATCGGGAACCTTGGAACAGCCAACACCTTGATCGATCCAGCGCACCACATAACCAAGTATGCCTTGCGCGTTGTTTTCGACCTCACGGCGGATTTGATCGGCACTCCATTTCTGGAAACTTGCGATCGGGATCCCCAAAAGCGCATCCACATATGCGCGGCGCCCGCCTTTTTTCAGACCATCCTGAACGGCGAAAACGTCAACCCTGTGGTAGTGCAGGGCATGCAATGTCGCCGCCGTGGGGCTTGGCACCCAAGCGCAATTTGCGCCTGCCTTGGGATGTTCGATCTTGGCTTCGAGCATCGCTGCCATCTTGTCGGGCATGGCCCACATGCCTTTGCCGATCTGCGCTTTGCCGGACAAGCCGCATTCCAGCCCGATATCGACGTTCTGGTTTTCGTACGCGGTGATCCATCCCTTGCGCTTGATGAAATCCTTGCGCGAGAAGGGGCCTGCTTCCATCGAGGTGTGAATTTCATCGCCGGTGCGGTCCAGGAAACCAGTGTTGATGAAGCACACGCGGTGCAATGCGGCGCGGATGCACTCCTTCAGGTTGACGGATGTGCGCCGTTCTTCATCCATGATGCCAAGCTTGACAGTGTTCTGCGGCAGGCCCAGCGTCTTTTCCACATGGGTGAAGATATCGTTGGCAAAGGCCACTTCGTCGGGGCCGTGCATTTTGGGCTTCACCACATAGACCGACCCAGCGACGGAATTGCGCGTGCCGCCTGTCTTGGACAGATCGTGCATTGCAATCAACGCGGTCGTCATCGCGTCCATCAGCCCTTCGAAAATCTCGTTTCCATCGCGATCAAGGATCGCGGGGTTGGTCATCAAGTGGCCCACATTGCGCACCAGCATGAGGGCGCGGCCTTTCAAGGACATCTCGGAGCCATCGGGTGCCGTGAACACCGGATCAGGGTTCAAGGCGCGCGTGATGGTCTTGTCACCCTTGGCGACATTCTCTGTCAGATCGCCTTTCATCAGGCCAAGCCAGTTGGAATAGGCCAGCACCTTGTCTTCGGCGTCGACACAGGCAACGCTGTCTTCGCAATCCATGATCGCGGAAATCGCGCTTTCCAAACGCACATCGGCCAGCCCGCACTGATCACGGCTGCCGATCATATGCGTACGGTCAAACACCAGTTCTGCATGCAGCCCGTTATTGCACAAAAGAACGGCTTCCGGTGCGCGGGGATGACCACGATATCCGACAAACTTCGATGGATCGACCAAGGGCATGTCATCCACCAACAGCGCGCCGTCCTGGATGTGGTATCTGCGTGCATCGGCGTGACTTGCACCCTGAACTGGGAATGCATCGTCAAGGAAGACCCGCACCCGCGCAACAACCCGTGCACCGCGACCGCGATCATACCCGCCTTTTGATGGCGCGCTGCCCATCGCATCCGTGCCGTATAATCCGTCATAAAGGCTGCCCCAACGAGCATTGGCCGCGTTCAGAGCGTACCGCGCATTGGTGATCGGAACCACCAATTGCGGGCCGGGGACGGTCGCAATTTCTGGGTCGACATTGGCGGTTTCGATGCTGAAATCGTCGCCCTCTGTGTGCAAGTACCCAATTTCATGAAGAAACGCTTTGTACGCCTCATGATCATGCGGCTTTTCACGGTGCTCAACGTGCCAGGCATCGATTTGACTTTGCAAAGAGTCCCGCGTTTTCAACAGCTCGGCGTTGCGCGGCCCAAAGTCATGCTGCAGTTCAGAAAGCCCGGCCCAAAATGCCTCGGGCGTGACACCCGTGCCTGGAAGGGCTTTGGTTTCGATGAAATCCGCAAGGACGCTGGCGACCTGAAGTTCTGCGCGCTCGACGCGGTCGGTCTGCGCCGTCGAAGAAGGCTGATCGGTCATACGTGTCTCTCCAGTTAATGTTACGCCGATAGGTATCTGGCCCGTTCGGGGTGTTCAAGTCGGCGCGGAAGGGTCCAAAAGATTGCCTTGAGGGGCATCAATTGAAGTCGCGAAACATGCGCGTTGCAGTGAACATTGATTCCAATTCTTCAATGCGCGTTCGGCTTTCATCGGCCAGTAAGGTCTGCACCTCGGCAATCAACGCTTCGATCAGAAGCATCACTGCTATGGTGCTGTCCCAACTTGATGGCGCTTCGACGTGGCTGTTGAAACATATATCCGCCAACTGCCCAATCGGAGAACCCCATTGATCCGTGAACAGAACGATCCGGCTCCCGCGCGCTTTGGCGAGCTTTGCCAGTTTCAGCAGATCGCTTTCATAGCGGCGAATGTCGAATAGAACGAGGACCGAGTTCGCATCCATATCCAGCAGGTACTGCGGCCAAACGCCGGACGAGCGGCCCAGATCCGTCACGCCCGGCCGAATGATCTGTAAGTGATTGAACAAATAATCTGCGTTCGACCGGGTGATACGGCCACCTTCGATAAAGATGGACCGGGCAGGGTCCGCCATCAGCGCTGCGGCCGTATCGAATTCGTCCTGATCGACGCGCGCCAGTGTTCCGTGCAGATTTCGAAAGACAGCGGCGGCAAACCGGTAGAGTTTATGGGCCTCTTGATCCTCGGCCGCAATTTCGTCGAGTTTCGACATTGGCTTTTTTATCTGGTCGGAAATCTCGCTGCGCAACGCTTCCTGCAAAGCTGAAAATCCATCCAGGCCCAATTTCCGCGCCATCCGTACAACAGTGGGCGTCGAGACCTGTGCAGCTTGCGCCAGTTCCGTGATCGATTGCAGGCCGGCGATGGGGTAATCTTCCATCAGAACGCTGGCAAGGTGGCGTTCTGAAAGCGTCAACTGTGCCATGTGACGCCGCATAAGCGCTTTGACCGTCTCGCCTGTCGTTGCCAATGGAAATGCCCTTTTCTTGATCTATCCGCCAAGCGTAGATTTGCTTTGTAATGGCGTCTACGAAAATTTCTTGACAGGATGAAAATTAATGTAGTGATGTTTACACATGTCAGATGCCAACGTGAAAAGTCTTGCCGAATTTGGCCCCGCGGTTGAGGTCACCAATCAACATGGTGGTGGACGGGTCGTTTTGGCGTGCGAGCATGCCAGCGCGTTTGTGCCGCCGTTTTTGAATGGTCTTGGTTTGGACAAAGAGGCAGCAGTGTCTCATGCAGCATGGGACATAGGTGCCCTGGACGTCGCCAAGGGTTTGGCCGAACGCCTTGATGCGCCCTTGGTGGCAGGGCGACTCTCTCGCCTTGTGTATGACTGCAATCGTCCCCCAGATGCCCCCGACGCCATTCCCGCACGCAGTGAAATTTTCGAAGTTCCTGGCAATCGCGACCTGAGCGATGCCGACCGACTGCTACGGGTGACGCACGTCTATCGCCCATTTCATGAAACGCTGGCCGCCGTTATCGCCGAACGACCGAAACCAACGGTTCTGGTTACAATGCACAGCTTCACACCTGTGTATAATGGCAAGTCCCGCGAGGTCGAATTGGGGTTGTTGCACGGCAAGGATGACAGGCTTGCCCGATCGATGCTGGTGCATACTGGCCAAACCGGATGGCTCTCTGCGCTCAACCAACCTTATGGCCCAAAGGACGGTGTTCTGCACACCTTGGACCGTCACGCAGAACCCGCCGGATTGTTGAATGTCATGATAGAGTTGCGCAACGATCTGCTTCTTACACCAGAAGACATTCAAGGCGCGATCGAACGAATTTCCGCAGTATTGAATGTGGCGCTGGACGATATTGGAATGTCACAAGAGGCCGACGCATGATCGGGCTTCTTCAGGGATATGTGCGGGTTGTTGACGGGGTTAATTACCGCATTGGCCGTGTCGTGATGTACGGCATCTTCGTGATTATGGGCATCCTGATGTGGTCATCCGTGTCCAAGACGTTTTTCACACCATCTTTGTGGACGCTCGAAATGGCGCAATTCGCCATGGTCGCGTATTACATGCTTGGCGGACCCTATTCGATCCAAATGGGATCGAACGTGCGGATGGATCTGCTCTATGGCGAATGGTCGGCACGCCGAAAGGCACAGGTGGACGCAATCACCGTTTTGTTCCTGATCTTCTATCTCGGCATTCTGCTGTGGGGCGGTATCGACAGCACGCTATACTCATTTAAATATGGCGGCGAGCGCAGCCCGACAGCGTGGCGCCCCTACATGTGGCCGATCAAATGCATCATGGTCTTCGCTTTGGTCCTGATGTTGCTTCAGGCGATTTCAGAATTGGCCAAGGACATCCTGCGCCTTAAGGGAGAGCAGGTCTGATGCCCTATGAACTGATTGCCGCGCTCATGTTCTCGACCATGATGCTGATGCTGTTGACCGGGCAGCGCGTGTTCGGTGCCATCGGTTTTGTCGCTGTGATTGCCGCACTGCTGCTTTGGGGCGACCGGGGCGGATATGACATCGGCTTTTCTGCGGCGATGAAGCTGATGAAATGGTATCCGCTTCTGACGCTGCCCATGTTCATCTTCATGGGCTATGTGCTGTCTGAATCCCGGATCGCCGAAGACCTCTACAAGATGTTCCATGTCTGGATGGGCGGGCTGCGCGGCGGGCTTGCCGTTGGCACCATCGGATTGATGGTGCTGGTTTCCGCGATGAACGGTTTGTCGGTTGCCGGCATGGCCATCGGGGCCACGATTGCCCTGCCTGAACTGCTGCGACGGGGCTATGACAAACGCATGGTGACGGGGGTCATTCAGGCAGGGTCCAGCCTTGGCATTCTGGTTCCGCCTTCGGTTGTTCTGGTCCTGTACGCCATGATCGCGCGCCAACCGGTTGGTCAGTTATGGCTGGCGGGGGTTGTGCCGGGGCTAATGATGGCCGCGCTTTTCATCGCCTATATCGTGATCCGCTGCCGAATTAACCCAGACCTGGGTCCGGTACTCGACCCGGCCGAGCGCGATGTCGGGCGTGCCGAAAAGATGCGCTTGCTGCGTGCCGGGATGCTGCCTTTGGTCATCTTCGCGACCATGATGGTGCCGTTTGTGAACGGATGGACGTCGCTTGTGGAAAGCTCGGCCATCGGGGCGATCGCGGCCTTCTTGGCGGCGGTCCTGAAGGGGCGGATGACGCGCAAAGTGTTTGAAACGACGGTACGCCAAACGCTGGCGATAACCTGCATGTTCATGTGGATCATCCTTGCTGCGCTGGCATTCGGGGCGGTGTTTGACGGGTTGGGTGCGGTGAAGGCCATTGAGACACTGTTCACGGAACGGCTGGGCCTCAACCCTTGGGTCATTTTGATCCTGATGCAGCTCAGTTTCATCCTGATGGGGACATTCCTTGATGACACTGCCATGCTTGTCATCGTTGCGCCGCTGTATGTGCCGCTTGTGGGGGCATTGGGCTTTGATTTGGTGTGGTACGGTATCCTGTACACAATCACCTGCCAGATCGCCTACATGACGCCTCCTTTCGGCTATAATCTGTTCTTGATGCGGGCAATGGCTCCGCCCGAGATTTCATTGCGTGATATCTATGGATCGATCACACCTTTTGTGTTGGTCATGGTTCTGGCGCTTGCGCTGGTGATGATCTTCCCCGGCGTGGCGCTTTGGCTCCCGAATGCCGTCTACGGAAACTAAACCAAGAACCCCGGAACACTGGGGCATGAGATACCTAAACCTGAAACCAATCCCGACAGGAGAAGACGATGACCACCAGAAGAAAGTTTCTGACAGCAGCCGGCGCAGGTGCGCTTGCTGCGCCGCTGGCCGCCCCGTCCATCGTGAAGGCGCAGGCCCCCATCAAATGGCGTTTCCAGACCTATGCGGGCGCCGCGCTTGGCGAGCATGTCACCAAGCCGATCATCGACTACATCAATGCCGCAGCAAACGGCGAGATGGAGATCGAGCTGTTCTATGCGGATCAGATCGTCCCAACGGGCGAATTGTTCCAGGCGCTTCAGCGCGGTACGATCGACGGCGTGCATTCGGACGACGACAGCATGGCGTCACCCACGCCCCTGCGCCAGTTCGGCGGGTATTTCCCGTTCGCGACCAAGCACATTCTCGATGTGCCAGTGCTGTTCAACCAGTATGGCCTCGCGGATATCTGGCGTGAAGAATACGCCAAGGTTGGCGTGCAATGGCTTTCTGCGGCTGGGCAAGACCCGTGTAACTTCAACACCAAAAAGGAAATCACGTCGCTCGACGATCTTGATGGCTTGAAGTTGTATACCTTCCCCACAGCCGGCCGGTTCTTGTCGAAATTTGGCGTTGTGTCTGTGAACATTCCCTATGAGGACGCAGAAGTCGCCGTCCAAACCGGCGAGCTGGACGGCATGGCGTGGTCGGGCATCACCGAAGACTACACCGTCGGCTGGGCCAACGTGACGGACTATTTCCTGACCAACAACATCTCGGGCGCGTGGATCGGGTCGTTCTTCGTCAACCAAGAGCGTTGGGCTGAACTGCCCGATCATCTCAAGCAGCTGGTCATGGCCGGCATAGAAGCAGGCCACACTTATCGCAACCAATGGTATTGGGGCGGCGAAGCGCGCCTGCGGGCCACGGGCGACAAACTGGCCCTGCGGTCCGTGCCGGCCGAAGAATGGGCCGTGGTCGAAGACGCCGCGAAAGAGTTCTGGGCGGAAATCGCGGAAGAGGGCGAAATCCAGACCAAGATCGTGAACATCTTCCGCGAATATAACTCGGTCATCAACCAAGCCGGTCCGCCGTACACGTTCTAAGGTTTGGCCCCACTTAAAACGGTCGGCTCCTGCAACGCCGGGGCCGACCATATCCGCATCACACCCGACCGCAAAATGCCAGGAATGACCATGCCAGCTGTGTTGAGCTTCGACGATCTGAAAATGTCTGTGGACGAGGGCCGCATCGACACTGTTCTAGTGTGTTTGACCGACATGCAGGGTCGGCTGATGGGCAAACGCTTTCATGCGCGGAATTTCGTGGACCATTCCTATAAGGAAACCCACTGCTGCAACTACCTGCTGGCAACCGACCTGGAAATGGCCACGCCTGATGGATACGCTTCGTCAAGCTGGGCGACGGGATATGGCGATTACACCATGCGCCCGGACCTGAGCACCCTGCGCCCCGTACCGTGGCTTGAAGGCACCGCCATGGTGATGTGCGATGTTCTGGACCATCACGGTCACGCCCCCGTTGCCCATGACCCGCGCGGGATGCTCAAAGCGCAAGTTGCCCGGGCCGAGGAAATGGGGCTCAGCTCCATCATGGCGACCGAGCTGGAGTTTTTCCTGTTTGAAAAGCCGCTCGAAGTGATGCGCGCCGAAGGCTATCGCGATCTGGCGACGCTGGGAAAATACAACGAAGACTATCATATCTTTCAGACCACCAAGGAAGAGGCGATCCTGCGTCCTGTGCGCAATCATCTGGTCGCCGCAGGCATCCCCGTCGAAGGTACCAAAGGCGAAGCAGAGGCCGGACAGGAAGAGCTGAACATCCGGTATGCAGATGCGCTGGCTTGCGCTGATCACCACACGATTGCCAAGCACGCGGTCAAGGAAATCGCTTGGGCAACGGGCCATTCGGCCAGCTTCTTGCCCAAACTCGCCCCTAACCGGGTCGGCAGTTCAAGCCACGTTCACCAATCGCTGTGGCGCGACGGCTCGCCTGCGTTCTTCGATGAAACGGCTGATCTGGGCATGTCGGCGCTGATGAAATCCTATATGGCCGGGTTGATCGCTTATGCGCCGGATTACACCTTCTTCCTCGCACCCTATGTGAACAGCTACAAGCGGTTCGCCAAAGGCACCTTCGCACCCACGCGCACGGCGTGGTCGGTGGACAATCGCACCGCCGCCTTCCGGCTTTGCGGTGACGGAACGCCGGGTGTTCGGGTCGAATGCCGCATCGGTGGATCCGACCTGAACCCCTATCTGGCACAGGCGGCGATGCTGGCCGCTGGACTGCAGGGCATAGAAGAGGGGCTAGAGCTTGCACCGCCCATGGACGGTGACATCTATGACAGTGACGACGCCACCGAAGTCCCCCGCAACCTGCGCGACGCGACCGAAACATTGCGTGGGTCCAAGATGCTGCGCGCCGCCTTCGGAGACGAGGTGATCGACCACTACACCCGCTGCGCCGAGTGGGAGCAGGAAGAATTTGACCGGGCGGTCACCGATTGGGAAATCGCTCGCGGCTTTGAAAAAGCCTGATACACAGACCCGCGCCAATTGGCGCGCCATTTAAAGGAAACCCCGTGAGAACGCTCGACTGCATCTCGCCCATTGACGGCTCGGTTCTTGCCAGCCGTCCTGTTCTTTCCCTTGAGGCTGCGCAAGACGCGGCCGCCCGCGCCAAAGCCGCGCAGGCCGGTTGGGCTGCACGCCCGCTTGAAGAACGCATTGCTCTGGTCCGCAAAGCCGTTGACATTGTCGGCACCCAAACCGATCGCATGACGACTGAATTGGCCCACCAGATGGGCCGCCCTGTTCGCTATGGCGGCGAATTTGGCGGTTTTGCTGAACGTGCCCGGTATATGGCTGACATCGCACAAACCGCTTTGGCCCCTGTTGTGATCGAAGACAGCGATGCGTTCACCCGCAAGATCCTGCGCGAGCCGCAGGGGGTCGTGCTGATTGTGGCGCCCTGGAACTATCCGTATATGACAGCCGTCAACACGCTGGCACCGGCGCTGATCGCGGGCAACACCGTGTTGCTAAAGCATGCGACCCAAACGATCCTTGTGGGGGAACATCTGGCCGAAGCATTCCACGCGGCGGGCATCCCCGAAGACGTGTTTCAGAACGTTGTGCTGGACCATGACACCACAAGCACGCTGATCGCGGGCCGGGCGTTTGATTTCGTCAACTTCACCGGCTCTGTCGGAGGAGGACGCGCCATGGAACGCGCGGCTGCGGGCACGTTTACCGCTGTCAGCACCGAACTGGGCGGCAAAGATCCGGGTTATGTGCGCGCCGATGCAGATCTGGATGCCGCGGTGGATGGGCTCATGGACGGGGCGCTTTTTAACTCCGGGCAGTGCTGCTGCGGGATCGAACGGATTTACGTGCATGAAAGCCTGTACGATGCGTTCGTCGAAAAGGCGGTTGCGGTGGCACGCGGCATGACACTTGGCAATCCGCTTGAGGCGGAAACCACACTCGGACCCATGGCGAATGTGCGTTTTGCAACGGAAGTGCGCAGACAAATCGCCGATGCCGTGGCCGCTGGAGCGACCGCTCATGTGGCCCCAATGGCAGCCGATGACGGCGGCGCGTACCTGACGCCGCAGGTTCTGACCGGCGTGACCCACGACATGACGGTGATGCGCGAGGAAAGCTTTGGCCCCGTTGTGGGCATCATGCCTGTCAGCGGCGATGACGAAGCTATTGAGTTGATGAACGACTGCCAGTTTGGCCTGACCGCCGCGATTTATACGCGCGACGCCGATGCGGCGGATGCCATTGGCGCCCGGTTGCGCACCGGGACAGTGTTCATGAACCGGTGCGACTATCTTGACCCGGCCTTGTGCTGGACCGGCTGCAAAGACACGGGGCGCGGCGCGGGCTTGTCCATGTTGGGCTTTCAAGCCCTGACGCGACCAAAATCCTATCACCTTAAGAAGGCGTAACCGATGAAACTGGTTGGCAACTGGTCCTATCCCACCACTATGCGCTTCGGCGCTGGTCGCATTTCCGAATTGCCCGACGCGTGCCGCGCGGCAGGCATGAGCAAGCCGCTTCTGGTCACTGATCGCGGGCTTGCGAGCCTGCCGATTACGGCGGCGACGCTGGATTTGCTGGACGCTGCTGGCATGGGGCGCGCGATCTTTTCCGAAGTCGACGCGAACCCATCGGGCCGCAACGTCGAAGACGGTCTTCGCGTCATGCGTGAAGGCGGGTTTGACGGCGTCGTTGCGTTTGGCGGCGGCTCGGGCCTTGATCTTGGCAAGACGCTGGCCTTCATGGCTGGACAGACGCGCCCTTTGTGGGACTTTGAAGATGTTGGCGATTGGTGGACCCGCGCAGACCCCGATGGGATCGCCCCTATCGTGGCCGTGCCGACAACGGCAGGCACAGGGTCAGAAGTGGGGCGCGCCGGCGTCATCACCAACGAAGAGGTGGGCGAGAAAAAGATCATCTTTCACCCCAAGATGCTGCCAGCGCAGGTCATCTGTGACCCTGAACTGACAGTTGGAATGCCCCCCGCGATCACGGCGGGAACTGGCCTTGATGCGTTTGCTCATTGCGTGGAAGCATATAGCTCGCCCCATTATCATCCCATGAGCCAAGGCATCGCATTGGAAGGCATGCGGCTGGTCAAAGACTACTTGCTGCGGGCCTATGCCGATGGAACCGACCTTGAGGCGCGGGCACAGATGATGTCTGCCGCAGCCATGGGGGCCACAGCCTTCCAAAAAGGTCTGGGCGCGATCCATGCGTTAAGCCACCCCATCGGCGCGGTGCACCACACCCACCACGGCACCACCAACGCGGTTTGCATGCCCGCCGTTTTGCAACTGAACCGGCCAGCCATTTCCGACCGCTTTGATATGGCGGCCGCCTATCTTGGCATTGCAGGCGGCTTTGACGGGTTCTGCCAGTTCGTGGACGATTTCAACGCCCAGTTGGGCATTCCCAAGACCCTCACGGAATTGGGTGTAAAAGACCCGGATATCGGCGCGCTGACCGAAGCTGCGCTGCGCGATCCAAGTGTCGGGGGAAACCCGATAGAGATGACCAAGGAAAACACGACCGCGCTTTTCGAAGCGTTGCTGTGATCTTGTAAAGGGTCCGCATGATGACTGGAAGGGGGCGCATCAGCGCCCCTTTTTGTGGGCTGGCGGTCGGCGCATAGTTGGCCCATGATCTGCTCATGAAACGTGTTCTTGCTTCGCTCTTGTTTTTTGCCGCGCCCGTGACCGGCCTTGCCGACACTCTGCCGCGTGCGCTGACAGATGATGACTTCATTCCCGTGTCCGAGGCGGAAGCACGACTGGGATGGCTGTTATTCTATGACCCGATCCTGTCTGGTAATCGGAATATATCATGCGCCAGTTGCCACCATCCGCGCTTTGCGACGTCGGATGGCGTGTCGCTGACATTGGGCGAGGGCGGTATAGGGCTGGGTCCGGACCGTTACGCTGATCCCGACAACATCCCTGAACGGCGATTGCCGCGGAATGCGACGGCGTTGTTCAATCTTGGCGCCCGCGATCTACCTGCCTTGTTCCATGACGGGCGGATCGAACTGGACCCGACCCGCAAGGCCGGTTTTCGCACCCCTTTGGAAGATGACATGGCGACCGGGTTTTCCGGTATTGTGTCGGCGCAAACGATGTTCCCGGTGCTGAGCCAAGATGAAATGGCCGGTCACTATAGCGAAAATGATATATCACAGGCTGTTCGCCAAGGGCGGATCACGGGCAAGGGCGGCGCATGGGACATCATTGCCCGGCGCGTTTCCGGGATCCCGGATTATGCTGACGACTTTCTAAGCGTGTATCCCGATCTGACGTCGCCCGAGCAGATTCATTTCACCGACATTTCCAACGCGATCGCGGCCTTCATGGCTTTTGAGTGGCGCAGTGATGACAGCGCTTTTGACCGCCATTTGCGCGGCGAAGCGGTGCTGACCGGGTCGGCAGCGGCGGGGATGGAATTGTTCTTTGGCGATGCAGGCTGCGGGACGTGTCACAGCGGTCCGTTCCTGACAGATCATTCGTTTCATGCCATGGGGGTGCCACAGATCGGCCCCGGCAAAGTGGGCCGGTTCGAACGGCACAGCCGCGACGAAGGCAGGTTTCGGGTGACGGCTGATCCGGCTGATCTTTTTGCGTTCCGCACGCCGCCTTTGCGCAATGTTGCCCGCACCGGCCCTTGGGGGCACGACGGGGCGTATTCGGATTTGTCGGTTTTTCTGGCCGCTCATGTTGACCCGCAACGCGGTTCAGATGGCTATGACCGCGCCCAGGCTATTCTGCCCAGTCTGGATGGCCCCGATGACTTTGCCGTGCTCGATGAACCTGTGGAAATGGCGGCCGTACGGTCGGCGGCAGTGGATTATCGGGCGGAGGTGTCTGCGCAAGACAGGCGCGATATTCTGGCCTTTCTCGAAAGCCTGACCGATGACGCCGCGATTGCGGGAAGGCTTGGTGTTCCGGATAGGGTGCCAAGTGGCCTAGAGGTTGAACGTTAGCGCGCAATCAAGCTGCTGCCGTCACGCCATAATGTCACTGCCCGATCCGTATTGACCTGTGCCCAGTCAGAAATTGACCCGTCTGGCCATGTGATGCGGATTTCCACTTGATCAGCGGGGCCTAGCCCGAAATGGAGCGGCCCGGCCTGACCCCCGGCATGACCACCCCCGACTGTCATTTCTTGCGCTGTCACCGTGCCATCGGGCAAGCGAGCCTCAACCCAAGCGCCCACAGCATGGGTGTTTGTGCCAGTCTGGCGTGGGGTGATGGCGATCCAGTGCCCGACATCCACGGTTTCGTTCTGCCACAGCTCCAGCGGCGCGCGCCGGTTGACCACCACGATATCGAGCCTGCCATCGCCGTCCAGATCCGACAGCGCGGCCCCGCGCGCACGGTCCGTTGTGGCAACACCTGCCGTGATAGACGTTTCGACAAATGTGCCATCGATGCGGCCCATGAGCAGGTTGTTGGGGTCGCGCATGGCGTTATCAGGCATCTGATCCACGTTGCCCTTTGCGATGAACAAATCGGCCAGGCCGTCATTGTCCACATCCCCGAATTGCGCGTGCCAGCCCGTTGATGGGCGGCCATCATCGCCCAGATGCGGGCGCGTGGCGTGGCTTCCGGTGCCCCAAGGCGCGTCAATATATCCGGCTGTCTCTGTCGCGTACTGCAACAGTTGATCGCCCATTGATGTCAACATCACGTCAGGGCGCCCGTCGCCGTTCAGATCGCGGCTGGCAATGCCCATGCCCCAAATGGAAATCGGACGCCATCCATCATCCGGGCCCAACAGGCGCAAGGGGGCCATCTTCCACATCTGCTCAGATCCGGCGCGCACATAATAGTGCCGGTCATTGGATAAACGCAGATCCGCACGGCCGCTGCGGGACCAGTCCGAAAACAGGGCGGAAAGCGCGCAGTAGCCGGGGCTGAGTGCGATGGCAGGGCCATAGCCCGCCCCATCCGGGCG
Source organism: Meridianimarinicoccus aquatilis (assembly GCF_004358675.1). Classification (GTDB taxonomy): domain Bacteria; phylum Pseudomonadota; class Alphaproteobacteria; order Rhodobacterales; family Rhodobacteraceae; genus Meridianimarinicoccus; species Meridianimarinicoccus aquatilis. Next base: position 4,396 of record NZ_SMZO01000008.1, on the reverse strand, counting down.
AAGCAGGGTGTTGTCGTCGCACGCTTCGAACGGGCCGTCTGGATCGTCTCTGTCCACATAGTTGCCGATAGCAAGGGTGGGAAAGGCGTGGCCCGGCTCCCATGTGGCCGAAAAGGCGGTGGACCATGCGTCGCCCGGGTCAATTCCCCACGCGGCCGTGGCATCGGTGAAACCGCACATGCCATCACCGCGCAGCGCCAAGTTCGCCCCTGCGCGCAGAACGAACAGATCCATCGCGCCGTCGCTGTCGATGTCCAGCGGGTAGGCCCCGGTGATGCCTGTCATCCCGTCAAGCGGGGGAATGTCCAGTGCTTCGAAACGAAGCGCGCCGCCGGTTTGGGTAATGTTTCGATACGCGGTCGAAGGATGTTCACCGCCAGCCGCCAGCAAATCAGGTCGTGCGTCCCCGTCGCAATCAAACACCGCAACGCCGCCGCCAACGAAATGCTCCCAGCCGCCGCCATACACATGTGGTTGCCCCGGTAACGTCTGGGCACGGTCTGCAAAACGCGGCCCCGGTCCCGAGGCTGGCTCTGCCGTTGTCTGCAAAGGGCGCGTGACCGGACCGGTCGCGCGGTAGCTGTCCTCAAGGGCGAGGGCAGGGAGTGAAAACAGGGCGGCAGCACACAGGGCAAAAGACAATCGCATGTCGGCACCATGGCCATGATTGCCGTTCCCGCGCAACCCGGTCAGAGCGTTTGGTCCTTCACCGCCTGCATTGAGACATGCGTTGAGGTGCTGCCCACATGCGGAAGCTGCGAAACACGTTCACCCAGAATGGTACGGTAGGCCATGATATCGGATGTCCGAACCTTCAGCAGGTAGTCGAACGCCCCCGCGATCATGTGGCACTGCTCGATCTCTGGAATGGCGCACACTGCCGAATTGAAGGCCCGCAAGGCGGGCTCGGTCGTGTCGGTCAACTTGACCTCGACAAAGGCGATATGCGTGCGGCCCAATCGCGCCTGATCAAGGACTGCACTGAACCCCTGAACATAGCCTTCCGCAATCAACCTTTGCATGCGAACCTGAGTCGGAGATTTAGACAAGCCGATGCGCCGCGCCAATTCTGTGACTGAAACGCGCCCGTCGCGTGTCAACTCGTCAAGAATACGGCGGTCGTATGGGTCAAGTGTATCGTCATTCGACATATCAAAGTCCAATTGGACCGCTTTTGGCCCTTAAATCAATGCAAATAGGCTCTCGATTGAGTATCTTCGGTCAGACAGCCTTTGGCAAGCAGGTGTAGAGACAGCGAAACCCTGCAACAGGAGTTGCGCCATGACAAAGCTTCAGACCATCCGCGAAACCATGCGCGGCCAAACCCTTGCCGCAGATGCAGACGTGATCGCGACACTGCGCGGATCAAGCCGCATCGACGATGCAATGCGCGCAGCAACCCATGTGCGGGCCACATCGCTGGTCAAAGGCATTCGCGACGACAGCCGTCCCGGCCTGATGGAAGTGTTTTTGGCGGAATACGGTCTGTCAACAGAAGAAGGCGTCGCCTTGATGTGCCTGGCCGAGGCGCTTTTGCGGGTGCCCGATGACGAGACCATTGATGCTTTGATCGAAGACAAGATCGCGCCCAGCGAATGGGGCGCGCATTTGGGGCATTCGTCTTCCTCTCTGGTGAACGCGGCCACGTGGGGGCTTATGCTGACCGGCAAGGTGCTGAAGGACGGCACCGGTATTGCGCAAACCCTTCGCGGGGCAGTGCGCCGATTGGGCGAGCCGGTCATCCGCACCGCCGTAGGCCGGGCCATGCGCGAGATGGGGGCGCAATTCGTTCTGGGTGAGACCATCGAAAAGGCGGTCGCGCGCGGCAAAGACATGCAGAAAAAGGGCTACACCTATTCCTATGACATGCTGGGCGAGGCGGCTTTGACCGCCCATGACGCGCAGCATTTCTATGACGCCTATGAGGCCGCCATCGCCAAGCTGGCGACCGAGTGCAAATCCACAGACACACGGCGCAACCCCGGCATTTCAATCAAGCTCTCGGCGCCACACCCGCGATACGAAGAAACCCAGCGCGCCCGCGTAATGGACGAACTTGTCCCGCGTACTGTGGCGTTGGCCAAGATGGCGCGCGATGCGGGGATGGGGTTGAACATCGATGCGGAAGAAGCGGACCGCCTTGATCTGTCACTTGATGTGATCGAAGCGGTTTTGAGCGACGAAAGCCTAGCCGGATGGGACGGGTTCGGAGTTGTCGTGCAAGCCTATGGAAAGCGCGCCAGTCTCGTCATCGACTGGCTTCATGCCCTGGCCGAACGGCTAGACCGCAAGATCATGGTCCGCCTTGTGAAGGGAGCCTATTGGGATACGGAAATCAAGCGCGCTCAGGTCGAAGGGTTGACCGGCTTTCCGGTGTTCCAGCGCAAGGAAGCGACAGACGTGCATTACATGCTTTGCGCCGAAAAGCTGCTGGGCATGACCGACCGCGTCTATCCGCAGTTTGCCACACATAATGCGCATACTGTCGCCGCCGTTCTGGAACTTGCTGGCGATGACCGCGACAGCTTTGAATTTCAGCGTTTGCACGGGATGGGCGCAGCCCTGCACGATCTGGTGATCAAGAACGCCAAAGCCCGGTGCCGGATCTATGCTCCCGTGGGCGCGCATCGCGATCTGCTGGCCTATCTTGTGCGCCGCTTGTTGGAAAATGGCGCAAACTCCAGTTTTGTGAACCAGATCGTCGATGACAACGTGCCGCCGGAAACAGTTGCGGCGGACCCGTTCACAGCCTTTGACCGGGGCGGTGAAAATCGTGCTGTAACACATCCGTCTGACCTGTACGGAGCCGAGCGTCGCAATGCGCGCGGCTGGAACCTGCGCGATGTTGTCGATCTGGCCGAAATTGAAGAGGCACGCGCGCCCTTTGCCATGTCGACTTGGACGGCGGGACCGATTTTGGCTGGCGACCCTGTCGGGGGGGGCGAGACGCTTGAGGTGCGCAATCCGGCACGCCACAGCGACCTGGTAGGCCACTGCACCTTGTCCAGCGCAGCAGATGTCGAGCAGGCATTGGCGACGGCAGAGGTCTGGAAGGCCCCGGCCGGCGACCGCGCCGCCGCGTTGACCCAAGCCGCGCAGCTCATGGAAGATCGCTTTGGCGAGTTCTTTTCGGTACTGTGCCGCGAGGCGGGGAAAACCCAGTTGGACGCCATCGGCGAGTTGCGTGAAGCGGTGGATTTTCTGCGGTATTACGCGGCTCGGGGGCGCGAGTTGGATGCCCCTGCGCGCGGTGTGCTGACCTGTATTTCGCCATGGAACTTCCCGTTGGCCATTTTCACTGGCCAGATTGCGGCCTGTCTTGCTGCGGGGAATGGCGTGCTTGCCAAGCCTGCCGAACCCACTGCGTTGACCGCCGCACTTGCCGTGACCTGCTTGCATGATGCCGGCGTGCCGCGCAGCGCGCTACAGCTGCTGCCAGGGGACGGAAAAACCGTCGGGGCAGCACTGACCGGCGATGCACGCGTGGCGGGCGTCTGCTTTACCGGCTCCACCGCGACCGCCCAAATGATCAACCGGTCGATGGCCGAGGTGATGGCGCCGACGGCACCACTCGTGGCGGAAACCGGCGGTCTGAATGCGATGATCGTGGACAGCACCGCATTGCCAGAACAGGCCGTGCGCGACATCGTGGCCAGCGCGTTTCAATCAGCTGGGCAGCGGTGTTCCGCCCTGCGCTGTCTTTATGTTCAGGAAGACGTGGCAGAAACGGTTCTGAAGATGCTCTACGGCGCGATTGATGAACTGCGCCTCGGCGATCCGTGGGATGTGACCACCGATTTGGGGCCTGTCATCACCGCGCAAGCACAGCGCGACATCACCGCCTATATCGAAGCCGCGCGCCGCGACGGGCGCGTGCTCAAGCAATTGAGCGCCCCCACTGAGGGAACATTTGTTGCGCCGACCGTGATCAAGGTCGCAGGACTTCAAGACATGGACCGGGAGATTTTTGGCCCCGTCCTGCATGTTGCGACCTACAAGGCGCGCGATCTGCAAAAGGTCCTCGCGGCGATCAACGCATCGGGCTTTGGCCTGACCTTTGGCATCCATTCACGGATCGATGACCGGGTGGCCGAAATCACCGAAGCGCTTCAGGTCGGCAACATTTATGTGAACCGCAACCAGATCGGGGCCATCGTGGGCAGCCAACCGTTTGGAGGCGAAGGCATGTCCGGCACGGGGCCAAAAGCCGGCGGACCGAACTATGTTGCGCGATTCACCAAGCCAGCAACGCGGCGACTGGACCCGGCCTTTGGCACAAATGCCGATGTGGCCGCTGTTCAAAGCGCCATCACAGCCGCTGATGGGGCACAGCCCGGCGCCCTCAGCAGCGTGTCGTTGCCGGGGCCGACCGGCGAAAGCAACCGCTTCTCTGTTC
>NZ_SMZO01000079.1 GCF_004358675.1 Meridianimarinicoccus aquatilis | reverse complement strand
GGCAACCTGCCCGATGACGAGTTGAACAACGTCGACAACACCATTAGCGGGCAGGGCACGATCAGTGTCGATCTGATCAACCAAGGCACGGTCCGCAACGAGGGCGGAAGGCTGCAGTTGGACCGCGCCGTGGTCAACGACGGCACGATCCGGGCACAGGACGGAACGCTGAACATCGGGGGCGATCTTGAGGGGAACGGCCGGGTCGAAGTGGCGTCGGACGGTGTGCTCGAAGTCGATGGTGGGCTCTTCAAGAATCACACCGTCGTGGTGGAGAACGGCGGCATCATCGACTGGACCGATCCAGCGCGGACCACGATTGAGGTTGTCGATTTCTTCGGTGACTTGACGCAGATGGGCGGAACCTATGCACCGGGCGCCTCCCCGGCGCAGAGCCTGCTGGATGGCGACTACACGCTGGGCGGTGGCGGTATCTTCGAGCTGGAATTCGCCGGACTGACCTCCGGGCTGTTCGACCAGCTGACAGTGACGGGCGATGTTTACCTGACTGACGGGTATCTTTCTGTTCTTGAGCTCGTGCCGTTCTCATTCGATGCAGGTCAGTACTTCAAGGTCGTCGATGTGCAGGGCACCCTGTTCGGGCAGTTCAACGGCTTGGCGGAAGGCAGCCTGATCACCGGCCTGTCCCGCGATCTGTTCATCACCTATGCGGGTGGCGACGGGAACGATATTGCCCTCTACACCGAAGGTGGCACGTCTCCGGCTACGGTGCCGCTCCCCGCCAGCATTCTGCCGCTTCTTGCCGCGCTCGCGGGTCTGGTTTCGATCCGCAAAGTTCGGGCCAAGACGATGGTTGTAGATTGCTGATCGCCGCCTGGCACTGACCTTTGTGTGCGCGCCCCTGACACGATCTGTCAGGGGCCACTGGCGGGTATTGCCGCGCCGACCCATCGAAATTAAGCTGCACACAGTTTGCGCTGGTGAAAAACGCAGGCGTCGCCATGCCCGGTGATTTCCTGAACTACGATATCGAGACATTCCAGAAGGTGATCAACATCACCCTGCGCGGCGTTTTCATCGTCACCCAAATCGCGGCACGGGTGATCGTTGAAAATGAAATTTCTGGCGCGTTCGTCAATATGTCGTCGATCACCGCGCAAGTCGCGATCGCTGCTTACTGCGCAAGAAATGGCGGCGTGATGCGGTTTGCCAAGGTGGCGGCGCTGGCGATACGCGTGCAATCGGCGATATGGTCGCTTTCTCTGTTCGAAAAGGCCAGCGACATCACGTGGGAAACCATCCATGTCTTTGGCGGGGTGGGTCGTCGTCCCGCCTTGTCTGACCAATCGGATCGTGGGTGGATTTCTTAGCTTCAGTTGTTTCGGGCAATCACTGCATGGTAAAGCTTTGTCCGGCGGCAACGCTTTTTTGTTTCCGCTGCACCATCCTGAAGGATAGGATTTCATAAGTTCAGGAGGAAAAATGCCAGCATTCAAGGCCAATCATAGTGTAAGGATCGGGTCGGACAGGAATTTCGGCCTCGTTTTCTGTGTGGTTTTTGTGCTCATTGCGGTCTTCCCTGTTCTCAATGCAGATACCCCACGCCTGTGGGCCTTCGCAATTGCTGGGGTGTTTTTGCTTTTCGCCCTTTGGAAGCCGGGTTTTCTGTCTGGTCTCAACCGGGCGTGGTTCTGGCTGGGTACGATGATTGGCGCGGTTATGGCCCCAATCGTGATGTTCATCATTTTCGTAACAGTCATGGTCCCAATAGGATTGGCATTGCGCCTTGTGGGTAAGGATCTTCTGTCGCAAAAAATCGACAAGGCTGCTTCGAGCTATTGGATTGAGCGCACAGAAGCACCGCGCAGCATGACAAACCAGTTCTAGGAGATCAAAGGCCCATGTCATTCATTGCCGAGCTATGGACCTTCATCCGGCTGCGAAAGAAAATCTGGCTTCTACCCATCTTTGTCGTGTTGGCATTCTTCGGGGCATTGATCGTCCTGAGCCAAGGATCTGCAGTAGCGCCATTCATTTATACATTGTTCTGATAGATGAAGAAAATTCTGGGCCTTTCGGCTCTTTACCATGATAGCGCGGCTGCACTGATCGTTGACGGAAAGATCATTTCCGCCGCTCAAGAAGAACGTTTTAGTCGTCGCAAGCACGACGCAGCGTTCCCGCTTCAGGCTATCAAATCCGTTCTTTCCGAAGGCGGCATATCTTTGGAGCAGGTTGACCATGTCGTTTTCTACGACAAGCCTTTCTTGAAGTTCGAACGTCTGCTGGAGACCTATCTTGCCCGTGCGCCCCGCGGCTTTGCTTCGTTCCGAATGGCAATGCCCGTATGGTTGCGGGAAAAACTGTTCCTGAAGGATCTGCTGACAAAAGAACTACGCGTGCTGTCTGCAACATTCCCTGCAGAGAAGTTACTTTTTGCAGAGCACCATCTCAGCCATGCGGCTAGTGCCTTCTTCGCCTCGCCTTTTGAACGCGCCGTCGTGTTGACATTGGATGGTGTGGGGGAATGGGCCACAACCTCTGTGGCGATCGGCGATGGAAACAGACTTGATATCGTCCGAGAGCTGCATTTCCCGCATTCCCTTGGCCTGCTGTATTCCGCTTTCACCTATTATTGCGGCTTTCGGGTCAACAGTGGTGAATACAAACTGATGGGCTTGGCTCCCTACGGGACGCCCCGATATGCTGATCTCATTCTCGATACCTTGATCGACTTGAAGGAAGACGGGTCTTTCCGGCTCGATCAGTCCTATTTTGACTACGCTGCCGGACTAACAATGACGAACAAGCGTTTTCACACGCTTTTTGGCGCCCCGCCGCGCAAACCCGACAGCGACCCCGTGACACAGTTTCACATGGATGTTGCCGCCTCGATACAAGCGGTCACCGAAGAGGTTGTCTTGCGCATCACCCGCTCGCTTCGTGCAGAATTCGATATTCCTGCGCTTTGCCTTGCAGGCGGGGTCGCCCTGAACTGTGTCGCGAATGGGGCTCTCGTTCGGGAGGGAACGTTCGACCATATTTGGGTGCAGCCTGCATCGGGGGACGCTGGTGGAGCATTAGGGGCCGCGCTTTGCGCGCACCATCTTGAATTTGGCGCCCCGCGCTTCGTTGAACCGGGGGACGCGATGCAGGGAAGTTATCTTGGCCCATCCTTTTCCGATGAGACCGTGAAGGCGTCACTGGATGCTGTTGGTGCGGTATATGAATGCCTTTCAAGCGACGAGACAATTGACCGGACGGCTCGGGCTATCGCCGATGGGCAAGCAATTGGCTGGTTTCAGGGGCGCATGGAATATGGCCCCCGCGCACTTGGCAACCGGTCGATCCTTGCGGATCCCCGGTCAGAAACAATGCAGAGAACCCTCAATCTCAAGGTGAAATTCCGGGAGAGCTTTCGGCCTTTCGCGCCGTCGGTCCTGCACGAAGATGTTCAGTCATGGTTCGAATTCGAGGGCAAAAGCCCCTATATGCTGTTCGTTGCCAAGGTTGCCGAACATCGCCGCCACCCGATGCGGCAAGAGGATAAGGATCTCTTTGGGATCGACAGGTTGAACATAGCGCGTTCTGCTATTCCGGCTGTAACGCATGTCGATTACTCGGCACGGCTTCAAACGGTTCATGCTGAAACTAACGCGCGGTATCATGCGCTTGTTTCCCGCTTCAAGGCGCTGACGGGATGCCCGGTTCTGGTCAATACATCCTTCAATGTGCGGGGTGAGCCGATCGTGGGAACCCCCGAAGATGCGTTCCGCTGCTTCATGGGAACAGATCTTGATGCGCTCGTTATCGGAAACCTCTATCTGCGCAAGAGTGAGCAGACAGTTGCGGCAACTCCCGGATACAAAGAGTCCTACAAGCTTGATTGAAGGGGTGGGGCAATGAAGGTTTCGCAACGGGAAACTGTGCCGGGGTCTAAATCCATGCGTCTTTCTCTTTGGCTCGCGGCATACGCAGTCATGGCTGTCTTTGTGTACGGCATGCTTGTCATTGGCGATTTCATTCTGGCAAGGATACAGGAGCGCAGCCAAGGCCTATCCGCAGGGGCCGCTATTGAAGCACAGCGCGTCATGGACGAGGATATCCCGCAGCGCGCGGCCGCCATCGCAGAGGGTTTTCACCCGATCTTGTATCCCACCCTGGTAGAAACCGAACCCGCGCTGATGGCGCTCGCACAGCGTTTCGGGGTCGCGCCGCTTGCCTCGCACCCCAACACCCCACTTTACTATTGCAACGAAGGGTATGGGTTGCTGACCTTTCATACAGACCGCTTTGGGTTTCGCAATCCAGACGCAATCTGGAACGAACGGGATTCTCTTGATCTTGTGCTGATCGGGGATTCCTTTGTTCACGGGGCTTGTGTGCCGACAAAGGCGAGCATTGCTGGACGCTTGTCGCAAGACATGACTGTTCTCAATTTGGGGATCGGCGGGAACTCACCCGTTCATTATGTGGCGACAGCAAAGACGTTTCTGCCTCACGTGACAACCAAGGCCGTGGCCCTTGTGTTTTATGCCAATGACAACGGCCCACCTGACCAAGGATCGTATTACCGCCGTGCGTTCTTCGAACATGACACACCGTACCTGACCGTGACCCGCGATGGGCTGCACCTTGATGAGGCTCTCACGGAATTCTACTCGGCAGCCACCCCGGTGATGGAAGGCGCCCGGGGGGCACAATCCCCTGTTATGAGTCTGACGCATTGCAGAATTTGTGCACGGGGTGCCAAATACCTATCATTGCCAACCATCCGCAAAACACTGGGAGAGATGATTGGCCGGTCTAAACGGCGTGATGAATTGCCTGCAGACTCGCGTCTGGCAATTGATACCGTGGCAGCACACTGCCCCGCCCCCGATTGCACAACCGTCGTGGCCTATATCCCGGAAAGTCCGTTCTGGCGGCCAGACCCTCGCGCTGCGGCCTATGCCTCCGCGCTGGCGGCCTATGCAGCGAAAATTGGGGTAACCTTTGTCGACACCACCCCTAAAATCCGTGCGCTGGGGCAGGACGCCTATGCCTCGAAAGGCCCCCATCTTTCACCTGAAGGATACGCCTTTGTTGCTGCGGCTTTGCGTGATGCCGTCCGCCCCTGAAGTCTGTTGCGGCTGCCGGGTCTTCTTGGGTCTGACGGTCAATCGGCTTTCAATATTGACGCTGTCTGAGCTTGTGGGGTTTCGGATCGGCGCCATGTGCGTGTTTTGAAGCATCCGGTTTTTGGCCGTTTCGACGATTGTGCAATGGTGCTTGCGGCGATCATGCAGGACGGCGATCACCATGATCGAGCACCGCAAATGTTCCGCTAAGCAGGCGCATCAAATGCCGTACAGGGCGCCGACCACATCGATGCCCATTCCGTTTCATGTACCCGGCCATCTGGTGGGACCCGTATCAAGGCGATCCACCGACTGCCCAGGCCAAAACCTAAGCTCCTGCCGCCGCCCCCAATTCATCCTCAAGCCGCTTTTGTTCAACTGCTTGCGGTTTGCTGAACCGGGCAAGCAACAGATATGCGACAGGGGTCAGGTAGAGGGTCGAGAGTGTGGCAAGCCCAAGCCCGCCGACAATAACCCAACCAAGTGCCTCGCGGGCTTCAGCGCCGGCTCCGGACGACAGGATCAACGGAACACCGCCGAGCACGGTTGAGGTCATAGTCATCATCACCGGCCGCATACGAATGATCGAGGCATCAAATATCGCATCGCGAACGTCGGCGCCTTGATCTCGTAACTGGTTGGCAAATTCGACAATCAGGATCCCGTTCTTGGCCATAATCCCGATCAGCATAACGAGCCCGATCTGCGAGTAGACATTCAAACTGAGCCCAGTGAGCGCCAGAGCAAAGATTGCACAAGCCAAGCCAAGCGGTACGGTGGCCATGACCACCAACGCTGAAATGAAACTTTCGAATTGTGCCGCCAGCACAAGAAGCACAACGGCGATTGCAAACCCAAATGTAATCACAAGTCCCGACGCTGTTTCATCCAGCGTGGCAGCTTCTGCCAAGGGAATGATCCTGTTGTTCTCCTGCAAGAGGGGGGCTGCGAGCCGCTCAACTTCGGCCAGACCATCGCCCAAGGCCATGTTCGGAGTCAGTCCGGCGGAAATCTCAACCGAACGGGACTGGTTCTCGCGGTCCAGCTCGGGCGCAACTGCGCGTTCTTCCAAAGTCACAAAGCTGGACATTGGCACCATCTGGCCATTCCCCGCCTGAACGAAAATGTTTTGTAAATCGCCCGGATCGTTGATGGGGTCGGCTGTGGACAAAAGCTGAATGTCATAACTTGTGTCATCGATGAACACCGATCCAACCGAACGGCCATCAAGCAATGCCCGCATGGCTGTTCCCAACCCAGTGATGTCAATGCCTAGGTCGGAGGCACGCGGGCGGTCGATCTGCACGAATAGCTGCGGTTGTGTAGTTTCATATTCCAGCTGTACGCGGCCGAAATCGGGGTTCTCTCGCATCTTGTTCACCAGTGCTTCGGACGCATCGGCAAGCTGGTTGTAATTCTCGCCGGTAATGGCAAAGGCCAGTCCCCGTCCGGCGCCCCGAATACCCAGCGAATTGGGCTGAATGACAAAGGCACGCACGCCGATGATGCCGCCAATTCGCCGGTAAATATCGCCCACAATCTCTTGCTGGCTGCGGGCCCGTTCGTCCCACTTTGCAAGGGTCATCACCATAAAGCCGCGATTGTCAGACCCCCGAAATCCCGCAATGTTGAAGATGTTCGTAATTTCGCCACCTTCGCGAAGCGGTTCGATAGCGGCTTCCATCTCGGCCATTTTTGCGATGGTGTATTCCAGTGACACCCCTTGTGGCGCAGTCACCGACATTAGCGCGACAGCCCGATCTTCAGGCGGGGTCAGTTCTTGGCGGATCGTGCTGTGCACGAAAAGTGCCGTCGTCGCGAACAACACGGCCCCAAGAACCACAACGAACGGCATGGACAGGGCACCGCGCAGGGTTGATGCATAAAGTCCCCCAAGGCGATTGCCCAGCCAAACCAAAGGACCCCGTGGGTCGGTCTTTGGCTCGCGGGTCAGAAGACGGCTGGCAAGTACAGGGCACAGGGTTAAAGCGACCACCGAGGACAGCATCACAGCGATGGCCAGCGTAAAACCAAATTCGCGGAACAACCCGCCGGCCTGTCCGGGCAGGAACGATAGCGGAATGAATACGGCGGCGAGTGTGGCTGTGGTTGTGACGACGGCAAAGAACACCTGACGCGTTCCCAACACGGCCGCAGCACGTGGTCCAACCCCTTCTGATCGGCGGCGCACGATGTTTTCAAGCACAACAATGGCATCGTCCACGACCATGCCAGTGGCCAAAACAAGTGCCAAGAGCGTCAGAATGTTGACCGAGAAACCGACAAGGTAAATTGCCGCCAATGTCCCCACCAAAGCGACGGGCATCGTAAGGGCAGGGATAAGCGTCGCGCGCGCGTCACGCAGGAAGATGAAAATAACCAGAACAACGATCGCAACTGCCATCCCGAGCGTTTTCAGCACCTCTTGGATGGATCCATTGATGAAAACGGCATCATCAGAGGTGACAAAGATATTCACGTCATCGGGCAGTGTCTGCTGCAAGCTGTTGACGGTTGCATGCACCGCTGCTGAAATTTCCAACGTGTTAGACGTGGATTGCCGGATGATACCTAGTCCCAGACCGGTTTGACCATTGGCGCGCAACACAGTCTCGTTTGGGGCTGGCCCAAGGGACACCGACGCAACGTCGCCGATAATCACATCGTCGCTCAGGCGCAGGCTTTCAAAGGCTTCGGGCGTGGTCAGCGCGGCGGTTGTGCGCACATTGATGGTTTGACGGTCCCCGGACAGGTCGCCGGCCGGGGCATCAAAGGCAACATCCTGAAGCGCGCGACCAAGATCGGCGAGCGTCAGACCCCGACTTGCGAGTTCCTTTTGGTCAATGTCCACACGAAAAATGGGGTCACGGTCGCCGTAGATCTGCAAATCGGCCACGCCCGGAATTGCCAACAAACGGTCTTCAATCCGATCACTCACAAGTTGGGTCAATTCCTGCGGCGATCGGCTTGCGGCTGTCACAGCGACACGCACAACCGGCTGGCTGTCCGCATCGGCTTTGACGACTTCGGGATCCTCGGCATCTTCGGGCATATCGCCTGCGATCCGGGCAACGGCGTCTCGTGTATCGCTGGCTGCGACGTCGATGTCTGCGCTGTCATCAAATTCCAACACTACGCGGCTGCGTCCAAACTGCGAATTGGATGAAATGGATTTGATCCCAGCCACACGGCCAACGGCGCCTTCTATTCGGCCGGTGACTTCCTGATCAACGGTTTCTGGTGCCGCGCCCGGAAACTGTGTGGTGACAGTTATGACGGGTCGGTCCACGTTGGGCAGTTCGCGGATTTCGACGCCGAATAGGCTCGCGATTCCTGCGATCACGATCAAGGCAGACAGCACAAACGCAAGGATGGGGCGGCTGACGAAAAGTGCGACGCCGCCGATCTTAGTTTTCTCCGTCATCACAGTACCCTAGAGCTTGCGCAGGCCGCTTTCGGCGACGCTGCGATGTTCGGTTTGTTCAGCAGAAGCAGGCGCGTTTTCAACGGAAACGGGTGCGCCGGGTCGCAGTGTTTGCAAGCCTTCTGTAACGACCTGCTCGCCCTCTTCAAGCTGGCCGTCGACCAGCACTATATCTGTGTTGCGCTGGCGGATCGTAACGGGAACACGCTGCACAACGCCATCACGCACAACCCAGACAAAGGACCCTTCGCGCGACCATTGCAACGACAGTGGGTCAATCGCAGGCAATGTTTCCCCCGGAAAGGCCATGGCCACGGAAAACGCCATGCCGCTGCGCAGGAGGTCTTGGTCATTGTCCAAGCGCCCCTGCACGCGGAGTGTTCTGCTTGCGCGATCCACCACTGTGTCGATGGCACTGACTTCTCCGAGAAGTGTCATGCCGCGCATGGCCAAAGGTGTCACCTCAATTGGCTGGCCGATGCTCAACTGCCCGATGACCCGTTCAGGCACCCGAAACTCGATCTGAATCTTGGACCTGTCAGTAATGACGGCCAAGGGGTCTTGGGCTGCGATACGTTGGCCGATTTCCAGATCGATCAACCCAACCCAGCCCGAGATGGGCGCGCGTATGATGCGCTGCTCCAAATCGTATTCCGCTTGAACGACTTCAAGCTCTGCGGTCCTCAACGCCAATTCCGCATCCTGCAAGCTGACCGACGTGATGGCCCCCGTATCTGCAAGCCGCGTGAGACGGTCCAGATCTGCCCGTGCGTCGTCATACATGATTTGCGCGCGGTCCGCTGCGATCCGTTCGGCGCGATCATCCAGCTTGGCAACGATTGACCCGACTTCAACGCGCTGGCCTGATTCGACGCCGATTTCATCAATGCGTCCGCTGGTTTCGCCGCGCACCGTAACCATTCGAAGGGCCTGTCCGTCCCCAATCGCGGTAATCTGATCGGCAAGAGCCCGATATTCGACAGGTGCGACCAGAACTTTGGCGTCACCACCGCCGCGACTCGACCGCCCTTCGGCTGCTTGCGCTTCGGGTGGCTCAATCCCGACAAGGTCCAAAAGCCCGGCGCGTTCAAGAACTGCCGTCGCCGACGGCACGTAATAGACCCACCCCGCAAAGGTCACGGCTATCAGGGCAAGGGCGAAAAAAAGTTGCTTTAAAATGTGCATTCGTCGATCCGATCAGGTGGGCGCCACGCCCGTTCGTCAAGACGAGACACTAATCCTGATCGCATCGAAATACATACACTATTGCGCGAGCGACACGTCTTTGGACGCAAGAAAGGCCCTCCAACCCCCAAGGCTGCTGATATCAGTGGCACCTTCGGTCGCAACAGCTTCGCACAAGAAGCCGGGAACCGAACTTCCATCACCCAGCCTGACTTGGCCAAGGCCCAGCGGGGCGGGAATGATGGCAAGCAGGCTGCCGATACTCTCTATCGGCATGGCCCAAACTTCGACCTCGATCGCGCTGCCGCCTTGGGTTTGACGAATAAGGCCCGGACGGTCTGGTGGGCCGCCCGGCAGGGCATAGAAGCTGTATTCCGGCGCGGTGGTCGTGGCCGCAAGAAAGCGCCCGCCACGTGAAGTCAGTTGCCCGTTCAACGGAAGGCCCGACATATGCGCGCCGCAGACCGCCAAAGCGATCTCGCCCGCACCGGGTTGTGGCGTGGGGGTTGGGGCAGGCGTGCCGCTGGCCAGCGCCTCTATGCGTTGCGCTTCGGCGGCAAGGCGCCCGTCGCTGCCTGCCGGACCGATCAGCGTAACTGATCCGGGCCGCCCGTCGCTGCGCGGCCCCGTCTTGACGGCAATGGCCGCCAGATCAAGCAGGTTCACGAAATTGGTGTAGGTCCCGAGATTGGAATTTGGCGTAACCGGGTCCGCTTCAAGATCAGCAACGGTGTAAAAGGTCGGGATCGTGGGCACACAAAGCATGTCACAAGCGTCAAGGATCGGGGCGCAGGCCCTTTTCAGGTCCGCCAATTTGTAAAAACCCCGGAAAGCATCCGTCGCGCTGAGTGTTTCGGCTTTGCCGACAATAGCACGGGTTACGGGCAAGACGGCCTCTGGGTCGGTGTCCATGAGATGGTCGATCACGCTGTGCCGTTCCGCCACCCATGCGCCCTCGTAAAGCATTTGCGCGACATCGTAGAACGGGGTGAAATCCACCTCGGTCACCACCGCACCTGCGCCCTTGAGGGCGGCAACAGACGATTCGAACGCGGCCTTCTGAACGCAATCACCAAAGAACTGAATGGATGCAGCATCTGGGATCGTGATGCGCGGGGCGGGCAGCGGGGTGGGCAATGGGCCGGACGGCATGGGCCGGGAATACGCGTCGGCGGTGTCATAGGCCGCCGCAACGCCATAAACTGCATGGGCATCGGCGACGTTCTGCGCAAAGATCGATATCGTATCCAGCGTGCGGCAGGCAGGAACGACGCCCGTGGCGGACAGCGCCCCCAATGTCGGTTTCAACCCGATAATGCCATTCAGTGCGGCGGGGACACGGCCTGATCCTGCTGTATCCGTGCCCAGTGAAAATGGCACGATCCCGTGCCCGACGATTACACCAGACCCGCCTGACGAACCGCCGGGTACGATCTCTGGGTCGAGCGCGTTCTTCGGTGCGCCGAATGGGGTGCGCACACCAACCAGCCCGGTGGCGAATTGGTCCAGATTTGTCTTTCCAAGCGGGATCGCCCCGGCTGCCCGCAGCCGTGCCACCACAAATGCATCTTCGCTCGGCTCATAGGCGTAGGCAGGGCAGGCCGCCGTCGTTGGCATTCCCGCCACATCGATATTGTCCTTTACTGCGAAGGGCATCCCCCATAGGGGCAGCGCCGGATCAAAGGGCCCCAGCGCCTCGGCGGCTGCAAGCAGGGTCGCTTCGTCGGGTGTGTGAATAAAGATGCCGGGGTCGTTCACATCCGCCAGCCGCGCCAAGCATTCGGTCATCACGGCGCGGGCGGTCACACCATCTTGGTATGCGGTGCGCAGGGCAGTCAGCGTGAAGGGCAGGTCCGCCAAGGGGCGGTTCGGGGCATCTTTCATGTTCACGTCTTCTCTTGCTTGGAAATTATTGTCCGAATTATTCGGCGGCCCGGTTCAATGCGGCGGGGCCAGCGGGCGGCGTTGGTGCGGCACCGATCAACGCGCGCGTATAGGGGTGTTGAGGACGATCCATGACTTGCGCGGCGGGTCCGGCCTCGATGATCTCGCCGCCCTTCATAACGATCACATCGTCACACAGCAGGCGCACGACGTTCAGATCGTGACTCACAAACAGGTAGCTCATCCCCAGCCGCGTGCGCAGGTCGGCAAGCAGGTTCAGAACGACCGCCTGAATGGACACATCCAGCGCGGCGGTGGGTTCATCAAGGATCAGCAAGCGCGGATCAGTCGCAATGGCCCGCGCAATGCCAACACGGGCTTTTTGGCCGCCGGAAAGCTGATGCGGGAAACGATCCAGCAAATTTTCAGGAAGACCTGTCAGCCCTGCCAGTTCCTCCACCCGGGCGCGCCGGGCTGCGGCGTTCAGGCCGGTTAGTCTGCGCAATGGCTCCAGAATCGTGTCGCGGGCAGTGTGTCGCGGGTTCAGGCTATCGGTTGCGTCCTGAAATACCATTTGGATCGCACCGCGCCTTGGGTCGCGTGCAAACTTGTCTGCAGCGACGCCCCCAATTTCCTGCCCTTCGAAATGGATGCTACCGCCTGTCGGATCCAGAAGGCGCACCAGCATCGCAGATGTGGTGGACTTGCCGCAGCCGGACTCGCCCACAAGGCCGACGCTGGCCCCTTTTCGGATTTTGAAATCGATCCCTTTCACCGCATGCACGGGGCCAGACTTGCCCGGATACGTTTTGGTCAATCCGCGCACTTCGAGCAAGGCAGTGTCCGCGATATTATGAGCGGCAAGCGGGGTGCGTGCCTCGG
>NZ_SMZO01000078.1 GCF_004358675.1 Meridianimarinicoccus aquatilis | reverse complement strand
ATTGCCGCTTGGGGTGGCGGGCGCGCTGGACGTGCCATTGCCCGCGACCGCGCCGCCCACCTTGTATTCTCGCGCGGCGAACTGGCCGCTTCTTGGCGCGCTCGGGCTGGCTTTGGTGGCTTTCTGCGCTCGCAGACGCACGCTTGCCCCTTGACCTTTCCGGTCTAGCTGCGCATCCCACCGCCCATGAGCCGACCGACCAAGCCTCCCGCCGCCCCGTGGCGTAATTTTTATGGACGCCGCAAGGGCAAGCACTTGCGCGACAGCCAGATCGATTACCTTGAAAGCGACCTCGAGGCGCTGTCGCCGGGTGCTGTGGACTGGGACGTGAACCCGGACCGCACTCCGCTGGACCTGCCCGGAACGTTTGGCGGCAAACCCGTTTGGCTTGAGATCGGTTTCGGCGGCGGTGAGCATATGGTCCATCAGGCGGCCACCAATCCGCAGGTTGGGATCATCGGCTGTGAGCCTTATATCAACGGCGTCGCCATGCTACTCGGCAAAATCCGCAAGGCCGGGGTCGAGAACGTCAAGATACATCCTGGCGATGTGCGCGATATGTTCGACGTGTTGCCGCCTGCCAGCATTGCGCGGGCGTTTTTGCTGTATCCCGATCCATGGCCCAAAAAGCGGCATCACCGCCGCCGGTTCGTGACGCCCGAGCATCTTGACCCACTGTCACGCGTGCTGGCCCCCGGCGCGATCTTTCGCGTCGCGACGGATATTCCCGATTATGTGCGGCAGACCCTTGAGCAGATGATGCCGCGTGATGATTTCGAATGGTGCGCGACAGGGCCTGCCGATTGGCGCGAGCCGTGGGACGATTGGCATTCGACACGGTATGAAAAAAAGGCCCTTCGCGAGGGTCGCACTCCACATTACCTGACCTTCCGGCGCACGGCTGCGCCCGCGCCGCAATAAGGAAATCCCCATGTCTTCACACGGTCCCGCCCGCCCGCTTTCGACCCATGCGTCGCAACCACTTACCGGCCAGGCAGACGTGCCGGGCGATAAATCCATCTCGCACCGGTCGCTGATCCTTGGCGCGCTTGCGGTGGGTGAAACGAAAGTCACCGGCCTTCTCGAAGGGCAGGACGTGCTTGATACGGCGGCTGCCATGCGGGCCTTCGGGGCGGATGTGATCCAGCACGGGCCGGGCGCATGGTCGGTGCACGGTGTCGGGGTGGGCGGCTTTGCCGAGCCTGAAACAGTGATTGATTGCGGCAACTCGGGTACCGGGGTGCGGCTTGTCATGGGGGCCATGGCCACGACGGATATCAGCGCGACGTTTACAGGCGACGCCAGCCTGCGCGGGCGCCCCATGGGCCGCATTACCGACCCGATTGCTCTGTTCGGGGCCGCATCCTATGGCCGCAAGGGCGGACGGTTGCCAATGACTATCGTTGGCGCAGCGCAGCCCGTGCCGGTTCACTACAAAACCCCAATGCCATCTGCGCAGGTGAAATCCGCTGTGTTGCTGGCGGGCCTGAATGCGCCGGGCGAAACTGTGGTGATCGAAGCCGAAGCGACGCGCGACCATTCCGAACGTATGCTGGCGGGCTTCGGGGCCGAGATCAGTAGCGAGACCACGCCAGAAGGTCGGGTTATTACGCTGGTTGGTCAACCCGAGTTGAAACCGCAGACAATCACCGTGCCGCGCGATCCGTCCTCGGCGGCGTTTCCCGTCTGTGCCGCGCTGATCGTGCCGGGATCGGATGTTTTGGTGCCCAATATTGGGCTGAACCCAACACGGGCAGGGCTGTTCCAAACCCTCCGCGATATGGGCGCGGACCTGACGTACGAGAACGAACGCCTTGAGGGGGGCGAACCGGTTGCCGACCTGCGCGCGCGGTTCTCGCCCGATATGAAAGGCATCGAAGTGCCGCCCGAGCGCGCCCCGTCCATGATTGACGAATACCCGATCCTGTCCGTGGTGGCCGCGAACGCGACCGGCAAGACGGTGATGCTGGGCGTCAAGGAATTGCGCGTCAAGGAAAGCGACCGGATCGACGCGATGGCGCGGGGCCTCGAAGCCTGCGGCGTGACGATTGAAGAAACCGAAGACACCATGATCGTGCATGGCCTTGGGGCAGGTCTGGTGCCGGGCGGCGCGACCTGTGCTGCGCGGCTCGACCACCGCATTGCCATGTCGTTCCTGTGCCTTGGCATGAGTGCGCAAAAGCCCGTCACCGTGGATGATGCCGGGCCGATTGCGACCTCGTTCCCGATCTTCGAATCGTTGATGGGCTCTTTGGGCGCCGAATTCACCGAAAGCTGAACATCGCTCAGTCCGCCACGACGATCTGCGTATTCCAATCCCGGCAGCGCGCCTGCACCTGTGCGGGTGGGGGGCTGTCGGTGAAGAACATATCGATATCCCGCATGGAGGCGATGCGCGCCGGGGCAGAACGGTAGAATTTGGAATTGTCGGCCACCAGGTAAGTGCGCCGCGCTTGCCGGATTATGCTTTTGGACACGCTCACCTCTTGCACATCAAAATCCAGCAAGTCGCCGTCTTCATCCAGGGCCGAACACCCGATCACGGCGAAATCGAACTTGAACTGCGCGATGACCTGGCTCGTCAGATCGCCGACCAAACCGCCATCTGCCCGGCGCAATAACCCGCCCGCCACAACGATGTCGCAATTCTCGTTGGCCACCAAGATGTTTGCGACATTGATATTGTTGGTCACCACCATCAAATCCGTGCGCGTCAGCAATTCTCGGGCGACCTGTTCGGTGCTGGTCCCGATGTTCAGGAACACGGAAGAACTGTCTGGGATTTCGGCCGCGCAGCGCTTTGCGATGGCCGCCTTTTCCGCGTGGTGCAGATCGCGTCGATGCTCATAGCCGATATTCGATACACCAGACGGCAAGACCGCACCGCCATGCACGCGTTCCAGCTTGCCGATATCAGCCAGTTCCGCCAAATCGCGGCGGATGGTTTGAACTGTGACGGCAAAGCGTGTGGCCAGATCTTCAACAGTAACCTTGCCTTCGCTCAGCGCGATTTCCAGAATATCGGTCTGCCGAAAGCTGTGCGCCATGCGATTTTCCCCTCGTTTTTTCGAATATGTTCGCTTTACGCCGCGGGAGCAAGCCTGTCCTTGATCAGATGTAAGCAACGGAAAATATACCCCTATTTTGCACGTGCAGCATTCCTCACTTCTGTTTGCTTGTGGATAAGTGCTCAAAAGCGAGCAATAACGAAAAACAAAATTGACAATTCGCGGGCGGATGTGGTCTGCTTTGATTAACCAAAAGGGGGGACGTGTTGCAGACATCGTTGGAAACAACCCGGACTGTTGATCTGTTTGTAATCGGCGGCGGTATTAATGGGTGCGGTATCGCCCGTGATGCTGTTGGGCGCGGACTTTCCGTTGCGCTTGCGGAAATGAATGACCTCGCCTCTGCAACCTCTTCGGCATCGACCAAGCTGTTCCATGGCGGACTGCGGTATCTTGAATACTTCGAATTTCACCTCGTTCGCGAATCCCTGCGCGAACGGGAAACACTACTGCAAGCGATGCCGCATATCAGTTGGCCCATGCGGTTCGTGCTGCCGTACCATCAGGACATGCGGTTCGAGAACGCGACACCGACCTCAAAGCTGCTGAATACGGTCATGCCTTGGATGAAGGGGCGCCGCCCTGCCTGGCTGATCCGGCTGGGACTGTTCCTTTATGACAATCTTGGTGGGCGTAAAATTCTGCCGGGAACGACAACTGTCGATCTGACCAAAGACCCGGCAGGGATCCCTCTGAAGGACAAGTTCAAGCGCGCCTATGAATATTCCGACTGCTGGATCGAAGACAGCCGTCTTGTTGTTCTGAATGCCCGCGACGCCGAGGCGCGTGGCGCCGACGTCATGACCCGCACAAAAGTTGTGTCAGCGACACGCGAAGCCGATCTTTGGCGCGTGACACTGCGCGACACCGATACCGGCGCTGAACAGGTGCTGATGGCCAAAATGCTGGTCAATGCGGGCGGCCCGTGGGTGCGTGACGTGATACAGAACACTGTGCGCATCAACTCCACCGAAGGGGTGCGTCTGGTGCGCGGTAGCCATATCGTCACGCGCAAACTGTTTGACCACGGCAAATGCTATTTCTTTCAGGGCGAAGATGGCCGGATCATCTTTGCGATCCCCTATGAAACGGATTTCACCTTGATCGGCACCACCGATCAGGAACATGGCGATGTTGCGGTAAAGCCAACGGCGACAGAGGCCGAGCAAGACTACCTCCTGAATTTTGCGTCCAACTACTTCAAGCAGGATCTCAGCCGGGATGATGTCGTCTGGACCTATTCCGGCGTGCGCCCGCTGTATGATGATGGCGCGAAATCTGCCACGGCGGCGACGCGGGACTATGTGCTGTCCGTGGACACGGCTGGCGGTGCACCGCTGCTGAATGTCTTTGGCGGCAAGATCACCACCTATCGCCGCCTTGCCGAAAGCGCGATGGAAAAGATCGGCGCGTTCTTTCCCGATCTAAAGGGGCCTTGGACCGCTGGTGTGCCGCTTCCCGGCGGTGATTTTCCGGTCAATGACGTGTTGCGACTGGTCGGTGAACTGAAGATCGCCCATCCATACCTGTCCGATTTCTGGGCGATACGTCTTGTGCGCGCTTACGGGACAGAAGCCGCGACCATACTGGGCGATGCCGCCACAGAGTCGGATTTGGGGCAAGCCTTCGGTGCCACGCTGACCGAGCGCGAAATCAACTGGCTCATGGATCATGAATACGCCCGAACCGCCGAAGATGTGGTCTGGCGACGTTCAAAGCTTGGCCTCCGGCTGAGCCCTGAACAAATCAAAACGTTGAATGACTGGATGGCCGACGCTGGGCAAGCCCGCCGCGACGCCGCCGAATAAAGGGCCGAAAAAGGCCAGAGGGAGGACCCGAATGACGCTTATTCTTGAAGGCGTTTCAAAAGTTGTCGGCGGGCAGACGCATATTTACCCCACGGACCTGACGCTTGAGCCCGGCACGATGAATGTGCTGCTTGGCCCGACGCTGTCCGGGAAAACGTCGCTGATGCGCCTGATGGCTGGGCTGGATGTGCCGAACACGGGTACAATTCACTGGAACGGGCAGGACGTGACCGGGATGCGGGTGCAAGATCGCGGCGTGGCCATGGTCTATCAGCTTCATCAACTACCCGTCCATGACCGTGTACGACAATATCGCCAGCCCGATGCGGCTACTTGGAAAGACCAAGTCCGAAATTGACGCGGCTGTGCGCAAAGCGGCCGATTTGATGCAACTTGGCGGCATGCTGGATCGCAAACCGCTTGAATTGTCAGGGGGGCAACAGCAACGCTGCGCTCTGGCCCGGGCGTTGGTCAAGGATGCGGGGCTGGTCCTGCTGGACGAGCCATTGGCAAACCTTGACTACAAACTCCGCGAAGAGTTGCGCATCGAAATTCCCAAGATTTTTGAAGAGGCGGGATCGATTTTCGTCTATGCGACCACCGAACCCGAAGAAGCACTGCTGCTGGGCGGTAAGGTGGCTACGCTTTGGGAAGGGCGGATCACCCAGTTCGGCCTCACACCGGATGTGTACCGTCAGCCGGTCGATGCGACCACGGCGCGCGTCTTTTCGGACCCGCCGATGAATTTTCTGTCCGTGACCAAGACCGCGGACCGCCTGATGTTTGGCGATGGGCAGTCGGTCGCGGCGTCTGGTAAACTGGCCGAGTTGCCAAATGGCAATTACATGGCCGGCTTCCGCCCCAACCACCTGGAAATTGCTAAACACAGCCCGGATGCGTTGGAATTCACCGCAACGCTCAGCGTGACGGAAATTACCGGCTCAGAAACGTTTGTGCATCTCGACCACCACGGCGAACGCTGGGTGGGGCTGATCCACGGGGTTCATTCGCTCGACATTGGCAAGCCGATCACGGTCCATCTGGATCCAAGCCACGTTTATATTTTCGGCGAAGATGGTCGCCTGTTTGCGCCCGCGTCCTACGCGCTGGCAGCCTGAGGGAGGATCGAAGATGGCCAAGATCACACTCGACAATCTCGCGCATTCCTATTTGCCTAATCCAAAGGGCGAGGATGATTTCGCCCTGAAAGAGCTGAACCACGATTGGGCCGATGGCGAAGCCTATGCTTTGCTTGGCTCGTCCGGTTGCGGCAAGTCCACTCTTTTGAACATCATCTCCGGCCTGCTGCATCCCAGCCAAGGCCGCATCTTGTTCGATGATCAAGATGTCACGCACGCCCCGACAGCGGATCGCAACATCGCACAGGTGTTCCAGTTTCCTGTGGTCTACGACACCATGACCGTTCGCGATAACCTGGCCTTTCCGCTGCGCAATCGCGGCGCGGACCCAGCCTATATCGCTCAGCGCGTGCAAGAAATCGCGCACATGATCGGCATGGAAGCGACGCTCGGCCACAAGGCGCGCGGCCTGACAGCCGATGCAAAGTAAAAGATCAGCCTTGGGCGCGGCATGGTCCGCGAAGACGTCAACGCGCTGCTGTTTGACGAGCCGCTGACCGTGATCGACCCGCACATGAAGTGGGAATTGCGCACACAGCTTAAATCACTGCATCACCAGTTCGGCCACACGATGATCTACGTGACCCACGACCAGACCGAAGCCCTGACCTTCGCCGACAAGGTGGTGGTCATGTATGACGGGCGCGTCGTGCAGATCGGCACGCCCGAAGAACTGTTCGAACGCCCCGCGCATACCTTTGTGGGTTATTTCATCGGCTCGCCGGGCATGAACGTCATCCCCGCGCGCATCGAAGGCGACATGGCCCATGTCGAGGGCGGCACTGTTGTTTTGCCGGGCGGGTTCGCCCCGCTGTCGGGCAAGGTCGAAATTGGGGTGCGCCCGGAATATGCCCGCTTGTCCGCCACCGAAGGCCTGCCTGTCACAATCCGCCGCGTCGAAGATGTGGGCCGCCACAAGATCGTGCGCGCCACGCTGGGCGGGCGCGACCTGAACATTATCGCGGCCGAAGGCGACACTATCGGGCCGGATATGACCCGTGTGAGCTTCGATCCGGCGGGCGTCAACGTCTATGTAGACGACTGGCGCGTCGCCCCCGGATCGCAATCACCCAACAAGGTCGGGGAGGCCGCCTGACATGGAAAAGACCGTCAATCAAAAGGCATGGTTCCTCGTACTGCCGGTGCTCGTGCTGGTCGCTTTCTCAGCCGTCATTCCGCTGATGACCGTGGTGAACTATTCCGTGCAGGACAGCTTCGGGCAGAACAACTTCTTCTGGGCAGGGCTGATCTGGTTCGAAGAATTGCTGCACTCAGAACGGATGTGGAACGCGCTGGGCAACCAGTTGGCGTTTTCGGCAATCATTCTGGCCATCGAAGTGCCGCTTGGCATATTCGTGGCGCTCTGCATGCCGAAAAAAGGGTTCTGGGCCTCGGTTTGCCTTGTCCTCATGTCGCTGCCGCTGCTGATCCCGTGGAACGTGGTCGGGACGATCTGGCAGGTGTTTGCGCGGGTCGATATCGGTCTGCTGGGCTATACGCTGGACAAGATGGGGATCGACTACAACTACACCCAGGATTTCTTTGCCGCTTGGGCCACCATCATTGTGATGGATGTCTGGCACTGGACCTCGCTTGTGGCGCTGCTGGCTTATGCGGGGCTGCAATCCATCCCCAACGCCTATTACCAGGCGGCCAAGATCGATCAGGCGAGCCGCTGGGCCGTGTTCCGCTTTATCGAGTTCCCCAAGATGCTCGGGGTGCTGATGATCGCAATCCTGCTGCGGTTCATGGACAGCTTCATGATCTATACCGAACCATTCGTCGTCACCGGGGGCGGGCCGGGCAACGCAACGACGCTGCTGTCAATCGACCTCGTAAAAATGGCACTGGGCCAGTTCGACCTTGGCAACGCCGCCGCCTTCTCGATCATGTATTTCCTCGTGATCCTTGCAATTTCGTGGGTGTTCTACACCGTGATGACCAATCTTGATAAAAGGGATGCGCAATAATGGCCGACATCGCAGCCCCCCGCAGCCGCATGCTGCCCCGCGTCAACGGTTCTGCCGTGGTGATGGTGATCTATCTCGCGTTCTTGTTGCTGCCGATCTACTGGCTGCTGAACATGAGCCTGAAAACCAATACCGAAATCCTCGGAACGTTTTCGCTTTGGCCGCAAAATCCGACGCTGGCAAATTATGCAACGATCCTGACCGATGCGTCGTGGTACGTGGGCTATGTGAACTCGCTCACCTATGTGGTGATGAATACGGCGATCTCGCTGACCGTCGCGCTTCCGGCGGCCTATGCGTTCTCGCGCTATTCGTTTATGGGCGACAAACACCTGTTTTTCTGGTTGCTCACCAACCGCATGGCGCCGCCCGCCGTCTTTGCGCTGCCGTTCTTCCAACTCTATTCATCGGTCGGCCTGTTCGACACCCATATCGCCGTGGCGCTGGCTCATTGCCTGTTCAACGTGCCGCTCGCGGTGTGGATTTTGGAAGGCTTCATGCGCGGTGTGCCCAAGGAAATCGACGAAACAGCCTATATCGACGGCTACAGCTTTCCGCGCTTCTTCATCAAGATCTTCATGCCGCTGATCGCCAGTGGTATAGGGGTTGCCGCGTTCTTCTGCTTCATGTTCTCATGGGTGGAACTGCTGCTGTCCCGCACCCTCACCAGCGTTGAGGCAAAGCCGATCGCCGCCACCATGACCCGCACCGTCGGCGCCAGCGGCGTGGACTGGGGCGTTCTGGCCGCGGCGGGGATGCTAACCATCATTCCCGGCGCACTCGTGATCTATTTCGTACGCAACTACATCGCCAAGGGCTTCGCCCTAGGGCGGGTGTGATGACCTTGGTTCAGGAAGTTGAGAATGCGATTGTCTCGAAGAGCGATCAAACTGCGAAACAGATCTGTATCGCTGTGTTCAGCAATGAACTTCGCCTTAGTGCCGTTAGGCGTGCTTGCAAGGAGCTCTACGATTGCGGCCGCGTTAGTCGCAACGGTAGCGGCACTAGAAAGCTCCCATTCACATACCGCGCTCGCTAGCCAGATTGGAGACTAAACCATGACATGGATGGCCTGGACCACGCCCACCGCCCTGTTCTTCGTTGCGATTGCGAGCCTTCTAGTGATCTTCACCATTCTCGCGATCCGCTTTCCCGAAACCCCGCGCCGCGGCGTTCTGGGGATCGACACGACGCGCGGGGATCGTCTGTTCATCACCCTTCTTGGCTCGGCCTTCATCAATCTGGCCTGGCTTGGATTTGTCGGTGCTGAGCTACAGCCTTATGCGCTGATCGTATGCCTGGTTTATGCCGCGGCGGTGTTCCGCTTCGTCTGAAACCAAGCCTTTGGTATCGGGTCCGCCCGGTGCCGCAAAAAACCGACTGGTTCACCTATGGGAGGAATAAAATGAACCGATTTTACAGATCCAGCACGGCCCTCGGCCTTGCCTTGATCGTCTCTGCGCCGCCAGCAATGGCCGATATGGAAGCCGCTGGCGCGTTCCTCGACAATGAAATCGGCGGTCTGTCCGTCCTTTCGCGCGAAGAGCAAGAAGCAGAAATGCAGTGGTTCATTGATGCTGCAGCCCCGTTCCAGGGCATGAACATCAATGTTGTGTCGGAAACGATCACGACCCACGAATATGAAAGCCAGGTGCTTGCCCCGGCCTTCACCGCGATCACCGGCATCAACGTCACCCATGACTTGATTGGCGAAGGCGGATGTTGTCGAACGTCTGCAAGTGCAGATGCAGACCGGCGAGAATGTCTATGACGCCTATGTCAATGACAGCGACCTGATCGGCACCCACTGGCGGTACAAGCAGGCGCGCAGCCTGACCGACTGGATGGCTGGCGAAGGCGCTGATGTGACGCTTCCGACCCTTGATCTGGAAGATTTCATCGGTCTGGACTTCACGACTGCGCCTGATGGCAACCTGTACCAACTGCCCGACCAGCAGTTCGCGAACCTCTACTGGTTCCGGTACGACTGGTTCAACGACGAGAAGAACAAGGCCGACTTCAAAGAAGCCTATGGCTACGATCTTGGCGTTCCGGTGAACTGGTCCGCGTATGAGGACATCGCCGAATTCTTCACCGGCCGCGACCTGTCGCATATGGGTGTCGAAGGCGAGGTCTTTGGCAACATGGACTACGGCAAGAAAGACCCGTCGCTGGGCTGGCGTTACACGGATGCGTGGATGTCCATGGCTGGCATGGGCGACAAGGGCGAACCCAACGGTCTGCCTGTCGACGAGTGGGGCGTGCGCGTGAACGAAGCAGGCCAGCCGACCGGCTCGTGTGTGGCACGCGGCGGTGCGACCAACGGCCCGGCAGCGGTTTACGCTGTCACCAAGGCGATCGAGTGGCTTGAAAAGTACACGCCGCCGGCAGCCATGGGCATGACCTTTGGTGAAGCGGGTCCAATCCCGGCACAGGGCAACATTGCTCAGCAGATGTTCTGGTACACGGCCTTCACTGCGGCGACGGTTCTGCCCGACCTGCCGGTGATGAACGAGGACGGAACACCCAAATGGCGCATGGCACCTTCGCCGCACGGCGCTTACTGGGAAGAAGGCACAAAGATCGGCTATCAGGACGTGGGCTCGTGGACCATCCTCGACAGCACGCCCGTCGATCGCGCCAAGGCGGCTTGGCTCTATGCCCAGTTCGTTGTGTCCAAGACCGTCGATCTGAAGAAAGCTGATGTGGGCCTGACCTTCATCCGCGAATCCACGATCAACGCGGATCACTTCACCGAACGCGCCCCCAAACTTGGCGGTCTGATCGAATTCTACCGGTCCCCGGCACGCGTTCAGTGGTCACCAACCGGCACCAACATCCCCGACTACCCCAAGCTGGCACAGCTCTGGTGGCAGAACATCGGCGATGCAATGTCCGGTGCGAAGTCCCCGCAGGAAGCACTTGATGCCCTGTGCGAAGCTCAGGAAAGCGTCATGGCGCGGCTTGAGCGGGCCGGCATCCAAGGTGACATCGGTCCCAAGCTCAACGAAGAGCGGGACGCGTCCTACTGGCTCGAGCAGCCCGGCGCGCCCAAGCCCAAGTTGGCAAACGAAGACGAAGAACCCAAGACCATCGGCTATGACGAGCTGATCCAGTCCTGGCAGTAGGCTTTTTTGGTCGGGGCGTGCTTGCGCGCCCCGGCCTTTTTATGTCCGAATGCACGGGCATACACCCAATAATGGAACCGGCAGGCACAGACATGCCGGGAAGACGGAGGGACCCGATCCGTGAGCCACATTCTCGCCATTGACCAGGGCACAACATCCAGCCGCGCGATCCTGTTTGATGCGGACATGCGCATTGTTGCATCCGCACAAGAAGAATTCCCACAGCACTACCCCGATAGCGGCTGGGTCGAACACGATCCGCTGGATTTGTGGTCCACGGTGGCCGGAACCTGCCGCGAAGTGATTGAACGGGCCGGGATCACCCCGCGCGACGTGGCCGCCATTGGCATCACCAACCAGCGCGAAACCACCGTGGTCTGGGACAAGGCCACCGGCAAGCCGATCCACAACGCGATTGTCTGGCAGGACAGACGCACCGCCGACTTTTGCCGCGACATGCGCGACGCCGGGCACGAGGCGACGATCACAGCCAAGACCGGCCTGTTGATGGACCCGTATTTTTCATCGACCAAACTGAAATTCATTCTCGACACGGTCGAGGGTGCCCGCGAACGGGCCGAGAGGGGCGAGTTGCTGTTCGGCACGGTTGATACCTGGCTGATCTGGCGCATGACCGGCGGGGCGCAGCACGTGACCGACGCCACCAATGCGTGCCGCACGATGCTCTATGATATTCACAAGGGGGCGTGGTCTTCGACGATTTGCGCGCTTCTGGACATTCCGATGAATATGCTGCCGCAGGTCTGTGACAGCGCCGCCGATTTTGGCGAGACGCGGGCCGATCTGTTTGGCCACCCGATCCCCATTCTGGGCGTGGCAGGGGACCAGCAGGCAGCCACCATCGGGCAGGCGTGCTTTGGCAAGGGGATGCTGAAATCCACTTATGGCACTGGGTGTTTTGCCCTGTTGAACACCGGCGATGCGCCGGTGACATCGAACAACCGGCTGCTGACCACGGTGGCCTATCAGTTCAATGGCACGCCGACTTATGCCCTTGAAGGGTCGATCTTCATCGCGGGTGCCGTGGTGCAGTGGCTGCGCGACGGGCTCAAGATCATCCGCGAGGCCAAGGAAACCCAGCCGCTAGCCGAAACCGCCGACCCGCTGCAACAGGTGCTGTTGGTGCCGGCCTTTACCGGGCTTGGCGCGCCCTATTGGAATGCGGAGTGCCGGGGCGCGATTTACGGGCTGACCCGCAATTCTGGCCCGGCAGAGTTTGCCCGCGCGGCGCTGGAAAGCGTCGGGTTCCAGACCCGCGATCTGCTGGAAGCCATGTCGGCGGACTGGCAGGCGACCGGGGCGGGGGATGTTTTGCGCGTCGATGGCGGCATGTCGGCCTCGGATTGGGCGATGCAGTTCTTGTCGGATATTCTGGGTGCGCCGGTGGACCGGCCCGAGATCACGGAAACGACGGCGCTGGGGGCGGCGTGGCTGGCGGGCATGCGCGCCGAAATCTATCCCGACGCAGAAGGGTTCGCAAAAAGCTGGCGTCTTGAGCGCCGTT
>NZ_SMZO01000077.1 GCF_004358675.1 Meridianimarinicoccus aquatilis | reverse complement strand
CGGGTAACGCCGCCAAGTTCCTTTGCAATTTGGCTTGCGCTCTGGCCTTCCGACCACATCTTCTTTAGCGTCTCGACGCGTTCTTCGGTCCAGGACATTGGGAGCCTTTTTGTGTATCTCGGTGCGCGGCGGGCCGGTGTGCACATGATGCGTCAGGCGGCCCTTGGAGTTTCTCGTCAAACCCCTATTTTAATCAGCCCGCGCCGGGATACAAGGCACGGGCACACGGAACCGTCGTGGATGTGGCGGCAGAATGCAAAGTCGGCCCCGAAACCTCATAGACCGAACCGGCGTAGACGGATAATTTGGAAGGCAGAACATGACAGAATTACGGGAAATGGGCGTGCGCCGATTTGGGCGGGTCAACTGGCTTGGGCTGAGGACGCTCGCCAAGCGCGAAACTCAACGCTTTCTCGCCGTCTGGTCGCAGACACTGATGGCGCCGCTTATTACGGCGGGCCTGTTTCTTGCGATCTTCTCATTGGCCATTGGGACGCGGCGTGGTGACGTCATGGGCGTGCCGTTCGTGCAGTTCATCGCACCGGGTATTTTGATGATGACGGTCATCCAGAATGCCTTCGCGAACACGTCGTCTGCCATTATGATCGCCAAAGTTCAGGGCAACATTGTTGATACGCTGATGCCTCCGCTCTCGCCGTTCGAGTTGGTCGCAGGATATCTGTCCGGGTCCGTCTCACGCGGGCTGTTTGTTGCAATCGCGTTGCTTGTCGTGGGGGCGCTGTTCATCGGGCAAGGCGTCGCCCATCCGGTTTGGGTGCTGGTCTATGTTGTTCTGGGCAGTGTCTTCATGGGAAGCCTCGGGATTGTCGCGGCCATTCTTGCCAATAAATTTGACCAGATGGCGGCGATCACCAACTTCATCATTACGCCGCTCAGTTTTCTGTCTGGTACGTTCTATTCGGTGGAAGGGCTGCCGCCTGCCATGCAGGTCATCACGCATGTGAACCCTGTGTTCTATCTGATCGATGGGGTGCGCTACGGCGTGATCGGCACATCCGACAGTTCACCGTGGATCGGGCTACCGGTCGTTTTGCTGTTCACCAGTTGTGCCGTGGCATTGTGTTTGCGGTGGTTTCGAACCGGGTTCCGCATGAAGGCCTGACCGAGCGTTGCAAGAGACCGGCTGAAGGCGGATGTCCGGGGCCGAGGGGGCTAAGGGGTGCGTTGGGGCGCTCGAAAGTACACCCGCAGGCGAAGCCTGCGCGGCCCAACGGGATGAAACATCAAATGATGTTGAAGACGGGCGGGAGCGCCCCGCCCTGTCACATGGTGCCGCGTCAGGCGCTGTGCGCCCCATCGGCAAGGCCTTTGACGAAGGCCAGGATCTCTGGAACAGGGCGACCTTCTTCTACCAGCTTCACGATCGCGGTGCCAACCACGGCGCCGTCTGCCACAGCGGCAATGTCGCGCGCATTGTCTGGCGTCCGGATGCCGAACCCGACAATTACTGGCAGGTCCGTCTGTGCCTTGATGCGGGC
This sequence comes from Meridianimarinicoccus aquatilis, assembly GCF_004358675.1. Taxonomy (GTDB): domain Bacteria; phylum Pseudomonadota; class Alphaproteobacteria; order Rhodobacterales; family Rhodobacteraceae; genus Meridianimarinicoccus; species Meridianimarinicoccus aquatilis. The sequence continues at coordinate 11,324 of NZ_SMZO01000077.1, read as the reverse complement.
GACTTCCGGCGCGACATCGCTGGCCTGCGCTGCAGCCGCGCCCGTGATCCCGGTAATCGAGACGTAATACACAAAACCGGACGTGTTTTGCAGAACCTTCGGCAACCGTTTGTCATCTGTGGTCGGCGTGGCCAGTCGAATGAAATTCATTCCGGCCGCTTGAGCGGGGATGCACAATTCTTCGTCTTCCTCTGGGGGAAGGTCCACCACGATCAAGCCATCGATCCCGGCGGCTTTCGCCTGCTCCAGAAACCTGTCCACACCGCGCGAATAGATTGGGTTGTAATACCCCATCAGCACAATCGGCGTTGCATCGTCGTTTTCGCGGAACCTGCGCGCCATCTCCAGCGTCTTGTCGAGGGTCTGGCCTGCTTCAAGCGCACGCTGCCCGGCAAGCTGAATCGTTGGCCCGTCGGCCATCGGATCGGTAAAGGGCAGGCCCATTTCAATAATGTCGACGCCAGCCCCCGGAAGGCCATTGATCAACGCCATTGATGTGTCGGCATCAGGATCGCCCGCCATGACATAGGCCACGAACGCCTTGCGCCCTTGCGCGTTAAGCTCAGCGAATTTGCGGTCGATACGTGTCATGACGCCCCCTGATCTGTTCTTCGCCGGGTGTCGCTCATGCGCTGCCAAAAGGCAAGATCGGCCGCGCCGGAAAGCGAATGGACAAGGGGCACGCGGGGTAGTTTGCCGCCAACTCTGCCTGCGCCTTGCACCCGGCTTCTGTGCGGCCTAGAAGCGGCCCGTGTTTCAGGAGAGAGCGTCATGGGCTTTAAAATGGGTATCGTCGGCATGCCGAACGTGGGGAAGTCGACCCTGTTCAATGCGCTGACACGCACGGCTGCGGCGCAGGCTGCGAATTTTCCGTTCTGCACGATTGAACCGAATGTCGGCGATGTTGCGGTGCCGGACAAGCGGCTTGACACACTCGCCTCCATCGCAGGAAGCAAACAGATCATCCCGACGCGAATGACCTTTGTCGACATTGCGGGTCTGGTCAAAGGCGCAAGCCGAGGCGAGGGGCTGGGCAACCAATTTCTGGCCAATATCCGAGAAACAGATGCAATTGCCCATGTTCTGCGCTGTTTCGAAGACGACGACGTGACCCATGTGGATGGACGCGTCGACCCGGTGGCGGATGCCGAGACCATTGAGACGGAATTGATGCTTGCCGATATCGAAAGCATCGAAAAGCGGCTTCAGGGTCTGACCCGCAAGGTGCGCGGCGGCGACAAGGACGCTGTTCAGCAAGAGCGTCTGCTCAAGGCGGCCCTGGTCGCGTTGGAAGATGGTCGCCCCGCCCGTATGGTCGACATCGACCCCGACGACGCGAAAGCGTGGAAGATGCTGCAGCTTCTGACCACCAAGCCAATTCTTTACGTCTGCAACGTGGACGAAGGGTCTGCGGCCACGGGGAACGAGTTTTCCGCCAAAGTCGCCGCCATGGCCGAGGCGCAAGGCGCGGCCAGTGTCGTGATTTCCGCAGCGATCGAAGAGGAAATCAGCCAGCTTGATGCCGAAGAAGCCGAGGTTTTTCTTGAGGATCTCAGCTTGGAGGAGCCTGGGCTCGACCGGTTGATCAAGGCCGGCTACGAACTGTTGAAGTTGGAAACCTATTTCACGGTCGGCCCGAAAGAGGCGCGCGCCTGGACAATCCGCAATGGGACTCTGGCCCCGCAGGCCGCAGGCGTGATCCACGGCGATTTCGAACGCGGGTTTATCCGCGCAGAGACCATTGCCTATGATGACTTCGTCACGCTCAAGGGCGAGTCGGGCGCGAAGGAAGCCGGCAAGATGCGGGTCGAAGGCAAGGCTTACACCGTCAAGGACGGCGACGTTCTGCATTTCCTCTTCAACGCCTGACCGAAATCTCTGGGCCCAGAGGGGCCGCCCGTTCCAAACTGCCCTAACGGCAAATAGGGGTGGGCAAAGCTCACGACGATCTTTGCGGCGTTGCGGGAATTTCTTTAGACCTTGATCGCTGCGTTGGCGGCGCTGGCGCTGATCATGTCCTTTGTGTTTCTGACCCATTTTGCCAGCCGGGCTGCGAGCATTTTCGGCGCGTTGGAAAACGTTGGCTTCGACATTAAGATCAAGACGCCCATTGGCAAGGCGTCCTTTGACAGTGTCAAAAGTCAGCAATTGGTCGCCAGTGACACCAAGATATTGGATCTGCGCGATGCACTGGCCGCCGCTCAGGCCCCAGAAAGCGCGTCCAGCGCGACCTTGAGATCAAGAGCCCCATCATAAAGCGCGCGCCCAGAGATGGCTCCTGCGACCACGCCTGTGTCACGCAAGGCAACCAGATCGTCCAGTGATGCAACGCCGCCCGATGCGATGACCGGCACTTTGACGGCGCGCGCCAGTGCGGCTGTGGCGGCGATGTTCGGCCCGCCCATTGCACCATCGCGATCAATGTCAGTGTAAATGATGGCGGCGATACCGGCATCTTCGAAGCTTTGCGCCAATTCAGTCACCAGCAATTCGGTTTCTTCGGCCCAGCCCCGCGTGGCGACCTTGCCGTTTCGCGCATCAAGACCAACTGCGATGCGGCCCGGAAATGCGGTTGCGGCTTCGCGCACCAGATCGGGGTTCTCGACGGCCACTGTGCCAAGGATCACGCGGGCGATTCCTTTTTCGATCCAGGTTTCAATCGTTGCCATGTCGCGGATTCCGCCGCCCAACTGTGCGGGGATGTCCGTTTCTGCCAGAATAGCCTCGACCGCAGCGGCATTGACTGGCGTGCCCGCGAAAGCCCCATTGAGGTCAACAAGGTGTAGCCAATTGCATCCTGCATCCTGAAATGCCCGCGCCTGCGCCGCCGGATTCTCGCCAAATACGGTGGCCTTGTCCATGTCGCCGCGCAGCAGTCGCACGCAGTGGCCGTCCTTCAGGTCAATGGCAGGATAGAGGATCATAGGGTGGCCTTTCGCATTGCAGATCGTGCGCGCACCGTTTGGCATGAGGCGGGCGCGATTCCAAGGGGCGGAAGGAACGTCAGTGCAAAGCACTCGTCATGGCCGGTTGTTCGACCGTGCGCCACTAGCCTTGCGCCGCAGCGTTACAGTTGCGAGGGGGCTTTTGGCCGGCAAGGTATCGAAAGGGCACATCAGGGAGGACATGATGCTGAAAGCGATGATTTTGGGACTGACAGGCGTTGTCATTGCAGCGGCGGCCATGGCTGACCCTGTTGAGGGGACGTGGCAAACGCAGCCCGGTGATGACGGGGCGTTTGGGCATGTGGAGATGGCGCAATGCGGTGCCGCGCTGTGCGGCACATTAGTTCGGGCCTATGATGGCGAAGGTCGCGCCCGTGCAAGCGATATCGTGGGGCGGAATTTGGTCTGGGATATGCAAGCGAAAGGGGGCGGCGCGTATGCAGGCGGCAAGATCTGGGCGCCGGACCGTGACAAGACGTACAATTCCAAGATGACGCTCAACGGTGCTCAGTTGGAAGTGTCTGGCTGTGTCATTGGGATATGCCGCAGCCAGACGTGGGTGCGGGTGGAGTGACCGCTTGGGCGCCTGTTTTCAGGGTGCCCAGTTCAGAAAATTGCTGATCATCCGCAGCCCGGCGGCTTGGCTTTTTTCTGGGTGGAACTGCAGGCCGATCACGTTGTCACGCGCGACGATGGCGGTTACGTCGCCGCCATAGTCAACATGCGCAAGGCGCGTTGCCGGATCGGTGACCTGAAACTGATAGGAGTGCACGAAATAGGCGTGGTCGCCCGTGGCGACGCCTTCCAGCACGGGGTGCAGGGCGTCGATCACCAGATCGTTCCACCCCATGTGCGGAACCTTCATTTTCGCGTCTGCTGGAGTGATCGGCACCACGTCGCCGCCGATCAGGTCAAGCCCGTCGGTTCGTGTGTATTCATGACCGCGCGTTGCAAGCATTTGCATTCCGACGCAAATCCCCATGAAAGGGACGGCTCGCTTGGTCACGGCTTCAACCATAGCTTCAAACAGGCCGGTTCTGTCGCGCAGGCCTGCCAGACAGGCGGGAAAAGCCCCGTCGCCGGGCAAAACCACCCGGTCTGCGCCTGCGACGTCTTCGGCACGGCTTGACACAATTACGGGGCCTGCGTCGACTTCGCGCGCCATGCGCTGAAACGCTTTTTCGGCGGAATGCAAATTGCCGCTATCATAGTCGATAAGGACGGTGGTCATGGTTCAGAGCGTGCCCTTGGTCGATGGAATGGCGTCCGCTTTGCGCGGGTCGGTTTCAAGCGCGTCTCGCAACGCCCGAGCGACGGATTTGAACGCCGCCTCGGCAATGTGGTGGCTGTTGAACCCATGCAGGGCGTCGACGTGCAGGGTGATTCCGCCATGGGTCGCGAGCGCCTGAAAGAACTCGCGCACCAATTCAGTGTCGAAACTGCCGATCTTGGCCGTTGGAAAATCGACGTTCCAAATCAGGAAAGGACGTCCGGATAGATCCAGAGCGCACCGTACTTGGGCGTCGTCCATGGGCAGCAGGCACGCGCCATACCGCACGATGCCGCGCTTGTCGCCGATGGCTTCAAGGATTGCCTGCCCCAAAGCGATGCCGACGTCTTCGACGGTGTGGTGGTCGTCGATGTGCAAATCGCCTTTGGCGCGCACAGTCATGTCGATCAGTGCGTGGCGGGACAATTGGTCGAGCATGTGGTCGAAGAAGCCAACGCCGGTGGCGTTGTCATACTGCCCGGTCCCATCAAGGTTCACGGTGACAGTAATGTCGGTTTCATTCGTTGTGCGGGTGATGGTCGCTGTGCGCATGGGCCCCTCGTACTTATGGGTCCCGCTATAGCCGGGGCAGGGCGGCAGGGAAAGGTCTGCATGAGTGATCGTCTGGAGGTTGGTCCGGTTTCTGGAGCGGGCGAGGCGATTCGAACGCCCGACCCTAACCTTGGCAAGGTTATGCTCTACCCCTGAGCTACGCCCGCTTCCTTAACCGGCTCTTCTGGAGCGGGCGAGGCGATTCGAACGCCCGACCCTAACCTTGGCAAGGTTATGCTCTACCCCTGAGCTACGCCCGCCTCCTTGAAGAGTAGCGGTTCTCTAGCGACACGCGCGGCGCGGTTCAAGCGGAAAACGCAAAAAATCTGCTGCCAAATTTCTGGTTCAAATTGAAATCGTGTCTGAGGGTGTATTTTGGGGCAAAGACACAAGAGCTTCTTCCCTTGTGCCGGGGGCCTTTTCCCACGCGTTAGCCTTTAGTCCGCCCCAGACATGTATCGCTGGAGCCGGACTGTGCGGCTATGATCCGTATGCAGCCCGCCAACCCGCAGCCAATGCATCGGCTTCCGAGCAGAACCAACGCTCCCCGCGAGCGGTGGAAATGCGGGTGCGATCGTACCAGCGCGAATAGGGTGTGTGATAGATTCGCGTACCCTCGGCGTTGATGTTGCCTTTGATCGGGCAACCGCTGATCGGAGCATTTCGCACGGATGTGTCCCAGCGCTTTGCCCGAAACTCCCAAGGTGGGGTCGGGTCGTCGTTGCGCCAAAGGCCACGCCTTGCGCTGCGCGCATCGGCCTCCTCTGCCGAATAGGTGTCGCCAAATCTGCGGAAAACCATCGCGTGACCATCCAGAACCATCTTGCGATTCAGGTCTTGCCCCGCCACATCGCACACAGCAAGCAATCTCCCATAGGCATCGACAGCGGCCCCAGTGCAACGAACAGGCTGGCCACTGATGAGTTTTGCCAGATGCCGCGTCGCGTCTGTGCCGCAAGGTCGGCCCGCGCAGCTTTGCGCCGATTCCGGCGCATCAATGTGCAGCAGTCGGATTGTAGTTCCGGCCACGACCAAAGTGTCGCCATCAACAACCTTAGCCGCGCCCGAGATGGAATGCGGTGCCGCCTGCAGGGCAGACGCCCCCAGTGTCAGAACAAGAAAAAGCGTCGCGAGAATCGGCACCGAGGCTCCTGTGTGGGAAAGGTAAAATCTTAAGAAAGCGTAAACACATAAATGGGGGAAGGGGAGCCGCGATTAAAGCCCCGTTGGAAATCATCCTTAAGCCCCCAGAAATTTCTGTTCCCGCCGTGTTCGCTGGGGCGATCCTGTGGATGGTATGGAGCGAAGCCGTGTGGGCCAATGCGCCGCGATCCCATTGACGGGGAGGGCATGATTGCGCGCAAAACCGGTGTATGCGGTGTGGGTTTTGCGACAACGGATTGATCAGGGGTCTCGCGATCACGCAGAAAGCAGTGGCGGAGTGGCGCACGTGCAGAGGCGGTTAAAGACCAATGATTCGGCGGAAGACCCCTCACTCCGATATTCTTGCTGAAACTGAGGGGCCATGGTCGTGGCGTTCCGGCGGTACCCTTGGCCAATAATTCGCGCCCAATGAGTTGTGGGGAGCCAGGTAACGCTCGCGGCGCAGTGGCCTTCCGCGAATGAGAACCGCTTAAGCGTGAACAGCGCTGCCCCAAATCTGACAAACCAAACTTGGCAGCATCGCTTGAATACTCCGAACAAGCGAAACACGTTTGAACGAGCTTGCATGCAAACCAGGGCCGCTCATTTTTCGATGTGAGGAAAACTTGGTAGCGGAGGAGGGACTTGAACCCCCGACACGCGGATTATGATTCCGCTGCTCTAACCAACTGAGCTACTCCGCCAAAGTGCGATGCTGACTAGGCAACCCTGCGACGACCGTCAAGCCGCAAAAACACTTCTTCAATGAAATTCAGCCGCAAAGCTGCGCCAAACGCTTGTTTCGGTCTGACCTTTGGACGCTTGGCCGGTCCAGTCAGGGGCGGTTTCCAGAAAATTCAGTAGGCCAAGGCTGTGTGGTCAAGACTACTGCTACATGCCTTGTTTCTGTCACAGAGTTACGTTGATTTCCTTTGTGTACGAACTTTGATTCGTGACCAACACTTCGGTCCCCCAAAAATGCTGGCTTGATGTTGTTGCGATGCGCCCATCTCATCACGTGCTTGATGCAGGTTAGCGACGCTGGCTCCCGGCATTTGGTAGGTCGGATATGGGGTGAAACCGATTGGTGCGCGCCTCTAGAGTTCGGTCATTTTCTATCTGCCAATCCCCCTCTTGCCCAAGAAAGAGGCTTGACTGGAATCGATGGTTGTGTGAGCAATTACTCATATGTTGAGTTAATGCTCACATTTTTAGGGAGGACTACCATGACGAAGAGAACCCATGCGCTTTTGGGCGCGTGTGCTGTTGCCGCGTTGTCGACTGCAGCTTTTGCTCAGGACACGATCACGATTGCGACCGTGAACAATGGCGACATGATCCGTATGCAGGGCTATACGGATACGTTCACCGAGCAGACCGGCATTGAGGTCGAGTGGGTGACACTTGAAGAGAACGTGCTGCGTCAGCGGGTCACCACGGACATCACCACCAAGGGTGGCCAGTTCGATATCATGACCATCGGCATGTACGAGACGCCGATCTGGGGCGCCAACGGCTGGCTTGTTCCGCTGGACGGCATGTCTGCCGAGTACGATGTCGAGGACATTCTGCCTGCCATGCGCAACGGGTTGAGCCACGATGGCACGCTTTATGCGGCGCCGTTTTATGGCGAAAGCTCCATGGTCATGTATCGCACGGATCTGATGGAAGCTGCCGGTCTTGAAATGCCGACTGCTCCGACGTGGGAATTCATCCGCGAAGCCGCTGCGGCGATGACTGACCGCGACAACGAGATCAACGGCATCTGCCTGCGCGGCAAAGCTGGTTGGGGTGAAGGCGGCGCGATCATCACCGTCACGGCCAACTCATTCGGTGCCCGCTGGTTCGACGAAGACTGGACTGCCCAGTTCGATCAGCCCGAATGGGCCGAAGCGATCAACTTCTACGTCGACATGATGAACGAGTCCGGCCCGCAGGGCTTTGCGACCAACGGCTTCAACGAAAACCTGTCGCTGTTCCAGCAGGGCAAGTGCGGCATGTGGATCGACGCAACTGTTGCGGCGTCCTTCGTGACCAACCCGGACGAGTCGACCGTGGCCGACTCGGTTGGCTTCGCTCTGGCGCCGAACAAGGACGGTGTGTCCAAGAAGGCGAACTGGCTCTGGGCCTGGGCGCTTGCGATCCCTGCGGGCACCCAGAACGAAGAGGCTGCCAAAACCTTCATCGAATGGGCGACCTCGAAAGAGTACATCGGCCTGGTTGCGGCCAACGAAGGCTGGGCCAACGTGCCTCCGGGTGCCCGTGCATCGCTGTATGCGACACCTGAGTACCAGGAAGTTCCGTTCGCACAGATGACGCTGGACTCGATCCAGGCGGCGGACCCGAACAACCCAACGGTTGAGCCGGTTCCCTATGTTGGCGTCCAGTTCGTTGCGATCCCCGAATTCGCTGGCATGGCCACCGAAGTCAGCCAGGAATTCTCGGCAGCTTACGCCGGTCAGCAGACCGTCGAAGAAGCGCTTGAGAAGGCGCAGGCGATCACCAACGAGACCATGGAAGCCGCTGGCTACCGCTAAGCTTCGGCAGTGAATACCCGGGGGGCGGTACATCCGCCCTCTGGATCTGTTTTCCTCGAATTTGCACAGAAATTTGATTGGGCGCCGCGTGCCGCCGCCCGGCAATGAGGAGTTGCATCCAATGGCAACCAAAGCTTCCCGATCCGCAGCCCGCATAATGATTGCCCCGGCAGTTATTCTGCTTCTGGGCTGGATGCTTGTTCCGCTGATCATGACATTGTGGTTCTCGTTCCGGACCTATCTGCCGCTGCGTGGTGGCGATCAGGGCTGGACCGGATTTGACAATTACGTCCGATTTGTCTCTTCGTCGTCTTTCTGGCCGTCGATCATGACCACGCTGACCATCGTGGTGTCTGTTTTGGTCATCACTGTGGTGCTGGGCATTTTGCTGGCCATGCTGCTGGACCAACCGATGTGGGGCCAGGGCGTTGTCCGGATCCTGGTGATTGCCCCCTTCTTCGTGATGCCGACCGTGTCCGCGTTGGTGTGGAAGAACATGTTCATGGATCCGACGAACGGCCTGTTCGCCCATTTGTGGCGGTTCTTCGGGGCCGATCCGATCAGTTGGATGTCTGATGCTGCGATGCCGTCGATCATCATGATCGTGAGCTGGCAGTGGCTGCCTTTTGCAACGCTGATCCTGCTGACGGCGATCCAGTCGCTGGACGGGGAACAGCTGGAAGCCTCTGAAATGGATGGTGCTCCACTGCTCAAGCGCTTTTATTACATCATCCTTCCGCATCTCGGACGCGCGATCACCATCGTGATCCTGATCCAGACGATCTTCCTGCTGGCTGTCTTTGCAGAGATCCTGGTGACAACGGGCGGCGCATTTGGAACCCGAACCCTGTCGTACCTGATCTTCCAGCGTGTTCTGGAAAGCCAAAACATTGGTCTTGGCTCCGCCGGTGGCGTCTACGCCATTATCCTTGCAAACATCGTGGCGATCTTCCTGATGCGGATCGTCGGCAAGAACCTGGATAACTGATCATGTCACGAGCTGTTACACCCCGCCGCAAGCTGATCAACACCACCATCGCCTGGGCGATTGGCTTGCTCATCTTCTTCCCGATCCTGTGGACGATCCTGACGTCCTTCAAAACCGAAGGGCAGGCGATCGCGAGCCCGCCGATCTTCCTGAACTTCGACTGGACGCTGGAAAACTACGCCGTCGTGATGGAGCGTTCGAACTATATGCGCTTCTTGTGGAACTCGATCATCATCGCCGGTGGTTCCACGATCCTTGGTTTGATCATCGCGGTTCCCGCGGCCTGGTCCATGGCCTTTGTGCCCTCCAAGCGGACCAAGGATATCCTGCTGTGGATGCTGTCGACCAAGATGCTTCCCGCGGTTGGCGTGCTCTATCCAATCTACCTTCTGTTCATTGAACTGGGTCTGCTGGACAGCCGCACGGGTCTGGTCATCGTGATGATGCTGATCAACCTGCCGATCATCGTCTGGATGCTGTACACCTATTTCCGCGAGATCCCGGGGGAAATCCTGGAAGCTGCGCGGATGGACGGTGCCGCCCTGAGGCAAGAGGTGCTGTATATCCTGACGCCGATGGCCATTCCGGGCATTGCATCGACCATGCTGCTGAACTTCATTCTGGCCTGGAACGAAGCGTTCTGGACGCTGAACCTGACCGCGGCCAAGGCGGCCCCGCTCACCGCGTTCATCGCCAGCTATTCCAGCCCGGAAGGCTTGTTCTACGCAAAACTCAGTGCAGCTTCGACAATGGCAATTGCGCCGATCCTGATCCTTGGCTGGTTCAGCCAGAAACAACTCGTCCGTGGCCTGACCTTTGGCGCGGTGAAGTGAGGAAACGACTATGGGACAAATAACACTCGAAAAAGTCACCAAAAGCTTTGGCGACGTCAATGTCATTCCGCCACTGGACCTGCAGATCAACGAAGGCGAGTTTGTGGTCTTCGTTGGCCCGTCAGGCTGCGGCAAGTCCACCCTGCTGCGGCTGATCGCCGGGCTGGAGGATGTGACCTCGGGCGCGATCAAGATCGACGGGACCGATGCCACGAACTTGCCGCCCGCCAAGCGCGGTCTGGCCATGGTGTTCCAATCCTATGCGCTTTATCCGCATATGTCGGTGCGCAAGAACATCGCCTTCCCGCTGAAAATGGCGAAGATGGACCCGGCAGAGCAGGAGCGGCGCGTGAACTACGCCGCCAAGGTGCTGAACCTGACCGACTATATCGACCGTCGTCCGGGGCAGTTGTCGGGCGGCCAACGCCAGCGTGTCGCCATCGGCCGTGCCATTGTGCGCGAACCGTCGGCCTTCCTGTTCGACGAACCGCTGTCGAACCTGGATGCGTCACTGCGGGTCAACATGCGTCTGGAAATCAGCGAATTGCATAACTCGCTGGCCACCACGATGATCTATGTGACCCACGATCAGGTCGAAGCGATGACCATGGCCGACAAGATCGTCGTGCTGCGGGCGGGCAATATCGAACAGGTCGGATCCCCGCTGGAGCTGTATCGCAACCCGCGCAACACCTTTGTCGCCGGCTTCATCGGCTCGCCGAACATGAACCTGTTCAGCGGCGCTGCCGCAGCCGAACACGGCGCGGCCACCATCGGCATCCGCCCCGAGCACATGGACCTGTCCACCGAAACCGGCACCTGGAAAGGCGTCGTAGGCGTGGCCGAGCACCTTGGTTCCGACACGTTCCTGCACATCCACGAAACGGGCCTGGCCGAAATGGTCACCGTCCGCGCAAGCGGAGAGTTCGCAGTCAAACACGGCGACACAGTCTACCTCACTCCCCAGGCAGACAAACTCCACAAGTTCGACAAAGACGGACTAAAAATCGCGTAAACCAACCGGGCCGGAATAAAAACCGGCCCAATGAAATGCGT
>NZ_SMZO01000076.1 GCF_004358675.1 Meridianimarinicoccus aquatilis | reverse complement strand
TCTACATCTGGGCTGATGGTGTCTACTTCCGCCCACGAATGGCTGAAGAAAAACAATGTGTCCTGGTGTTGATCGGCGCGGATGAATGGGGTCGAAAGGAAATCATCGGCCTTGCTGATGGCTACCGCGAAAGCACCCAAAGTTGGCGAGAACTGCTGCTTGATCTGCAACGACGCGGGCTCACCCACGCGCCTGACCTTGCCATTGGTGACGGTGCTTTGGGGTTCTGGCATGCGCTACGCGAGGTCTTTGGTGCCACGAAAGAACAGCGCTGCTGGTTCCACAAGACCGGCAATGTTCTGAACGCGATGCCGAAGTCCGTTCAGGCCAAAGCCAAAGGTCATCTGCACGATATTTGGCAGGCCGAAACCCGCGTGGATGCCGAGGCGGCCTTCGACTTCTTCGTCACAACCTACGGCGTAAAATACGACAAGGCCGTCGCTAAATTGACCAAAGACCGCGACGTGCTCTTGGCATTCTATGACTTCCCCGCTGAACATTGGAAGCACATCCGCACAACCAATCCCATCGAAAGCACCTTCGCCACGGTGCGGCATCGCACTGGTAAAACCAAGGGGTGCCTCAGCCGTAAAACCGGGCTCGCCATGGCCTTCAAGCTGATGATGTCAGCCCAGACAAAATGGCGCAAACTCGATGGTGCCAACCGCATGCCCGAAATCATCGAAGGGATTGAATTCAAGGACGGGATCAAGCAACTTCAAAGTGCCGCCTGATCACGCCGTCACCAACTTTCGGGCATAGCTCGGAAAGTTCCTATTGCATCGTAGATACAGTAGAGCACTTTTTCTCCTAGATAATAAGCTGCACCATTCCAGCAACGCTTGCAGCGACCACTCCGTCCTGAATGATCTTTTGTTTCGCTTCTGTTGAAAGAGCGTCACCCTTCAACATGGACTTAGCATTGGTCGCAAGTGCCACCATCGCAGCGACGCCCATACTGTGAACAATGTCCACGTCTGCCTCGTGCCCGAGCTTCTGCAACGCCGAGGACGTATCAGCTGTAAGGTCAGCATTGCTGAATTCAGACGAAGACCAATCTGGCGACGATCCAGCTACCTCACTGGTCACAAGCACGTCGATGTTTTCGTATTTTTCGTTGTGTTCACGTACATAAGACGCGTAATTCGTCGCCTTGAGTTGAACCTCGGAAACGTCGCCGGTCTCGACATTAATAATCCGGACATCTGCGCCGGCATGGTTCGTGTCGCCGAAAAGCTCGACGATGTACTCGTCGCCATCCAGGTTCTCTTGCCGCTGAAACGCGAGTTCGTGGTAGATTCCCTTTACGTTGTTTTTGAGCCCGGAAATTTGCTCAACGGATAGAGATTGCACGTATTCAGACAGCTCAAGTTCACTGGCATCAGCAAGACTGTTATTCGATCGACGTAGCGCTTGAAGGACCAACTCCTCATCTTCCGTAAACGAAGGCGAGGTGTCAGACATCAATTTCAATATCGTGGCGGATACGACACCTGTAACAACAGGGGCAGCAGCTGTGGATTTTCTTCTGATCGACGGGTTTTGAACGTGAGCCATTGGTAAGGCATCGAGTAACTCGACCAGATCTACTTTACGATCTTCAAGCCGCATCAACGGAAGATCCGGCCAGTCGCTGACTTTGGCGATGCAGACATCCAACTGTTCGAGGAGGTCATGTTTTAAGTTCTGCTGCAAGGTTTCAGCAGTGAGAGGGTCCAAAACGGCATTTTGATTGGCCCGTTCACGAAAAGCCGTTGCCAACATCAAACACGTTTCGACAAAGCGCATTTCTTGCGGGTCCAAGGACTTTTTCTTGCGTCTTACACCGGTCCATTTCCCGACAAGCTTGCGAGACCCGAAATATGCGGCCGCCCCTCCAGCGGCCGCTACGCCCAAGACAATCCACCCGCCAGTTACAACGCTTCCACCAATCCACGCCAACGCGGCACTGTTGAAAGCCGCGCCTGAAAGTGAAGATATGGCCGTTCCCGTACTGGCCGTGCCAAGAATGGATGCGATGGAAAATAGACTTGCTGTCGTACCTGCCGCAGCCAACTTCCCAGAAAGTGCTGTAACGATCCTTGCCGACGTGCCGCGCTTCTCAATTAATAGCGCATCGACGAGGTCTTCCAAAGAGATCGCTCCTTTTTCAAAGAAGTTCTCCGGCGTATATTTGGTATGCCTCAGTTCAAATTCCGCGAACTTAACAGCCGCGTGATCTTTGACCGCTTTACCCCCTTTTGCGGCGAGTTTGCCTGTCTGCCGCCCGACAGGCTTGGCAATTGCCCAACCAGCTTTCCCAGCGACCTTAGCCAAAAACAGCGCCGAACGACCGGTCGCGCTTGCCGCCCGCGCTGATAGCGGAGGCCTTTTCTGGTTTCCATTATCCAATTTTACGCGCTCCAAGTGGTCTTTTAAATCGGGTACGGGATAGCCTATCGCTTATGGTTAGCCCGGTGAAACCGCATCGCGACGCCCGACACTTTCGCAGGGGTACGCAAAAGCCCCCCTATAATGATAAAAAGCAGCAAGGTGCGCTTGTCACCTGCCTACTCCGCCGCGCGACCTAGAACTTCTTCGGCCCATTGGTTCAGGCTTTTGCCAGATAGCTCTGCCGCGAGTGCCGCCTTGCGGTGCACCTCGGGATCGACCCGGAACATCACTTGACCAGAGAACGCCTTTTGCGGTTCCTTACCGACCTTTGCGCAGGTCTCAACGTAGTCTTCAACTGCCTCCTGAAAGGCATCCCGCAACGCTTCAACCGTGTCAGCATGAAATCCGACACCATCGCTGATACCGGCAAGGCGGCCAGTGAAAATGCCATCTTCATCATCATACTCGATGCGGGCTGAGTAGCCTTTGTAGGTCATGGTATTGGTCATGGCGTTACTCCGATCCGTTCCAAGAATGCGCGGGCGGCGCGCACCTGATAGCGTTTGGCTTCCTTGGCGGGATGCGGACGATGAAACGTCTCGACCTCGCCGTCCTTTTCGAACCGCACTCGTGAACCGCGTCCTTCGATGACCTGCGCACCAGCTGCGACAAGTAATCTCTCAACAGCGGACCATTCGACTGTTCCCGACACTGGGTCGGCAAAGACAACGGCCAGAGTCTTGCGGTGTTTGCTATTCATGGGTCTATATAGGTCATGCTTGCATATATTGCAAGCAAGTTGCTCACTAGGGTGTGTGCCGGTTTCTCATGATGCGCCGCACCAAACGTCAAAACAACAGAATCTGTAGTATACTCCGTCGCACTATCAGCCAAAATCAAGCCATTGATCTCGCATGGATTTACGAGATCGCGTTGGTGCAAATTTAAGAAAACTAAGGCGGCTTCAATCCCTTAGCCAAGAAGCCCTGTCACTTAAGGCAGGACTTGAACGAGGCTATGTTGGCCGACTGGAACGTTCACAATATTATACCTCAATGGCGACCGTGCAAAAGCTTGCTTTTGCTCTCGAAGTTGACCCCATCGAGTTAATCGAGCCAGTTCTGATAACCCGCGGTAAAAAGTCAGGAACCGCCGATCATGAAACCTCAGATGATCAAAAGGTGTCTGGAGGCTCACAGCTGCTTGCTGTGCCGTTTCAAGAGGGATTTGAGAAGCGGCAAGACGATCTTACCCTCGTATTGATCGACTATAGATGGAACGACGGATCAACTGTTCGCCGCTGGCTTGTCGATCCGAAGAAGGTCAAACAATCGGCCATTGTCGTGAAACCTTGCATACTGCTTTGACAAAGGCAGATACCTGCTCAGTAGGAAAACCAGTCTGAATGACCCATATTGCCTCCGTAGTCGCCATATTCGACCATGATATCGCGCGAGTAGAAGTTTCCAAAACCACGCCCAACGGGCAACAAAATAGTTTGCCCGCTTTCGGAGACAAATGAGCTCGGCCAACGCGTGTGCGAGCCGTAGACACGTGCGATATATCGGCAGGTTCGGTTTTCACGGTCACAAGACCGAATACTCCAGTCCCACTGCCTTGGATCGTCACGCGGCGTGTAAGAGCGGCCTGTGAACCAGATCACATGTGTGCGGTTGAGCCATTCGTATTCTGGAAGGTCCGTATCAACCTCGCCCTCACCGCCGGGGCCACCCAATTCAATCGGTACTGCGGCGAAGGTGCAAATCCCGAACGGAGGCCTACTCGGCCACGGCGTGATGCGGCGGATCATTGTGCGATAGGCCCGCGCGCAGACCGCGCTCGGAGGAAATCCACCCGCCATACAGAGCATAATCGCGCAATCTATATCGTAGGCCTGCGCCTTTTTAGGTGCGCCAAATGTCATCAAAACACCAAAGATTGCTGACAAAATAAGCCGTTTCATCGGAGACTCCTTTGTTTGGTTTCGTCCTATGGTTTAGCATTTTGTTAAATTCTGCAATATATCATATTGACTCAATGTGTCTTTCCGCTTGTACTAGGTCGGACTAGAAGGGCTCTCAGGGGGAGAGTCCAAATGCCGATAGCGCGCAATCAAATCTTGATCACACTCGATGGGGTCAAAGACCTTCAAAAGAGGGAAGTTGCGTTCCGCTGCCGGTATGAACTCGTGGGGTTCACGGACGATGGCAAGCCGCGCTACCAGTGCATCTACCTGCGTGAGGGCGAACCCGAAGCCATTCTTGTGTCCACGCGGATCACGCCTCTCGGGCCAGAAGCGCGATACTTCAATATCTGGCCGGGGCTTTTCAAACACCATCTCGAGTTTGGCGACGGGCGCGATTTGCGCTTTGGTGCTGACTACAACATTACCCTCGAGGGCAACGGCTGACGTTCTAGCCTTTCGCGCTGACGGAACGGCTACGGCGTCTGGGTGGACGTTTCACAGAACACGCCCGAGCTGGGCCACGTCCGACGATGCTGTGGAAGCGCAACCTGTTGCCGTTGCACCAATTGCGCCTGCGGCGGGAGCCTCTGCCCAAGTTCTCTCACTCATTCGTCAGACGGCCAGCCGGCACCAAAACAACAGGGCCATCGCGCAAGCAGGCCTTTCGACGCGAGACTGGCACGTTCTGTTTCAAGCGATGATTGAAGCGGAGAGCAGTTACAATCCGACTGCCATCAGCCCCAAGGGTGCCTATGGCTTAGGGCAATTGATGCCTGCTACGGCACGCGAGCTTGGTGTGGATCCCCGCGATATCTCTCAGAACCTCGACGGCGCAGCACGCTACCTGCTAACCCAACTGGCAGAATTCCGAAGCGTCGAACTTGCCTTAGCCGCCTATAACGCTGGGCCCCATCGCGTTGAGCAATACTCAGGCGTACCGCCGTTTTCTGAAACACGCGCCTACATTGCACGCATCCACGACATTCGTGAACGGCTGTCCGGTGGAACGTCGCAGCCAGCACCAATCCGCGTCGCCAATACAGCACCCACACGCGCTCCCGTCATTATTGAACTGAACTGATCAAGGACATTTTCATGCCAAGACACCACTCACGATACTTGCCACTCATGGTCGCAACCTTAGCGCTCCTTGCCTCCCCTGCCTTCGCGCAAGACTTGTCGCCCATTCAAACAATGTTGGAGACGGTCGAAGCCGCACTCACAGGACCAATTGGCATTGCCGTGGCTACTCTAGCGGTCATTGGCACAGGCTTCATGTGCATGATGGGGCGGCTGAACTGGGGATGGTTCGCCTCCGTGATCATCGGGATCGTGTTGATTTTCTCGGCGGGCACCATCGTCGACGGCTTCACCTAAGAGCAGGCAGAGCAGATGGCAGAACGTTCCCCACTTTTCCTCGGCCTCGCACGCCCACCCAAGTATCTGGGTCTCCCTGTCGGATATCTGGTGGTCTTGGCCATGGGGGTCGTTCTGCCATTTATCTGGACGAAATCTCTGATCTTTTTCCTGATCGGGATCATTGCCTATCCAGTCCTTTGGTTCGTTGCGGACAAAGAGCCTCATTTCTTTGAAGTGCTGCGCATCTCCTTTGGCACCGTGCGCCCGACCAAAAACCGCGCACATCATGGGGGTGACAGCTTTGGCGCTTGATGGTGGAACTTTGAGCGGCATCGGCCCTGCGGTCCGTGAAGCTGGGGGAACAGGATTTGCCCGTGAAAGCTACCTTGCGGAGCACCTGCCCTATTTTGCTTTGGCAACGGACGATGTGATGGTGCTGCGCGAAGGCGATCTTCTGGCAACCCTACGCCTTGATGGTCTGAACCCGATGACTACCGAGGACGATCGCCTTGATGCGCTCAAGCGCGCGGTTGCCGCAATCGTGGCCCAAACCGGGAATACGTTCGGTTTTTACATCCACCGCGTCTCTGTTCCACAAAACTTAGACCTTAAGCCCGTCGAGGGTGATACCTTCGCGTCCCAAGTCGATGCCCGTTGGGCAGCTCACATCAAAGGCCTGCGACCTTCCAAGCGGCAGATGTATCTCAGCGTCATTCGCCGCCCCAATCTCGCAGCCCGCATCCCATTTTTGCGCGCACTCGCCCGCAAAGCTTGGGTCAAAGACCGCGCAGCGCGTGTTCAAGAGCTCAACGAGGTTATGGGCTTCTTTGCGGTGGCCCTCTCTTCGGCAAACCCTGTTCGCTTAACAAAGACGGGCGGTGAATGGCTCGGGTATCTGAACACGCTCAACGCAGGCAGCTTTTCACCCATCGCATTTGGTCAAAGCCCCCTGCCCCTGTCTCATACCATCAGTGATTGCCGCGCGACGTTCGATGGAGATGTGGCGACGATTACATGTGCCACAACAGGTGCCGTCAAATATGGCGCGCTCTTCAGCATCAAATCCTATCCCGCACTGACAGACGTGACGCTTCTCGATGCGTTAGATCTGCCTCTCGATATCGTACTGACCAATTCATTCAGTCCAATCCCGAACAACATCATGGCCGAGCGCATCCAGCGCATCATCAGACAGATGCATGCGTCAGATGATGCCGCCGTGTCATTGCGCGACCAATTGGCCTTGGCTGCAGACGATCAAGAGGCGGGACGCATCGTCTTTGGCGACCATCACCTTTCCATCGCCGTCTATGCGCCTGACCGCGACACACTTGAACGCGCCGCCGCACAGATCAAACGGGTCGGCCAAGAAATCATGGCTGTGATCGTGCGCGAAAACATGGCGCTGAAAGCCACCTATTTTGCACAGAGCCCGGGCAACTTTGGCTATCGCGCCCGAAAGACACCAATCTCATCGACCAATTTTTCTGATTTTGCAGCCCTTCACGGCAGTGTTGAAGGGCGTAGCAATGACGAGAGCCCGTGGGGTCAGAGCATTGCGGTTCTGCCAACAGTGGGTACATCAGGCTACCGTTTCAACTTCCACGAAGCGGGTTCTGCAAGCAAAGAACCTACTGTGGGCCACACACTGGTTTTAGGGCGCACGGGAACTGGCAAAACATTGACGACTGCCTTCCTCACCGCGCAAGCGCAACGGATCGGCGCACGCCTGTTCTTCTTTGACAAAGATCGCGGCTTGGAAATGGCAGTCCGAGCTTTGGGTGGCCGTTACAATGAAATCCGCGCAGGCGTGCCCACAGGCCTCAACCCGCTCGCCTCTGAAATCGATGAACGCGGACGCGCTTGGTTATCCGATTGGTTGGCCACCTTGCTGACGCGCAGCGGTGCCTTATCCGGAGAACAATCGCGCCACATCCAGGGTGCGGTAACACAGAATGCAGATGCTGGCGCAGCCTTACAGCGCTTTGCCAGCTTTGAAACCTTGTTCCAGTCCTTGGATGATGATGGCGAGCTGCAGTCCCGCGTCGCAGAATGGGCCCCCGGCGGTCGGTTTGGCTGGGTATTTGATGAACCCGACCGTGGGCAGCGCCTCGATCTCTCTGGCGACATCGTCGGGTTTGATATGACTGAGATCCTCGACATGACAACGGAGCGCATGGCTGTGCTTTCATACATTTTCCGCCAGATTGAACGCGTAGTTGAAGACCGTCGACCCACCATCATCGTCTTGGACGAGGCGTGGAAACTACTGGATGATCCTTATTTCGGCGCACGGTTGGAAAACTGGCTCGTGACCCTGCGCAAGATGAACTGCGTCGTGATCATGATGACGCAGTACCCCAGCCAGTTGCGCGACAGCCGCGTTGGCAAAACCATTGTTGAAACCGTCCCGACGCAGATCCTGTTTCCCAACGACCGCGCCACGGTGGCCGATTACGATTTTCTGCGCGTGAACTCCAAGGAAGCTGCGTTGCTCGTCCAACCCACCATTGGCCAACGCATCGCGCTGGTGCGCTCCGCGGGTGAC
The DNA here is from genome assembly GCF_004358675.1 of Meridianimarinicoccus aquatilis. Taxonomy (GTDB): domain Bacteria; phylum Pseudomonadota; class Alphaproteobacteria; order Rhodobacterales; family Rhodobacteraceae; genus Meridianimarinicoccus; species Meridianimarinicoccus aquatilis. Next base: position 4,870 of record NZ_SMZO01000076.1, on the reverse strand, counting down.
AGCGTCTTTGTCGATGCTGACCTCTCTGCCCTTGGCGACTTGCTGCCAATCTTGGGCGGCGGTGCCACAGGTGAGGCCCGCGTGCCAGCCGACTGGCGTTCAAACCCAGATTTTTGGAGACCACAATGAGATATTCCCAAACCATTCTTGTGCTTTCGGCTGCGCTGTTGCTATCGGCCTGCGCGCAATACACCGAGAAAACGTCCCCATGCTTTAACCGAAGCGGTGACCCGGTGGTGACACGCGCAACGCTATCCTTCGCGGCCACGGCACCAGTTTCAGCTGCGAGCGGCAAAGATTGTACTTTCGAAGCCCTGCCGCGCCCAGAATGATCCGCCCCGTCATCATATCTGCTGGGCTTTGGCTTTGCCTGCATGCAACCTCGGGCTTCGCCCAAGGTGTACCAACGCAAGACAACGCCGCAATCGGGCAAACCATTGCGCATGTGACCGTATTGGTTCAGGATTTGGGAACCCAAGGTGACAAAGAAGCCGAGCGTTCTTCCATCGCCGAGGTGCAGGCAGATCAGCTGCGCACGCTCGAGGCAATTTCTGCCGCTATGACGGGTCCGGGCTTTGATATCAGCGCCCTTGAAGGCAACGCTGATTTTGGGGTCGCTTCCGTCTATCCCAACACCGATACAAGTCCGATGAACAGCCGCCTCTTTGGCGAGGGCCGCGAAACCGTCGAAATGATGATTGTGCGCGTTGCAGGCGAATATGCTGGCGCACCAGGCGTCGCACGGGCTGGTCTTTCCGCCACGCAATGGCGCTGCTTGTTTCAGGCACTGATCAAACAGGAAAGCCGCTTCAATATCACCGCCGAAAGCCATGTTGGCGCTTACGGACTGACACAGCTCATGCCCGGCACCGCATCGGACATGGGCGTCAATCGCTACGATCCTATGGACAACCTGCGTGGTGGCGCGCGCTACATCACGACCCAGCTGAACCGCTTTGGCAACATCCCCCATGCGCTCGCAGCCTATAACGCAGGCCCCGGACGCGTGATCGAGTATGGCGGCGTGCCGCCTTTTACCGAGACCCAAGGCTATGTGCGCAATATCTCCAAATTCTACAACGAATACCTTGCCGTTGTCGGTGGTGCGGAGGCGCTTGGCACATTGTCATCCTCAGATTTCGCCCTCGCTGAATACGCCAACATCTCGGATGCAGGCGTCTATTATGCGGCAAGCAGCCACGCCACGACGATGCAGGTCATCAACCGCCTGCGCGCGATCATTCTGCAAATCGACGCCCAACCAAATGCGAAAGCCGCGTGGGAACTCAACACCTACGCCAAAGCTGAAATCGCCCGCATCCTAAATCTGCGCGTCAGGCTGATGGCAGCCAATCAACAACGCGAAGCGACCCATGCCCAACATCTGGTCGCGGACCGCCTATCCGAGCGTGAATTCGTGCAAATGGGAGTGCCAAATTGAAACAACTTCTTCTTTCCGTCGCGGTGATAACCACCCTCGGTGTATCGTCACCCGCAAAGGCACAAGGTGTTCCAACCTTCGATGGATCGCAACTTGGTCAGCTGGTTGCCCAACTTGAACACATGGCTGAAGATCTCAACGTGCAGCTGCAACAGTTGGCGACGATGCGGTTGGAGCTGGAGACGCAGCTGTCTCAACTGCTGAACTTGGAAGCCCAACTCACATCTCTGATCGAAGGCAGCGGATTGAGCGGCCTCTTCGCATCGATCGAAGAATTCCGGGCCTTGCGGGGTAAGCTCGTCGCACCTTTAAACACGGCACGGGCTTTGGCGGACGGCGATTTCCTGAGCGGCTTCAATCCCGGCGCTGAACTGGAAGCCTCGGTCGAACGGGTTCTATCCGGCAGCGGGTTCACATCAGAGACATTGAGCACCCTTTCTTCCTCGCCGGAACCCGCCGACAATCGCATCGCGACCTCAGCAGGCGCTAGCGCGATGTTGTCAGTCGCGGCTCAAGAAAGCCATGCAGAAGCTGGGCAAAGTCTGGAGCGGCTTGAAACAATGGTTGGCTTGATCGACGATCAGGACGGCTTGAAAGCGGCTGTTGATCTTAACACACGGGTCACGGCGGAACTCGGGATCATCCTCACACAAATCTGGCGTTTGGAAGCGGCGCAAGGTGTCAGCGCTGGACAGCTTGGCGTTGTTGATGCGGCTACACTGGCTGACGAGCGCCGGTTCAGATCAATGGCGGTGGATCCATGATGATGCGCGTCTCACCTGCGTTCAGATTGATCATAACAGCTCTGCTTCTCACGCAGCCTATACCCGCCTTTGCAGAAACACCGGGCACAACATCAGGCGGGCCTAAGCCTTTCAATTCAATGGCCGTCGCACCAGATGCCGAGGAATTCTGCCGCGTTCCACGCCCTCCTGCTGGTCTCGCGGAGACCGCTTATCTGCGTAACGGCTATCGTGCGATATTGCGTATTCTCGTTGCCGAACGGCAGTTGGAAACTGAGACCTGTGATTGTCCCTTGAGCGATTTCACATGGGACATGGCTCTCGCAGAACTGCCGCGCTTTCAGACGACTGACAACCCGCGCCTGCCGTTCAAGGTCCTCGACCTCTATGCCATGGCCGATGCGCTCGAGGCCGAGCACGCAGAGGGTTGTTCATAATAGATGGGCATTATTCGCGATATCCTCGACCAGGTCGATGCAGCTGTCGACAGCGTCGCGCAAGACGGGTTCATCTCATCTGCAGCCGCCGTTGGCGATGTCATCACTGCAGGTGCCATCCTGCTCCTTATCTTGCTCGGCATCAATGTCGTGATGCAGCTCAGACCCATGACCTTTGGCAGCGCGTTTGCGTTTGGGATCAAGATTTCGCTGGTCGCTATCTTTGCGCAGAGTTGGGATAATTTCAGCGTCATCTACGGCATTGCGACACAAGTGCCGGACTCCGTCGGCGCATCCATTCTCGCCCTCACGGGATCTGGCGACGAGGCTGGCGTCTATGAGAGCCTCGACAACATGGTGGCTCGCATCACAGCCTACGGCGACACCATCGGTGATCAAGCAGGCTGGGTCTTTGGAGCCGTGCTTGGCGCGATCTTCTTTGTGCTCTCCGCACTCTTCGCAGCCGTTACCGCTGGGATCATCGCCTTCGCCAAAATCGTCTTTGCGCTGATGATCGTAATTGCCCCTTTCATGATCATCACATCGCTGTTCAAGCCAACCCAATCCCTTTTTGAGGCCTGGAGCCGTGCGACCATCGGCTACGCCTTGATGCCCGTCGCCGCTGCGGGTGCTGCTGGCATCATCGTTGCGATCGCAGAAGCCATCGGCGATGCGTCCGCCGATCCAGTCGATGTCGAAACGGTGAGCCTCATCTTGCCATTCTTGGTCATTCTACTGCTCAGCGCCGGAATTATGGCATCCGTCCCTTACATTGCTTCCAACCTAACCGGCGTGATGGGTATTGCGTCCAACGCTGTCGGCCTGACCGGTCTGGCGCGCCGTGGTATCGTCAACACAAGCGACTATGGCACAGGCAGTGCCACGCGCTTCGCAACGGGCAAATCACCACAAGAACTCCAGCAAGCGGTGAACAGCGGCGTTGTCAAAACGGGCGAAGCGATCCGTCGAACACCGGCAACAGCGCTCAACACCGTCAAATCTTTCCGCGCCCCATAACGAAAGACCAACACCAAAAATGAAGAGTCAAACTAGCCAAGACCAAAGCGACGCCTTTGCGGTGGATTTTATCTACGGCCCACGCAGGCGCGAACGATTTGCCGATTTTGTGGCGGCAGCTGGCGTTCTGGTCGGGCTGGCAGGCATGGTTGCTGGAGCAAGCTTGTTTCCCCTAAAATCGATTGAGACTTTCGTTGTTGTCGTGGACAAAGAAACCGGACAGATGGACCGCGTCGCCGCAGTCCAAGCCCTCTCCTTGTCGGAGAGTGACGCCATTATACAAGCCAACCTTGTGGCCTATGTGGATGATCGAGAAACCTACGATCTGACCGACGGCGAGCAGCGGATCAACTCCGTCCTCGAGCGCTCGGACGGCGATGCCGCACGCACCCTGCGCGACCTTTGGACCTCGTCCAACGAAGACTACCCGATTGCTGTTTATGGCCGAGATGCCGTCATAGAAGTGGTGATCAAATCTGTGAACCAAATCGAATCTGGGGTGGCGCAAGTGCGCTTTACCCGCACCCTGCGCCGCGCGCGTGACACCCGCTCAGTGACCCGCAGCTACGTGGCCACTGTTGGCTACGCCTTTGAACCCGAAACCCGCCAACGCCTGCAAGACGTCTGGGCCAACCCCATGGGCTTCGTGGTCACCTCATACCGCGTCGACGCCGAGACTTTGGAGAACTGATCCCTTGAATATCGCTGCCCGTTTGATTTGTGCTGCCGCATTGCTGTCGGCCACCCCTGCCTTGTTGATTTCTGCTGAGAAGTGACCCGGTATTTTCACCGAGAATTGACCCACCCTTGTTTATTCCTCGGCGGTTATGTTGTGGTCAATGCTGGTGTGTCCTTTCTTGTTTTCTTGGCGGCTTCGGAGCTGGCTTTGAAGCGGTAGCTGTCGTTGCCGGTTTCCAGGATGTGGCATCGGTGTGTGAGCCGGTCCAAGAGCGCGGTTGTCATCTTTGCATCCCCGAAGACCTGCGCCCATTCTGAGAAGCTGAGGTTTGTGGTGATGATCACGCTGGTGCGCTCGTAGAGTTTGCTCAGGAGGTGGAACAAGAGCGCGCCGCCTGATGAGCTGAACGGCAGGTATCCCAGTTCGTCGAGGATGACCAAGTCGACCTTGGTGAGCATCTCGGCCATTTTCCCGGCCTTCCCGAGCGCCTTTTCCTGTTCCAGCGCGTTGACGAGTTCCACCGTCGAGTAGAAGCGCACCTTGCATCTGTGAT
>NZ_SMZO01000075.1 GCF_004358675.1 Meridianimarinicoccus aquatilis | reverse complement strand
GTCAGGGCGCGCGGGGACGGTCCTATCAACAGGTCTTTGAACAGGGGCTTGAAGCCCGTATTCAACGGCGCGCGACAAAGCGGCAACTGTGGCTTGCCGGGCTGGTCTATGCGCCGGTTGCGGTGGACCGCGCCGGGCAGATGAAAGTTGACGGCTGGGTCTATGGCGGTCCGGACACACAGGCCGCGTTGTTGCCCTATCATGGCGCAGGCCAAAGGGTGTTGCTGGGGCGCGACCCGGAAGACTTCACCGCCGCTGCGATTGCCTTTGATGAAGATGGCCATCTGATCTGCGAAGGGATCGAACACGTGGTGCGCGGGGCCTATCGCAACGCGGAAGGTGCCCGGCGCGCGGCGCGCAACCGCCAAGCCGCCGCGAAGGACGCGGCCAAGGCACAGGCCAGCAACGATTACATGGCCGATATCGACTTTGCCGAAGCCCTTGCCGATCTGCCGGAGCTAGCCCCGGTGGCACCCGTGGCCCCGGCAAAGGTGGTCGGTGGCCGGTTCGGCGGGCCGACGCGGGACAGAGCGCCCGACGATGGCCCCCGAATGAATTCGGTGCCCGAAGAATTCTTGCGGAACATGGATCGCGCCCTTGCCGGAAAGACCGGTTCAGGCGGGTAAACGGCACGGGGAACGGTGGCACGCTCCCCGCGCCTCAATCGAGGGTCGAAACCCTCTCTCTCAACGGAGGCCATAATGGCAGAACATCTGAGACTTGCCAAGACAGACAGCCCGCCGCGCGTGCGCGGGTTCGTTATGACAGACACGGCGCGCGATATCCTGCGTTCGCTGTCCCTGGTGCGCCAGTTCGGCGGCGCGGCCATGACGATGATCGCCGGCGCGCCCGGCGTCGGGAAATCCGAAGCGCTCAAGCACTATGCGGCGCAGAATGGCGCGGGCTGCATCTACATTCAGGCGGTGCGGGGCGAAGGCACGCCCTGGAACTTCGCGCACAGCATCGCGGCACAGTTCGGGTATGGCGCGCCGGACTTTCACACGGTGCAGGAAGCCCGGATGCGCTTTGCCCAGGCACTCGGGCCGGATTGCCTGCTGATCGTCGATGAAGCGCAGTATCTCGACCAGAAGAACCGCCGCACGGGCAGGACCGGTGAAGCGCTGGAATGGGTGCGCGGCATGGCCAAAACCGGCGGCTTTCCCGTTGTTTTGTGCGGTGACCTGAGCCTGCCCAACACCGAGGCGACCATGCCGCAACTGCAAAGCCGGATGCGCCGCCCCGTCTACATCCCGCGCGTCACGCCGGGCGATGTGCAGGCGATGGCGGTGGCCGAAGGCTTCACCGATCCGGCGGCGGCGCGCGTGCTGGAAGTTATCGCCGCGTTGCGCGGTGGGCTGCGCAATGTCGAGAATGTCGCGCGGCTGGCACAGCTTTTCGCGGGGGATGGCAAGCCGGACCTGTCGCACCTGAAAGCCGCGATTGTCGATATGAAGCTGGCACCGAAAGGGAGTAAGTGATGCAGACTCGAACTATCATTCTTAGCTGCCCGATCAGGCGGAACGGCGGCGATTTGGAAACGCTGACCTTGCGCGCCCCGCGCCCCGACGACATTCGCGGGCTTTTCCTTGTGGACCTTTTGAAGATGGACACAACGACGCTGTTGCCGCGTATCAGCGTGGATGGACTGACGGGTCATGAGGCAAGGCAACTGGCCTTCGCCGATGTGATCAAGCTGGGCGGCGAAGTCATCGGCTTTGCCATACCGTTGATCAAAACCGAGGGGGCAAAATAGTGGCGCAGTCTATGGCGACCGGCCCGGCTTCGCCAGTTCGGCCCAGGTTCAGCTTATCCGCGAGCTATGGCACGAATACACGGGCGGGGGCAGGAAAACTCGCTAAACAAATGGCTGTTGCGCTGCTTCAAGGTGTCGAGCCTGCGTTTCCTGAAAAAGGAACAAGGGCAGAAGGCAATCACGGCGCTTAAGGCGATGAAGACCCGCGTCGCGGCCTGAGACTGTCTCGAGCAAGTAAAGGGGCGGTGCGCGCTGAGTGCCGCCCTTTTTTGCGTGCGGCACTCAGCGGCCCACAGAATGCCATCCCTTACGACCGGGCCACCTTGGTACATAAAAAGGTAACTTGGCCTTCCTGACCCGTTTAATAGGTATTTAACGGCGAAGCCCGCGGCGTGCGCTCCGCCCGTCGAGGCGGAAGCTTGCAAATCAGCCCCGTGCGGCGTATTTCGGCCCTGCGTTCGAGCAAGACGGTCAGCCGGTCTTTGAGTGACCGCCCGGGGTTCCCGACCCGGCGAACGCAGTGCCGTTCTGATCGCAAATTGACAGAACGGCACACCACCCCCGAAAACGTTCGGGGCCGGAAGGCTTTCAGGGGCATGCCATGCTGCAAGCATGGCTGACACACCCGCACGCAACCCCGAATACCCGACCTTTGATGAATGCCTGAAAATGGGCGTTCACATTGCGCCTATGATAGGGCGAATGGAAGCCGATTGCGGCCATTCCGTACTGGTCGCGTTCCTGCTGCGTTGGGGCGGGGTTGAACTCAATATTCCAAAATCTGCGCCTGACGAAAAGTCGCCTTTCGCAACGGTTCTAAACTGGCTGCGTCGCGATATTGGATATGGCGCTTGGCGGGTTCCGCGCGCGCTGGTCAATGACCGAACCGTCCTTCGCTGGCGAATGCTGCATCTACTGCGCGCCGGGCAGTCATTGTCCGAAGTTGCGCGCGCCGTTGGCTGCACAGCCCGCACCGTAAGCTACCGAAAAACCGACTTCACCCGGCGTGGCCTTTTGCCGTCGCCTGATCTTGTTCCGACCAAGGAAAACCGGCAATGATTATCAACTCTTCAAATCTCGACACCGCTTTTCGCGGCTGGAAGACGACTTTCAACGATGCGTTTGCGGCTGGCGAAACACAGTCCCAACGGATCGCCATGACGGTGCCCAGTTCGACCCGCGAGGAAGCATATGGCTGGCTCGGTCAGTTCCCGCAATTGCGCGAGTGGATCGGCGACCGGGTTGCGAAAGACATCAAGGCCCATGGCTTTTCGATCACCAACCGCAAGTTCGAAACCACCGTTTCGATCAAACGCGAAGACTACGCCGATGATCGCTATGGCGTGTTCAAACCCATGTTCTCGGAAATGGGGCATCAAGCCAAGGTGCACCCTGACGAGATGGTGTTCTCACTGCTGAAAGATGGTGACAGCACGCTTTGCTATGATGGGCAGAACTTCTTTGATACCGACCACCCGTCCGTGGATGCAGACGGCAGTGCCACCACCGTTTCAAATATCCTTCTTCCTGCCGGAACGGATACACCTTGGTATCTTTTCGACACGTCACGACCGATCAAGCCAATGATCTGGCAGGAACGCGAAGGCCACGAGTTCCGGATGGTGAGCAACCACGACGACACCGGCGTGTTTATGACCGACATCTATCACTACGGCGTGCGCGCCCGCGTCAATGCCGGGTTTGGACTTTGGCACATGGCGTTCATGTGCAAGGGGCCGCTGAACGCCGCGAACTACAAGGCTGCGCGCGCGGCCATGATGGAATTGCGCGGGGATCAGGGCCGGGTGCTGGGCCTCAAGCCGAATGTTCTGGTCGTGCCACCGACGCTGGAAGAACCGGCACGGCAAGTTGCGCTGGCGCAGTTCGATGCGGCCGGCGCATCGAACGTCTGGGCAGGTACGGCTGACGTAATCGTCACGCCGCACTTGGCGTGAGGCGGCGCACATGACCGGCGAACACTTAATCCGCGTCTTGTGTCGCGGGCACGACATGACCGCACCCCGGCCTGCGGCACCGGACTGGGTGCAATTGGTTCCGCTTGGTCGGGTGACGGGGCGCGACGGGCGCAGCTTCACGGTGCACGACCCGAAAGCGATTGTTCGCCAGTCGTTGACCGGCGGTCGTGAATTGCCGATAGACTACGAGCACGAAATGGACCTGCCGCGCGTCAAAGAAGCGGCCTCAGTGCCTGCTGCCGGTTGGATCAAGGAACTTCAGGCGCGCTCCGATGGCATTTGGGGGCGCGTTGAATGGACGCCGCGTGCTGCACGCATGATCGCGGACAGGGAATATCGTTTCCTTTCGCCGGTGCTTTGGTCGCGGCCCGATGGGACAGTCATGCGCATCGGCGGCGCGGGCCTTGTTCACCGTCCCAACCTACAATTGAAATCCCTGTCGAGCGAGGAAAGCCCGATGACTGACACACCAAACGCCACAACCGAAGCCTTGGCCGAAATCGCCACCGCGCTTGGGCTGCATTCCGAAGCCAGTAGCGAAGACATCGTGACGGCCATTCAGACCAAAGCCAAACCTGATCCGGCGCACTATGTCCCGATTGAAGCGGTCAAGGAGCTGCTTGCTGCGGGCAAGGAGCGTGTCATGGCAATGAGCGAAGACAAAGCCCGCAAGACTGTCGATGACGCGACGAGCCAAGGCTACATCACGCCGGGCATGCGCGGATGGGCAATCGCTTTGTGCACTCAAGACCCCGAACGCTTCGAAGAGTTTTTGACGTGTTCCGTGCCACCCTATGCGCACCTGTCACAAATGCAGACCCACGGTGCCAATGCCGGATCGCATCGCACGTCCGGGGCACCCGCGCAGGGTGATGAAGCTGAAATCTTCAAACACATGGGCGTTGATCCGGCCAAACTGGCCGACTGACCGAATTCGCCGGGTGGGTTTTGGAATTCACCACCCGGCGGACGCGGCGGCGGCGCGGGCATTTTCCTTGTCCGGTTCCCGCGCTGCCGTTCGCACCAACTGAAAAGGGCACCGCATGAAAGCCGATATTGCAAACCTGATCCACCCCGCCACCGGCACGCTGAACGCGGCTCAAGCAGGACTGAAACAGGCGCAGGCCGATATTTTAAAAGCCCATGCGGCGCTAATTCAATTACAGGAAATCGCGCAATCCGAATTAATTGACAGTCTGCCAATTTCAGAAAAGCCAATTTCAGAGCATCGCCGGTTGCATAAATCGGGGCGCGCCGCAAAACTGGACACCGACCCGGAATTACGCTCTTTCGTTTTGGCGCGAATTGATCGCCTGACCTATGAAGAGTTGGAAGCCGAAATCGCGGGTTTATTTCCCGTTGAACGGCGTTTGAAGAAGTCTTCAATTCACAGTTGGTGGCAACGCAACCGCCGCCACTTCGACCCGTCCGGCGTCTGGCCCCATCGCCGAACGGGTCGGAATAGCCGCCGGACTTCCCTTCACTTCCGGTATAAAACCCGGTGAAAGGCCGTGTAATTACGGGTGAATACTAACATTGGGGCACCCCAGGAGTGCGCTGCAATGTGCCGGGACTTTACCCAGCCAAATGGCGGTACCCTCTCTCGCGCTCAGGAGGGGGCGGCAAAACGCCCCCTCGAACGCATTTATTCGGCGGTGCGATAGGCCCAGGTCTGCGACGCCGAAGCATCGGCTGAGCAAGCCGCAAGAGACAGGGCCTTGATCTGGTTCGTTTCACTGCGACCAAAACGGGTTTCATCCCCAAGGGTCACGCAAAGATCAGGTGCAGCGGACGGCGTGATAGCACCTTCACCCGCGAAGACGAAACTCTGGCCCTCTGCCCCGTTGCACGTCGCAAGCTCCAACGCAGCATCGGCTTCAAGGCTGCTGGCCTGCATGCAAACGTCAAACTCGGGCATATAGAACACGCCTTTGGCGAACTGTTCGCTGTCAAACGCCTGATCCACGAAGACTTCGCCGAGCGGGCTGTAGCAGGTGTGCCCCTGAAGGCCGTCGGCAGGGTCAGCCTGACTGGCTTGGCCACCCGCGATATCAATGCAGTATCCGTTCTGGATACTGTCAAGCTTGTCGGTGGCATAGACTTCGACGTTGTCAGCCAGTGCCATGGTTGCAACCGATGCGCAAACTGACAAGACAACGACGCCGTATACGATGGATAGGGGTTTCATGATGACTCCGCTTGGTAAATTCTTGGTGGGTAGTGGTGATAGAACGTACCAGCGGTAACATTCCGTTGGATTTTTCTGAACATAATGCCGAAGTTCCACAGCCAAAAGCCAAAGTGCTGCTATCAAGACGCCGCCCCACCCCCGATCACATCCCGAGCATGGAAGTCGGGTTGACCACCGGTGACGACGATTGCCCTCAATCAGGTGGCGGGTCGCGGTCACCACTTTGATTTTGGCATTGGGTTTCGCAATCTTCACCGTCGCGCGCGGCATGATGACCGCGTGGATGTGATACGCCGCCTCATCCCGATCAGCGCGCGCGTGGATAACGTCGTCACCAAAATTGGTGCGCAGCCATTCCTTGGCACGCTCGCCAAATGCCACCTCACGGATGTTTTCGGCTCCGCCAAAAAACGCCCCGAGATCGCCCTCGTACCCCGCGAGGTGATGTGGGTAGTGCCCCGCAAAACGCAGCACCACCGGATATTGCTTAGCAGACTAGCTGAGCAGTTCAAACTTCATCACATCGACCATGCCCCGGTCCGTAATTTTCAGTACCGGGATCACCGGCAGGGCCAGAAAGGCTAGTTGCAGGAACGGTTCGTTCAGCGTCACCCCCAGCGAAAAGGCGGCACTGCGAAGCTTCTCAAGATCACGATGGACTTTCTCAAACGGGTCAAGGCTCATCAAACCGGCCACGGGCAAGGCGAGTTCGGCCAGCACCCTGCCATCGCGGGCGACGACAAAGCCGCCCTCGATCTCGGACAGCCGGTTAGCGGCCAGCGCCATATCCGCGTAGTCCACTCCGACACAGGCGATGTTGTGATGGTCATGGCAGACGGTTGAGGCGATGGCTCCCACCTTCAGACCAAAGCCTTTGACAAAGCCGGTGGCGATATTGCCGTTCTTGCCATGCCGTTCCACCACCGCGATGCGCGCCAGATCGCGGGCCGGGTCTGGGTGTTTGTCACCATCTTGAATCGGCACGATTTCGTGCAAATGCTCGGTGATGATCTTGCCTTCGACGATCCCGATCACATCGGTCTCTTGCCGGTTGGCCGTGGCGCGATAGCTTTCAGGTCGCAATAGCGGCGCTTTGACCGAGTGTAGGCCTACTGGCGGGATCGTCTGGCGCGCGGCAAAGGCGGTGTCTGTCACTTGTGTGCCTCCGGCAAACACCAGTTCCACCGCGCAAGTCTCAATGTCCGACAATACGACGATATCCGCCCGTCGCCCCGGCGCGATCTGGCCGCGGTCCTTCAGGCCAAATGCCTCAGCTCCTGACAGGGACGCGGCGCGATATGCGGCCAGCGGTGGGGTGCCAAGGCGGATCAGCTCCGCGATCATGAAGTTCAGGTGCCCCTCTTCGCCAATGTCCAGCGGATTGCGGTCATCGGTGCACAGGCACATATAGGGCGCGGTGGTGTGGGTGAGCAGCGGTTGCAGGGCGTGCAGATCCTTGGAGACCGAGCCTTCGCGGATCAGGACACGCAGTCCCTTTTGCAGCTTTTCCAACGCTTCTTCTGCGGTTGTCGCTTCGTGCTCGGTGCGGATGCCGGCCGCCGCATAGGCGTTCAGGTCGCGCCCCGACAAAAGCGGGCAATGGCCGTCGATATGGCCGCCCTCGAACAGGCGCAGCTTGGCCATGGCGGCCGGGTCGCGGTTGATCACGCCGGGGTAGTTCATGAACTCTGCCAGCCCGATGCCAGAAGCGTGCCCCATCAGCGCAGCAAGGTCTGCAGCCTCGATCCTCGCACCTGCGGTTTCCATGTCGGTCGACGGCACGCAAGAGGATAGCTGGACGCGGATATCCATCAGCGTGTGCTGGCTGGCCTCCTGAAAGTAGCGAATGCCGTCGAGGCCGATCACATTGGCGATCTCATGCGGGTCGCAAATTGCGGTGGTCACACCCAGAGGCGCCACGCAGCGGTCAAATTCATACGGGGTTACCAGCGAGGACTCGATGTGCAAATGCGTGTCGATGAAGCCGGGCACCAACGTTTGGCCGGTCACATCGATGACGGCCGCTGCGTCATAGTCCGCGCCTATCCCGACAATGGTGTCGCCGCAGATGGCCACATCTCCTTTGATCATCGTGTCGGTCACCAGATCCCAGACCATCCCACCCCGCAGTACCAGATCGGCGGGGGCATCTCCGCGGCCCTGCGCAATTCGGGTTTCCAGATCGCTCATTGGCTCACTCCGCTGTAGCCATACCAAGCCGCCGCAAGACGCGCCGTTCCACAATGACGACGGCCTGATAAAAGATGACCGAGAGCAGGACTGACACGGCAGCCACCGTCCAGATCATGCCGTAGTCGAGAAACCCGCGCGATTGATTGAGCAGATTGCCGAGGCCCTTACCGGTCGCCAGCCACTCTGCGATCATCACACCCAGCAGCGCACGGGGCACGGTCAGTCGTGTCGCCGCAAACAGGTAAGGCAGCGAAGCCGGGATTGTGACCATACGCATCTCGGTCCAGCGTCCCGCACCATAAGCGCGTGGCAGGTCCTCTGCGCTGCGCGGAACCAGGGCAAGGCCCTGTGCCAAAGTCACAAAGGCCGGGAAAAACGTCACCGAGATCGTCACCCAAAGCGTCAGTGACGTGCCCCGCCCGAGAATGAGAACCAGCAGCGGCGTCAGCGCCACCAACGGCATGGTTTGCGTCACCAGCGCCACGGGCATGAAGGCTTCGATAGCGCGGGGGAACAGCCGTGATGAGATCGCCAGCAGGAAGGCAAAGCCCAACCCAGCGGCCATCCCCACAAAAGTAATCGGCAGGGTTTCGGCCAAAGCGGCCAACAGGCGGTTCTGGGCGCTTTCGGCAGTCGGCGCAAAGAACAGGTAGTCGACAACACCCAATGGTGTTTTGGAGATCAAGCCAGGAACTCCGGTCAGCTTGATAAAGGCCCACCAGACAAGAAATGGGAGCGCAATGGTGCCCAGTGTTATGGCAATGCGATTGATCGGCGCGCTTGTCACAGGCGCGGCGTCTGGCACTGCGGTGTTCAACGTGACCGCGCGCGTGGCACCGATGGTCCTGCTGGCAAGCAGAGCAAAGACACCATAGGACAGCCCAGCGATCAGGGTGGCAACCAAACCGATGCCCCAGAGTCGATCCGGCTCTCCACGCCCCAGCGAGCCCAGAAGATAGGCGCCCAGTCCCCAACGGCCGCCGCCTCCGAACTCGGCGAGGATGGCCCCCAGCACCGCATTGGGTGCAGCGATCCGGAGGCCCGCAAGAATCGAGGGCAGCGCGCCTCGAAACTGCACGCGGCGCAGGATGTCCCAGCGGGTGCCGCCATAGGCACGGATAACGTCCGTGGCCCGGCTGTCGGCCTGGCTGAGGCCGATCACGGTCGCGGTCATAGTTACGAAATACACACCAAGCGCGGCAAGCGCGATGCGCGGCGCCATGCCGGACAGCGTTAAAACCAGGATGGGCGCGATGGCAATGGGTGGCAACGCGAAAGCCGCGATGTTCACTCCGCGAAACAGGCGTAGCGCCGTCGGAGACAAGGCAAAGATCACCCCTGCGCCAATGCCAAGCGCATTGCCGATGACGAACCCGATTGTCGAGGCATAGAGCGTCGCCCAGATATGGCGGGGGTAGTCGCCCCAGTCGACCCAGAGCCGGATCAGGATTTCTGATATGCCGGGCAAAGCGCCGCCCGCCACCAAATCAAGCCGCCCGACGATTTCCCAGATCGCCAGCAAGACCAGTGCCGTGCGAAGCCCGCGCCATCGCCCGGAGTTCTCAACCGCCATGCAGCACCTCCGCAATATGGTCGCAGACCTTGTGGAATGCGGGGTCGGAAAACAAGGCAGGTGCCCGCGGGCGGTCGAATCCGATGTCGATGACATCCGCGATCCGCCCCGGGTTGGCATGCATCACCACCACCCGGTCCGCGAGAAACACCGCTTCGTCGATACCGTGTGTCACCAATAGTGCCGTTGACCCGGTTTCCGTCCAGATGCGTTGTAATTCAAGGTTCATCTGGCGGCGCAAAATCTGGTCGAGGGCGCCAAAAGGTTCATCCATGAACAGGATTTGAGGATGCGTTACCAGCGCCCGAGCTATGGCGACTCGTTGGCGCATACCGCCGGACAACTCACCGGGCAGCGCGTTTTCGTAGCCCTTCAGACCAACAAGGTCGATCATGTTCTGGATATGGGCCGTCTCGGTGGCAGCGGACCGCCCCAAGACCTCAAGAGGCACCTCAATGTTGCGCCGCACACTGCGCCACGGCAGCAGCGCGGCATCCTGAAATGCCACGCCTGTCTTGCCGGCTTTTGCCGCCTGGATCGGGACGGTGCCTGCGATCTGCACCTCACCGGCATCCGCCGCCTCAAGGCCAAGCGCGATGCGCATGACTGTCGACTTGCCACAGCCAGACGGGCCGATGATCGCGGTAAAGGATCCCTTGGGGCAGGACAGGGTCACGTCGCGCAGTGCTTCGACAGTCTTGCCCCGCCCCGTAAAGGTCTTGCAGACCCCGGAAAGGGAAATCCCGTCCGGAGCCGACATCAAATCTCCTCAAGCAGGGTGGTGTCGAACATGTCGCGCGTGCCGTTGATGCCCACTTCGGACAACGCACGCAGGTTGGCGTCGATACCCTCTTCGGTCATCGCCATATAACCTGCGGGGCTTTCCATCAGCGGCTGCTGGGCATTGTTGAAAAAGATCTCGTTTTCGATGGTCCGGCCCGTACCCGCGAACCACGTATCAGCCCATTTCGGCGGCCAGATGTTTGGATCCTTGAAATTCTCGTCCCAACCCTTGCGCGAAGCGCGCAGCCACGACACCAGTTCGGCACGCTTGGTGGCAAGCGTTTCCTCTGTCACAACGACGGTATCATTGTATATCGTGAAGCCGAAATCGTAGAGCAGGAACGATGTTGCTTCGACACCCTGTTGATTGATCGTGTAGGGAACGTTGGTGGTGAAATCGAGGCTGGCGTCAATCTCGCCCTGAATGAGTGGCGTCGGGTCATAGGCGTAAGGTACGATATTGACCTGCGATGGGTCGATCCCGTTCAGCGCCAACATTGCGTTTACCGAAATCACGTTGACCGGTGGCACTGCCAGCGTCTTGCCGATCAGATCCTTGGGTTCGTTGATTGGGTTCGACACAAGCGACACGATGCCAATCGGGTTCTTCTGATATTGCGCGCCGATGATCTTGAAAGGCGCTCCCTGCTCGGCAATCGCCTTGATCGTGGTGTCGGGCGTGGTCAGCGCCAGATCGGCGCGGCCTGCAATGATGGTGCTTTCGGGGATCACGTCGGGGCCGCCGGACAGATAGGTCAGGTCCAACCCTTCTTCGGCATAGTAGCCTTCGTCGATGCCAATGAAGTAGCCTGCGAATTCGGCGTCATTGATCCAGGCCGCCTGCATGGTGAAAGGTGTGGCTGCACTGGCCCGAAGCGGCAGGGAGGTCGCTGCAGCGCTTGCAGCGGCTGTACCAAGGAAACGGCGGCGGTTCAGTCTGAGTGTCATGAGAAGGGTCTCCTTTGTTTGGGTGATCAGGCGAGGCCTTGAAGGCGCTGAAGCTCTTGCAAGGGCGGGGTTTCAGAAATCTGTTTGGGTTCGAGCAATGGCCATTTCACACCACGCGGCCGCTTGGCCCGGCGTTCGACCACATGCGTTTTGTTCGGCGTCAGGATGGTATCAACCAGAATATCGGTCTCAGAGGGCTGCAATTGCTCTTCGACAAGCTGCACATCATGGACGACGGCATGAACTGGCGTATGTTCACCTACAAGGCCAAGATCAGTGAACATGCCCCATTCGAGATCAAAGAAGCCGTGGCCTTTTCCAAAACGGACACCGTTGACCGATACCGCCGATGCCCCAGTCACCAGATAGTCAAACCGCCCTTTCTGCGCGATTTCTTCAAGCGTGATCGGGACGCCGAAATGCTCCATACCATCAAGCCAGGAGGCATAGAGAGCCGCTCCTTCGGGCACCGTGGTTGGGTCAAGGTAGAGAAAGCCACGGTATATCCCATAGGTGGACATGACGAAGGGCTTGCCATCCTCGATCATCCGGCGCCGTAGATCGGCAAGGCAATTGTCAGGTGTGATAAAGGCAAAGCCGCTGTTCTGGTAAGCCTCGCTCTGGACGACGCGGTCGGTTGCGGCTTCCGAGCCTTCAAAATCGGGGATGACTTCGGCAAAGTTCATGTGAAACCGGGTGTCTGGCCTCGCCACGTCCTTTAGTTTAGTCCATATCTTTTCGCGGATGGTTTTGGAGGTCGACATTTTGCTCATTTCGCTCGTTTCATTGTTTCACCACCATGAAACAAGCGTTCCAAACGTCAAGAGAATTCGTGTCTTATGGCCTCAAGACTGATCCTCAGAATTCAGGAGCGTTCTACGCGCCTGACGTCGAGCGAAAGGAAGATTGCGCAGGTTTTGCTGCAAAACCAGAGCCTTGTCGAAACCCATACGGCAACGGAACTCGCGGCGAAAGCCGGAGTGTCCAAGGCGACAACTGCCCGTTTTTTCCGCAGTTTGGGATATGCCGACTTTGAAGAGGTCAGGTTACAGGCCCGCGAAGAGCGCAATCGGCGGGAACCTTATTCAGACGTGGAAACGATTCCCGAGCCTGCGACCTTTGGGCGAACCATCTCCGATCACCTTGAGTTGGAGTTGCGAAATCTGACGCGCACCTTTGAGGAGTTGCGTTCGGATCTGCTTCCGGATGTCGCGCACATAATGGAGGAGGCTCCGCGTGTCTGGTTCGTCGGCTTCGGCGATGAACAGGGGCTGGCCCGGTTGGGTCGGTCGCTTTTTGCGCGGCTACGACACGGTGTTCATGAGTTGCAGGGACAGGGCCAGACCTGGGCAAATGAGTTGTCGATGACAGGTCCCCGTGACGTGTTGGTCCTCTTGACTTTTGAGCCGCGCCCAAAGGTGTTGCGCCCTTTGCTTGCCCATGCGCGGACCACACGGATGCGGATAATTACGCTGACTGATCACGCTTATGCCCCACAGGCCGAGCGGTTCTCCGAGGTCGTTCTTCCGTGCCACGTTGCCAGCTACGGCGCGCTTCCTACGCATGCGACGATGCTCTCCGTCTTACGGTTGATTGCCGTAGCCTATCTGGGCCGCAACCCCGACGCTGTCAGTCAACGCATCTCAACGCTGGCGGCGATAGATGAGGAACTCGACTTATTTGAATAGCTGAAGAAACCGCCGCGGATCGTACAGGTCAAGAAATGCCAAGAGCGTCGGGTGGCTTCCAGTATTTGTAAGCTAAACTCCGAAACCGCGCGCTGGAGATGACTGCTATCTGCTTGACCTGCCCCCCCGCTGCTCCCTCGTTCATAACGACAGTTTGCGGGTCTGTGCACTGCTCCCCAAGCTTGGACCGCCGGAAGCTGGATTTTTCCGGCTGTCTCACAATGACGGGCTGGTGACGCCATCGGGATAGTGCATGGCGATCGGGGCGTTGTATCCAATCGCGCTGTGAGGTCTGTCCTCGGAGTAGTGTCTACGCCAATCCTCCAGCTTTTCTTGGGCATCTGCAAGGCTCATGAACCAGTGTGCGTTCAGACATTCGGCCCTTAGCTTACTGTTGAACGCCTCGATGAAGCCGTTGTCGGTGGGTTTTCCGGGCCGTGAGAAGTCGAGCGTGACGTCGTTCGCATAGGCCCAGAGATCGAGGTCGCGGGAGATAAACTCACTGCCGTAGCACGCCGGGAAGAAGCGCTGCCGACAGGTTATGGCCGCACGCGCAGCCTCCACATCGCGCAGCGGGTG
>NZ_SMZO01000074.1 GCF_004358675.1 Meridianimarinicoccus aquatilis | reverse complement strand
GCCCGCCCGCCGCGGCGACTTTTTGGTGCCGGGGTGCGGGTCGGCAATGCGGCCATGACAGCGCTGCGTTCTTCGCGGTTCATCCGCGACCAAGCGGTGATCTCGTCAATGCTGCGCGCGCAGCCCGTGCACAGCCGCGTTTCCGGGTGGATCACGCAGATATTGATGCAGGGGCTTTCGATTTCGTCGCGGGTCCAAACGGGGGCTGTCATGTCTGCCTCATATGTCTCAAGCGATCAAGCGCACCTTGAAGGATATAACCGGCCGCCACGTTGTCGATCAATTCAGCCCGCTTCGCGCGGGAGGCGTCTGCTTCCAACAGCGACCGCTCAGCCGCCACAGTGGAAAGCCGCTCATCCCAGAAGGTCACCGGCAGGTCAATTACTGACGCCAGATTTCGCGCGAAGGACCGCGTTGATTGGCAGCGCGGCCCTTCGCTGCCATCCATGTTGCGAGGAAGACCAAGGACGATACCGGCAATTTCACGATGCGAAAACAGTTTCGAAAGGGCTGCGGCATCCGCCGTGAATTTCTTGCGCTTCACGGTCTCAAGCGGCGTGGCCACCGACAAAAGGCGGTCAGACACTGCAACGCCGATGGTCTTGGTCCCGAAATCAAGCCCGGCAACGGCGCGCCCGGCGGGCAGGGCGCCCGCGAACTCAGCCAGGTCGTCGGTGATCATTGGTCCAGACCTGCGCGTGTGGCGGCAGCATTCACTTCTGCCAAACCGTCGGGCAAGTCGGCGAACACCTCTTGCGCTTCGGTCCAGATCGCTTTGGCTCTATCCGTGTCGCCCAATACTGTCAGAGCCCCGATCAGGCGCGCCCATTCCGCGGGGCTTCCGCCTTCATTCGCCAACCGGTCTGACAGGTTTGCCACCATCCCACGAACCATGTCCATTCTTTCTTCGGCAGACATATCTGCAGCGGCGGCCATGTCTGCGGCATCCGGACCGCGAAGCCCGGTATCGGCAGGGGGCAACTGGTAGCGGCGTCCGGCGCGTGTAGCCACGTCCACGATTTGTTCCCGGATCGCCGGCACCCAAGCGGCGTCTGGCGATGACCCTTCAAGCAGGTTACGCCAGATATCAAATGCAATGTCAGGCCGTCCGTTCTGCGCCTGCATCAAGCCTACGTAATACCGTGCAGGCCCATTGTTCGGATCTCGCGCCAACGCTTGGCCCAAGACGGCCTCAGCTTCTGGCGAGACATATCCACCGGCGGCGAGCACCATCATATCGGCCAGATCAGCAAAGGCGGCCCCATCTGCGCGGCTGCCCAGAACGTCTAGAAGCTTTTGTTGCGTTTGATAAGCGTCAACAAAATTGCCCAACGCAGCTTCGTTGCGGGCCAAAAGTTCAAGGCCGCGCGGGTCATTGGGGCGCTCTGCCACGGTTGTGCGGAGCCTTTCAATCAAGTCCAGATACTCGTCGCTCGGGGTCGGGGCTTCGGCGCGGAATTCAGCGGCCTGTGCTTCCGCGGCTGCTTGGCTGGGCCGGGTCTGGCGCAACTCTGCGCTGTCGGCAAGACGCTGTTTCAACGGCAGGTCGCCATAACCCGGCACACCGCCGACCCAGTAAAGTCCAATGCTGCCGCCCAAAACCACCGCAGTGACAGCCGCTGCCATGACCCGGTTGAGCCATGCAGGCGCTTGCCCGGATGGTGCGCCACTGCGACGGCGATCGGCGTCAAGAATGCGGCGGGAAATTTCGATGCGCGCACGTTCTGCAGCGTCGGGCGCAAGCACGCCGCGTGCGACGTCCTGCTCAACGGACACAAGCTGTTCGCGGTACACAGCAATGTCATAATCTGCGCGTTCAAGCTCGACACGGCGACGTCGAAGCAAGCTTGCTACCAAAAGCGCAGCGACCGCAGCGGCCAGCGCGAAAATCAGGATCCAGAATGTCATTGTCAGGACATAGTCAATCCCGCCGCCGTGCAAAAGAGCGTTTCAAGCGCGCGGATGCCGCACGGGGTCACGTTTCGAACAGCCGGGGCGATTGGAGCGGCAGATTGTGGAGAGTTCGCCAGTTTGAACAGGGCCGGGGGGTTGACCTTCCCCTAGAGCAGCCCTCATGTAACCGCTAGTGAAACATAGTAAACAGGGGGCCAAAAATGGCATTCGAACTTCCCGATCTTCCCTATGCGCATGATGCGCTGGCCGATCTTGGTATGTCCAAGGAAACGCTCGAATATCACCACGACATCCACCACAAGGCCTATGTCGACAATGGCAACAAGCTGATCGACGGCACCGAGTGGGCCGGTAAGTCGATCGAAGAGATCGTTACAGGCACCTATGATGCAACGGCTGTTGCGCAGTCGGGTATCTTCAACAATGCATCGCAGCATTGGAACCACGCCCAGTTTTGGGAAATGATGGGGCCAGGGACCGGCGGCATGCCCGGCGAGTTGGAAAAAGCCATCACCGAGTCGTTCGGGTCCGTGGATGAGTTCAAGTCGCAGTTTTCCGCAGCAGGCGCAGGTCAGTTTGGGTCTGGCTGGTGCTGGCTGGTCAAAGACACAGATGGTGGTCTGAAGGTGACCAAGACCGAAAACGGCGTGAACCCGCTGTGCTTTGGTCAGACCGCGCTGCTGGGTTGCGACGTGTGGGAGCATTCCTACTACATCGATTTCCGCAACAAACGTCCTGCGTACCTGACCAACTTCCTGGACAAGCTTGTGAACTGGGAAAACGTCGCATCCCGCATGTGAGCTTTTCACGAAACGCATGCAACAAGGCCCGGAGCATTGCCCGGGCCTTTTTCGTTTGACTGAGTTTTGAATTACCTCGGTCTTAGG
Source organism: Meridianimarinicoccus aquatilis (assembly GCF_004358675.1). Taxonomy (GTDB): domain Bacteria; phylum Pseudomonadota; class Alphaproteobacteria; order Rhodobacterales; family Rhodobacteraceae; genus Meridianimarinicoccus; species Meridianimarinicoccus aquatilis. The sequence goes on along the minus strand of NZ_SMZO01000074.1, from coordinate 11,424 downwards.
AGGCTTCAAGTGCGGCGATGATCCCGGAAAAGTCAGATGCTTTCAAGGATGCGCCGCCAACCAACGCGCCGTCAACATTGCTGACGCCGAAGATTTCAGCGGCATTTGATGGCTTCACAGAACCGCCGTACAGCAATCGGACACCGTCTGCGCGTTCGGCGAATTTCTTACCCAGTTCTGATCGGATGAAGTCGTGCACTTCGCCAATCTGCTCCAGTGTCGGCGTCAGGCCGGTTCCAATGGCCCAGACCGGTTCATAAGCGATCACGGTGGTTTCTGGAGCCATCTCATCGGGCACAGACCCATCAAGCTGCGTTGCGATCACATCCAACGTTTTACCGCCCTCGCGTTCATCGAGCGTTTCACCAATGCAAATTACAGCGATCAGTCCGGCACCCCATGAGGCGGTTGCCTTGGCCCTGACAATTGCGTCTGTTTCACCATGGTCCTGTCGCCGTTCGGAATGGCCGACGATAACGTGGCTCGCTCCGGCATCGGCCAGCATTCCGGCTGAAATGTCGCCTGTGTGGGCACCTGACTTTGCGACATGGCAGTCTTGACCGCCAATCGACAGCGGCGCGTCTGCCACCAATGCACGCATCCGTTCGATCAAGGTGGCAGGAGGGCAGATCAGGATATCAGTCTGTGCGGTGCTGCTGCTTTTCAGAAGCTCGCGGATTTCAGCAAGTTCAGCGGACCCGCCGTTCATCTTCCAATTTCCGGCAGCCAATTTGCGACGCATGCGTATCTCCCTTGCTATCATGACACGCATAAAACCGGCTTGGAACACCGGGTGCAAGGCCGCATGCTGCCGACGTTACGCGCTTGTGCTGAGGGACTCGTCAAACTTGATGGATTCGCCGCATCCGCATGCTTCTGTGACGTTCGGATTGCGGAACTTGAACCCGGCTTCCAGAAGCGACACCTCGTAATCGATTTCTGTTCCGAACAGAAACATCTGTGCCATCGGCGCAATCATCACGCGTGCACCGTCTTGTTCGACAACCTCATCCAACGGATCAATCTCTGATACGTAATCGAGGGTGTATTCCATCCCCGCGCAGCCGCCTTTTTTGACGCCAAGGCGTAGACCCTTGGTGTCTTGTTTGGACATCAAGCCAGCGATTTGTTTAACCGCTGCGGGGGTCAGTGAAACCGCTTGCTTACCGGGAATTCCGAACATGGGCATGATCCTTTCATAATAAAGGATAAGGCCCCATCCGCGCTGCATCAAGGGTTGGCAGTAAAGACAGCGTAACATGAGTGCCAAAGCCGATAAAAATTGCCCACGCAAATGATCCCAGCATGCCGGACATTGTCCCGTTCGGCCGATCCGTGTTCCGATCATGCCACAACTTGAAGGTCACATACACGGCGCATATCGCGGCGCAGGCCATTGGGCCAATCAGCATGCCAAGAAAAACCGTGGCGCGCTGCCATGTGGCAAGCCGGTGCGTGGAGCTGTTCAAGCTGCGCCAGTCGCTGGCGGTGCACTTGTTCGGCGTGACGATGTGTTCAACGAAGAAAAGCCCGCCGCGCGTCGCATAGATCGCACCCATGGCCAGCACGCCAAGGGCAAGTGCCTGACTAGGTGCATTTCCCGGTACACTGGCCCAAAGTCCGTTGCTCCACGCATTTGGCTGCGCCATCGCAAAAATCAAGATGCAGCAAATGTGAAACCCTTGATCGATACCGAAGCTGCCGCCGGATTTCTTGAGATGGCGGGATTTAAGAAGGTCCATTGCAAGGTGCGCCGCCGACAAAAGCAGCACGGCAAATAGCGCCGAAAAACCCAATGCGGTCCAACTGGTCACGGCCACGATGGCGATATGGGCTGACATCGGCCAAAGGGCCGTTTTGTTCTGGGCGATCCAGCGTGACTGAAAAACAAAGTCACTGGCGACGTGCGCAATTGCGAGAGCGGCGAAAGTTTCTATCACATTAAAGAGTCTCGGCAGCGAAGGACATGAACTATGGAATTCCATACCAACATGAACAATCGCAATCGAATGTGCTGTACCGCACAGAGGGTCCGGCGGGATCTTGTCTGTTGAAAAATCAGCTCGCAGAGACAGGCCGGGCAGGGTTGCCGACAACTGTTATTCCTGCGGCAACGTCGCGTGTTACCACTGCGCCTGCGCCAAGAATGGCATCATCGCCCACAGTGACACCCGGTAGGATCAGGACGCCGCCGCCGATCCAAACGTTGCTGCCAATGGAAATTGGTGCGCCGCATTCCAAGCCCAAAGCACGCTGCGACGGATCACGTGGATGATCGGCGGTCAGGACCTGAGTCATTGGCCCAATTTGCGTGCCATCGCCGATATCAATCGGGCAGACATCAAGCAGAACACAGCCATAATTCAAAAAGACGTCTGCGCCCAACGTGATATGCGCGCCATAATCAACGTAGAAAGGCGCCCGGATTGAAGTGCCCTTGCCGACCCCCGCAAGCAATTCATCCAAGATCGGACCGCGTGCATCAGTGTCAGCGACTGTCGTCGCATTGTATGCCTGCATCAGACGTTGCGCCCGAGCACGCAGAGCAACCAATTCAGCGTCGCCGGGAAGATAGTTGCGCCCGGCGAGCATCTCGTTTCGTTGGCTTGTCACATAAAGCCCAGTTCCAGACGCGCTTCGTCTGACATCATGTCCATCCCCCAGGGCGGATCCCAAGTGATTTCGACGTCGACTGTTTTGACACCGGGCAGTGGTTCAATCGCTTCGGCGAGCCATCCGGGCATTTCGCCGGCGACGGGACACCCCGGAGCAGTGAGGGTCATAATCACCCCAACGGCGCCTTCGGCGTCTATGTTGATGGTATAAACAAGTCCCAGGTCGTAAATATTCACGGGTATTTCAGGATCGTAGACTGATCTGCATGCTTCAACCACGCTGTCAAATAGCGGATGATCGGTGGTGGATGGCCGGATGAGCGGCGCACCTTCCATCGGTGCAGTGTCAGATTGCGATGCGGGCATGGTCTTTCCCTTACTATTTCACATGGGAATATATGAGCGCGGTGCCATAACGTCCAGAGGCGGTTAGCCGGCTTCGTTGCTCGCGTCGGAAACCGTCGCCGTTCCGGCGCGCCTACGGGCCGGAGTAGGGCGCACCCGTTTTTCAATGTCATCGTAAAGCAAGGCTGCGATATTCTTGCGGCTGGCCTTTTCGATCCCCTCAAATCCCGGCGATGAATTCACCTCCAGAACCTTTGGTCCATCATCAGATCTTAGCAGATCAACCCCAGCCATATTCAGCCGGAACGCCCGCGCCGCCCGAACGGCGGTATCGCGTTCCACCTTGGTAATCCGGACAGATGCCGCCTGACCGCCGCGATGCAAATTGGATCGAAACTCACCTTCGGCGGCGGACCGCTTCATGGAAGCAACCACTCTGCCGCCGATCACAAGACAGCGAATGTCCTCTCCATTGGCTTCTTTGACGAATTGCTGGACCAGAAAATTCGCCTTCAGCCCCCGGAACGCGTCGATCACAGATTCAGCGGCCTTGCGCGTTTCTGCCAGCACAACGCCCTTGCCTTGGGTGCTTTCCAGCAACTTCACAATAAGGGGGGCGCTTCCGACAAGCCCGATCAGGTTCGCTGTATCCTTTGGCGAGGCAGCAAACGCCGTGGCAGGCATGCCAATCCGCTGACCGGCAAGAATTTGGTGGGCATGCAGTTTGTCCCGGCTCGCGGTGATGCCGTCAGACGGGTTCACACAATAGGTGCCGATGGTTTCGAACTGCCTGACAACAGCGGTGCCATAAGGGGTTATCGACGCGCCGATGCGGGGAATGATCGCGTCGTACCGTGCCAGCCGTTTGCCGTCATAGTGAACTTCCGGTGACAGCTTGTTTATAGCCATATAACAACGTGTTGTGTCGATAACTTCAACCACATGTCCGCGCTTTTCGCCTTCTTCCACAAGTCGCCGGGTGGAATAATTTGTCTCTTCACGGCTCAGAACGGCAATCCGCAGGGCGCGTGTGGGCGCGGCGGCTTTAACAGCGGCGGAATGGTACACGTCATAGGTCTTCTGCGGCTGGCAAAACCGGTGTGATGGGGTGATGATCATATCATCGCGCAGCGCCTGACGACCCAGCAACATCCGGTAAGACATCTGGGTCCGATTGGTGAGCGTGATCTCGATCGGCCAGTGGTGATCGCCCAGACTGAGTTCTGTCTGAATGACATAGCGCCATTCGGATTCGCCATTCGACGACGTGACCTCGCGCCGGTCGATGACATTTGCCGAGCAGGGGATCGTGACATCGTCGCGGCCTGGAATTGGGTGAATGGCAAATCGCACCTTGGGAGCACTCGGCGGGCCGAATGCTTCAATATCAAAGGCATGCAATGCAGATGTGCGCGCGCCGGTGTCGATCTTGGCCCGCAAAGCTGGAAGGCCGAGGGAGGGCAAGCTTACCCATTCTTCCCAACCGATACGAAAGTCACCGGCGTCGTTGTCGGTTTCGCTCATTGCTTGACCCTTGTCGTTGATGCGTGGCCGACACGGGGGCGCGGCCAAACTGCGACACCCGCAGTCTTTGCTCTCTGATGCGTCAGACAAGGCTGCGATACAAGTCCCGCGATTGTACGATCTGCCCGGCCATACTGTGCCAACCCGTCATTCCAATCAGCTTGCGCACTCTTGCACTGCGACGCGGGTTGGGCCAAGTGCAGGCCATGACACAGCGTTTTTCATATCAGCTTCAGTCCACCGATGGCCAGGCCCGTCAGGGAATTGTTCACACGCCGCGCGGCGACATTCGCACGCCCGCGTTCATGCCGGTGGGGACTGCGGCAACGGTCAAAGCAATGATGCCGTCTTCTGTGCGCGAAACCGGGGCTGATATTTTGTTGGGCAACACCTATCACCTGATGCTTCGGCCCACGGCTGAGCGGATCGCATCCTTGGGCGGGTTGCACCGGTTCATGAACTGGGATGGCCCGATTCTGACTGATAGCGGCGGCTTTCAGGTTATGAGCCTTGCCGAGTTGCGCAAGCTGACCGAGGAAGGTGTGAGTTTTCGCAGCCATATTGACGGGTCCCGTCACATGCTCACGCCGGAACGGTCGATGGAAATTCAGCGGCTTTTGGGATCTGATATCGTCATGTGCTTTGACGAGTGTCCGGCCTTGCCCGCTGACCGGGCGCGGCTCGAGTCGAGCATGCAGTTGTCCATGCGATGGGCGCAGCGGTCGCGTGATGCGTTTGGTGACCGGCCCGGACATGCCCTGTTCGGAATTCAGCAGGGCGGCGATGATGAAGAGTTGCGAGGCCAAAGCGCCGAGGCATTGCGCGCGATCGAATTTGACGGCTATGCGGTTGGCGGCTTGGCAGTGGGCGAGGGGCAGGAGATCATGTTCCGTGTTCTCGACTATGCACCGGCTATGCTGCCGACCGACAAGCCGCGATACTTGATGGGTGTCGGCAAACCAGACGATCTTGTTGGTGCTGTGAAGCGCGGTATCGACATGTTTGACTGTGTGCTGCCATCAAGATCAGGCCGCACTGGGCAGGCGTTTACGGCGCGCGGGGTTGTCAACATCAAAAATGCGCGTCACCAGGATGACCCCAGGCCTCTTGAAGAAGGGTGCCCTTGCCCAGCGTGTTCCGGGTATTCGCGCGCCTATCTTCACCACGTCTTTCGAGCCAAGGAGATCATTTCTTCGATGCTGCTGACGTGGCACAACCTGACCTACTATCAGCGCCTTATGGCGGATATGCGCGCGGCAATCGCCGAACAGAAGTTCGCTGAATTTGAAGCGAAATTTCACGCAGGCCGTGCACAAGGCGACGTCGAACCAGTGTGAAATAGCTTGAGGTCGGATCGTGGGCCTGGCGCGGCCCGTTCGGCTTAGAATCGGCTGAATTTTTTGTTGTAAAGTCTGTTCCACCCCAAGTTCGCACCGCGGTCGCCCTTATAGTAAAATCGGATCTTGTTTGCGGCGGTATCCAGATCGGCCTTCACGTCGACTTTGCCAAATTCGGTCTTTATGGTGAACCCTTCTTCAAGCACCGGCGTGTGGCGTTGTTTGGAGATGTCTAATATCCAGTGGTTTGCGCCGGTCTCGCCGAACTCGCTTTTGAATGTGCCGCGGATGTCCTGCACTGATTTCCAAAGGGCGTTCGAAGTGTTGAAGTGATCCACAAAAGGGCCGATGACATGCCACGACGTGACCCAATTGCCGCCGATTTCTCGCAGAAAAGCGAATGTATCTGACATTTGTTGCGGGGTCGCTCCGGGGCTGACATGAGTGCAGACCATCGAGCTTTGCCGCCGCCCGGCAATGGCAAAGCATTGGCGTATGCCCGGAAACAGGCAACTTACCCCGGCTTTTCCGACTTCGTATTCGCCAAGGTTCTGATTGGCCGTTTCTTGCTTCAGCGTAATGTCTGACATCGCAGTCCCTCCCAAACCGTGCGCACGGATACGACCATCGCACCGACGCATTGATGTGACAACATTCATGCCATAGCGCGCGATGCGGGTTTTTCGTGCGATTGCCAAGTTGCCAGACGCATAGTTGCTTGTATGCGATCCGCGTTTTGAACAAAGCGCTCGTCGGCGCTTGCGTCACCGACGGATATCAGGAAGGCTGACGTCAACTCTTTGTGAGCGGAGATTGAGATGAGGTATTGGAAACACTTTTTAGCCGCAGCCACACTTGGCGCTGTCTCGGTTGGGATCGCGTCGGCGCAGGTCGCCGTGTCCCCAGATGATTGGCAAGTCAAATGCGAGGAAGGAGGGTGTCTTGTTATAAAGCCGGTCGCGTCAGATAATGGCAAACAACTGATGTCCCTCACGTTTGCTGTCAGCAAGACAAGCGGCACCATTCGGATGGCGCTGCTGACGCCGCTTGGAACATCATTGGAACCCGGTTTGCGCCTGGCATATGGAACCACAGACCAAACGTATCGCTTCACGACTTGTATGCCTGATGGCTGTGCTATTCTGGTGGATATGGCCCCCGATGCGATTGCCAATCTGGAAGTTCAGCCAAGTATGGCGGTAATGTTTTATGCCGTGAACCGTGAGGAGCCGTATCAGGTGATGATCGATCTGGATGAAATGTCCGAGGCGCTTGCAGTCGCCCGTGCAGAGACCCAGAAATAGCTGCCTTTTACCGGCGCAACCGGCTCGTTTTGCTCATGGTGCGATGGTATGGTCGTTGCTCAAATGACATGGCATGTTGACACTCTCGCTTGCCGAACCCACCTATAGTCGCAGTCCGGGGAGGGCGCAGAGCCGCCATGACGGGGCCAAGCGTCCACTGCCATAAGGAAAAATCATGGAAGACCAACTTAACCCATCCTACGCCGTTCTTCCGCTGCGCGACATCGTGGTATTTCCACACATGATCGTGCCGCTTTTTGTCGGGCGCGAGAAATCCGTACGCGCGCTGGAAGAGGTGATGGCTGATGACAAGCAGATCCTGCTGTCGTCCCAAATTGATGCATCGGTCGATGACCCAAGTGCGGATGGGATTTATAAAACTGGCGTTCTGGCCAATGTTCTGCAACTTTTGAAGCTGCCCGACGGCACAGTAAAGGTGCTCGTCGAAGGGCGCTCGCGTGTGCAGATCGTAGAGTATCTTGAAAACGACTCGTTTTTCGAAGCACGTGCCGAAGCACTTGAAGAAACGCTGGGTGATGGCGCAACGGTCGAAGCACTTGTGCGGTCGGTTTCGGATGAGTTCGAGCGGTATGCAAAAGTGCGCAAGAACATCCCTGACGAGGCGATGACTGCCGTGTCTGAAACCCGTGAGCCTGCAAAGCTGGTTGACCTCGTGGCGGGGCACATTGGCGTGGAAGTTGACCAAAAGCAGGATCTTTTGGAAACGCTGTCGATCGCTGAGCGGCTTGAGAAGGTTTATGGGCTGATACAGGGCGAAATGTCTGTTCTTCAGGTCGAGAAGCAGATCAAGACCCGTGTCAAAAGCCAGATGGAGCGGACCCAGCGCGAGTATTATCTGAATGAGCAGATGAAGGCCATTCAGAAGGAACTTGGCGACGGCGAAGACGGCCAGAACGAAGTCGCCGAACTGGAAGCGCGTATCAGTGAAACGCAGCTTTCCAAGGAGGCGCGAGAAAAAGCCGAAAGCGAGCTGAAAAAGTTGCGCAACATGAGCCCGATGTCCGCTGAGGCGACAGTCGTGCGCAATTATCTGGACTGGATGCTGGCAATCCCTTGGGGCACCAAGAGCCGCGTCAAGAAAGACCTTGGCCGCGCTGAAGCCGTTCTCGACGCAGACCACTTTGGCCTTGAGAAGGTCAAGGAACGGATTGTTGAATATCTTGCCGTGCAGCAACGCAGCAAGAAACTGAAAGGCCCGATCCTGTGCCTTGTAGGCCCTCCGGGTGTTGGTAAAACCAGCCTTGGCAAATCCGTGGCGCGGGCCACTGGGCGCGAGTTCATTCGCATCAGCCTTGGCGGCGTGCGCGACGAATCCGAGATCCGTGGTCACCGTCGGACCTATATCGGGTCCATGCCGGGCAAGATCATTCAGGCGCTGAAAAAGGCGAAAACGACGAACCCGCTTATCCTTCTCGACGAGATCGACAAGATGGGCCAGGATTTCCGGGGCGATCCTGCATCGGCAATGCTTGAGGTGCTTGATCCAGAACAGAACGGGTCTTTCGTCGATCACTACATGGAGGTCGAATATGACCTCTCCAACGTGATGTTCCTGACCACGGCCAACAGCTATAACATGCCGGGGCCGCTTCTGGACCGCATGGAGATTATTCCGCTGGCGGGCTACACCGAGGACGAAAAGCGTGAAATTGCGCGGCAGCATTTGATCGCCAAGCAAGTCAAGAACCATGGCCTGAAGAAGGGCGAGTTCGAGATTGACGACGAAGCGTTGACCGAGATCATACGCACCTACACCCGTGAAGCTGGTGTTCGGAACCTTGAACGCGAACTTGCCAAACTGGCGCGGAAATCCGTGACCCAGATCGTGCGCAAGAAGACCGACAAGGTGCGCGTCACCACGGATGATCTTGAGGACATGCTGGGCGTCAAGCGGTTCAAGTACGGCCTGGCCGAAGACGATGACCAGGTCGGCGTTGTCACCGGGCTGGCCTGGACGCAGGTCGGCGGCGATCTTCTGTCGATCGAGGCGCTGCGCCTGCCGGGCAAGGGGCGGATGAAGACGACCGGCAAGCTTGGCGACGTGATGAAGGAAAGCATCGATGCGGCGTCGAGCTACGTCCGCTCGGTCGCGCCGCAGATCGGGATCAAGCCGCCGCGCTTCGACACGCTGGATATCCACGTTCACGTGCCCGACGGGGCAACCCCGAAAGACGGGCCTTCGGCAGGTCTTGCGATGGTGACGGCGATCGTGTCGGTGCTTACGCAGATCCCGGTGCGCAAGGATATCGCCATGACGGGCGAGGTGACCCTGCGCGGCAATGCAACGGCCATCGGCGGGCTGAAGGAAAAGCTGCTTGCAGCCCTGCGCGGCGGGATCACGACGGTGTTCATCCCGGCCGATAACGAAAAGGATCTGCGTGACATTCCCGACAACGTGAAAGAGGGGCTGACGATCATCCCGGTCTCTCACGTGCGGGAGGTTCTGGCCAAGGCGCTGGTGCGCCAGCCCGAGCCCATCGAATGGGACGAGGCCGCCGAAGAGGCAGCCGCCGCTGCAGCCCTTGCTGCAAAAGCCGGGGACGCATCCGGGGCCACCGCGCATTAACGCGGGGTCGGTGCAAAAGTAAAAAAGGGGGCCTCACAGGCCCAGCCCATGCGGTAAATGTTGAAAAGGTGCGTCGATGATCTCGGCGCGCCTTTTTCTGTTTCTAAGGGTTTAGCGAGTAACTTCTGTCGCCGGGGCTTCCGCCTGTTTGAGCACGATTTTGACAGCATCAGTTGTCAGGTCATGTGGATAGACGTGCCGCTGCAAAATCTTCTTCACAGCAATCCTCATTTTGGCCCTCACGTTTTCGCGTCGCCACCAATCAGCGCCGGCATTGCTGCGGACGGTTTTGACAAGTTCTGTTGCGATGACTTGGAGTTCGCTGTTGGACATAATCTCGACTGCGCTATCGTTCTGCGCGAGAGCGTCATAGAATGCCCGCTCTTCCGATGTCAGGCCATCCTCAGGCACTACACGCAAGTCTTTGGCGATCGCAATGAGCTCCTGGATGATCTGGATAGCGTCCACACTGCGATTGTGGTATCGCGCAATCGCCTGTTCCAGGCGTGTCGAAAACTCTTCCTTCTTAACCACATTGCTTCGGGTTTTGGCGCCGATCTCTCCATTCAGGAGTTTTTTGAGGGCTTCGACCGCGAGGTTCTTGTGCTTCATGTTTTGAAGCTCAATCATGAACTCCTCTGACAGCACACTGATGTCAGGCCTGTCGAAACCGCAGGCTTCCAGAATGTCGACCACTTCGGTGGACGCAACGGCGTTGTTTACGAGCTGTTGGATGGCAAAATCGGATCGCCCGCTTTTCTTCCCTTTACGATCGGCATCCAGTTTTTCGATGCCGGTCCTGACAGCGGTGAAGAATGCCACTTCAACCGCATGATCCGTGGCTTGTGGGCTGCCAGATGCCAGCTTGAAGGCTTTCACCAGTGTTGCAATAGCATCCTGGAACCGCTTTACGGAGTTGCCTTCATCCTCGACGCCCTTGTTCAGGATGTGCTCGATTGCCGGCGGCAGGATCTTCAGGCGATCTTTCGGTGAGCCATCAAGTGCCAAGGCATAGTCGAACCCAAACAACTGCTGGCGGGCAACATCCATGGCATCAAGGAATGCAGAAACGGCTTCGGCCTCACTCACACGAGATATAGCTGAAAGTTGGTGATGGCCCCTGAGGGGCGGCATATCATGGCGTTGTTCACGCGCCGCAATTCTCTGCAGAGAAAAGGATATGCCACATGACGAAGACTATCATCACGACCTTGCCCGATCCACATGGATTTTCAGCTGACCCGTTGACTGACCTTCTGCGTTCAGGTGCGCGCAGCCTGATCCAGCAAGCAGTTGAAGCAGAGCTTTCGGTGTTGTTGGAGGCCTATTCCGGCGACCGGATCGAGGATGGTCGCGCTCGGCTTGTCCGCCACGGGCATTTGCCGGAACGCCAGGTGATGACTGGGATCGGTACTGTGCCGGTCAAGGTGCCGCGCGTGCGAGACCGGGGCGACACCGCTGAGAAAGTCCGGTTCACCTCGACAATCCTGCCGCCCTATTTGCGCAAAGCCAAATCCATCGAAGAACTGCTGCCCTGGCTTTATCTCAAAGGCATTTCCACTGGCGACTTTCACGAAGCACTTGCCGCACTTTTGGGCCCCAATGCAGCGGGGCTGTCATCAACGACAATTTCTCGGCTTAAAGCTGACTGGTGGGACGACTACGACCGCTGGCAACGCCGCGATCTCAGCACGCGCCGGTTCGTCTACATC
>NZ_SMZO01000073.1 GCF_004358675.1 Meridianimarinicoccus aquatilis | reverse complement strand
CGTAACCGCCCGATTGGCACCGCCTGCCTAATTTTGGCGTGATGGTTTAAGATACGTGCATAGCGACGTCGTTAGTGACGTGTCTTATGCGGAGGGTGTCATGCGGGGCGAGGTCCTTGGTTTTGAGCGGCGGCGGCGCTGGAATGATGATGACAAGTTGGCGATTGTTTCATCCGTCGGCATTGACGGGGCGACGGTCACGCATGTTGCGCATAGGCACGATGTGACGCGCCAGCAGATTTACCGATGGCGGCATGAGCTTAAGAAGAAGGGGCTTTGGCCCACCGGCGAGGGCGCAGTTTTTCTACCAATTGATTTCCATGTTGCAGACGTAGTGTCATCAGCCTCGGAGCCCACACCGCCGTCTGCGGTGGAGCTTTCCTTGAACAATGGACGTTGCTTGCGATTTGATACTGGCGTGGAAGCAGCCGCGCTGACGCGATTGATCCGGGCGGTGGAAGCCGCGTGATCGGTCCGGGAACCGGGGTTCGGGTTTATCTGGCCTGTGGGGTGACGGATATGAGGAAGGGCATCGCGGGCCTTTCGATCTTGGCGCAGGACGTGTTGCGCCAGAAGCCAGCAAGTGGCGCGGTGTTTGCCTTTCGTGGACGACGGGGTGATCGGTTAAAGCTGCTGTACTGGGATGGTCAGGGCTTTTGTCTTTACTACAAGGTTCTGGAGCGGGGGCGGTTTCCATGGCCAAGCGCCCAGGATGGGGCTGTGCGGATGACCTCGGCGCAACTGGCGATGCTGTGGGAGGGGATCGATTGGCGTAGGCCAGATTGGGGTGCGCCACCGGCCCGCGTTGGTTGATTTATCTATCTGATATTGCTTATTTATATAGTGTTTTACTGTAAGTTTTGGTAATTTGCGCCATGCTGATTGATACTGAAAACCTGCCAGATGACCCCGTTCGTTTGAAGGCGATGATTGCGACTTTGCAGGCGGAGAATGCCAAGATATCGGCGACACTGCGGGCCCATGATCAATTGGTACAGGCCTTGCGGCTGCGGATCGCAAAGCTGCAGAAACAGGCGTTTGGTGCAAGCTCGGAAAAGATCGAGCGCGAGATTGAACAGCTTGAGTTGGCGCTGGAAGACCTACTGGTCGCGGTCGCTGAGGCGGAAGACGCACCGCTTGATGAAGATGAGGCTGACGCACCATCTTCTGCTGCATCCGAGCCGGTTGAGAATAAACCCCGCCGTCGCCCGCGTGTCTCGGACACGACCCCGCGTGAGCGCCGCGAGCTTGATCCCGGTGCCGCGTGCCCCGATTGCGGCGGTGATCTGCGGATCGTTGGTGAGGATGTCAGTGAACTGCTCGATATGATCACAGCGCAGCTCAAGGTGATCGAGATTGCCCGCATCAAGAAGTCCTGCCGCCGCTGCGAAAAGATGGTGCAGGTGCCCGCACCCAGCCGCCCGATCCCGGGCAGCATGGCGGGGCCCAATCTACTGGCGCATGTTTTGGTCTCGAAATTTGACGATCATCTTCCGCTTTACCGACAGAACGAAATCTTCGCGCGTATGGGGGCTGACATTCCAGACAGTACGCTGGTCGATTGGTGTGGGCGCGCGATGCAGGTTCTCCGGCCCATCATTGAGCGGGTCGAGGCGCATATCATGGCAAGTGATCTGCTGCATACAGATGACACGCCAATCCGGGTGCTGGACCGTGCGCGACGCGATAAGGGGTTGGGTAAAGGCGTGAAACAGGGCCGTATCTGGGCCTATGTCCGTGATCAGCGACCATGGGCGGGCACAGCGCCGCCGGGGGCGGTTTATTACTTTGCCCCTGACCGAAAAGGCGAACATGTCCGCCAGCACCTGCAAAACAGTAGCGGTATCTTGCAGGCAGACGCCTATGCCGGGTTCAATGCGCTGTATGAGAAAGGCCCTGACGGCAACAGTCAGTTCAAGGAGGCCGCCTGTTGGGCGCATCTGCGTCGCGACTTCCATGATGTATGGGCGTCGGACAAGTCACAGATCGCTCGTGAGGCCCTCGACAGGATAGGGAAGCTCTATGACATCGAGCGCGAAATCGCAGGTCAATCAGCTGATACGCGCCTTGCAGCACGCCAAAAGCTGAGCAAACCGAAGGTTGAGGCCTTCAAACTCTGGGCCGAACAACAGCTGACGCGGATCCCCGGCAAGAGCGATCTGGCGAAAGCCTTTCGTTATGGTCTGAGCCGTTGGCCGTCGTTCTGTTTGTTCCTTGAGGATGGTCGCGTGGCTATCGATAATAACGCGGCAGAACGTGCCATGCGCCCGATCGGGATTGGGCGCAAAAACTGGCTCTTTGCGGGTGCTGACACCGGGGCGGAAACTTTGGCGCGTGCGATGACGATCATCGAAACCGCAAAGCTGAACGCCATCGATCCACAAGCCTACCTTGCCGACGTCCTCGACCGCATCCACGATCACAAAATCAACCGGATCGACGAACTGATGCCTTGGAACTGGGGGTCAGCCTAAACCGTGGTATCAATCGGGCGGTTACGCTCTGGCGCCCCGTTGAGGACCTCAATCGTTCGGCTGAGTTCGCGCGTTGGGTCTGGCGAGTCCATGAGGGTGTCCGACCGACTGATCTTACGATCAAAGGTGGTGACGACAGAAATCTGGCGATCTACTTCGTGTTCGTCGATCCGGACAGGGTGGACGCTCTGAGCGGAAAGAGCGCGCGGCGCATTCTTCAAGAGGACAGCGCACGCGCCCTGATCTACGTGTGGGGCGGTGCGCACCCGACCAATGCGATATTGCCCAGCCCCTATTCGCCCCGGTTGCGCAGCAAAGTCCTGCGCCCTTCAGAGATCGGGCAGTATCGTGAGCAGGTCGATCTCGCATCAGATCATCGCACTGCGTTCGGGATCGAGCCGGGTGCCCTGATTGGATTGGCCGTGTCGGCCGACAGCGATGATAACAAGGGCAGAATCGTTGCGTCGATTTCAGATATTCAGCTCGATTAAGCGCGTTACTCCGACGCAACACTTCGAACAGACGCTGTGTCGAGAGCGTCAAGAACTGCCTGTGGCGTCAAAATTTCTGGGAGAGCGATGCCGGAAGGCGACCCTGGCCCGAAGACGATATTGAACGGAATGCCGTAGCGGTCATATCGCTCGAGAAACCGCGCGATGTTGTCATCCGAGCGGGTCCAATCCGCCTGCATGGCGATCACGGAACCGCCGCGCAACCGCGCACGCACTGGATCCCTGTCAAGCACGAGAGACTTGTTGGCTTTGCAGGTCAGACACCAATCCGCGGTCACATCGACGAACACCGTCTCGCCTTCAGAGACGCGGCGCGCGATGCTCGGGGGTTCGAAATCCTGCCAGTGGGACGTCGCATCAACCCCTGCTGTGGTGCGGTCAGGGGTTGAGGTGAGACCTACCCCGAAAATCGCCAGAAAAACACAGACGCTGAGAGTAGCACGCCGCAGCCATCGGTTTGCTTGTGGGATTGATGCGGCGACGATGAGCGCAGCTGTGAGTGCCGAGATGAAGGCAGCTGCCCGCCCACCCGCCACGCCGACAAGAACGAACAAGAGCCATGCGGCTGTTGCCAGCAACAGACCGCCAAGAAGGATCCTGACCAGAAGCATCCATCGCCCGGGCCGGGGCAGTCGCGTGACCAACTCGGGACGTGCGGCAATGACGAGGTAGGGGAGGGCCAGTCCAAGACCGAGCGCCGTGAATATCACTATCACGTCCAGTGATGTACCCGCGAGCGCAAAGGTGATCGCGGTGCCGAGGAACGGGGCGGAACACGGCGTAGCGAGGATGGCCGCAAACAGTCCGGTGCCAAAGTCTGAGATATACCCGGCTCTGGCATTGCTGGCACCCAGGCGGTCTTGAAGGGCCGCGGGCAGGGTTATCTCGAATGCACCGAAGAGATTGGCGGCAAAGACGGCGATGACCATGAACATCAGAGTCACGAAGACCGGATTTTGGAATTGTATACCCCAGCCGACGGATACTCCGATCCATTGAAGAAACACTAAGGCAGCCGCAAGCGCCCAGACAAATGTCAGTACCCCCAAGGCTGAAAACAGGAATCCGTTGCGCGTCATCTGCCGGGTTTGACCGGTTGCCTTCAAAACGGATGTGAGCTTGATCGATAGAACGGGTAACACGCAGGGCATGGCATTCAGGATCAGACCACCAAGAAAGGCGATGGCGGCCACCGCCACGACCTTCAGCACACTCGTTCGAGGGTTCGCGCTTGAAAACGGTGGGGCAGGGGGATCTGAGGTAAGCGTGATCGGCGCCGTGATTGCACGTGCGGTGTCTGTGATCGTCACCGAAGGCTCTGCATGCTCTTCGGTCCAGGCGTTGATCGGTATTTTTGCCCAGAGTTCCGTTCTATCGCGATCCAATCGGATATCTGGTTTGCCAAAGGTCACAAGGGGTCCGAATTCCGGGAACACGTCGACCTCATCGAACGGTGCGTCGCTCGTTGCCACAACGATGAGAGCCGAGTCGCGCGTATCTAGGGCCGTGACCGAGATCCTGATATCGCTGTTCTCGGGTACTGCGGGAACGCGATCGGCGTAAGTAGCAATCTGGCGAGCCGGGTTTGTATCGATCCCGACGCCTTGTGGCAGGGCGAGTGACAGTTCGAAGTCATGGGGCACACAGACAGTCGAACATGTCAGCAAGGACACGCGGGCACGCAGTTCCAGAGGCTGGCCGGCGTCCTCAAGTCTCGCGCGGATCGGCAAAACAACCTGACCTGAATAGCCGAAGTTCTCGATCCCGAAGGCCTCGAACCGTTCCGGCGCGGGCCAGAGGAGCTCGGCGGATTTCAGATTGGTTGAACCCGACCAGTTGATCTTGGGTGCCAAGCCAACCTCGCCTGGCGTACGCCAGTATCCCTTCCAGCCGTCGCCGTACTCCAAGGCCAATCCAAGGGAAACGGAGGCGGCATCCGGCGCAATCCCGTCTTCGGCCGAGATCAGACGCGCCGAGACCGCAGGATTTGAAAAAGTCTCGGATTCCGCGGCATGGGCAGCATCGAAGACGAGGATGCTTACGCAACCCAAAACAATCGACAGCAACCCAGCCCAGAATTGAGAAACCGCTCCCTTCATGGACGCGGACCCACGATCAACGGAGAACGTCCGGCAGATTGGCCAAGGCCGCCTCCAGATCCATCACAGGCAAACCCCGTGCGATCCAGCCTGGCCCTTTCAGTGATCCCAACATGCCTTCTGAGACATCGATGAAGCCCGGGTATCCCGCTCGATTTAGAGTGCTCATGAGACGGCCACTCCGCCCTCCGGTGGCACAGATCAAGGCGATTGGTTTTTCGCCGGACAGATCGCGTGCAGCGAACAACCTCTGCTCAAACCTCGGTTCATGCATGCTGATCGGCCAGGCGTCTTTCGCCACAGTTGTCTCCATCCACTCAACGCGTGAACGAATATCAATCAGGGAAATCTCGCCCTGCGCCAACGCGGTCGAGGCTTCGACGGCTGACCAGACTATGCGCGTGGCGGCCGTCACAGAATAGGGGACCATGACCAACGCAGAAGCTAGTAGGATGAAGTGCCGTCTATCCATTCCGTCGCCAATCTCGATAGAAGAGTAAGGCGGAGAGAACTGCAGACAGCATAGGTTTGTCAGGCCGACACACAGGCAACGTCCCAGCCCTCCTCGCGCTCAAGGTCAATGATCCTTCGTATCATCCTGTCGCTGACCTGACCTTGGACAACTGTACGACCGATGACGAGGGCAGGCGTGCCAACAAAGGCAAAAACCTGCGCGAGAGCCGCGCTATTTTCCAGCTCGCGCGCGACTTCGGGGCTCTCCATGTCGGCGACCAATTGTTCGCCATCAACGCCCAGATCTTCAGAGAGACGGGCAAGGTATTCCGGTGTGGCTTGAAATGGCGAGGTCATCAAACGTTCCTGGAATGCGACATAGGCACCTTGACGCTTGGCGGCCAAGGCCGCCTTTGCTGCCAGATTAGAGCTGTCGCCCAGCAGAGGAAGCTCGTGCCATGCTATTGCAACCTGATCTGGCATTTTGCTTGTCATATCGGCGAAGCTCTTGGTTTGTACTCTGCAAAAAGGACAATAATAGTCAGAAAATGACGCCAAAGGGATACGTGCATTGCTCATGTCGAGGTCTCCGTAGAGAGCGCCGCAAATATCTGCTGAGACTCGCTCGATAGCCGCAGCCTTCCGTGCTGCCACACCCATACTGTCCGGACTGTCCAAGCCGACGAACGCGTCAAACGATCCGGATGTCTCACCGGCGATAAATCTCCGGAAGCCTTTCGGACGATCGAGTGCTTCAAGTTCAAGTTTTTCCGGCAGCAAAGAGGGCACGGTTCGAAGCGCCGCATAGCCTGCAATGACCGCACCGATCGTCAAGAGTGTTGATCGTTTCTTGGAATCCATCTGACGCCTGATCTGATTATGCCACCGTTGGTGTCGTACTGGCACAACTTGGAAAAGGTCAACTTTACAAAATGATACAATCATTCAGCCCCGCTTCAATTGCTGCAACTTCTGAAGAGCGCTATTTCACGCTTATGTTTTGGAATGCGTTCTCTTTCCTGCGATCGGCATGTCTTGCCTTTGTGTGTCTGACGATCACCGTCGTCGGAACGCAGGCAATGCCGTTTGAAGGAGAGATGAGCAGCGCGGAGTGCGGTCCGCAAATCCCCGCTGTCGCTTCTGCGGGAGAAGTGCCCAACCACGTCCACGCGCACCACCCCGAAAACAATGGCGAGCGGCAAACGGAGGCTCACGCAGGACACGGCGACGGGTGCCACACCGGTCTTTGCTGTGTCATGGACTACCAGCAACATCTGGATCATCGGTCTGAAGAAACCGCGTTTACGGCACCAAAACCGGCCGCATTCTCCAGGGCTCATGTATCCCGTGAGCCCCTCGTGCCCGATCGCCCACCCCGACACTCCTGACATTTCGGTGCCCGCATATGCGGGCTGTTTGACCAATCGATCGCTGCATCCAATGCAGCCGTCAGGAGACGATGTTTATGCGTGGAAGATACGCGGCACTTTCAGTTCTTGCCTTGGCGGCCGGCCTTGGCGGTGGGGTTTACGTTGAACGGTTGTACCTGAATCCAGCGATGCAAGGCGGATCTGAAGGCCCCGAGATTCTCTATTGGGTTGCGCCCATGGACCCAAATTTCCGTCAACCAGGGCCCGGCAAGTCGCCCATGGGGATGGATCTTATTGCCGTCTATGCCGGACAGGAGCCATCTGGTGATCCTGCCGAGGTCACACTGAACGCGGCCGAAATCAACGCAATCGGCGTACGCACGGCGGTCGCCCGCATGAGTGAAGTGCAACCTCGGATCGAGACTGTTGGTTTCGTGGGCTATGACGAGCATCTAACCAGTCATGTGCATACTCGGGTAGAAGGCTGGGTTGAAAAGCTTAATGTCCGAGCCGTCGGAGATCGCGTTGCAGGGGAGCAGGTTCTTTTCGAGCTCTTTTCTCCACTCATCGCAGCCGCGACGGGTGATCTTGTTCGCGCTGTCGAGGCTGGTGACCCCCGCATTCTGGATGCGGCGCGCAACAAGCTGATGAGCCAAGGTATGTCCGCCCGCCAGATTGCCGAGATTGAGGCGGGCGGCGAATTGGTTCGCAACATCGAGATCGAAGCACCACAGAACGGCGTGGTCATCGCCCTGAATGCGGCCGATGGCATGTATCTGCAACCTGGAACGCTTGCCTTCTCCGTCGCTGATTTGTCGAAGGTCTGGCTCATTGTAGATGTCTTTGAACGTGATATTGCCCGGCTGTCTGAGGATATGCGGGCCATCGCTCGGTTCGAACACTTGCCTGGGCGCGTGTTTGAAGGCGACATCGACTACATTTACCCCGAACTCGATCCCCAAACACGAACGCTTCCTGTTCGACTGAGGTTTGACAATTCCGATGGCGTGCTCCGCCCCGGAATGTTCGGAAGTGTCAGTCTCACGCCCAACGAAAGCCGTACAGTCCTGACAGTGCCATCTGAGGCCGTAATACGGACAGGGTCGGCTGAGCGCGTCATCCTAAAAACAGGGGAGGGGACGTTCCGACCGAGATTGGTGACTGCCGGTCTCCGGGACAGTTTCGGAGAAGGCGGGCGGACAGAAATTCTTCAGGGCCTGGGTCCGGGTGAAGAGGTCGTTGCCTCCGCACAGTTCCTGATCGACAGCGAAAGCGCTTTGAGCGCAGGCTTCACGCGCATGGCGCCAACGGATGCCGACCCGGCGCGGGGCAGCGGTGTTCTCGTTGCTCTCGATCCTCAGAGTCGGGTGGCAACCGTGCAGCATGACGCCCTGGAAAACCTGGACTGGCCAGCGATGACATCCGACTTCCCGGTGAGAGCCGATGTTCCCCTGGATCGGCTAAAGGAGGGGGAGGCAGTCGCGTTTCTCGTGGCCCGTGGCGCAGATGGACTCCTGAGCCTCACCGAACTTGCGCCAGATGATGGAATTGCTGGTACCGGCACTGGGATTGCACGCGCGGTGACGTCGGATGGCAAGCTAACGCTGGAGCATGGCCCGATCCCAGAGCTTGGCTGGCCCGCAATGACGATGGACCTGCCGGTGTTGGGGGTTGATCTTGAGGCCGTGCCCCTCGATGCGCCGATCGAATTCGATCTCACGGCAGGTGATGGCGGCCTTTTCTCCGTAGTCGCGGTCCGCGCCGAGGGCACCGATCCCGAAGAGGTGGAAGCGGCTGAAACAAATGCCGCAGCGCCGATCATGGTGTCCGGCACCATCGACGACCTGGATCTGAATTCCGGAACCGCAACGATCACCCACGGGCCCATGGCTGAGATCGGAATGCCAGGCATGACCATGGATTTCCCCATCGATCCGGGCTTGGACATGGCATCGCTGAAAACCGGCGTCCAAATGACCCTCACATTTGCACGGCCGGATGGCTTGAACATGATCTTGTCTGATGTCGAGCTTGAGGCAGCTGCGGCACCGCCCATCGTGGTCTCAGGCACGATCGATAGTGTCGATACAGACGCCTCAAAGGCCACGATCACCCATGGACCGATGTCCGATATCGGCATGCCTGGCATGACCATGGCCTTTGATATTGATCCGTCACTCGACGCTGCCGCTTTGATGACAGATGTGGAGATGGTGCTCACTTTCGCGCGCCCGGACGGCATGAATATGGTGCTGGCGGTGGCCGAACCTGTGGCACCGCCAATGCAGGTTTCAGGTCAAATCAACTCCATCGATGCTCAATCACGGACGGCGAACATCACCCATGGGCCGTTGACCGATATCGGCATGCCCGGAATGACAATGGATTTTCCCTTGGCTGAGGAGCTTGAGATTTCCCAACTCACAGTGGGAACGGACGTCACGCTCATCCTGCGGCGCAACCCGGATTTCTCGATGACATTGATCGATGTTGTCCGTGACGGGAGGGTTCCCCAGTGATCCCGGCGATCATCCGCGCCTCGCTGGCAAATAGGTTTGTTATTCTGGTCCTTGCCGTCATGATGGGTGTCGCAGGCATCTGGGCCATCCGCGAGACACCGGTCGATGCGATACCGGACCTGTCCGATGTGCAGGTGATCGTCCGCACCCCTTATCCGGGGCAGGCGCCGCAAGTGGTCGAAAACCAGATCACCTATCCGCTCGCCACATCGTTGCTGGCGGTACCTGGCGCACAGGATGTACGCGGCTTTTCCTTCTTTGGTGACAGTTTTGTCTATGTCGTTTTCGAAGATGGCACGGACCTGTATTGGGCAAGATCCCGCGTCCTCGAATATCTTGGGCAGATCACAGGGAGCCTGCCGGACGGAGTGTCCCCTCAGCTTGGCCCGGATGCCACCGGGGTCGGATGGATCTACCAATATGCGTTGATCGACAGAACCGGCACACACGATCTCGCGCAACTGAGAACGCTGCAGGACTGGTTTCTGAAATACGAACTGCAGGCTGTCGACGGTGTGTCTGAAGTCGCAACGATTGGCGGCATGGTCAAACAGTATCAGGTCGTTGTCGATCCGAACAAATTGCGGGCCTACGATATCACACTGACACAACTCAGGAACGCGATACAGGCGGCCAATCGAGAGACCGGCGGAAGCGTGATCGAGATGGGCGAAGCAGAATTCATGATCCGCTCGTCCGGATACATCGATGAGCTTTCTGATCTATCCAGCGCCCCCCTAATGATCAACGAGCGTGGAGCTGCTCTGACCCTCGGCGACGTTGCTGACATTCGTCTAGGACCGGAATTGCGCCGTGGCGTCGGAGAGTTTGACGGGCAGGGCGATGCCGTTGGCGGCGTGGTCATCATGCGATGGGGTGGCAATGCCCTTGCGACCATCAAAGCGGTGGAGGCCCGCATCGAAGAGTTGCGGCCAAACCTGCCGGATGGTGTCGAGATTATCACGACCTATGACCGGTCCGGCGTGATCGAACGCGCAATCGACAATCTCAAGAAGAAGCTGACGCAGGAATTCATTGTCGTCGTCCTCGTCTGTGCTGCCTTTCTGCTGCATCTGCGCTCATCACTGGTGATCCTGCTGTCGTTGCCCCTCGGCATCTTCGCTGCCTTCATTCTGATGAAAGCGCAGGGCGTGAATGCGAACATCATGTCGCTTGGTGGCATCGCGATTGCCATTGGAGCCATGGTCGATGCGTCGATCGTGATGATCGAGGCGATGCACAGGCGGCTGGAGAAGGAAAAGCTGACCGCAGAAAACAGGTGGAGGATCGTGCAGGAATGCGCCTCTGAGGTCGGTCCGGCCCTCTTTTACTCCTTGGCAATCATCACGGTCAGCTTTCTGCCTGTCTTTGTGCTGGAAAATCAGGAGGGCAGGCTTTTTGCCCCGCTGGCCTATACAAAGACCTACGCGATGGCCGCCGCCGCGATCCTATCGATCACACTGGTTCCGGTCTTGATGGGTTACTTTGTCCGGGGCCGGATTTTGCCCGAGCGCAAAAACCCACTGAACCGATTGGTGGTCTTGCTGTATCGTCCTTTTCTGGACGCAGCCATCGCTTGGCCGTGGGCGACAACCTTGCTTGCCGGTGCCCTCGTGGCTTCAATGTGGTATCCCTACCAACGGCTCGGGTCCGAGTTTATGCCCGAGCTGAATGAGGGCGACTTCCTCTATATGCCAAGCTTCTACCCGGGCGTGTCGATCGGTAAGGCGCGCGAGGTCTTGCAGCAGACCAATCGCCTGATCGCTACAATCCCAGAGGTTGAAACTGTGCACGGCAAAGTGGGGCGCGCAGAGACAGCGACCGATCCTGCACCACTTACGATGGTGGAAACCACGATCCAACTCAAACCAGAAGCTGAGTGGCGCCCTGGCATGACCATGGAAAAAATTCGCAATGAGCTTGATCGGACTGTGCAGATCCCCGGCGTGACCAATGTCTGGATCCAGCCGATCAAGAACCGGATTGACATGCTTGCCACCGGAATACGAACGCCGGTTGGTGTCAAGATCTCGGGTGCTGATCTGAACGTCATCACAGACATCGGGATCGAAGTGGAACGGGCCGTGTCGGATATCGAGGGCACTGCCTCCGCCTATGCGGAGCGCCCGGTAGGCGGGCGCTTCATAGAAATCGACGTCAAGCGCGACGCCGCAGCGCGATACATGATGAGTGTGCGGGATGTTCAGGATGTGGTGCAAACCGCCATCGGTGGGATGCAGGTATCGGAATCCGTTGAAGGGCTGGAGCGCTTTCCGATTAACCTGCGCTATCCGCAGGCGTGGCGCGATAGCCCCGAACGCCTCGAAAACTTGCCCGTTGTCACCCCATCGGGGGCTCATGTGCCGCTGACCGCCTTGGCCGATGTTCGAATTGTGGATGGTCCGGGCATGATCCGATCAGAGAACGCGCGGCGCACGGGGTTCGTGTTTATCGATATCGCAGGACGAGACCTCGGCGGATATGTCGCCGAGGCGCAGAGGGTCGTGGCCGATCAGGTGCGCCTGCCGCCCGGATATTCTCTGACATGGTCCGGGCAGTATGAGTACATCGAGCGGATGCAGGACCGGCTGGCGATCGTCGCCCCCGCCACGCTTATGATCATCACGCTGATGTTGTTCATGGCGTTCAATAGGGTGATCGAAGTTGGCATCATTCTCGCCGCGCTTCCTGTCGCGTTGGCAGGCGGTGTCTGGTTTCTGTGGTATCTCAGCTTCGACATTTCGATCGCCGTCCTCGTCGGCTTCATTGCCCTGGCCGGCGTGGCCGTCGAAACGGCCATCGTCATGCTGCTCTATCTCAATCTCGCATGGGAGAAACGACGCAAGCTCAGGCAGTCGGAAAGCCGTAAGCTCACTCGCGACGATATCGAAGAGGTCGTTTTCGAAGGAGCTGTTCTTCGGGTGAGACCCAAAGTCATGACAGTCGCCACCATCTTCGCGGCTCTGATCCCGATCATGTATGGAACAGGCACCGGCTCGGAGATCATGCAACGCATCGCTGCACCGATGATCGGCGGCATGGTGACAGCGACCCTGCTGACGCTTTTCGTCATTCCTTCCATATTCGTGATTTGGAAACGGCTCGCGCTGAAACGCGTAAACCGCGAAATCACGTCCCCAATTCAGCAGCCCGTCGATGCAGCACTGCCTGCCGAATAATTGAACCCACAAACCTCAAGAATGGAGCTTCTCATGAAGATACTGACTGCAAGTCTCGCACTTCTGACCCTGTCCGCGACAGGGGCTATCGCGCAAATGAACCACAATATGGATCATTCGAACATGCCGATGTCCGCCGAAAAAATGGAGGGCGCGGTTCACGCGAAGGCCGTGATCAATTCAATCGGCGACGGCACTGCAAATGTGAGCCATGACCCGATTCCCGAGATCGGCTGGCCTGCAATGACGATGGATATGACGGTTCTTGAAAACGCGCAGATGATGGGAGAGGTGACCGATGGTGACGAGGTGACCCTGATGCTCGTCAAGGGCGAGGATGGCATGTACGCAATCGGGGCCATAATGCCGAACTGATCACGAATGCGCAGTTGCCGATAAATCGGCAACTGCGGCGCGTGCTTGGAGAGGTACACCGAATTCGACCGCCGAGCTGCGTGTAGGCGAAAGGAAAGTGAATGCTGCTGTCTTCGAAACAACTTGGTTTGATCGCTGCCGGCGGATCGGCCGTTCTTTTGCTGGCTGCCTTCTTGTTTCAGGCAGCGGGCTACGCACCATGCGCGATGTGCATTTGGCAGCGATACCCTCACGCGATCGCCATCGCTATTGGCGTGCTTCTCTTGGTTGGTTTGCCCATCTTACTGCTACTGATGGCAGGCGCTGTCGCTGCGTCCGTGACAGCAGGCATCGGGATGTTTCATACCGGCGTCGAACGGGGTTGGTGGGAAGGTCCGACATCTTGCACAGGCTCTGGTCTTGATATGTCGAACTTGTCAGCTGCCGACCTTCTGCCCTCTGCATCATCCGCACCATCAGCCCTGGTCATGTGCGACGAAGTCGCCTGGGAGTTCCTCAGCCTGTCTATGGCGAGTTGGAACGCCGTGCTTAGGGTCGGGATTCATAACCAATAGATGACGAGAGCAGCGAGTGTGATGGCCGAGAGGAACACCTTGGGGCATCGGTCATAGCGGGTCGCGACACGCCGCCAATCCTTCAACCTGCCGAACATGATCTCGATCCGGTTGCGCCTCTTGTAGCGGCGCTTGTCGTACTTTACCGGTTTCTTCCGCTGCTTCCGTCCCGGGATGCAGGCGCGTATCCCTCTGTTTTTTAACGCTTCTCTGAACCAATCGGCATCATATCCTCGGTCTCCCAGCAGCCACCCCACCTTTGGCAAACTGCCGACCAGGGCGCGGGCACCGATGTAATCGCTGACCTGTCCTGCCGTGACGAAGAGGTGGAGCGGTCGGCCCTGGCTGTCGCAGACGGCGTGCAGCTTCGTGTTCATGCCGCCTTTGGTTCGACCGATCAGGCGTCCACGCCCCCCTTTTTCACGCCCATGCTGGTCGCTGTTCGGTGGGCTTTGAGATACGTCGCGTCGATCATGACGGTCTTCTTTTCGCCGTGTTCGGCAGCCAGACCTGCCATCATTCGGGCGAAGATACCCTTGTCACTCCACCGCTTCCAACGGTTGTACAGCGTCTTGTGTGGGCCATAGGCCGACGGGGCGTCCCGCCATCGCAACCCATTGCGATTGATGAAAATGATCCCACTCAACACACGTCGGTCATCAACGCGGGGCTTGCCGTGGGACTTCGGAAAGAAGGGTTCAAGACGCGCCATCTGCGCGTCCGTAAGCCAGAAAAGATCAGACATGTTCACCGCTCGTTTTCGA
>NZ_SMZO01000072.1 GCF_004358675.1 Meridianimarinicoccus aquatilis | reverse complement strand
GATGTAGACGAACCGGCGCGTGCTGAGATCGCGGCGTTGCCAGCGGTCGTAGTCGTCCCACCAGTCAGCTTTAAGCCGAGAAATTGTCGTTGATGACAGCCCCGCTGCATTGGGGCCCAAAAGTGCGGCAAGTGCTTCGTGAAAGTCGCCAGTGGAAATGCCTTTGAGATAAAGCCAGGGCAGCAGTTCTTCGATGGATTTGGCTTTGCGCAAATAGGGCGGCAGGATTGTCGAGGTGAACCGGACTTTCTCAGCGGTGTCGCCCCGGTCTCGCACGCGCGGCACCTTGACCGGCACAGTACCGATCCCAGTCATCACCTGGCGTTCCGGCAAATGCCCGTGGCGGACAAGCCGAGCGCGACCATCCTCGATCCGGTCGCCGGAATAGGCCTCCAACAACACCGAAAGCTCTGCTTCAACTGCTTGCTGGATCAGGCTGCGCGCACCTGAACGCAGAAGGTCAGTCAACGGGTCAGCTGAAAATCCATGTGGATCGGGCAAGGTCGTGATGATAGTCTTCGTCATGTGGCATATCCTTTTCTCTGCAGAGAATTGCGGCGCGTGAACAACGCCATGATATGCCGCCCCTCAGGGGCCATCACCAACTTTCAGCTATATCTCATTTCGCCTCCCGCAGACGCGGTGCGCCGAAAGCCAGCGCTAGGACATTTTCAATCCCCATTCTAGCTCAATTCACCCCGTTCTTTCAGAGAGTGTTAATTTTCGTGTTGGATTGACCCATTTTTTTAATTTGGTGCTGACCCCTCTGAAACATGATAATCTCATGAAAAGTCGATGGAATTCTTGATGCCAGTGGGTCACGGCGTTTCGGAAAACTGGGTCAATCCCTCGCAGAATTCAACACATTTCAACAACGCGAATCACGAAAGCACATTACGAAGAGATCGCAGTATTTCCGTTCCTACGTGTCTTGAATGAAGGTCAACGATCAGTCTGCACAGACGTTCTCCAAAGATCTATGTAATCCGAGAAATCCCTTCCAACGTCAGAGCTTTTGGGGTCGGAAGCTATCGGCAAGTTCTCATCGTGATTGTAGAGTAAGGCAGCGCCTATACTTGTTCCCGTGACCGCTTCACTTGTGAAAACGGGCCGACCGGTGACAGCTTTCAACATCGCAACGTATTCGGCATTGCGTGCGAAAGGGCCTTCAACAATCGAGGGGCCCTCAGCCTCTACTAATTCAAGACAGGTCCCTGTCATCAAGGCGAGGTAGTAAGACAGTGCCACCGATCGCTGGCCCGTTCCTACCGGCGGCTCCTCATTTAGCCACTCCATTCTGCAGCCCTGGAATGGGCCAGTGTCGCATTCAACCGATGGGAGAAGCATCAAAGACCCCTGCAGCACAGAAGTGACGTCCTGTCGGGTAATCGCATAGGGATGGCCGTTTTGGATGACCTCATATTCGCGTCCACCCATGAACCGCGCGCTAGGCACCGGTTGCCCAAGCGCATTAACGTTGACGATTGTGTCGCGCGCTGGATCGAGGGGCGGGATCGCCGCCGCTTCATCGCCCATCAAAGACATTGCGATCACCCAGGTTCCTGTTGAAACCACTGCGGCTGGCTCATCCCGCGAGATGACATGCGGGTAGAGCGAGGCATTGGAATCGTGGATGCCAACACAGACGGGTGTATTCGGATCGAGCCCCGTTGTCTGCGCGATTTCCGGCAGGATCGGCCCGAGGATGTCGCTGGGCCGGCGCACTGGTGCAATCTTATCCTGAACCCCAAGGGCCGCGGGGAGGTTCGAAAATGCCCCCTTATGAGGGTCCCAAATATCCGTATGACAGCCCAGTGACGTGACATCTGTCGCGGCAATGCCTGTCAGGCGATGGCCCCAGAACTGCGGATAGGTGACGATCAGCGCCGTGCGATCCCGCAGCGTCGGGTCGGTGCTGAACTGGTAATGCAATTGTGCGCCGATGTTCAGGCCGCCAACCATTCTTGGTGATCCGGTTTGGGCAAAGTCGGGCTTGATAGCATCGTAGGCTGCGATGATCTTGGCCGGGTATTGATGTTCATAGTCGAGGATCGGCACCGCCAGCGATCCGTCCGCCGCCAGCAGCGCGGCGCAGGCGCCGTGGGTGGTGATCGAAATGGCGTCAACGCGGTGGTCGCGGTGGAAGGTTGCGAGCGCGCCCAGCAAGAACGCCCAGTGGCCATCGACATCATAGTGCGGCCAAGGCGGCCCCGGCCGCACGGCATTGGGGCGCGTGACAACGGCAACTTCGGTCAGCGTCGCCAGGTCAACAAGTGCGAGTTTTGCGTTGGTCTTGCCGATATCGATAACGGCGATGTGCTGCGGTTTGATCATGGCATGTGAAACAGTGGCGTCAAAGGCACGGCGATGGGTTCATTGTTTGGCGCGGTTGCCATGATGTCGGCCATGTGGGCCCACCATTTCTGCATGATCGGATGGTTCGGAAGATCGTCCATTGTGTGCCCGTCCGCGCGGGTCAAGACGCCGATCAGGTGGCCAGTGCTTTCATCCAGATGGATCGAGTAGTCGCTGACACCGGCACCGTGCAACAGATCGACCAGTTCTGGCCAGATCGCGTCATGGCGGCGTTTGTATTCATCCGCCATATTGTCGTTCAGGGTCATGCGGAACACATAACGCGCGCTCATGCTTTGCGCCTTGTGGCGGCCATGGCCCAGAGACGCGGCAGGGCAATTACGCCAATCAGCAGCAGCCCGATAAAGATCGACATGACGATGCCCGGCACGTTGAGCAGGCCAAGGCCGAAGGTCACAAGACCCATGACAAATGCCGCGATGACAACGCCCGGTATCGTGCCAGAGCCGCCAAGGATGTTGACGCCGCCAAGGACGACCATCGTGACCACCTCAAGCTCCATCCCCGTGGCGATGCTTGGGCGGGTGGACCCGAGACGTGAGGTCAGGCAGACCGCCGCTACGCCAGACATCAGACCTGTCAGCAGGAACAGGATAAACTTCACCCGCTGCACGCGGATGCCACTGAACAGCGCGCCGGTCGGGTTGTTGCCGATGGCATAGACCACGCGTCCAAAGTTGGTTTTGTGCAGCAGCACGGCGTAGATCGCAGCGATGATCACAAACAGCAGCATTTCCACCGTAAATACCCAGTAGATATAACCCTGCCCGAACCACGAAAAGCTGGACGGATAGCCGCTATAAGATCCGTCCCCGAGGATGATATAACTGATGCCGCGAAACAGGCTCATGGTGCCGATGGTCACGACGATGGACGGCAGGCCGAGGATGGTCACGAACACGCCGTTGAACGCCCCGCACAGAAGGCCGACGGTCAGGCCGATCATCACAAGTTCCGGCGTCCCCGCGCCATGCTGCATCGCCAATCCCATTGCGGTGCTGGCCAGCGCGATGATCGAGGCCACGGAGAGATCAATCTCGCCCGAGATGATCAGCAGCGCCATCGCAAAAGCGATCATCGCCTTTTCGGTGAAGTTGAACGTCGCATCGCTGAGGTTCCATGCATTCAGGAAGTAGGGAGAGGCGAAGCTGTTTACGACAAAGATCGCGATGGCCACGGCCAGCAACAGGGCTTCCCAGCTTTTGAAAATCCGGGCAGCGCGGCTGTTCAGGCGATCAGGGATATGGCGGGTGGTTGCTGTATCCGTCATTGGGTGGCCTCGGCAGATTTGAGAATGATGCGGCCTTTGGCGCGGCCGGACCGTGCGTTGAATGCAACGGCAATCAGGATGGCAGAGCCGGAAATGGCGAGCTGCCAGAACGGCGAGATGTTGACGACAGGCAGAGCGTTTTTGACTACGCCAAGGAAGATCGCGCCCAGCACGGCCCCCCCGACGGACCCGATGCCACCGGCAATAGAAATCCCCCCAATGACACAAGCCGCCACTACTTCGAGTTCGAACCCGCCCGCAATGTCGACGTAAGCCACGGCATAGCGTGCGACCCATAGATATCCTGTCAGACCCGCCAGCGCGCCTGCTACCACGAAGGCCCAGAACTGCGTCTTACCGACATTGATCCCAGTGTAGACAGCGGCGTGCGGGTTGCCACCCACGGCAAAGATCGATCGTCCGAACTGGGTGCGCGCCATCATAATCCCGAAGACGATAACGGTGAAGATCGCAATCCATGACAAGACAGGCAGACCAAGAAAGACAGTGCGAGGGAACCCTGTAAAAGCGGCGCTCATTTCATGGGAATTGACCCATTTTCCGTCTGAAATCAAAAAAATTATTCCGCGGAAGATGGTCATGGTGCCAAGGGTCACAACAATCGGCGGGATCGACAGTTTCCACACAAGCACGCCATTAATGGCCCCCATAAACGCGCCCATGAGAACTGCGATTGCTATGATAACGGGGATCGGCAAGCCGGGCATGGCGACGTTTATCATTGCCGCAGCCATTCCTGTTAGGGCTAGGTTCGCCGCCACAGACAGATCAATACAGCGGGTCAGGATCACCACCATTTGCCCAAGCGCAAGGATGATCAGCGGAGCCGTGTCATTGAACACATTCGCCAGATTTGACGGTGCGACAAAGCCCGAGAAACGTGATGCAACAAGGACAAGCAGGATCAGGATCGCGCTGCCAAGAATGGCTTCGCGCACAGGAATGAAACGCATCATTGGGCAACGCTTTCTGTTGGGGTTGTTATGCCAGCCGCATGGCGCACCAGTATTTCTGGGGTCACTTCGTCACCAGTCAATTCCGATGCGATCAACCCGTCACGCATCACGATGACTCGGTCGGACATTCCAATGATTTCAGGGATTTCAGAACTGACCATAATGACGGACAACCCCTGTGCGGCCAGCTCGGCCATGAATTCATGAACGGCCGCTTTTGATCCGATGTCGATGCCTTTGGTTGGCTCGTCCAAAATGATGACCTGCGGCTGCGTCGCCAGCCATTTGGCAATGACGACCTTTTGTTGGTTACCCCCCGAAAGGTTGCCAATGTCTTGGTCCAATGATGCTGCACGCAGGTCAAGCCGCTCGGCGTATTCGCGGGCCAGTTTAAATTCTTCGGCCAGTTGCAAGAACCCATTCCTAGACGTTCGACCAAGTGACGGCAGCGTTATGTTCTGAAAAATTGGCAACCCGATCACCGCGCCCTGTTTGCCGCGATCTTCGGGGACATAAACAATGCCGTTGTCCACCGCTTCGGCGGGAGAGCGGATGACCTTGATATCTCCGTTCACGCGGCATAAGCCCTTGGAGGGTTTGGTGATTCCAAAAAACGCCTGCATGAATTCGGATCGCCCTGCGCCGACCAAGCCGTAGAAACCGAGAATTTCACCACGTTTCAATTCGAAATTGATGTCGGCAAATTCGGTTGGGTGGGTATATCCAACGACCTTGAGGACTTCTTCGCCGACATCGTGGTCGCGGTCCGGAAAAATCTGATCAACAGAGCGCCCGACCATCATTGTCACCAGGTCGCCCTCGGTAATGTCAGCAATCAAGCCGTCGCCGACAAACCCACCGTCACGGAACACGGTATAGCGGTCGGCGATACGGAAAATCTCGTCGAACTTATGGCTGATAAACAAGATCGCCTTGCCCTGCGCTTTCAGGGTTTCAACAAGCTCGTACAGTTCTTCGATCTCTTTGTGGGACAGTGCCGCGGTGGGTTCGTCCATGATGACAACGCGGGCATCCACCGAAAGCGCACGGGCAATTGCCACAAGGTGTTTATTGGCAATTCCCAATTCGCGAAGTTGGGTGTGGCTGCTGAAAGGCGCACCGATGTCGGCCAGTAGTTTGGCAGCGTTACGGTGCATTTGGGCGGTGTCGATCAGCCCGAAACGATTGCGCGGAGCGTGGCCGATGTAGATATTTTCTGCGACGGATAATTCGTCAAACAGGACGGTTTCCTGATGGATCGCGGTGATCCCTGCCTTGGCTGCGTCGTTAGGAGATCCAAACGTCACGGGATCACCATCGATACGAATGGTGCCGCCATCAGTTTGATAGATACCTGTCAGAATCTTGACGGTCGTCGACTTGCCCGCGCCGTTTTCCCCAACAAGAGCCGTGACCTGACCGGGGTAAAGATCCAGCTTGACCTGGTCGAGCGCTTTGACACCCGGGAAGGTTTTCGTGATCAGGTCCATCGATACAACGGCAGACGGACTGGCGGGCGCAAAATGCGTCGTCATCGGGTAGCCTCGTTCAAGCGGGGGAGAGTTTGGGGCAGTGTTTGGTCCGGCGCACTGCAGCGCCGGACCAGTAGGAGGTGTTTAGAAGATCGACTTGAAGTCGTCGATGTTACTGGCGTCGTAAACGAATGGATCGGCCATCGCGCCTTCGTTGTTTTCATCCAGCGTCAGCGTACCCATGCGGCCCATCGGGATTTCCGCGCCGGGAGCGGCTTCTACACCGTTCTGGCTCAGTTCATAGGCCAGCATCGTTGCCGAGTAACCCAGATCGATCGGGTTCCAGATCGCAAAGGACTGCGACGCACCCGATTCAATCGCGCCGGCCATCTCGGATGGCAGACCTAGGCCCGTGACGTTGACTTCGCCAACTTTGCCCGCGTCCACAACAGCTTGTGCCGCAGCAACGATGCCCACCGATGTGGGCGCAATAATCGCGTCTAGATCAGGGTAGGACTGCATCAGGCCAGTGGCTTCGCGGTAGGATTTATCTGCGAGATCGTCACCGTAGACCGTGGCGACAACTTCGATACCGGGATAGTCACCCATAACGTTGTTCATCTCTTCCATCCAGATGTTCTGGTTGGTGGAGGTCGTCGTCGCAGACAACAGCGCAACTTCGCCGCCATCGGGCAGGTGGTCTGCGGCTAGTTTGATGATCATGTTACCGATCAGCGGGTTGGACGAAGGGTTCAGGTGCAGCTGGCGCCCATCGGGGGCCACGCCAGAATCCCAGCTGATCACGGTGATTCCGCGCTGCATCGCGCGCTGCAAAACGGGAACCAGAGCATCAGTGTCATTGGACGAGACCGCAATCGCGTCGACCTGCTGCGCGATAAGCGCGTTGATGACTTCAATCTGGCCTTCCGCGGTTGTGTCTGTCGGACCTGTATAGATGATCTCGACGTTGCCCAGCTCTTCGGCGGCTTCTTGTGCGCCTTCATTGGCAGCTTCAAAGAACCCGATGCCGAGCGCTTTGACGACCAGCGCGATGCGCACGTCGTCTTGTGCAAATGCAGGTGTGCCGAACATTGCGCCGGCCAATGCAACGGATGTTGCCAGTTTCTTAATTACACTCATGGTTTCCTCCCTGGAGTGGTTGCGTTCGGGTTGGCTACGAGGCCACCCCGTCTTTCTGTGCAGCGCCAATCGGCACCACGGTCAGCGATACATCGGCCGCCTCAAGCATAGCCGCAGTGCGGTCGTCGATGCCGTCGTCGGTGATGATTGTGTCGATACGCTCAAGCGGACACAGCACGAGACTTGAACGGTTTTCGAATTTGGAGCTGTCGACCAGAACGATCAACTCTTCGGCCTGACCAATCAGTTTCTGTTCCGCCTGAATCAACAGCGGATCCTGTTCCATCAGGCCAAGCGGCCCGATGCCCTGGGCGCCCATAAACATGCGTTTGGCATAGAAATTTCGCGTCACGTCGTTATCGAAGGGGGACAGGATGATGTTCTGTTCACGGTAGATAATCCCGCCAGACAGCATCACCGTGTTCTGCGTATTCTTCAGAAGATGCTCTGCAATCGGGAACGAGTTGGTAAAGACCTGCACGCGGCGCGACGCCAGCGGGTGGACCATCTGAAAGGTCGTGGTGCCACCGTTGATGATGATCGGCTCGCCGTCGTCGCACATTTCAACAGCGGCTGCGGCAATTGCCTGCTTTTCAGCGATATGCATCGTTTCGTTTATGGAAAAAGGACGTCCTGCCAGTCCGACGAACGGCTTGGACGCAATGGCCTCTGCCCCGCCGCGCACACGGCGCAGGCGTTTTTGCTCGTCCAGCGTGTTGATGTCACGGCGTATCGTCGCCTCGGATGCTCCAGTGAGGGAGCACAGATCAATCACAGTCACCAAAGAGCGATCTTGTACGGCTGAGAGGATAACGCGGTGGCGGTCGTTCTCGTGCATGGGTGGTCCTTTCGTCGGTCAAATTGGGTCGAATCGCGGCGCCCTGTCAATCATAAATTTTCATTTTCAATCATTCTGCGGTGCAGAATGATTGTTTTTGATGTAAAATGATTGACTTTAGATTTGTGGCCCGTCAGCTTGCAGCCAACAAATTTACTTTAACCCGCCCTCGACGGAGACACACATGACCGCTTCGAAATCGAATCAACACCTTGAAAATAAATGGGATGTGGCCAAAGCCGAGAAGATGAGCGAGCCCGAGAAGCTTTTGTATCGTTCAAACCTTCTCGGATCAGATAAGCGAATCACAAACTACGGCGGCGGGAATACGTCTGCGAAGGTGATGCAAAAGGACCCGCTGTCCGGCGACATGGTTGAGGTTCTGTGGGTCAAAGGGTCTGGCGGTGACGTTGGTTCGATCAAGATGGACGGGTTTTCGACCCTCTATATGGACAAGCTAAACGCCTTGCGCGGCATTTACCGCGGGGTCGAGTTCGAAGATGAGATGGTGGGCTACCTGCCCCACTGCACATTCAACCTGAATCCGCGCGCGGCCTCTATCGATACGCCTTTGCACGCCTATGTGCCGCAAAAACACGTCGACCACATGCACCCCGATGCGATCATCGCGATTGCAGCGGCCAAGGACAGCAAGGCGCTGACGCAACAGATTTTCGGCGACAGCATTGGTTGGTTGCCGTGGAAAAAACCCGGTTACGAACTGGGCCTGTGGCTGTCGGATTACTGCGAAAAGAACCCCGATGCGAAAGGCGTCGTGCTGGAGAGTCACGGGCTGTTCACGTGGGCCGACGACGCGAAAGACTGCTATGAGCTGACGCTCGAAATCATTCAAAAAGCGATGGACTGGTTCGAGTCGGAGACCACAGGCAAAGACGCATTTGGCGGTGCTGTGCATAAAAGCCTGTCCGCAGACAAACGCCGCGCCACGGCTGCACGGCTAATGCCCGCCATTCGAGGGTTCGTATCCGGCCAACAGCATATGGTCGGCCATTTCACCGACAGCGACGCGGTGCTGGAATTCGTCAACGCCAAAGACATGGAACGTCTGGCTGCCTTGGGCACATCCTGCCCCGACCACTTCCTGCGCACGAAAATTTGCCCGTTGGTGGTGGATTTCGACCCCGCCAAGCCGGACGTGGACGCGACGATTGAAGGGCTTCAAGCGGCGGTTGCCGAATATCGCAAAGGCTATCAGGCATATTACAACCGCTGCAAAAAAGACGACAGTCCCGCGATCCGCGATCCTAACGCCGTAGTCTATCTAATCCCTGGCGTCGGAATGATCACCTTCGCCAAAGACAAAGCCACAGCCCGCATTTCCGGCGAATTCTATGTCAATGCGATCAACGTGATGCGTGGTGCGGATGCCGTGTCCGAGTATCAGGGCCTGCCCGAACAAGAGGCTTTCGACATCGAATACTGGCTTCTGGAAGAGGCAAAGTTGCAGCGCATGCCTGCGCCAAAATCCATGGCAGGCCGTGTGGCGCTGGTCACTGGCGGAGCTGGCGGCATCGGTGCTGCGACGGCGGAACGCTACCTTCGCGAAGGCGCTTGCGTGATGCTGGCCGATATCGACGACGCGGCCTTGGCCAAAACCTACGACGAGTTAAGCGGCAAATACTCTGCTGACGTCGTGCGCACCGTGAATATGAACGTGACGGACGAAACAGCCGTCGCAAATGCCTACAGCACCATCGCTGCAGAGTTTGGCGGTGTGGATATTCTGGTCAGCAACGCAGGCATCGCCAGCTCTGCCCCGATTGAGGAAACCTCGCTCGATCTGTGGAACAAGAACATGGCGATCCTGTCGACGGGGTATTTCCTTGTCAGCCGCGAGGCGTTCAAACTGTTCAAGGCGCAGGACATGGGTGGGGCCGTTGTCTTCGTGGCCTCTAAAAACGGATTGGCCGCGTCGCCAAATGCGGCCGCCTACTGCACGGCCAAGGCGAGCGAAATCCATCTCGCCCGCTGCCTGGCCCTTGAAGGTGCGCCACTGGGTGTGCGTGTGAATGTGGTGAACCCTGATGCGGTGCTGAAGGGCTCAAAAATCTGGCAGGGCGAATGGCTGGATCAACGCGCTGGCACCTATGGCACCGACAAAGACGGACTTGAGGAAATGTACCGCGAGCGATCCATGCTGAAACGGTCCGTCCTGCCCGAAGATATCGCAGAGGCTGCATATTTCCTTGCCTCTGATTTGTCGGCGAAATCCACAGGCAACATCATCAACGTCGATGCCGGCAACAAAGAGGCGTTCACGCGCTAAGCGTGAACGTGTTAGGGAGGATCAATTATGAGCTATGAAAGCGCGAAAGCCGCCTTTGCCGATTGGGGTGTGGACACCGAAGCAGCCCTTGCGAAGCTGGCGGAGGTTCCGATTTCCATGCATTGCTGGCAGGGCGATGATGTTGTCGGGTTTGAAAAGAGATCTGGCAGCTCGAGTGGCGGGATTCAAGCGACAGGCAACCATCCTGGCCGCGCCCGCACACCGGATGAATTGCGCGCCGATCTGGAATTTTCCTACAGCATGATTCCGGGCAGTCACCGCCTGAACCTGCACGCCTGTTATCTGGACACGGACCAGAACCCGGACCGCGACGCGATTGAATTCAACCATTTCGCACCGTGGGTGGATTGGGCCAAAGACCAAGGGCTCGGCCTTGACTTCAACCCGACGTTTTTTGCCCACGAAAAGGCAGACGACAACCTGACCCTTAGCCATCCCGACCAAGGTATTCGTGATTTCTGGATCGAACACGGCAAGCGGTCGCGCGATATTGCGGCGCAAATAGGCGCGGTGCTTGGGTCACCCGTCGTCAATAACATCTGGGTTCCAGACGGCTACAAAGACACGCCCGTTGATCGTTTTGCACCGCGCAAACGGTTGGAACAATCTTTGGATGCGATGATGGCCACATCACACGACAAGGCGGAGATGCTGGACGCTGTCGAAAGCAAATTGTTCGGCATCGGGGTCGAAGCCTGCACCGTGGGCAGCCATGAATTCTACATGGGCTACGCGATCCGTAACGAAACGCTTTTGTGCCTCGACATGGGGCACTTTCACCCGACCGAAAACGTGGCTGACAAGCTCAGTTCGGTCGCCCTGTCTATCGATGAAATTCTGTTGCACGTCAGCCGCCCGATGCGGTGGGATAGTGACCACGTCATTCTGCTGGACGACTCGATCATGCAAATGGCGCAGGAGCTGGTCAGCGCCGATCTTTTGCAGCGCACGCACATCGGGCTCGACTTCTTCGATGCCACGATCAGCCGCACAGCGGCTTGGGTCATCGGTACGCGGAATATGCAAAAGGCCTTGCTGCGCGCACTGCTGGCGCCGTGGGGACAACTGAAGTCGGTTGAAGATAACCTCGACTACACATCGCGCCTCGTTGCGACAGAAGAGATCAAAGACCTGCCCTATGCCACAGTTTGGGCTGAGTTCTGTAGCCGGATGGACGTGCCTTCAGGCAAACCTCTCGCAGCAGCGCTCGCCCAATATCAGACGAGTGTAGAGGGGCGCGGTTAGGAAGCCGCGCGGAAAATACCGACGGGTCAAGCCCGAATACCCTTTGATCAGTCGCCTTCCAACTCGACTCAACATTGGCCTAAGCCTCATGTAGGTTGGCACCAATCGAGAACGGGAATGGTTGGCCCGTAAACATAACGAAACGTTGATAAGGATCTTGAGACCGAACATACAAACACAATGCAGCATTGCTCAAAATGGGCTCACTGCCGCCGTTAGATCGTCCGCATCATTGACGCGCCATCAGCGACACGGACGGCCCATAGCTGCCATTGAGCTTTCAGCGATTTAACGATTTCCCCTTGGAGCTACATCAGCGCACAGTTAGAGTTTTGCGAGTGCAACTTACGCGACTAACGGGTGGGAACTTTTTTGATGAACGAAGAAATCGCGGAGATCGACAAAGACGCGGAAATCGCTGATCCTGATGCAACGTTCCCACCAAACAGAGATGTGGTCACTCAGAACTACGATCTTGTTGTGGGATCACTTATGCAACAGATCGAAAGTTCTGACATCGTGCTTCGTCCCTCATTTCAGAGAGGTTACGTATGGTCCAACGCAACTGCGTCGCGCCTTATAGAATCTGTTATTCTGAACGTGCCAATTCCACCTTGTTATCTTTCGCAGAATGACGATTTCGAACTAGACGTCATTGACGGGCAGCAGCGCCTGCAATCAATATATCGCTTCACGGGCAATCAATTCGCGCTTTCTTCGTTGGCGATTACTAAAGAGCTGAACGGTTTGCGGTTTCATCAATTGCCTACCAAAATCCAGCGTCAGATTAAGACTCATACAATTAGATGTGTCATGATTACCAACAAATCTCATTCTGACGTCAAATTTGATATTTTCGAAAGGCTAAACTCAAACACTTCAACACTAAATGCACAAGAGTTGAGAAACTGCATCTATCGAGGGGACTTTAATGACTTACTCCGGAAGATAGCCGAGCGGCCTGCATGGTTGAAAATATTGGGAAGGAAGGTCGCAGATAAGAGAATGAAAGGTGAAGAGACAATATTGCGGCACTTTGCATTCAAGCGATTGGGGCTTGCCACTTACCGAACGCCACTCAGAAACTGGCTGAATGATGCAGCTGAGCATGGGAGGAAATTGCCTCAAGAAGAAATGATGAAGTTTGATGTTCAATGGGAGCATATGATATCTGTTTCTACAGCTTGGTTTGATCCATCAGAATGCTTTCGTAGGCCAAAAAGTAAACCGATTAACAAGGCTTTATTTGACCTAGTTGCTCTGGCGGCGAGCGAAATTTCTATGGAAAAAGCGTCAGCAAGCCGGGATAAATTTCGTGAGACTTATTTTAATCTTTTGGAAAATGAAGAATTTGAAGACCTGATTTCTCGTGCAGTCGATCACAAGAAACGAACAGAGAGAAGGTTCGCTCTTTGGCAGCAAAGCTTTGACTGGTTGGTTAACTAGCGTGGCGAGATATACGACCGCTTATTCAGCGCTGGTAGTTCGGCTTGGTGAAGTCGAGACTCTACTGAAAATGGCGAGAGGGTTCGAGCGCAAGAATGCGGCACAATATGCTCAAGAAATAAATGCGCTTTGCCGAGGGGCTATCGTCCTTCTGTCCAGCCACATTGAAGGGTATACAAAGGAAGTTGGGGAGCTAACTTTGGCAAGGATTTACGAAAAATCAGTTTGCCGCTCCAAAGTATCTAACATTGTATCTTACCATGCCTCTCGCGATATTATTTCAGAAATCAAAGACACCTCCGATGCTGAAAAGCTTGCTTTGAAAATCGTGACCTTTGTAGAGCGAGATCTTTCTATTTGGGAGCAAATAGGCCCCCACCCAGAACCCATATCGGAAGAAAGATTTAACAAAAGCTTCTCTTCACCGTCTTTTCAGAAAATTGCCTCATACATCAACCGATTCGGTTATTCTAGCTTTAAAAGAGATCTGAACACTAAGATGCAGGGCGACTACTTGCCTGCTAGAAATTTGATCGATCATATAGTGGATGTTCGTAATAAAATTGCGCATGGTGATCCAATCTTGTCGAAGACGCCTACAGATCTTCTTGAAACGATACCGATGGTCAAAAAATTCTGTCGAACTACCGACGACCTTTTTGCTGATTGGTGCAAAACAAACATCTGTAATATTCGCTGAAACAACCGGAAGGCTAGGCTGGCTACTCCACGCAACATCCTAGGTCTTGCACTCGCGGCGAAGGTCCGCAATCCGCCGCTCTTGTCGGCGCAGGTCTTTGCACAGTAGTCTGGCCCGGAATTTCGAACGGGCTCTCGCCCCCAAGTTCGACAAAATCTGCCGGCATTTCCCCAAATCGGCGCGGCTGCCTGAGTCATATCAATGAGTTAGCGGTGCGGTTTGGGCAAAGCGCTGTAGTCACA
Source organism: Meridianimarinicoccus aquatilis (assembly GCF_004358675.1). GTDB lineage: Bacteria > Pseudomonadota > Alphaproteobacteria > Rhodobacterales > Rhodobacteraceae > Meridianimarinicoccus > Meridianimarinicoccus aquatilis. The sequence goes on along the minus strand of NZ_SMZO01000072.1, from coordinate 565 downwards.
CGTGCAGGGTTCTTATCGGCTTGTGAGCAATGCCATTAGGATGTATTCTGTAGGCATGTTTGTGCGGATCAACAAAAGCGGTGAGCGGCGCTATCTGCAGGTCGTCGAGTCCTACCGCAATGAGGCCGGCCAGCCGCGCCATCGTGTGGTTGCCAACCTTGGGCGCATCGATGGCATGGAAGATGGCCATCTCGACACTTTGATCCGTGGCCTGTGCCGCGTGGCCGGACGGGATGAGCCTGCGGCCCTGGAGATCACACATGCGCCGGCCAAGGCCTTTGGAGATGTCTTCGCGCTTCACGCGCTGTGGAAAGATCTCGGTTTTGATCGCGCTCTGGGGCGCGCGCTTCGATCCGGAAAGCGGAAGCTGGATGTCGAGGCGCTTGTGCGCGCCATGGTCTTCAACCGTCTTTGCGACCCAACAAGCAAGCTCGGCTGCCTGCGCTGGCTGGACACCGTGGCCATGCCCGAGATGCCGCCCCAGGTCGAGCACCACCACCTTCTGCGCGCCATGGACGCGCTCATGGACAATGTCGATCGGGTGGAGGCCGAGCTGGCCAAACAG
>NZ_SMZO01000071.1 GCF_004358675.1 Meridianimarinicoccus aquatilis | reverse complement strand
CCCGTGGAAAGCGTACCGGTAAAAGTGGTTCAGCCCACCAACCGTCGCCAGATTATCCCGGCCGGTCAGCCACTTCCACCGCAGCCCTCTGCGAACGAGATCAGCCCAGAGGCACTCGCGTCGCAGCGCGAGGTGGAAAAGCGCGCCAAGAAGCTATCGCTCATGGAACTGACAGAGCGCACGTGCAAATGGCCAATCGGCGATCCTGCAACGCCAAATTTCTGGTTTTGCGGTCTGCCCGTCGAGCAAGGCAAGCCCTATTGCGAAGCCCATGTGGGCGTGGCGTTCCAGCCCATGAGCGCACGGCGTGACCGCCGCCGGTAAAATCGACCGAAGATTGGGGATTGAGCCACCGCGATATACGCGTGTCGGATCGGGTTGTCTTGTGTCAGGCAGCCCGAAACTTGCCGGGTAGAGAGGCGCGGTCGCGACGAAACGAGAGTTTCAAGGGCTTCTATTCTGACCTAAACAGCGAACAATGGCACGTTACGCACACACGCCGAAAAAAGAGGCTGCGTCTTTCCCTTAAGCCGCTGCATCAAAGGGGACACAAAAACCCTTTAGATCTGAGTTTTTGCCTGACGTCGCCCCATCCGGGAAATCCTATGCTCTTCATCCACCCTTCATGCTGGTGTAAAGGCACGTGATGGATATCAACCCGCCGAATCTCCGCCCCGATCTTGCGCCCAAGGTGCAGTTGCCGCGTGACAAACGCCCCGGTCAGCCGACCATTGGCATGGTCAGCCTTGGCTGCCCAAAGGCACTGGTCGACAGCGAACGGATTTTGACCCGTCTACGCGCCGAAGGCTATGCGATCAGTGCGGATTATGCGGGCGCTGATGCTGTGGTGGTGAACACATGCGGCTTCCTGGATAGTGCCAAGGCCGAAAGTCTGGATGCTATCGGCGAGGCCCTGCGCGAAAACGGGCGCGTCATTGTCACCGGATGTCTAGGGGCAGAGCCTGATTATATCACTGGCGCACACCCGCGGGTGCTGGCCGTGACAGGTCCACATCAATACGAACAAGTTCTGGATGCCGTGCATACCGCAGTACCGCCCAGGCCCGATCCGTTTGTCGATCTACTTCCTGCACAAGCAGTCACCCTGACACCGCGCCACTACAGCTATCTGAAGATTTCAGAGGGCTGCAACCATGCCTGCAAGTTCTGTGTGATCCCGGACATGCGCGGACGCTTGAACAGCCGTCCCGTTGCTGCCGTCATGCGCGAAGCTGAAAAACTGGTTCAGGCAGGCGTGCGCGAATTGCTGGTCATCAGTCAGGATACATCTGCTTATGGCACCGATTGGAAAGATCGCCCCACAAAGGCGCCGATAACCGATCTGGCGCGCGATTTGGGTAGCCTCGGCGCATGGGTGCGTCTGCATTATGTTTACCCCTACCCCCATGTGCGCGACATGATCCCGCTGATGGCGGATCCGGCCAACGGCGTTTTGCCATATTTGGACATTCCGTTTCAGCATGCGCATCCCGACGTTCTCAAACGCATGGCACGCCCAGCGGCCAGCGCGCGCACCTTGGACGAGATCGCAGCGTGGCGCAGCGTTTGCCCCGACATCACGCTGCGATCGACTTTCATCGTTGGGTACCCCAGCGAAACCGAAGCCGAATTCCAGACGCTGCTCGACTGGCTGGATGAAGCCAAGCTCGACCGGGTCGGCTGTTTCCAGTATGAGAACGTGGCAGGAGCGCGAGCGAATGCCCTGCCCAATCATGTTCCCGACGAAATCAAGCAAGACCGCTGGAACCGGTTCATGGAAAAGTCGCAGGCTATTTCTGCCGCCAAATTGGAAGCAAAGGTCGGCACGCGGATGCAGGTCCTTGTTGATCTGGTTGAAGACGATGCCGCCACATGCCGCACGATGGCAGATGCCCCTGAAATCGATGGCAACCTGTTCATTGACGAAGGGCACGAAGGGCTAAAACCCGGGGACCTTGTGACGGTAAATGTGGACGAAGCCGGGGATTACGACCTTTGGGGCCAAATATCGGGACAGTAGGCGCTCAGTCTGACCGTTCGTGCCACAGCGCTCGATCAAGCTGATACCGGTCATTCGGCGTTTGAGGGGTGATTTTCTGGATATGCGCGGGTTGTGACACAGCGCTTTGTTGCGGCACGAGCACCGGTTTTAAACTGAATTGTGCAGGACGTAAGCTGGGTGACACATTTACCCACCGTCCCCACTGTCACGAAATGAAGATGCTGAACCTCTTTGACCCGTCGAAGGTGCATCACACCGCGTGGATGCCGACGGCCTTTGGCATAGCCAAGTTCCTAGGGTCCTGATCTATGCAGGCGCAGATATCGCGTTGTGTTTGCGCCGATTGATGCGAAGGCGTGACTTCTACTTGCGGAATATCGCGGCGGCTTGTCTGATCGGGGCAAACCTGCTGCACAGCTTCAAACTTGGCGCATTTCTGACTGAACTTTTTGCGTCGCACCATCCTGTGTGGCCATCGGATTGCGCATGCGCCGTCGGAAAGGCGCATCTCGTGCGGCGACCAGATCGACGCCCAAACAGTTCGACGCCCGCACCATGCCATCACGTTCTGCCGATCCACGGCTAAGCCTTTGCCCATCCCGCATCGATTGACGCTAAGCTAAGGGCTTATTCGGCGGCGGGCATTCGCAGTTTGGCAAATGTTTCGACATTTTCGCACAAGCTGGGCACATCAATCGGGTCGTCAGTTTCTTGCGCGGCCATCCATCGACTGCACCCGCCGTCGCGCTCCCACGCACAGCCACGACATCGCTGAACCATATTCGACCAGTTTTCGGTGGTCAGGTTGCCTGATTCCACTTCGGCGGCAAGATCGACACCGGCGGCGCGTGCCATGTCTTGCACCAGCCAGTAATGGGTTGTTGCGTCGCCAAGCGGCTTTGGGGGATGGCAGGTCATCGTCGTCTCCGTCGTTTTACCGAACAACGACAACCTGCTTCGACCCGGTGCCGCCTTGATGCAGATCAAGGCATCACTGCAACTGGGAAGCCACCTCGCGAACAACGCGCTGACGCTGTGCATTGGGCGGATGAGTGCCCAAAAATACATCACCGGGATCGGGAATGCGGGCAAAAAACTCGGCGCCCTGCACAGGATCGAATCCTGAACGCGCCGCTATTATTGTGCCCAATGCGTCGGCTTCCAGCTCAAAATCCTTGGAAAAGACCCGCGACCCGGCTTGGGCGCCCAGCCTTTGTGCCGCTTCAATGGACCCGATATCGCCGCCGGATGCGGCCACCACAGACCCAATCAACACCGCGCCCCAGACTGCGCTGGCTTGCTGCCGGTCAAGATGCCCCTCGATATGGTGCGCGGCTTCGTGCCCCAGAACAAAGGCCAGTTCGTGGGCGCTTTGCGTCTCGCGCAGCAATGGGCCTGTCACGATCAAAAGTGGTCTGCCATTCTCGTCCCGTGTTTGATACGCGTTCGCGGGGACGCCGGGACGATCATCAAAGATAATCCGGAAATCACAATCTCTGACATTTCCACGGTTTCGGCACAGAGCCTCGGCTACCGGTTCTACACGTTGCACGACCTGCGCGAAGGGCAGCACAGCACCATCCGGGACGCGAGACGCCCGACCTGACTGTGCTTGCGTTTCGACCGGGCGCGGCGTCGTGGTCGCACACCCTGCCATCAACACCAACATTGCCCCCAACCCGATCAGTCGCGCCCTTTGCATGCACCACTCCGTCCGTCGCGATTTGCTTTCTGTCATGGCACTCTATGTAAGGGCGATGACGCCAGACACCACCGTAATCTACAATGCGAGTTGCCCGATCTGCTCGCGCGAAATTGAACTTTACCGACGGTACAGCACCGCGCGGGGTCTTCCGCTGCGATTTGATGACCTGAATACCGTTCAATTGGCACAATGGAACCTGACCCCCGAAGACGCGGCCCGACGGCTTCACGTGATCGAAGACGGCAAGCTATTGTCAGGCACCGACGCATTCTTGACAATGTGGGCCCGAATGCCGCGATATCGCCCCCTTGCCCGCATTGTTGGACTTCCCGGCATTCGCCACATTGCCGCGCTGGTATATGAAGCCGCGCTTGCACCTGCCCTGTATGCGCTGCACCGTCGCAGAGTGCGCCGTTTGGAATGCAAAGGCCCCCTTTAAGCCATCGCACCCTTGGCCTAGCGTGGGGTTGCAAATGCAGCACAAGGTCAGCGCCCATGTTCTCTATCGAGCACGATTTTGACGCCACCGTCGTCACCCTAGTCGATGACAGCGCAGCGCCGCTTTCAGAAGACATCACCGTTCACGCGTTTGAAGATTGCGTCACCATCGAACAGTACGATCCACGCCGCGATGATGTGATCCGCATCACATTCACAATGGGGCAAGTCCGCGACTTTGCCGCAGCATTGAATCTGCCCGAAGGCGTGTACCGCATGGGCGGTGGCGGAAAAGCCGACCGAACCTGAAAGTCAGTCCAGCCGAAAAACCTTGTCGCGGCTCTTGGAACCTCGCACCAGCGTCAACCGCGATTTTCAACCCCAAGATGTGCCGCGAGTAGCTTCTGGACAGCGATGTTGGCTTTTCCGCCCTCCGGCGGGACAGTGACGTAGGCCAGCAATGGATCCCCCGTTGCACGGCCCGGTCCAAGCCGCGCGCGCGAGGCACGGGGCGTGACACGCACAGCAATCATGCCGCCGCTTTCGACTGCACCGGGCGCGCGGTTCATCGTTGCCTCCTTGAACACTGGATCAGAATGACACAAGTCAGCACCAGACCCAACTCACCGCGGAGAAACTCATGCCAGATCCAAACCCAGCCGCGCTCGAATTTCTGCTGACGCGGCGCTCACGGCCCGCAAAAACGCTGGCGGCCCCATGGCCTGACCGGGATGAATTGATGCCGATCCTGACGGCAGCCGCTCGCACGCCGGACCACGGAAAACTGGAACCATGGCGCTTTATCGTGCTGACCGGCGCCGCGCCCATGCGGCTTGCCGCCCTTGCCCAGGAAATTGGAACCGCACAGGGCCGCGCGCCAGACCAGATCGGAAAAATGACAGATCAGTTCACCCGCTCGGGTTGCTGTGTGGTGGTGGTCAGTTCGCCCAAAGCGTCGGAAAAAATCCCAGAGATCGAACAGGTCCATTCTGCCGGTGCAGCGTGTCTGGCGCTGCTGAATGCAGCTTTGGCTTCGGGCTGGGGGGCGAACTGGCTGACCGGATGGGGCGCGCATGATCCTGACTTCTGCAAGCGCGGCCTTGGCTTGGCAAAGGGCGAAACCGTTGCAGGGTTTATGCATATTGGCAGCGAAACCAGCATTCCACCTGAACGGCCGCGGCCGGACCTTGCAACCATCACAAACTGGCACACAGAGTGATCCTGTCTGATCTCTTTCGTGCCGTCGGGCAAATCGGTGACCCGGCCTTTCGCCGCGTTCTGTTTCTGGGGCTCGGACTGACTCTGCTTTTGTTGGTCGGGGCAGCGATCGGTGCGGGTTGGTTGGTCGCGGCCCTGATCCCGGAAAGCATATCGCTGCCATGGGTCGGTGAGATCGGGTTCCTCGATAACATCGCGTCGGGAGTATCAGTCCTTGGCGTGTTGGCCTTGTCGGTCGTATTGATGGTTCCTGTGGCGTCAGCTTTTACCGGATTGTTTCTGGATGATGTCGCCGATGCGGTCGAAGCGCGCCACTATCCCGGTGCGGGGCCAGTACGTCGGCAACCCTTCTTATCAGCGGTCGCCGACACATTCCGGTTCCTTGGCCTGATGATCGTCGCAAACCTTTGTGCGTTAGTTCTGTACCTGATTTTTGCGCCCCTCGCGCCGGTCATCTTCTGGGGTTTGAACGGGTTCCTGCTGGGACGAGAGTACTTCCAGTTGGTCGCAATCCGCAGGATGGATGAAGCAGCAGCCCGCAAATTACGACGCCGAAACAGTGGGCAAATCTGGCTCGCAGGAGCCTTGATGGCGATTCCTTTGACGGTGCCAGTTTTGAATCTTTTTGTACCGATTCTCGGCGCTGCGATGTTCACACACGTTGTTCACCGCCTCTCGCGCAACCCTAGGTAAACTACTATTTTCTGGAATTTCATTCCCATACGTCAGGTTTTCTATACTTTTTAGCCGTTAACTATACTTTTGTTCCCATAACGGTAAACTTTATGTTAATTTCTGCGCGGACGACAATTTTTGTGTCTTGTTTCTCAGGAGGAGACTTTTAATGTATCATTTGAAAACCATTGCAACAGCAGCTGTGTTAGCTGTAGCTGCTGGAACCGCTGCAAACGCTGCTGTGGACACCATACAAGCACCAACAGGGTTTTTCGTCCCGACAGTTGGTGACGAGAACTTTTCCCCCTATCGTCGGGGCGCAAGCGAGGATTGGGGCTGGACGCATGGCGCGATTGCGGGTCCTATCACGTCCGCAAGCCTTAATATCAGCGCGCACGATGTCGACGCAGCCGATGGGGAAGTTGACAACATCTATGCCTATGACGGCATGACACGGGTTCTGCTTGGGTCGCTCGCAGGTGCAAACGGTGTTTTCGCGTTCACCGAGTTCGTGCTTGGCGCGAACTTCTATGACGATATCGCAACAGGCCTGATCGTTGAGATCGACATTGACGTTAACAACGACGGTTGGCTCGTCGCGCTTGGAAAATCGACATTGACCACAGATGGTAGTGGTCCGGGCAACCCGACACCAACGGTTCCTCTTCCTGCCGCAGGTTGGATGTTGATTGCTGGCGTTGGTGGCCTTGCCGCTATGCGGCGCAAGAAAGGCTAGATCCTAGCCTGTCGGTTGTGAATAAAAGGCACCCGGTTGGGTGCCTTTTTTTGTGGCGTATTTGCAGTACGGTGTAAGACCGCTGTGCAGATTTTAATTCACGTCTACCGACGAAGGTGGCCCCATACGGTTCAATATGTCGATGTCTCGCACAGATATCGCGCCCGACATGATCGTACCGCCAATCAATATCCACAACCCAATCGCCCAGATCGTTGTTAACTTCGCCCGCCGCCACATCTGTGGATCGGCAGGGGCCGAGGAATGGGTGCCAGGGACGATGTTACCATCCTCGCCTTGCGTTTTCAGCCGCAGCGGTAAGACCACGAAGAACACCATGAACCAGATGACGGCGAACAGCACAAAGCCGGATGACACATTCATGATCTTACCTTTCCAAGCAAGTTTACACTTGCTCCAGCTCTACAAGACACCCGTTGAAGTCCTTTGGATGCAGGAACAAAACGGGTTTGCCATGGGCACCAATTTTTGGCTCACCGCTCCCCAGAACACGCGCGCCAGAGGCTTTCAAGTGATCTCTCGCAACGATGATATCGTCCACCTCATAGCAGACGTGGTGGATGCCACCTGAAGGGTTCTTCTCCAAAAAGCCGTTGATCGGGCTATCATCACCCAATGGGTAAAGTAATTCGATCTTGGTATTCGGCAATTCGATAAACACAACCGTCACGCCGTGATCGGGTTCGTCCTGCGGGGCCCCGACATTGGCCCCGAGGGCATCGCGATACTGAGCCATCGCGGCCTCAAGATCTGGCACCGCAATGGCAACATGGTTCAAACGACCGATCATGGCAAACTCCTTGGATAACGAAAGATTCAAGGCGTTATCCCTTGCGCTCCCGAGCGTGACAAGCAGACACGCGAGCGCATGTCGCTAGGGCGCGGGCCACTTTCTGGAAGACATATTCAGCCTTATTCGGCAGCTTTCAGTTCGAAACCGCGCGCCATCATGTCGGAAGGCCTTACAGGATAGTCGCCCGAGAAGCACGCGTCGCAATACTGAGGGCGTTCCGCGTTTCTGCCATTTTCCTCACCAACGGCCCGATACAACCCATCCAATGAGATGAAGCGCAAGCTATCGACCCCTAGATAGAGCCGCATCTCTTCTTCAGACATGGTCGCCGCCAGAAGTTTGGACCGTTCTGGCGTGTCGACACCGTAAAAACACGGCCACGACGTGGGTGGGCTGGCGATGCGGAAATGTACTTCTGCGGCACCGGCATCGAGCACCATTTCTTTGATCTTGCGGCTGGTGGTTCCGCGCACAACGCTGTCATCCACCAAGATAACCCTGCGCCCTTCGACCAAAGCACGGTTCACGTTCAGCTTGAGACGCACACCCATATTACGGATCTGTTCTGTCGGCTCGATAAACGTGCGTCCCATATATTGGTTGCGCGTGATCCCAAGGGCAAACGGCAGCCCGCTTTCGGCGGCAAAGCCAACCGCGGCTGGCGTTCCACTGTCTGGGATTGGAATTACCAAATCCGCATCCACAGGCGCTTCGCGGGCCAGCTCAACACCGATTGCACGGCGCGTTTCATACACAGAGCGGCCACCAATGATCGAATCTGGGCGCGAGAAATACACATGCTCAAAGATGCAGAACCGGCCCTTGGCGCGATCAAACGGGAAGTAGCTCGTGACGCCTTCGTCGCTGATGACGACCATCTCGCCCGGCTCAATTTCGCGGATCAGCTCGGCACCGATTATGTCGAGCGCACATGTTTCAGACGACAACGCATATCCATCGCCAACCTTGCCAAGCACGAGCGGGCGAACACCTAACGGGTCACGCACACCGATCAGCTTGGTTCGGGTCATTGCAACGACCGAAAACGCGCCCTCAACCCGGCGCAGCGCGTCTTTCATGCGTTCCGGGATGTCACGCTGCAGCGACCGGGCCATCAAATGCACAATGCATTCGCTGTCGGAACTGCTTTGAAAAATAGACCCACGCTCAATCAACTCTCGGCGGAGCGCATCGGCGTTGGTGATGTTCCCATTATGGGCAATCGCCGCGCCCCCCATGGAAAACTCGCCGAAGAAGGGCTGCACATCGCGGATCTGGGTGTTGCCCTTTGATCCGGCGGTGGAATATCGCACATGGCCAATCGCAACATCGCCGGGCAACTGGTCCATCACAGACTGCTTTGTAAAGCTGTCTCGGATGTAGCCAAAGCGCCGAACCGAATTGAACCCCTGCTCGGCATGGTGGGTGACGATACCGCCAGCCTCCTGGCCGCGATGTTGAAGCGCATGCAGACCAAGCGCGACGAAATTCGCCGCCTCTGATGTGCCAATCACGCCAAAAACACCGCACTCTTCGCGGAGTTTGTCGTCACCGACAGCTTCGAATGGATGACGCGGAAGCGCCGCCAAAGAAGCAGGTCGTTTTGGGCCGTTGGGGCATTGCCTTGCGGGGCGGGGATCGTGCGTCACAGGCGCGTGCTCCGATTCCGTTGCGGTCGGCTCGACACATAGACCCAAACAAACGGAGTGTCACGAAACGATCACATGAAAACGTCTAAGGGCGACTTAACGTCAGGTATCGGACCCACAGGTGCCCACGAGTTCCTCGTAGCGCAACAATATCCAGCCGGGTGCATCTTCAGGAACCCACCCGTCGATGTCGTCCTGCATACCGGAAAACACCTGTGCCGTGCGGCTTTCTTCGATCATCGCAACCGGATCGCCGGCAACCACGCGGTCATAAACCACCATCGCAATCGCGATAAGGGCGATCCCTCGCAGCGCACCGAAAATGAACCCTGCTCCTTGATCCAGCCCGCCAAGGGCCGACCTTTGGACGACCGTGGAAAACAATGGCGTGAATAGCGATACGACGACAAGGGCAATGGCGAACACGACCGAGAAGGCGGCGATGATCGACAACTCACAAGAACCCCTCAGAAAATCACCTACATAGGGGATTTCCTTGACCAAAGGCTCTGCCCGGCCCGCAAACAGAAATGCCAGCACGGCGGCTGCAATCCAGCCAACAATGGCCATCCCCTCGCGGACAAAGCCGCGCGAATAAGCCAGAAGCGCTGAAACCACGATGACGGCAGCCACCACCCCATCGATAATGGTGAACCCGTCCATACGCGTCACTCCCTTAAGCCGCTAACCGGCACCGAAAAAATCACCGACAAAGCCGGTCAGATCGACCTGAGGGGACAGCGTCATCGACGATTGCGAAGCAGCCTTGCCCCCTTTGGGCACGATCGCTTTGGAAAAACCAAGTTTCTCCGCCTCTTTCAACCTGTTTTCCGCCTGCGAGACAGGTCTGATTGCTCCAGACAGGCTGATTTCGCCAAAAACTACGGTTTCGGCAGGCAATGCCACATCTTCCCGGGCCGACAAAAGCGCCGCCGCGACTGCAAGGTCGGCCGCCGGTTCGGTCACGCGAAGCCCGCCCGCCACATTTAGATACACATCCAGCCCAGCAAACGGGATACCTGCCCGAGATTCCAACACCGCAAGGATCATGGCAAGTCGGCTGCCATCCCATCCAACAACGGACCGGCGGGGGGTGCCATGGGGGGCAGGCGCGATCAGCGCCTGAAACTCGCAAAGCAGCGGTCGCGTTCCTTCGATCCCTGCAAATACCGCCGACCCCGGTGCCGGGTCGCCCCGATCTGCGAGAAACAGGGCTGACGGGTTTGCAACCTGGGCCAGACCATTGCTTGTCATTTCGAACACACCGATTTCATCGGCAGGCCCAAAGCGGTTCTTGACGGCGCGCAAAATGCGGAACGGATGCCCACGCTCGCCTTCGAAATAGAGCACTGTATCGACCATATGCTCAACCACGCGCGGGCCCGCGATCTGTCCGTCTTTGGTGACGTGCCCCACAAGGAAGACAGCGATGCCACGCCGCTTGGCAAAGGTCGTCAATTCATGGGCGGCGGCCCGCACCTGACTGACCGATCCGGGTGCGCTATCGACCGTGTCCAGCCACATGGTTTGGATCGAATCAACGATCACCAAATCCGGCGCTTCGGCTTCTAGAGTGGTGAGGATATCGCGCAGATTGGTTTCCGCCGCCAAACTGACATTCGCATCCGCAAGACCCAACCTTTGCGCACGCATCCGCACTTGGGCACTGGCCTCTTCACCGGAAACGTAAACCGCACGAAGCCCGCGCCGACTGAACGCGGCAGCGGCTTGCAACAACAACGTGGACTTTCCGATGCCGGGATCGCCGCCCACAAGGGTGGCAGACGCAGGGACCAACCCTCCGCCAAGGACACGATCAAGCTCCGCCACACGGCTTTCGGTGCGTGCGGGCGGTGCTTCGGTCGCGGCGAGTGAAACAAGCGGGACAGTTCGACCTTTGACCAATCCGGCGCTGCGTCCAGGTCCCGAGGTCAGCGGTTTATCTTCCACGACCATATTCCAAGCACCGCACGCTTCGCAGCGTCCAGACCATTTGGTGTGGCTCGCACCGCAAGCGGTGCAGGAAAATGCTGCGGTTTTTACCATGTCGCCACATGCCCCAAAGCTGCGGCGCAAGGCAAGACCTCGTACGGCAGCGGCACCTATTCCGGCGGGGTCGGTTCAAAAAAAAGGCCGCCCGGAAGGGCGACCCAATCTCTTTCCGGCACAGTGCCGAAGATTACTTCTGGCTACGCAGCGCTTGCCAACCGCCCGCTGCGATCATCGCGGCGACAGCAGATTTCACAACGCCGCCCAAAAGGAATGGCAGCATACCAGCGGCAATCGCGCCGTTCAGGTCAAGCGGTGTAACGGCCCAGAGCCACGCAACGCCCGGCACGAACAACAGGGTCGCAGGAACAAGCGCCGCAACCACCAACCGTGGCAGGCCGCGCCCAAAGCCGCGCTCAACCATCAGGCCTGTCAGCCATGCCATGCCGACGAAACCCAAAAGATAGCCGCCTGTTGGCCCCATCATGTAGGCAACGCCTGCGCCGCCACCGGCGAACACGGGAAGCCCGACAGCGCCTTGCGCGAGATAGGCAAGCAGCGTGGCCCCGGCCAGACGCGCACCATAGGTGAGGCCGATCAGCGAAATCGCCAGAGTTTGCAGCGACATCGGAACTGGGAACATCGGCACTTCGGCGCGTGCGCTTACGGCCACAAGGAACGAGCCAGCCAGCACCAATGCGAGTTTGGCAAACCAGCTATCGGTGGGCAGAACGGCCTGTGTCAGGGTCATCTGGCGTGTCATGGGCATTTCCTTTGGAGTCTCATGTTTATATCGCCGTTTTTCGCGGAACATGGCCCATTGTCAAGCATCCCTACTTGCGCTGGCGGTCATGCCGCGCCTAAACGGGCGCATGACCGATGCTAAATTAACCGCCCTCCCCGTCCTTGTAACCGGCGCTTCGCGCGGGCTTGGTGCAGCCTATGCGCTGGAACTGGCCCGCCATGGGCACCATGTCATGGCAGTTGCCCGCACCACTGGCGGGTTGGAAGAATTGGACGACCGGATCAAACAGATCGGCGGAAGCGCAACGCTTGCACCGCTGGACATCACTGACGATGGGGCGATGCAGCACATGTGCCGTTCCATTCACGACCGTTGGGGCGGCGTCGCGATTTGGGTACATGCCGCTATTCATGCCGCCCCGTTAACACCGGTGCCGTTCATCGACGCCAAGGACTGGACCAAAAGCATCAACGTAAACACAAACGCCACGCAGCGCTTGATCGCCTATATCGCGCCGCTATTGGGCAAGAGCGCAGATGCGAAAGCCGTGTTCTTTGACGACCCCCAATCCAGTGGCAAGTTTCTGGGCACCTATGGCGCCAGCAAGGCTGCGCAGATGGTTTTGGCCCGCAGTTGGCAGGCCGAGACCGCCAAGACAGGTCCGACCGTGGTTATTCAAACTCCTGCCCCGCTGGCAACGGCGACCCGCGCCCGGTTCTACCCCGGTGAAGATCGCGATGTGTTGGCGTCCCCTGCGGACGAAGCGGCGCGCCTATGCAGCGCGCTGTTGGCATAAGGCGCATGACTTTCCTTTGGCGCGCGGCATACTTGCCACGGGCCAAGCATGCACGAAGGCCGCCCCTGCCAGTGCGCTTTACCGCGACCGGGCAACGGACTAACACGGGCGGGAACCCAACCCGCGTCGGAGTGACCCATGCGAATTCTCGTAACCAACGATGACGGCATAAATGCGCCGGGTCTCAAAATTCTGGAAGCGATTGCCGCGGAAATCGCCGGCCCCACTGGCGAGGTGTGGACCGTTGCACCTGCGTTCGAGCAATCGGGGGTCGGCCACGCCATCAGCTACACACACCCGACGATGATCGCAGAACTTGGCCCCCGCCGTTTCGCGGCCGAAGGGTCCCCCGCCGACTGCGTTTTGGCTGGCGTGCACGATGTTCTGAAAGGCAAAGCGCCGGACCTGATTCTGTCAGGTGTGAACCGGGGCAACAATTCAGGCGAGAACGTTGTCTATTCCGGCACAGTCGGTGGCGCGATGGAAGCCGCCTTGCAAGGATTGCCAGCCATCGCAATGTCACAATTCATGGGCCCAGCAACCCAAACTCTGGATGATCCGTTCAATGCGGCGGCAAAGCACGGCGCCTCGACTGTGCGAACACTGCTGGACAAGGGCATCTGGGATGACGCCGACTATCGCCTGTTCTACAACGTCAACTTCCCGCCGGTGGCCGGCGATGACGTTGCGGGGCTGAAGGTCACGCGCCAAGGGTTCCGCCCGAACACCTTTTTCACGGTTGAGCCACATCTCGCACCATCTGGTCGGCGGTTTTTGTGGGTGCGCGGCGCCGCACAATCGGTAGAGGCCGAACCGGGCACGGATGTGGCCGAAAATGTGGCCGGTTACATCACCGTGACCCCCCTGCGTGCTGATCTCACAGCCCATGAAACACTTAAAGATCTGAAGGATCGACTGGAATGAACGAGCCTGACGAACGCTTGGCGCAGTTCGTCTTCACGCTGCGCTCAAAAGGGATAACCGATGAACGGGTTCTGACCGCGCTGGAAACGACGGATAGGTCAGCCTTCATTCGCGGCACGTTTTTGGACCGGTCCCATGACGACATGCCGCTGCCCATTGAATGCGGCCAGACCATCAGCCAGCCGTCTGTCGTTGGGTTGATGAGCCAGGCACTTCGCGTCGGTCCACGTGACACTGTTTTGGAAATCGGGACCGGGTCGGGCTATCAGGCGGCGGTGCTCAGTAAACTCGCGCGGCGCGTTTACACGATCGACCGGTTTCGCCGCCTGACTGATGCAGCACAAGCACGGTTTCAGGCGCTTGATATGCACAACATCACGGTGTTTACCGGCGACGGATCACATGGCCTGCCCGGGCAGGCCCCGTTTGACCGCATTCTTGTGACCGCCGCAGCCGAGGATCCACCCGGCCCCCTCTTGGCGCAGTTGCGTGTGGGCGGTATCATGGTGGTTCCAGTGGGCCAATCTGACACTGTGCAAACCCTTATCAAGGTGTCGCGCACCGAAGATGGGCTAGACTATGACGAGCTTGGACCAGTGCGCTTTGTGCCATTGGTCGAAGGGCTTGGCGATGAATGAAACCCAACCCCGGCGCAGACCGGGGCATGCCGAGGCAAGAGCAATGACCAACGCCATCCTCACGGGGCAAATTACCCCCACGCTGTCCCATCGCACACGCGCCGCCCTATCGCGGCTTGCGTTGCTTGCGGTGATCGGGACCGTGGCCGGGTGCAGTAGCCTGTCGCTTCCGGGCGGGTTTGATTTGATCAATGGTGACCCGGTGACCGATTCTGCGGCGCAGCCGACAGCCTCGCGCCCAGAGCCAGACGCCCGCGGCGTGATCTCGTATCCCAATTACCAAGTCGCCGTCGCGCAGGAAAACGACACGATTGGGGCTATGGCAGCGCGGCTTGGCCTTGGCGCCGAAGCGTTGGCCGAAGCCAACGGCCTGCCGGAAACCTCGCGCTTGCGCGAAGGTGAATTGCTGCTGCTTCCCACACGCGTTG
>NZ_SMZO01000070.1:0-10000 GCF_004358675.1 Meridianimarinicoccus aquatilis | reverse complement strand
GGACGTCCCGATCGCGGTGGCCGCAGCCAAAGGTACAGACGTCGGCCCAAGGCGTTTGCCGCTGTCCCCGACCCTGCCCGCGCCCGGCCCAATTTGGGACAGCGCGCGAAATGCCCTTGGGGCCGCACAGCGCCCGATCATTCTGGCCGGGCTGGATGCGGTCAACGAAGGCGCCGCATCAGCGCTGACCACATTTGCGGAAACGCATAGCATCCCGGTCATCACTACTTACCGGGGAAAGGGGCTCATCCCTGAAACGCACGATCTGTCCTTGGGCGCTGCGGGTCTGTCCCCGCTGGCAGACGCCATTTTGCTGCCTTTGGTCAAAGATGCCGATGTGGTGATCGCAGTCGGGTACGACCCGATCGAGGTCCGCCCGGGGTGGCGAGACGCTTGGAACCCTGACAAACAAATGGTCATCGAAATCGCGGCCGAAGACATGCCGCACTATATGCACGGCGCAACAACGTTCTTCCGCTCAGACATCGCCGCCACGCTGGGCGCGCTGTCATCCGGCGTCGCGCCGCGCAACACATGGGGCGGAGGCGAGATCGCAAAAGCGCAAGCCGCCCTCGCCCAAGCCTTTCCCCGAGACGATGACTGGGGCCCTGCCGCAGTGGTCGATGTGGTCCGCACCGCGCTTCCCGATGACACCATCGCCACCGCTGACAGCGGGGCGCACCGAATCCTGATTTCACAAATGTGGACCTGCCCTACCCCGCGCGGCTTGCTGCAATCCACGGGCCTGTGCACCATGGGCTGTGCGATCCCGCTGGCCGCCGGCGCCAAGCTCGCCGCACCGGACCGGCCCGTTATCGCCTTTACTGGGGATGCCGGATTTCTCATGGTGGCTGGCGAATTGGCAACTTTGGCGGAACTCAACCTGCCGATCATTATCGTGGTGTTCGTGGATGCGTCTTTGGCCCTGATTGAAAAGAAGCAGCGCGAACGGCAACTGCCGAATACCGGCGTTGATTTCGCCCCCCATGACTTCGCCGCTATTGGCCGCGCCTTTGGCGGAAACGGCGTGACGGTCACGGATCGTGCCGCACTGAAGACGGCCATGGACAAGGCCGCCTCGGCCGGCACATTCACCGTAATCGCTGCCGTGATAGACAGGGGGGCGTATGATGGACGCATCTGACACCAAGGGCGCGCTATCCGGCCTTGTCGTGCTGGACCTCTCGCGCATTCTGGCGGGGCCAACCTGCACCCAGCTTCTCGCCGATCTTGGCGCAACGGTCTGGAAAATTGAAAACCCCAAGACCGGCGGCGACGATACCCGCGCCTGGGGGCCGCCCTATGCCCCGGATGGCGACGGGAACGACAGCGATTTGAGCGCTTATTTCATGTCGTCCAACCGGGGCAAACGGTCAGTCGCCGCGGATCTGGCAAATCCCGCAGACCGCGCCCTTCTGGAAAGGCTGGCAGCCCGCGCCGATGTGGTGATCGAGAACTTCAAACCTGGCGGGCTGGAGCAATACGGGCTGGACCATGCGACCCTCTGCGCACGCCACCCCGGTCTGGTCTACTGCTCGATCTCGGGCTTTGGGCAGACCGGCCCCAACCGGAACAAACCGGGCTATGATCTTATGGCCCAAGGCTATGGCGGGATCATGTCCTTGACCGGCGCGCCGGACGGGCCGCCCATGAAAGTCGGCGTAGGTATCGCCGATGTCATGTGCGGCATGTATGCGACCATAGGCATCCTCGCCGCGCTGCGCCATCGCGACGCAACGGGCGAAGGGCAGCATATCGACCTCGCGCTGGTGGATGCGCAAATGGCGTGGCTCATCAATGAAGGGGTGAACTTCCTGACCTCTGGCACCCCGCCACAGCGGCGCGGCAACGGCCACCCGAATATCGTGCCGTATGACGTGTTCGCCGCGTCCGACGGGCATGTCATCATCGCGGTCGGCAACGATTCACAATTCGTCCGGTTCTGTGATTTCATCGGGCGCGCTGATCTGCCCGAAGACCCGCGTTTCGCGACCAACCCGGCACGCCTGATCCACCGCGAGGCGCTTCTGCCACAAGTTGCCACTGCGCTGGGGCGCTTCAGCATGGCAGACATCATCGCCGGCCTGGAAGCGCGCAAAGTCCCGGTCGGTCCGGTCAACACGATCCCGCAAGCGTTGGACAGCGATCAGGCCCATGCGCGCGACGCAACCGTGGAACTGGCACGTGACAACGCTCCGCCGGTCCGCGTTTTGGGCAATCCACTGAAACTGTCGCGCACGCCGGTTCGCCACGATCTTCCGCCACCGTCCTTCGGCGAAGGCACAAATGCGCTGAAAGAATGGCTTGGCGAGCGGGAAAACGCCGACACAGCACACACGGACGAACACAAACGCGTTGATTGACAGGCGCGCTGTGGACAAGCCCACCCGGTGGCCTGAAATTAGAAAGATCATGCACAAACGGGGGACCCGCCATGCTGACCGACATTTACGGCTCCGATGTGGCGCTGACGGACCAAACCGCTTTGGCGCACTGGAATGGCGTGCAACAAGGGGTTCTGTCCCACGGGGCGTCAGCAGCCGACCACTTGGCCGCAACTCTGGAGGCGGAACCGGGCTTTGGCCTTGGGCACGCCCTGAAGGGTCTGTTCCTGATGATGCTTGGCCGCCGCGAGTTGGTGGCCGTCGCCGCCGACTCTCTGGCAACCGCCCGCGCTTGCGGCACATCCACCCCGCGTGAAGCGGCCTATGTCGAAGCCTTGGCCGCGTGGCTGGCGGATCAGCCCGAGAAAGCCGCAACAATCGCTGAATCCATTCTGGTCTCTCACCCCCACGATGCCCTTGCGATGAAACTCTCACATGGCATTCGTTTCATCTTGGGGCATCGCCGCGCCATGCTTGATACACTCGACGTATTGCGCCCGGCCTATGATCCTTCCCACCCCGCTTTTGGCTATTACATGGGGTGCCGGGCCTTCGCGCTTGAAGAAAACGGTGCCTATGACTGCGCGCGCGCGGCGGGAATGACAGCGCTTGACCATGCGTCAGACGATGCGTGGGGGCTGCATGCCGTGGCCCATGTCCATGACATGACCGGCAACGCCACCGCAGGGCTGGAATGGCTGTCAGGCAACGAATCTGCTTGGGCACATTGCAACAACTTCCGGTTCCACGTCTGGTGGCACAAGGCGCTGATGTATCTCGACCTCGGCCAAACCGATGCGGCGCTCGCCCTTTACGACACCCATGTTCGCGCCGAAAAAAGCGATGACTATCGCGATATCGCCAATGCGACATCCCTTTTGATGCGCCTTGAACTTGATGGCGTTCACGTCGGCAAACGATGGGAAGAACTCGCCGATCTCGCCGAAAAGCGCACCGAAGACGGATGCCTTATTTTCGCGGATCTGCACTATCTTCTGGCCCTTGTCGGCGACAACCGCCCGGCCGCAGCGCACACGCTGGTTCAGCGGATCGCCCGTGACGGCGCCGCGACACCCACCGATATGAACGCCCGCTTCGAAAACCCCGGAACAGCCGCAGCACAAGGCCTAGAGGCTTTCGGCGAAGGCAATTTTGAGGCGGCATTCGCACGCCTCAATGCGGCCCGGCCGGCCATGCAACTGGCAGGGGGCAGTCACGCACAACGCGATGTGTTCGAACGCATCACCATTGATGCCGGTATCCGCGCCGGACAGTTTGATCACGCTGCAACCCTCTTGGCGAAGCGCACCGCGTCGCGCGGCGGGCACGAAGACGGCTTTGCCGCACGGCGACTCGAGATGATCTATAGCACGACACGCCGCGCTGCGGCGATTTCCGCCGAATAGGCAGCCCTCCCCCTGACAAAACCACTTGCGGCCAGCTTGGCCCACCGGATACCTGCGCCATGACCTTCGCATCGACACCTCATGCCCCGACCGCCGACCGCCCTGCCCGCACCAGCACTGCTGCTGCGGCAGGAACCCGTGACATCCGACTGGATTTTTTCCGCGGGATCGCGATGTTCATCATCCTGATCGCCCACATCCCGTTCAACCGGCTCTCAAACTATATTCCGGCACGCTATGGGTGGTCGGATGCGGCTGAGATATTCGTGTTCTGCTCGGGGATGGCCTCCGCACTGGCCTTTGGCAAAATCTTTGTCACCCGTGGCTGGGGTATGGGTCTGGCCCGCGTCGCGCACCGGATATGGCAAGTCTATTGGGCACATATCGGGCTGTTCATGACCGTCGCGGCGACAAAGGTGGCAATCGACCTGTCTGGCATTTGGCAAACCTATGGCGGGTTTGAAAAGAACTTCGTTGGCAGCATGGGAATCACCCGGTTCTTCACCGACACCCAGGAAGCATTGGTTGGCCTGCTGACGCTCACTTATGTGCCGAACTACTTCGACATCCTGCCCATGTACCTCGTCATCCTCGCGATGATCCCCTTGGTGATGGGGCTGGCCCGCGTGCATCCAGCACTGGCAATGGGAACTTGCGTGGCGATCTGGGCTACGGCGCAAACCGGCGCGCTCGACTTGCCTGCCGAACCTTGGGGCGACCGTCCGTGGTTTTTCAACCCGTTCGGCTGGCAATTGATATTCTTCACGGGCTTCGCGTTCATGCGCGGGTGGTTGCCCAAACCGCCCGTTACCACATGGCTCATAGCTGTGGCCGTCGTGTTTCTGGTGGTCTCGGTCCCGTTTGGCCGCTGGCAGATCTGGACCCAGGTGCCGTGGATCGAAGCGTGGCGCGACGCGAACACCGTTCTGTTTGGCAAAACGGAAGAAGGGATCCTGCGCTATCTGCACTTCCTCGCGCTGGCCTATCTTGCATGGGCCGCAGCAGGTGAGGGCGGGTCGCGGTTGATGACAGACGGCCAAAGTCTTGCCGCTCGCATATGGAACACGGCTCGCAAGTTGATTCTGAAAGTGGGTCAGCAATCCTTGGCCGTATTCATCTTTTCCATGTGGTTCGCCCAGATGCTGGGGTTTGTGCTGGACTTCACCCCGTCGCGCGGTTGGCTGCCCACCTTGGCCGTCAACTTCGTCGGAATGGCGACCATCATTGGCGTGGCCTATCTTGCAGCATGGTTCAAATCCTCGCCTTGGCGCGCCCCCCGCTGAACAGCACACCTATTCCGCACGGGGCCGCAGACCGGCTTGCCGCATCCCGGCCTCGTGCGTTAAATCGGTGCACAGCGGAACACCTAGCCTCCTACAGAGTTCCTACAAAACACCTACACGGTTCCTACACCTGCTTGAGAGAGGCCAAACGCCATGAATTACATCCTCGCCATCTTCCTTCCGCCGCTGTCGATCTTGTTCGCTGGCCGCCCCATTGTCGCGATTATCACGTTCTTTATCTGGATACCGGCCCTCATCTTTTCGGGCGGTCTGACACACCCGATGTTCATCATCCTGGCATGGTTCCTGATACATCAATCCGGCACAGCCAAACTTATGCGGAAACACAAACATTAGCATAATCAGCCGCTTCGCCCCATCACCGACCGGGCCACTGCACCTCGGGCACGCCTATTCCGCAATGCTGGCCTACGACATGTCACAGGCGGCCGGTGGGCAGTTCCTGCTCAGGATCGAAGACATCGACCGGGATCGGTCGCGCCCAGAATGGGAAGCCCTGATCTATGACGATTTGCGCTGGCTCGGCCTGTCATGGCCCGAATCCGTCATGCGCCAATCAGGCAGGCTGGGCGCCTACGACGAAGCTCTTGATAAGCTTTGGGAAATGGGCCTGCTCTACCCATGTTCCTGCACCCGCCGCGACATTGCACAGGCCCTCTCCGCGCCTCAGGAGGGCGTTAGTTTTGGCCCAGATGGCCCCATATATCCCGGCACATGCCGCCCCTCGGCGCCACTCACAGGTCCACGACCTAACGAGGTGCTGCGCCTTGACATGGCCCGTGCTGCCGCGTGGATCGAGCAACGCACCCAACTGACATCGCTGCATTTTTCGGAAACCGGCGACCAAGCGGATCAGTTCTGCACCGACCTGCCGCTGTCCCGGCTTGCCGCCAGATGCGGCGACATCGTGCTGGCGCGGCGGGGCATGGGAACAAGCTATCACCTCTCGGTCGTGGTGGATGACGCGGCACAAAGCGTCACCCATGTTGTGCGCGGCAGCGATCTTGGCCCCGCCACAATCCTTCACGTTTGCCTTCAAAAGCTGTTGGGCCTGCCAACCCCGACCTATCACCATCACAGGCTGATCCGCGACGAGACGGGAAAACGCCTTGCCAAGCGCGACGATGCTCGTGCCATTCGGCTCTATCGAGACGAAGGAGCCAGCCCCGCAGAGCTGCGCAAATGGCTTAGTCTGCCACTGGCTCCATGATCTCGACCTCGGCCCCACCCCGCACAGCAGTGTAGAAACAAGATCTTCGATTGGTGTGACAGGCCGGGCCCACTTGCCGAACCAGCGCCAACAGGCAATCTCGATCGCAGTCAAAACGAAGTTCGGCCAGAGTTTGCGCATGGCCTGAGCTTTCGCCCTTCACCCAGAATGCCTGCCGCGATCGAGACCAATAGGTCACCTTGCCCGATCCGAGGGTGCGCGCCACCGACGCCGCATTCATCCATGCCATCATCAGCACCTCGCGGGTGTCTACATCCTGCGCGATGCAGGGAATCAAACCGTTGGAGTCGAATTTCAAGCTTTCAGGGTCGAATTCCATCACGCATCCTTTGCTCGCAGCGCATGGGCGGCTATGTAGCAACGGCACAAGCCAAGGGAAACCCGCACGTGTCCGACACCGACCTGATAAACCTCTATTCCAAACGCATCCTCGCCATGGCAGCGGACATCCCGCACACAGGGCGATTGGATAGCCCGATGGGGTCTGCCAAAGTGCGCGCGCCCCTGTGCGGTTCGGTGGTGACCGTCGATCTGGACGTGTCCGACGGCCGCATCAGCCGGTTCGCACAAGATGTGAAAGCCTGCGCTTTGGGTCAGGCCGCTGCGTCGGTTGTGGGAGGCGGCGCACTTGGCGCCACCCGCGACGACATCGCCGCCGGTCGCGCAGCCCTGTCCGACATGCTGAAATCCGGCGGTCCGGCGCCCCAAGCCCCATTTGACGGTCTGAAAGTCATGGAAGCCGCGCGCGATTTCTCCAATCGCCATGCCTCTATCCTGCTTAGCTTTGATGCTACACTCAAAGCGTTCGACGACGCCCAACCCCAAGCATAAAAAAACGCCGCGCTTCGGGGGCAACCGAAAACGCGGCGTCAGTGATGCGAACCGGGAAGCAGCGGGACAGGCAAGACCCGTGTGCAGGCAGACCATAGGGGTTAATGGCGTGGGGCCGGTTCGCGGGGCAGTTCAGACAGCGCCCAGCAAGCTGGGCAGATAGAGCGTCGAAAAGAACAAAACACCAAGGGCAGCCATACCAATCACATCATGCCAAAGCGTATCTGACGCGCGGTGCAGGGCCTGTTTCACATCTTGAAGCATCGTCTTTCCTCCGATCCATCTGATGTGTTCTTGCTATGTTCTCATTTGATTCGTGTAAAGAGATTTTTAAGAACAATTAAGGAACACTATCAGCCGACCCGCAGCAAGCCCAATGCCTTGTCTTGCTCCAGAAGCCACAAAAGCGCTCGCATAGCCTCCCCGCGTGGGCTTGCCAAATCGGGATCGGTGTTCAGCAAAGCACGGGCATCGTCGCGCGCAATTTCAAGTAGTTTGGTCTGGCTTTCCAAATCAGCGATGCGAAAATGCGGCAGGCCCGATTGCGCAATGCCGATCATGTCGCCGGCCCCGCGCATAGCCAGATCTTCTTCGGCGATACGAAAGCCATCTTCCGTGTCCCGCAGAAGCGTCAGGCGGCGCTTGGCTGTTTCGGACAAAGGGGTGTGGTACAGAAACAAGCACGTGGACTGCACAGCACCCCGCCCCACACGCCCTCGCAGCTGATGCAACTGCGCCAGCCCAAAGGTCTCGGCCTGTTCGATGACCATAATCGACGCGTTCGGAACATTGACCCCCACCTCGATCACCGTCGTCGCCACCAGAACCTGCGTCTCACCCGACACGAACTGCGCCATGGCCTCGTCCTTGCGGTCAGATGGCATCTGGCCATGAACCAATCCGACAACGCCTTCGCCAAGGGCTGCGCGCAGATCTCGGAACCTCGCTTCGGCGGCAACCATGGGAACCGCCTCGCTTTCCTCGACCAAGGGGCAGACCCAATAGGCCTGCCGCCCCTCGGCAACCGCCTTACGCAAATGCGCAATCACGTCATCCAGACGGTCGGCCCCGACCAAAGCGGATTTGATCGGGCTGCGGCCAGGCGGCTTTTCATCCAACACCGACAGATCCATATCGCCATATTGCGCCAGCGCCAGACTGCGCGGGATCGGCGTGGCCGTCATCACCAACACATCCGTCTTGTCACCTTTGCGCCCGAGCTCAAGCCGCTGACGGACACCAAACCGATGCTGTTCGTCGATGATGGCCAACCGTAAATCGGCAAACTGCACATCGGCCTGAAACACCGCATGGGTGCCGACGAGTATACCGATCTCGCCCGCCGCGAGGGCCGCAAGGCGCGCTGCGCGGGCCGTACCACTATCGCGCCCTGTCAGAACCTCAAGCCGCACACCCGCCACCTCGGCGAGAGGCGCAAGAGCTTCGGCATGCTGCCGCGCGAGGATCTCAGTCGGCGCCATCAGAACGCCCTGCCCGCCCGATTCGACAGCCGCCAGAAGCGCCATCAGAGCAACAAGCGTTTTGCCCGACCCGACATCGCCCTGCAAAAGCCGGTACATACGGCGCGGCTCGGCCATATCCCCCGTGATTTCGGCAATGGCACGGCGCTGCGCACCCGTCGGGGCAAACTCCAGCGCAGCAAGAACCATAGACTGCAATCGGCCGTCTGCTTGGCTTGCCCGGCCTTTCGGAACACGCTGGTGGGCACGTGCCACTGCGAGGGTCATCTGGTGCGCCAACAATTCGTCATAGGCCAACCGTTCCCGCGCAGGTGCCAACGCCGACAAATCAGCAGCGTTATCCGGGGCATGGGCCTTTTGGATCGCCGCTTTCCAACCGGGCCACCCGCGCTTTGCAATCAACCCCGGATCCGCCCACTCAGGCAAATCTGGCGCACGTTCTACCGCCGCAACCACGGCTTTGGTCATGGTTTTGCCCGTCAACCCTGCTGTCAGCGGATAGACCGGTTCAAAGGGCGGAATGGTCGCCACTTCGCCCAGCGGAAGCACGTGATCCGGATGCGCGATCTGCGCTTGCCCGTCATAGCGTTCAAGCTTGCCAGAAATCAGCCGCTCCTCTCCCACCGGCAGAAGCTTTTCCAGATAGCCACGGTTGGGCCGGAACCAAACAAGCGACAAAGTCGTCTGCGCATCCTCGACATAGATTCGATAAGGGCCGCGCCCGCTTGACGGCTGATGGCGCAAAACGGTGACCTGAACTGTCACCGTCTGCCCGCTGGGAACGCCTTGCACTGTGGGTCGAGTACGCCGGTCTGTACCGCTGGTCGGCAAGGTAAGCAGCAGATCACGGGGGCGCGAGATATGCATCTGCGCCAACGCCTGCGCGGTTTTCGGCCCGACCCCCGGCAAGGTTTCGAGCTCGGCAAACAGCGGAAACAGAACCGGAGGGCGCCCGCCGCTCATGCCTCACCGATCAATGCCAGCCATCCGGCCTCGTCCACCGTTTCAACTCCAAGCGCTTCAGCCTTGGCGGCCTTTGACCCTGCGCCGGGCCCCGCGATGACCAAATCGGTCTTGGCTGACACGGACCCTGACACTTTCGCGCCCATCGCTTCAGCGCGGGCCTTCGCTTCGGCACGGGTCATGATTTCAAGGTTCCCAGTGAAAACAAGTGTCTTACCGGCAATTGGACTCCCGTCATCATTCGGCGCTTCGGCAGCCTCTACCTCCAGAAAGTCGATTAGCCGGTCAATTGAAGCGCGTTCGTCAGGCTGCGCCAAGGACGTCGTCAAGGACTGCGCAACAACCGCGCCGATGCCGTCAATTCCGACCAGATCATCCCATGCGTGACGCGCAGTTTGAT
>NZ_SMZO01000007.1 GCF_004358675.1 Meridianimarinicoccus aquatilis | reverse complement strand
CATTCCCGAAGGTCTGATTAGTCGAGGATTTTCGAAACCACGCCCGCGCCAACGGTGCGGCCGCCTTCGCGGATCGCGAAGCGAAGTTTCTCTTCCATGGCGATCGGTGCGATCAGCTCAACTGCGAAGCTGACGTTGTCGCCCGGCATTACCATTTCCGTACCTTCAGCCAATGTCACCGTGCCGGTCACGTCCGTCGTGCGGAAGTAGAACTGCGGGCGATAGTTGGCGAAGAACGGGGTGTGACGGCCACCCTCGTCTTTGGTCAGGATGTAAGCTTCTGCCTCGAACTTGGTGTGCGGCTTTACCGAACCCGGCTTACACAGCACCTGGCCGCGCTCAACGCCTTCACGGTCCACACCGCGCAGCAATGCGCCGATGTTGTCGCCTGCTTCACCGCGATCCAGCAGCTTGCGGAACATTTCAACGCCTGTGCAGGTCGTTTTCTTGGTGTCGCGGATGCCGACGATTTCAATTTCGTCGCCAACGTTGATCACGCCACGCTCAACACGGCCGGTCACAACAGTCCCGCGGCCAGAGATCGAGAACACGTCTTCGATCGGCATCAGGAACGGCTGGTCAACCGCACGCTCAGGTGTCGGGATCCATTCGTCAACGGCAGCCATCAGCTTCTTGATGGACTCTTCGCCGATCTCGTTGTCACGGCCTTCCATCGCTGCCAGAGCGGAGCCTGGGATCACGGGAATGTCGTCGCCCGGGTACTCATAGCTGCTCAGCAGTTCGCGGATTTCCATCTCGACGAGTTCAAGAAGCTCTTCGTCGTCAACCTGGTCAACTTTGTTCATGTAGACGACCATGGTCGGGATACCAACCTGGCGACCCAGCAGGATGTGCTCGCGGGTCTGCGGCATCGGGCCATCAGCTGCGTTCACAACCAGAATCGCGCCGTCCATCTGCGCCGCACCGGTGATCATGTTCTTCACATAGTCAGCGTGGCCGGGGCAGTCGACGTGTGCGTAGTGGCGGTTCTCGGTCTCGTATTCCACGTGCGCGGTCGAGATCGTGATCCCACGAGCCTTCTCTTCGGGCGCGCCGTCAATCTGGTCGTACGCTTTGAAATCACCGAAATACTTCGTGATCGCCGCCGTCAGAGTCGTCTTGCCGTGGTCAACATGGCCGATCGTGCCGATGTTCACGTGCGGCTTGTTCCGTTCAAACTTTGCCTTTGCCATGGATCAGGCGCCTTTCTTTGGGGCGAGGTGTCACGCCCGGGTCAATCAACGCCGGTTCGTTACAAAGCCGAGCGCGGAAAATCAAGCACCGCCAGCGGAATTTTCAGGGGATGTGCCCGTCTCCGTGCGGTTTTCTGGGCGCGCGGCAGCCCCACCGAACCAATCCTCGTTCTCGCGTAGCCAGCGTTCAATTTCGATGGCTGCGTTAGAGGCTAATTCATCCAGTTGCGACTGCGCGTCTTGGCTATAGCCGGACCCAACCACCGTATCACCGCCCGCATCTTCCCAGATGGTCAAATTGCGTGTTTCACCGTTCAAACGTTGGGGCACAGAATCATAGGCATTCACTGATAGAAACAGGGTCGAGCGCGGCGCGAAGAGCACGGGAATTCCCGGAGGAGCCAAAACATAACCCTGCACCTTGATCCCGATGGAATAGCTTCCGTCGCCTTTGAACCGGCGCATCCGCGCATCCACAGCGTCGGTCACAGCCGTTTTAAGCTGTTCATCCGTCACGCTGCGCGACACAATGCTGGAGGTGGGATCATCCACGATCACAACAAGACGGTCGAGGTTGAAATCACCCAACCCGCTTCGCTGTATTTCGGGATCAAACGGCTCGGTGCATGCACCAAGAGCAAGGCTCGCAAGAAGCAGAAGTAGCAATCGCATGGTCAGATCCTGTCCGGTCCGCTTTGCGACCTAGCGCAGCCGCGCAGTTGTTACAACCGCGCGGCGGCTTCGAGCTTACAGTTTCTCGGTCAGTTCCGGAACGGCGTCAAACAGGTCCGCGACCAGTCCGAAATCCGCAACCTGGAAAATCGGGGCTTCTTCATCCTTATTGATCGCGACAATCACTTTGCTGTCTTTCATGCCGGCGAGGTGTTGGATCGCACCGGAAATACCGCAGGCAATGTACAGATCAGGCGCAACCACTTTGCCGGTCTGACCAACTTGCCAGTCGTTTGGTGCAAAGCCACTGTCCACGGCCGCGCGAGATGCGCCAATCGCTGCTCCCAACTTGTCCGCAAGACCTGCGATGACTTTGAAATCCTCTTCGGACCCAACGCCGCGCCCGCCAGAGACGACGATGCCAGCGCTTGTCAATTCGGGACGATCGGTTTCTGCAACCTTGTCTTCGACCCACTCAGACAGACCAGGATTATCTGCCGCCGCGATGGTTTCGACCGGCGCAGCCGCTTGATCACCCGCCGCATCGAAGGTCGAGATCCGCAGCGTCATGATTTTCAGCGCGTCGCGCGATTTCACCGTCTGGATCGCATTGCCCGCATAAATCGGACGCTCGAATGTGTCTGCATCGATCACCGCCGTCACATCCGTGAGAATCATCACGTCACACAGCGCGGCCACGCGCGGCAGAACGTTCTTGGCATCAGTCGTCGCAGGCGCGCAAATATGCGTATAATCCCCCGCAAGCGACGCGATCAGCGCGGCGACCGGTTCGGCCAGACGGTGACCATAAAGTGCATCTTCGGCGACCAGCACCTTTGACACGCCTGCGATCAAGGCCGCCTCTTCCGCCGCCGCAGTAGCAGACGCTCCTGCACACAGAACAGTCACATCCCCAAGCGCCTGCGCCGCGGTTACCGCCTTGGCAGTACTGTCGCGCGACAAGGTTCCATCGGTCACTTCCGCGAAAAGAAGAACAGCCATCACACCACCCCTGCGTCTTTGAGTTTGCTTACCAGCTCGTCGACCGAGCCAACTTTGATACCCGCCGCGCGTTCGGGCGGCTCGCCTGTCTTGACGATTTCAAGCCGGGGCGAGATATCCACGCCATAGTCGGCAGGTGTCTTTTCAACCAACGGTTTTTTCTTTGCCTTCATGATGTTGGGCAGCGACGCATAGCGTGGCTCGTTCAGGCGCAAGTCTGTCGACACAATCGCCGGAAGCTTGACCTTGACCGTTTGCAAGCCCCCGTCAACTTCGCGCGTAACCGTCGCATGATCACCATCAACAGCGACCTTGTTCGCGTAGGTCGCCTGCGACCAGCCCAACAGCGCGGCCAACATCTGGCCCGTCGCGTTCATGTCATTGTCGATGGCCTGCTTGCCGCAAAGCACCAGACCCGGCTCTTCTTCTTCAACGACTTTGGCAAGAAGTTTCGCCACGGCCAGCGGTTCAATGTCTGTGTGCACATCGTCCGCAGCAATCACCAAAATTGCGCGATCTGCTCCCATCGCGAGCCCGGTACGCAGAGTTTCCTGCGACTGCTTGACACCAATGGAGACAAGAACCACCTCAGTTGCGACGCCAGCTTCGCGCAACCTGATCGCTTCTTCGACTGCGATTTCGTCGAACGGGTTCATCGACATCTTAACATTTGCAAGATCAACGCCCGATCCATCCGCTTTCACCCGGACTTTCACGTTGTAATCAATAACCCGCTTTACGGGAACAAGTAGCTTCATAAGACGTCTCCGTTTCATCGCATAGCTTCGGCTTGCCCCGCTACTTAAAGGCTTGAAGCAGGTGCCGACAGGGGAAAAACGACATAATTTCCCTCGCCAACGCAGCGTTCTGTCGCGCCTGCAAGGTGTTTGCGCAAACGCGCGCAGGGTGCATCAAGTTCCGGCTCTGCTCGGCTTATCAGCCGCTCTGGCCCACCCCAACGGGCCGGAGCTTCGCCCTTCCGGGCAGCAGGCCAACCACCGGACGCCCCGCCGCTTTCAGCGGTTCTTGCCCGGAACCCAAAGTACGTCTGCTTTACCGTTGTCATTCGCGATTCGGGACGCCACGAAGAACCAGTCGGACAAGCGGTTGAGGTATTGAACAGCGGCAGGATTGATTTCTTCCAGCGACGCAAGGTGCATCGTCAGACGCTCTGCCCGGCGGGTCACGGTGCGGCACAGATGCAGTTGAGCTGCCAATGCAGAGCCACCCGGTAGCACAAATGATCGCAACGGCTCCAACGCGACATTCATGGAATCGATCTGCGTTTCCAAGCGCTTGACCTGCGCATCAACCATTCGCAACGGCGCATATTCGGCGTCTTTGTCGCGGGCCATGTCCGGGCGGCAGAGGTCGGCGCCAAGATCAAAAAGGTCATTCTGGATCTCGGACAACTGCGCATCCATGGTGCCCTCGGCGTGTTGCCGGGCCAGACCAACGGTGGCGTTCACTTCATCGACGGTGCCGTAGCTTTCGACCCGAAGCGAGTATTTCGCCACGCGCGTTCCATTGCCAAGCGCGGTTTCACCGGCATCGCCGGTCTTGGTATAAATCCTGTTCAGAACGACCATTTATTACTGTCCACCCATTCTACGAAATGCAACAAAAACAAGGATCAAGACGATTGCGACGGCTTGCGCGCCGATGCGGTATCGCATGACCTTGTTGGCGTGTTTGCGGTTAAAATCGCCCCCTTTGGCGAAACCGCCAATGCCAACCATCAGGATGCCTGCAACAGCCAGGCAGGCAACGGCGACGACAATAAAAAGCGGATCCTGTAGCATATGCTGTCCTTTCAAGTGGCTTCACAGATAGCGGAGCCGCGCAAGATTGCGAACCGGAAAAGCCCGAAAATGTAATGTCGGAATTCTGTAGGAGACTTGTAGGAGTCCCGTAGGAGCGGCCAAAGCCGCTTCCGATACGCGCCAGATCGGATCGGGTGCGCCCTAAGCCTTGGCGCAGAGCCAATCAAGAACACGGGTTGGCAGGACCCGGCGTGCCACTGCCATCATGTGAGTCGGCGTGGTGATCCTGTATCGCGCTCTCGGGCGGCGATCATTCAGCGCCCGCAACAGGGCGTCCGTCACCGACGAGGCGGGCAGTTCGAACTTGTTGCCCCCGCTCCCTTTGTAGAGCTGGTCCAGCAGGCTGTCGCGATATTGCGCCGCGCGGGGGGATGCCTCCCAATCGATCCAGCGTTCGAATTGCTTGATGGCATTGGAACGGAACGCAGTGGCAATGGGGCCGGGTTGCAGAAGCACCACGCGCACCGGCGTATCGGCCAGTTCAAGACGCAACGTGTCGGTATACCCTTCGAGCGCATATTTGGACGCCACATACGCACCCCGCCATTTGGCCGGAATGAAGCCCAGCACAGACGAACATTGCACGAGTCGCCCGCCGGAGGCGCGCAACATTGGCAGCGCGGCACGGGTCAGGTGGTGCCAGCCGAAAAAATTCGCCTCAAACAAGGTGCGCAGGGCGTCGGTCGGCACGTCTTCTAGTGGGGCGGGTATTGCATAAGCGCCATTGTTGAACAGCGCATCAAGTTGCCCGCCGGTCAGGGCCGACACCTGGGCAAGCGCGGCATCGATGCTGGCGGTATCTTCGTAATCAAGATGAAGCGCGGTCAGACCGGCCTCCGCAAGCGCGGCGCAATCAGCCGGGTCGCGGACCGCAGCAAACACGTTCCAGCCCAACGCGTGCAGCCGAAGCGCTGCGTCGCGGCCAATGCCGGACGAACAGCCCGTGATCAAAATCGAGCGGGCTGTCACGTCAGGGCTGTATCTGAAGAAAGCGGCTGGCCATGAAGACCTCTTGGCCGGTGTCCGGGTGCACGACACTGGCCCAGCCATCGCGGAACGGCGCGGTAAGGTCTAGTTCGACCCCGAAGTTCACCCGCCCCACGACCGCGTCAGAGGTGGATGGTCCTGCCCGCAGGTTGACCGATGTGGCGGTGACCAACGCCCGTCGCGTGACCGGCGCGGGATTAGGGCTTGTGGGTTGCACATCACCCAGAACAGGGGCGCCGTCTTGCTCACCCGCCGGGGTTTCGTTCAATAACCCTTGCAGCAGGTCGTCGGTGGCATTCTGCGCCGCTTCGGCACCCCGATTGCGCACAGATTCGGATAAGGACAAGGCGTCAGCCGCATCGCCGCCTGTTGCGCCGAAGTCGAGACCCGGCAAGGTCACCGCCCCGTCATTGGACTGACTTGCATCATCTGAAAGCAAGTCGTCTGCCTCATCGGCTCCGGGCGCTGGGGCCGGGTCCAGCAGCGAAGGCTGCGGTTCGGCTTGCGTGACCTGGTCATCCAATGGCGGCGTATCTGGCTGCGGCGCTGGCGCTGCGACAATCGGTTCGGAAGGCTGCGTTGCGCGGCGCGGACCCTCAGGCGCGAAATACATCGCGAGGAAAATGACCGCGAGAAGCAAGAAAGTAAGTTTGAAACCCATAGAGCCGCCCAGCAACGCTTTTTCCTATGGAAGTACAAAACAATATTCCGCGTCGTAATGCCAGTGGGTAGCATTAGCAAAGCGCGCGGGTGCTTTACCCTTCCGCAGGCCGGATATACTGTTCTCGCATGGATGATCCACAGTTGCCCGACAACATTCCCGAAAGTGTAACCGAACCGCTTCGCCGTGCCATCGGCAGCCGGTACCTGACCTATGCCTTGTCCACGATCATGCACCGGGCCTTGCCTGATGCGCGGGATGGTCTGAAGCCAGTTCACCGGCGAATTTTATACGCGATGCGCGAATTGCGATTGGCGTCGAACGGCGGATTTCGCAAATCGGCGAAGATTTCCGGCGATGTCATGGGCAACTACCACCCGCATGGCGATGCCGCGATTTATGACGCCATGGCACGGTTGGCGCAGGATTTTGCAGTTCGCTATCCCCTGGTAGATGGACAGGGCAATTTCGGCAATATCGACGGCGACAACCCTGCGGCAGCGCGGTACACCGAGGCCCGCATGACTGCCGCCGCCGAGGCGCTGCTGGAAGGTCTGTCCGAAGACGCGGTGGATTTTCGCGACAATTACGACGGCACATTGCAAGAACCCGTGGTTCTGCCTGCCGCATTCCCGAACCTGTTGGCCAATGGCGCCAGCGGTATTGCCGTGGGGATGGCAACCAACGTGCCGCCGCATAACCTGCATGAATTGGTCGGGGCATGCCTGCATTTGATCAAACACCCCGGCGCGGCGGATGACACGCTGCTGGATCACGTAAAGGGCCCGGATTTCCCGACGGGCGGTGTGATCGTGGAAACGCCCGCATCCATGCGGGACAGTTACCGCACCGGGCGCGGGTCATTCCGGCTGCGTGCCCGTTGGGAGATTGAAGAACAAGGCCGCGGTCAGTGGGTCATTGTCGTGACCGAGATCCCCTATCAGGTGCAGAAGTCCAAGCTGATCGAAAAGCTGGCCGAGTTGATCAATGCGCGCAAAGTCCCAATTCTGGGCGATGTGCGCGACGAATC
This sequence comes from Meridianimarinicoccus aquatilis, assembly GCF_004358675.1. Lineage (GTDB taxonomy): Bacteria > Pseudomonadota > Alphaproteobacteria > Rhodobacterales > Rhodobacteraceae > Meridianimarinicoccus > Meridianimarinicoccus aquatilis. The sequence continues at coordinate 111,157 of NZ_SMZO01000007.1, read as the reverse complement.
TGCCGAAGATGTTCGCATCGTGCTGGAACCCAAGTCGCGCAACGTGGATGCAGACGTTTTGATGAACACCTTGTTCCGGTTGTCGGATCTTGAGATTCGCTTTTCCATGAACATGAACGTTCTGATTGATGGGCGCACGCCGAAGGTCTGTTCGCTCAAGGAAGTGATGCGCGCCTTTCTTGACCATCGCCGCGAGGTGCTTTTGCGCCGGTCGCGGTATCGGTTGGCCAAGATCGATGCGCGGCTTGAGGTTCTCGAAGGCTATATCATCGCCTTTTTGAACCTGGACCGGGTGATCGCGATTATCCGCAACGAGGATCAGCCAAAGCCGGTCTTGATGGCGGAATTCGCGCTGAGCGACGTTCAGGCCGAGGCAATCCTGAACATGCGGCTGCGGTCATTGCGCAAACTTGAAGAGATGGAATTGCGGCGCGAGCGCGACAATCTGCTGATCGAACGCGCGGAACTGGAAGATTTGCTTGCCGATGACGGGCTGCAATGGGGCCGGATCGCCGAAGAGTTGCGCGCGGTGCGCAAGCAGTTCGGCGAAAGCGCCGTTGGCGGGGCCCGGCGCACCACGTTTGCCGAAGCGATCGAGATGGCAGACGTGCCGATCGAAGCGATGATCGAACGCGAGCCGATCACGGTGGTCTGTTCCAAGATGGGCTGGATCCGCGCCATGAAGGGGCATCTGGCCGAAGGTGCGCCGCTCAAGTTCAAGGATGGCGATGAAAGCCAGTTTGTTCTGCACGCTGAAACGACAGATCGGCTGATCGTGTTCGGATCGAACGGGCGGTTTTACACGCTGTCTGCGGCAAGCCTGCCCGGTGGTCGCGGCATGGGCGAGCCGTTGCGCCTGATGGTGGATTTACCAAACGACGCCGACATCGTAACGCTGTTCTTGCACCAACCGGGGCGGCGGTTGCTGGTTGCGTCAACTGGCGGCGATGGATTCGTTGTGCCCGAAGACGATGTCTTGGCCCAGACACGCACCGGGCGGCAAGTGCTGAACGTGCGGGCCCCTGTGCGGGCGCTGATGTGCAAGCCGGTCATCGGTGATCACGTGGCCTGCGTGGGTGAGAACCGCAAGGTGCTGGTCTTCCCGTTGACAGAATTGCCCGAGATGGGGCGCGGCAAGGGTGTGCGCCTGCAAAAGTACAAGGATGGCGGCCTGTCGGACGCGATCACCTTCCGGTTGGCCGATGGGTTGTCGTGGCTCGATCCGGCAGGGCGTAAGCGTCTGCAGTCAGACCTGACCGAATGGATCGGTAAACGCGCCGGAACAGGACGCATGGCACCGCGCGGCTTCCCAAGAGACAACCATTTTAGTTGATTGCTGCTCTGCGTTACCTATGGTCGGTCCACTGCCCTGCCGCGTGCAATGCAGACAGTGACAGACGATAAGGCTGGCGGAGGACCCCATGAATGACCTGACGGCCGTTTCTTTTTCGGACGCGGTAGGAAGTGCTCAACTTTTGCCGCTGTGGGTCTTGGCAATCTTTGTCCCGCTTGTTCTGCCGATGTGTTCGTATCTGGGTTACTGGACAGGCCGCGTTAAGCGCCAAAGGCTCTTGGCGGATGGTAACAATGTCAAACCAAGAGCCAGCGAAGACACCAGTACTGCGGTGATGGCTCTGCTTGGCTTGCTGCTTGCCTTCACCTTCAGTTTCGCCCTCAGCCGTGCTGAAGATCGCCGACATACTCAAGTCGAAGAAATCGCTGCGATCGGCACCGCCTTTCTACAGGCCGATTTGGTTGCGGAGCCGGGGCGGACTGCTTTGAGGCAGGCCATTGCCGCCTATGCAGAAACCCGGTGGTCTGACGCAGATGCCTTCGTGAACGAAGATTTGATTTTGGACTTCGTGTCCCGGACAGTGCAGGCGCAAGAGCAACTTTGGCCCGTGGCAATGGCCGCCATCGGCGGCGACACTCCGGCACCGATTAAAACCATGGTCGCTGGTGGGATCACCGAAGTCCTTGACGCACACACCCGGCGATACTCAGCTGCTGTTCAGTATATCCCGCTTTTTGCCAAGTTGATGATTTTCGTGGTGGCCTGCACTGGGCTTGTGCTGACCTCCAACAGTTCGGCCATGAACGGGCATGAGTTCACTTGGCGAAACTTCCTTGTGGCCATGCTGCTGTCGGTCGTCATGATCGTGGTGCTAGACTTTGAACGCCCGCGCGAAGGGTTGGTGAAACTCGATAACAGCCAATTCAAACTCTTGGTCGAAGAACTGAACGGGATGCTCGACGCAGGCTGATAGTCCACCATCCAGACAGGCTGCCCACATCACATGCGTGCCCGCAGGCGAAGCCTGCCACGCCCAACGGGATGAGACATCGGCAGATGTCGAAGACGGGCGGGAGCGCCCCTTTGCCGTCAGACGTTACGCAGGGACAAGGTCATATCGCGCAGCCAGTCCACCATTTCCCGCGGTTTATCCGACCAGCCGTCAATCTCTTCAGGGCTAATCGGCTGCCCGACCACTGGCCCTTGGGCGCGGTTCAGCGAATGCACAACCTCATGGATCAGCAACCCCTGGCGCAACGTAGCGGAAATCTGGTTCGCCACCTGATAAAGGCGGCTATTCTGACCCGGAAAGAACACCGGCAGCACGGTGGCGCGGCTGCGCTGCACCATTTTTGCCGTGAACGGATTCCAATCGGCTTCGATCGCAGGGCCAAACATTGTTTCAGAGGACGCGACCACCCCCGACGGAAAAAGCACGATGACGCCACCTGCCGCCAAGTGGTCCATCGCCCGGCGGCGCATTTCAAGGTTCTGCTTCAAGGCATCCGCCTCGTGCGGGAAGGGAACAGGGATCATGAAGCGCTTCACTTCATCCACACCCGTCAGCAGGGACCGGGTCAAAATTCGGTAATCCTGACGTACCTGTCCAATCAACTCTGCCAGCACCATCCCGTCCACCAGCCCATGGGGGTGGTTCGCAACCACCACAACCGGCCCTTCTCGTGGGATGCGGCGGATCTGATCTTCCGGCGTGGTCAGGGTGATACCCATAGTCGCCAGCGCCTTGGCCCAGAACGCGTGACCTTCGGGAACACCGGACCGTTCGAATTTTCGGATCAACCGAAGCAAGGTCAGCTTCCCGGTCATCCATTCCAGCGTCTTGATCGCCACCGCCTGCGATTTGTTGTCGAATGTTGTCGCATAAGACAGATTGCGCTTGTCGAACGGGATGTAGGGCGGTGCTGGCAAATCGGTGCCGGGCGTTGGGCCGGAATAGCTTTCAACCATTGTTGTTTCTCCGGAACTGCGGGACGGACTTAAACATCCTCGCCGAACCGTTGCATAACCAGCGTCTCTATTGCGAGAGCCAGTTCTGCGGCCCGTGGCCCTGTGACAACAATGTCGATCTGCGATCCGCGCGCGGCGCCCAACATGAGCAAGCCCATGATGCTATCGCCCGACGCGCTTACCCCATCCTTGGAAACCTCAGCCTGCGCATCATGGCTTTCGACCACTTCAACGAGTTTGGCCGAAGCACGGGCATGAAGCCCTTTTTCATTCACGATGGTGAGTGTCTTTGCGATACGATCAGTCATGTTGATCGCCTCAATCGTCGAAACCGTCGAAGCAATCAAGGTATTTCCGCCCCGCTTTCAGCCCATTCTCAACGGCCTCGGGCACAGAGAGGTGCCGCGACTTCACTAATTTGATCAGCATTGGCAGGTTCGCGCCATACATTATGCGGCGTCCGGGCTTGCCGCTGGCGGCCAGGGAAAGGTTCGACGGCGACCCGCCGAACATGTCTGTCACGATAATAACGCCATCGCCATCATCTACTGCGTCAGCGACATGGGCGATTTCCAACCGCTTTCCCTCGCGGTCTTCCTGCGCAGCAATGGACACGGCGCGCATACCGTCCTGTGTGCCCAGCACATGCTCGACCGCCGAGAGATATTCTCGCGCTAGACCCCCATGGGCCACGATCACGATGCCGATCACCGCATTGCCCCGCTTTGCTGTACGCCGGCTATCCGGCCTTTATGTTCCAGTTCATGGTGACGGACGGACACTTTCCATCCCGCTGCGTCCAGTGCCGCGCAAAGCGCAACCGCCGTCGCAACAGAGCGGTGTTGCCCCCCGGTGCAACCAAGCCCGACTGACAGGTACGATTTGCCTTCGGCGGCATAGGCGGGCAACAAAAAAGCGACAAGATCGTTAACTTTTTCAAAAAAATCGGTATAACGGGTATCCCGCGCCACAAATTCCGCGACACGGGGGTCACGGCCATCCAACGTTCGAAGCGTTTCGTCCCAATACGGATTATCCAAGAACCGACAGTCGAACACCATATCGACGCCGCGTGGCAGCCCCCGCTTGTAGCTGAAGGAATGCACCATCACGGTCAGGCGTTGCGCCGCAGATGGATCGAACCACCGCGCCAGATCTGCTTTCAAATCATGCGGCGTCAGCGTGGATGTGTCGATCAACAGGTCCGCTCGGGCTTTTAAGGGGGCCAGAAGGTCCAGTTCACGTTCGATGCCGATCTGCGCTGTTTCTGCCGGAGCCAATGGGTGCCGGCGACGGGTTTCGGAATATCGCCGTTGCAGCACGTCGGGCCGCGCATCGAGGTATAGCAGTTCGGCCCGGCCATCTGGCTTGCCCTGCGTGCCGTCATCCGCCTCGCCAAGCCAGTCCATCAATTCCAGCAGGCCCCGCACACTGAAATCACGATTTCGCACGTCAACACACAGCGCGAGTGGCCTATTCAGGCCGGGACCATCCAAAAGCCGCGGCACGAGGCTGAGCGGCATATTGTCGATCGTCTCAAAGCCAAGGTCTTCGAGCACCGCCAGAGTTGATGACTTTCCGGCGCCAGATGGACCGGTCACCAACACGATCTGGCCCTGCATGCCATTCGATTTGCTATCCGGGCGACACGGTTCATCGTCGGGCATTGCTGATATGTTCTGACCCCTATCCGCCATGTGTGTGACCTGATTTATTTCTGCATCTCAAGTATTGCAAAAGAGCATATGGGAAATGAGCATTCTCAGGATTGTGAAACAAGGCGACCTTATGACCGAGCACCAATTCACTGCGTATTTGTGGCAAACGGTCGGTTTCCGGGCGGTCCAGGCGCACGAGCGCGACAAGCGGTACAGGTCCGCTGTGTTTTGCAGGCAACAGCCCCATTCCGCGCGCTTCGATCAAGGGTGGCAAACCCGGCGGGGCATCGACCCATACGCGGGCCGGCGTGCCCCTCACATGCAGCGCCGTGCGATCATCGGCCACGAGTTGCCCGCCATGTGCCATCAGCACCAAGGCCAGCGCAGATTTTCCGGCTCCAGAAGGGCCTTGAATCATCAGCCCGCACCCCGCCACGGCCACGGTGGTTGCATGCCGAATTTCCGAGGCTTGTGAGTTTGCCATGGCGCAACTTCCGGGTGCTAAGCAAAACGGCCCGCGCGAGACCCGTTTGATCCCGTTATGATGTCTCGCATCACGGCATGCTGCAAGTGCAACTCCGTTCACGATCTTCCGACTCACCGAAGCGAATGACAAAATCTTTGGCGCTATCATTTTGGTGCGCAATAAAATTTCACAAACCGGGCGCTAAACGATTCATCTTGATGGCGCAAACATGGCTTTGGTTGCGCTAACTGTGCGAAACCGACCTGTTTTGCACAGATGCCTCCGTGGTATAGCAAAGCCGTCTACCCACTCTGGGTTGATGCAGTTGTTCAGGCGTGCGAACTACCGCCTCGAACTTCCGCAAGTCTGCGACATACAACGCCGATATCGGCGTCTGGAGAAAAAGCAATGGAACATGGACGCGTGAACCCTTCGCACAAGCTGCAAGATCAGGGCATGAATGGGCTTGGCACGGTCTATTATAATATGCTTGAGCCTGATCTTGTCGCCCATGCGGTCAAGCGCGACGAGGGCACATTGGGACAAGGCGGCACCTTCCTTGTTTCGACCGGCAAATACACCGGTCGGTCACCAAAGGATAAGCACGTCGTCAAGACAGCGAATGTTGCCGACAAAATCTGGTGGGAAAACAACGCTGAAATGTCGCCCGAGGGCTTTGACGCTCTGCATGCGGACATGCTGGAACATATGAAGGGCCGCGACTTCTTTGTGCAGGACCTTTACGGCGGCGCCGACCCGGTGCTGCGCCTTGATGTGCGCGTTGTGTCCGAATTGGCCTGGCACAACCTTTTCATCCGCCATCTGCTGCGCCGTCCTGGTCGCGATGAGCTGGATAGCTTCGTGCCGGAATTCACCATCATCAACATGCCCAGCTTCAAGGCCGACCCGGCCAAGCACGGGTGTGTGTCTGACACAGTGATCGCACTGAACTTTGAAAAGAAGCTGATCCTGATCGGCGGCACAGAGTACGCGGGCGAAAACAAGAAATCCGTTTTCACACTGCTGAACTATCTGCTGCCGGAAAAGGGCGTGATGCCGATGCACTGCTCGGCCAACCACGCGACCGGCAACCCGGTGGACACCGCGATCTTCTTCGGCCTGTCCGGCACCGGCAAGACCACCTTGTCAGCCGACCCTGACCGCACGCTGATCGGCGATGACGAACATGGTTGGTCCGACCGCGGCACCTTCAACTTCGAAGGCGGCTGCTATGCCAAGACCATCAGCCTGAGCCCAAAGGCAGAACCTGAGATTTACGCCACGACCAAAAAGTTCGGGACCGTGATCGAAAACATGGTGTTCGACCCGGAAACCAAGGAATTGGATTTCGAAGACGACAGCCTGACCCCGAACATGCGCTGTGCCTACCCGCTGGAATACATTTCCAACGCGTCGGACACCGCGCTTGGCGGGCACCCCAAGAACATCATCATGCTGACCTGCGATGCGTTCGGTGTCTTGCCGCCAATTTCGCGACTCACCCCTGCGCAGGCGATGTATCACTTCCTGTCCGGCTTCACGTCCAAGATGGCGGGCACAGAACGCGGTGTGACAGAACCGTCGCCCGTCTTTTCGACCTGCTTTGGCGCGCCTTTCATGCCCATGCGGCCCGAGGTGTACGGCAACCTGCTGCGCGACAAGATTGCGAAGCATGGCGCAACCTGCTGGTTGGTCAACACCGGCTGGACCGGCGGCGCCTTCGGCACCGGGAGCCGGATGCCAATCGCGGCAACCCGCGCACTGCTGACCGCCGCGTTGGACGGGTCGCTGTCAGAATCGACCTTCCGCAAGGATCCGAACTTTGGGTTCGATGTGCCGGTCACGGTCGAAGGCGTGGATGCCAAGCTTCTTGATCCGCGGTCGACTTGGGCCGACAAGAAAGCCTATGACGCGCAAGCCGAAAAACTGGTCGATATGTTCGCCGAAAACTTTGAGCAATACGTCGCCCATATTGATGATGATGTGAAAGCCGTCGCCATCGGCTGACGCCGCTGAACACCGTGAAGACAAAGGCGCGTCCCACCGGGCGCGCCTTTTTTGTGCCAAAGTGCTTGAGGTCGGGATGCTACGGCCAACCCGAACGCATATGCCAATAGTCAGCCCAAATCGCCAAGCCCGCGCCGGATCAGGTTCAGCCCTGCGATAATCAGAACAAACAGCATCGCGCGGCGGAATTTCTGCTGATCCAGCCGGTCCTGCACCATTTGTCCAACCCAAAGGCCGGCGATCATCGGCACCAGCAACGCCGCGCCCAACGGGGCTGTTTCGGCGCTTAGAACGCCCGAGCGGATATGAGCCAACATCAGAACGAGCGACCCGGCCCCGTACACGACGCCCTGAACCGATATCGCGTCTTTCTTGGGGGCTTCGATGGCAAGCAGGTACAGCACTGTTGGCGGCCCCCATACGCCCGACAGCCCTCCCATGAACCCGGCAAGCAGCCCTATCCCCACATCGGCCAGCCAGCGCCCATGCGGCGGGATACGCGGCTTCCAACCTGCGATCTGCACCAGCGAAAAGACAATGATCGGGATGCCAATGACCAAATACATAACCCCCGGCGGCAGCGACGTGACAAGCTGGGCAGCCAGCGCGATAAAGACGAGCACCACCAGAAGATAGCGCCAGAATTCACGCACAACCTGACGCGCCTGAGGCAATCCGCCCCGCAGGGTCTGCCACAGATTTGCCATCAAAGTCGGTATGATAAGCGTCGCCAGCGCGCGTTCGGCCGGCATGACGCTGGCAAGGCCGGACATCATGATCATCGGCATGGCAAAGCCAACCGCGCCTTTGACGAAACTGGCGATGAGCGTGACAGCAACAACTGCGACAATGATTGGCAGGGGAAGAAGTAAACCAGCGGCGTCCATGGGGTTTTCCTAAATGGGGTACGCTCTATATGCCTTCGTCACCGCTGCGGTGCAAAACTTGCGTTGGTTATAATGCTTCAAGTATTGCGCCTGTTTTGAAAAATTGTTGCGCTGCAGGTGCGAAATGCGTATGCGGTTTGTGATCAGAGAAAGGAACCGATTCATGGCTCATGACGGACAGACTTTGCCAACCGTGGACGCAAGCACACCGGTGCTTGCAGACCTGCTGACCCTGACGCGCGCTGCGCTTGACCCGGCCGCCGCGCTGCTGGACCGCGCCAAGGCGGCGGTATCGACAACGGTTACTGAAAATGGCCGCGTCTCTGGCGGCCTGATCGAAGCAAACCAGACCGCCGCGCACGGCTTGGCGTGGCTCGCGACCTATGTCGAAGCATTGAAGCAGATGCAGGCATGGGCGGACAAGCTGACAGCCGAAGGCAAGTTCGGCGAGATTGAACAGATTATTCACCAGATCGCCTTTGGCGAGTATCTTTCGCAGATGTATGGCGGCCTGCCCATGAACCAGGGCGAAATTCTGCGCCCGCAGGACATGGGCCTGACCCAGGACGACTGCGCGGTTCTGATGACCGACGCGGTCAAGACACTGACCCAGACCGGCAACACGCAGGCAGCGCGCACGCGCCTTGTCGCGCTGATGCAGGAACAGTCGGCAAATGTGACTGTCGGGGCCTCTGGCCTTGATGAAGAACTTGAGATGATCCGCGAGCAGTTCCGCCGCTTTGCCGTGGAAAAGGTTTTGCCTCATGCCCACGAGTGGCATCTGAAGGACGAATTGATCCCGATTGAGATCATCACCGAACTGGCCGAAATGGGCGTGTTCGGCCTGACCATCCCCGAAGAATATGGCGGGTTCGGCCTTTCCAAGGCATCCATGTGCGTTGTGTCCGAAGAATTGTCGCGCGGCTATATTGGTGTCGGCAGCCTTGGCACCCGATCCGAAATTGCAGCCGAGTTGATCATCTGCGGCGGCACTGAAGAGCAAAAGCAGAAGTGGCTTCCCGGTCTTGCCAGCGCCGAGGTTCTGCCAACTGCCGTATTCACGGAACCCAACACGGGGTCTGACCTTGGATCGCTGCGCACCCGCGCGGTCAAGGACGGCGACGATTACAAGATCACCGGCAACAAGACGTGGATCACGCACGCCTCCCGCACCCAGATCATGACCTTGCTGGCCCGCACCGACCCCGACACGACCAATTACAAAGGTCTGTCGATGTTCATCGCGGAAAAGACGCCCGGCGACTGCGAAAACCCATTCCCGACCGACGGCATGACCGGCGGCGAGATCGAGGTATTGGGCTATCGCGGTATGAAAGAATACGAACTGGCCTTTGACGGCTTCCACGTGAAGGGTGAGAACCTTTTGGGTGGGGCTGAGGGCAAAGGGTTTGCCCAGCTTATGGAGACGTTCGAAAGTGCGCGCATTCAGACAGCGGCGCGGGCCATTGGGGTCGCGTGTTCGGCACTGGATATTTCCATGCAGTATGCTCAGGACCGCAAGCAATTCGGCAAGGCGTTGATCGAATTCCCGCGCGTATCGGGCAAGTTGGCGATGATGGCGGTCGAGATCATGGTCGCGCGGCAGCTGACCTATTACTCTGCGTGGGAAAAAGACAACGACCGTCGCTGCGACCTTGAGGCGGGCATGGCCAAGCTGCTTGGCGCGCGTGTCGCGTGGGCCGCTGCGGACAACGGCTTGCAGATCCATGGCGGCAACGGTTTTGCCCTGGAATACGCCATCAGCCGTGTGTTGTGCGACGCGCGTATTCTGAACATCTTTGAAGGTGCGGCCGAAATTCAGGCGCAAGTGATTGCGCGGCGTTTGCTGTCCTGACCCACCCGAACCGTAATTTTCGAAAGCCCCGGCCTTGTGCCGGGGCTTTTGCGTTTCAACCCCGCGATGAGAGGCGATCCAACAGGCGCTGACGGGCGGGCGGAAATGGTTGCCCGGCGCGGCGCGGCTCAAGATGGGTGTGCAGAAAATGCCCGGTGGTGCGCAAGGCCAGCGCTATCTCGATATCAGGCGCTTCACCAATCCCCAGCAGGCAGGGCGGCAGAGGCAGCAACCGGTCCGCCCAGTCCCCTGCCCCCTCCGCTGACACGGCCCGGCCCGTGCGAGGCGAAACATAGACCAGACCATCGGTCGCCCCCGTCGCCGCGCAACAGCTTAGGTCCAACGCGAACCCCATGTCTTCGAGCAAGGCCACTTCCCACTGCAAATAGGCCAGCGGCCATGCAGGTGTCACCGGCATCAAATCCAGAAGGCGGATCGTGCGGGCATGCAGGGCGGGGTACGCCGCGCGTTCTGGCAATGTGTAAGACAGCAGCGCACACACCGCGTTCATCCCCGCAAGTCCAAGCCGGTCATTCATGATCCCCGACATGCGACTGCGCACCGGTTCAACTGTGAACGCGCCGAGATGATCCTCAAGCCGGGCACGCCAAGTCAGGTCAAGCTGCGCACCGGGTTGCAGAACAGGCGACAGCTTGCGCCCTGCCCCCCCGCGTACGACACCGGCATGACGCCCGCGCCCTTCGGTGAAAACTTCGATGATCGCGGCATTTTCACCGTGGCGGCGTACCGCCAGTAAAACGCCCTCTTCGCGCCAATCCATAGGGTTCAGCTACCGCGTGGGGGAAAATTTACAAGGGGTATGCACCGCAGAGCCAACGGTCAGTCGGACAGGCCTGGTTCATCCAACAGATCGCGCCCATCGCGGGATTCGATTTCGATGATCCATAGATCGGGGTCAAAGCTGCGCTGACGGGTCAGGCTGGCGTCAACGTCTTGCTCTGGCCCGTCTGCCAGAACCATCCAGATCCGCGCCCCGGTTTCCATGTCAAAGCTGCGCGATTTGGCAACCGCTGTCCCGTCAAGCCGCGCGACTTTCACAATCACCGACCCGGCGGTCGCATCCCCCTTGGCGATGACATAGGCGGGAATGTCAGCAAGTTGCAGGCGGCGAATATAGGCCTGCACCCACAGTCCCGCCGCAAGCCGCATCAGGCGTCGCCATCACGGAAATCGAGCCCGATCTCGGAATAGCGTTCGGATTCTTCCAGCCAGTTGGGTCGCACCTTGACCTGCAAGAACAAGTGTACCTTGTGGCCCAAAAGCTCTTCCATATCGACGCGCGCGGCTTGGCCCACGCCCTTGATCGTCTCGCCCTTGTTGCCAAGCACGATGCCCTTATGGCCGTCGCGCATCACATAGATCACCTGATCCACGCGGGCAGAGCCGTCTTTGCGTTCTTCCCAGCTTTCGGTTTCCACGGTCAGTTGGTACGGCAGTTCCTGATGCAGGCGCAACGTCAGCTTTTCACGGGTCATTTCCGCCGCGATCATCCGCAGGGGAAGATCGGCAATCTGATCTTCGGGATAGAGCCATGGCCCTTCGGGAAGACGATCTGCCAGCCAGCCGCGCAGGTCCGCCACCCCAAATCCCTTTTCAGCAGAGATCATGAAGGTCTGCGCAAAATCGAACCGGGCGTTCATGTCTTCGGTCAGCTTGAGAAGGTCGGCGGCTTGCACCCGGTCGATCTTGTTGATCGCAAGCGCCACAGGGTGGCCCGCAGCCCGTTCAGCCAGCACGTCAAGAATGGCTTCAACGCCTTCGGTGATCCCGCGATGGGCTTCGATCAGCAGCACGACCAGGTCGGCATCTGCGGCCCCGCTCCAGGCGGCAGCGACCATGGCGCGATCAAGGCGGCGCCGCGGCCGGAACAGGCCTGGCGTGTCCACGAACACGATCTGTGACGCGCCATCAATCGCCACCCCGCGAATACGCGCGCGTGTGGTCTGCACCTTGTGCGTCACGATCGAGACTTTAGCCCCCACCATGCGATTCAGCAGAGTCGATTTACCGGCATTCGGCTCGCCAATCAGTGCGACAAAGCCAGCGCGGGTGCTTTCGCCTTCGGGGATTTGGCCTTCGGTGTCAGTCATTGCCGTCCGCCTCCACGCGGGTCAAAAGGGCCTGCGCAGCGGCCTGTTCGGCCTGCCGTTTTGTGCGCGCCTGTGCGGTTTCGTTTGCGCCGTCCTGAAGCACGACGCGGATTGTAAAAATCGGGGCATGGTCAGGTCCACTGCGGGCCAGCTGTTCATAGCGTGGCGGCGGCATGCGCCGGGCCTGCGCCCATTCCTGCAAGGATGTCTTTGGATCACGCGCATCGTCTTTGACCGACGCAATGCGCGTCCCCCAAAGGCGAAGAACCATGTCCCGCGCCGCATCCAGACCCCCGTCAACGTACACAGCTGCAATGACGGCTTCCATTGCGTCACCCAAAAGCGCCTCTTTGCGGCGCCCCCCGGACAGCATTTCAGATCGGCCAAGCCGCAGAACATCGCCAAGGGCAATCTCGCGTGCCACTTCTGCGCAGGCTTCCTTGCGGACGAGCGCGTTCAACCGCGGTGCAAGCAGCCCTTCGGGCGCGGCTTGATCAGCGTTGAGCAGAGCTTCCGCCATTACAAGGCCAAGCACCCGATCCCCGAGAAATTCAAGTCGCTGGTTATCCGACCGAACAGCCGACGCGACTGACCCGTGGGTCAGCGCCGCACGGAGCAGGTCAGGCTGAGAAAACTCGTGGCCGATCCGCCGTGAAAATTCTGTGTATTCAGCTGACAGCGCCAAGGATCAATTCAGCCCCTTGAAGAAGCGATCGCCGCGCCAAGTCCAGACGAAGAAGATCGACCGCCCGGCAGACGAGAACATCACCCGGTCTGCCCGGCCGATCAGGTTCTTGAACGGAACAAAACCCACGCCGCGCGCCGATTGCGGCACCCGGCTGTCGATGGAATTGTCGCGGTTGTCGCCCATGAAGAAGAAATGCCCTTGGGGGACGGTGAACACATCGGTGTTGTCCAGCGGGCCATCGCCAATGTTCAGGATGTCATGGCTCACGCCGCCTGGCAAAATCTCTGTTGTGCGGGTTTTCTCGCAGGTGCCGCCGATGCCAACCGGGCCATTCTCGCACCGCGGGAAGCTGCCAGCAGGGCCCTGCTTTTCATAGGTTTCAACAAAAACACCGGCCGGTTCCGTCGGTACTTTTTCACCGTTCAGGTACAATTCACCGTTTTTGACCTGCACTGTATCGCCGGGCAGACCGATAAGGCGTTTGATAAAATCACTGCCGTTGACCGGATGCTTGAAGACCACGATATCACCGCGATCTGGTTCGCTGCCAAAAAGGCGGTCGGGAATGAACGGACAGGCCGAGAAAGGGCAGGAATACTGCGAATAGCCATAGGCCATCTTGTTCACGAACAGGAAGTCCCCCACCAAAAGCGTGTCTTTCATGGACCCTGACGGAATCCAGAACGGCTGAAAGAAGAGCGTGCGGAATATGCCCGCAATCAAGAGCGCGTAAACGATCGTCTTGATGGTTTCGACGATGCCGCTTTCGGCTTCAGCCTTGCTTGCCATGCGATGTATCCTGCCGGTTCTTGGGTTTCGCGCTTCATGGGCGTGGAGCGGGGTGGAGTCAAGAAGCCTAGGAGGCGGGCGCGGGTCGTGGGCGGGCCTCGATGACCACAAACGCCTGCGCCCAAGGGTGGTCATCGGTCAACGTGACGTGGATTATGGCATCGTGGCCGGGGGGGGTCATCTCGGCCAGCCGCTGCGCCGCCCAGCCTGTCACCGCCATAACAGGTTGGCCGGTGGGCAGGTTGCTGACCGCCATGTCCCGCCACGAGATGCCCATGCGCAGCCCGGTACCCAGCGCCTTTGAACACGCTTCCTTGGCTGCCCAGCGTTTGGCATAGGTGCCTGCCACATCGGCCCGCTTTTCCGCCTTGAGCTGTTCGATGTCGGTGAATACGCGATTGCGAAACCGGTCCCCGAACCTGTCCAAAGTGCCTGCAATACGGTCGATATTGGCAAGGTCGCTGCCAATTCCAAGGATCATGACGGACGCTCCTGTTTGTTTTTGATCGGTTTATGCGAGCGGCCAGCTTGCCCGGTCATGCGCCCGGCGCAGCCGCATCGCGCAGCACCCGGCGCAAGATTTTGCCGGAGGCCGATTTTGGGATCGCATCCACCGAATAGACTTTTGCAGGATGCTTGTAGTGGGCAAGTCGGGCTTCACAATGGGCCGCAAGGTCAGGCACCTGACCGTCACCGGTCACGACATAGGCCACCACGGCTTCGTCACCGGTGTCATCCGCACGGCCCAAAACAGCGGCATCCTGTATATTCGGGTGTTCCAGCAACACAGCTTCAACTTCGGCCGGAGCGACCTGAAAGCCGTGCATTTTGATCAGTTCCTTGAGCCGGTCGTGGATGGCAAAGCTGCCGTTTTCATCGACCGATGCCAGATCACCCGTGCGCAACCAGCCGCCTTCGGCCATAGTTTCCGCGGTCGCCGCGGGGTTGCCGTGATAGCCCAACATGACCTGTGGCCCCTTGATCCACAATTCGCCCTTGCCCCCCGGCGCGGCGTCCTGTCCGGTTTCTGGCACGACGATCCGCGCGGCGGTGCCCGGAACCAACGCGCCGATGCTGCCGGGTTTCAGGTATCCGTCGCAGCACGCGTGGGAAACAGGGCTCATTTCGGTCATGCCGTATGCCTGCATTGCCGTGCATCCAAGCCGCGTGCTGATCGCGTCCGTCGTGGCTGACCCAAGCGGCGCCGCCCCCGAGATCACGACCTTCAGGGCGCTCAGGTCAAATTCTTCCACCAGCGGATGCTTGGCCAACACCAAAGCGACCGGCGGGACAAGGCAAAGCATCCGCATCTTGTGATCCTGTATCGCGCGCAGCAGCGTTTCCAAATCGAACCTGGGCATGGTGACAAGCCCCGCCCCTGCGCTCAGATACATGTTCATCATCACTGTCAGGCCGTAGATGTGAAAGAACGGCAAAAACGCGACGGTCATTTCGCCCGGATAGACGGGCACGGGTACAAGCGCCTGGTCCACGTTCACCACGAGGTTGCGATGGGACAGCATCACGCCCTTGGGCAACCCCGTTGTTCCAGATGAATAAGGAAGCGCGAGCACGTGGGTATCCAGATCGACCGGGACCTGCGCCGCAAGAGGTGCGCTCATCAGGCTCGACAGCGGCATTGCACCATTTGCCTCGCCGTCCCCGTCGATGACAGCGATGGGCATATCCATGCCCGAAACCGCCGCCTGCGCGGTTTCAAGTGCGGCGGAGACCGTCACCAAAAGCTGCGCCCCACTGTCCTGCAATTGATGCGCCACTTCTGGCGCAGTGTAAGACGGGTTGATCGTCGTGATTGTGGCACCGGCAAAGGCTGCGCCATGAAATACTGTCACATAGGCGGGCATGTTCGGGGCCAGAATGGCAATCGTCGCACCTGCGCCCCATCCAGCCTCGCTTAATCCGCCTGCCAGCGCGCGAATATCCGCCTCCAGCTCGGCGGCAGTCAGGCTGTCGCCAGTGACCGCGTCGCTCAGAACAATGCGATCAGGGTCGCCCAGCGCCAGACCTTCGAAGACCCGTTCGGTGACGCTCAGATCACGCAATTCGAGTTGCCCGTGCGGACTTTCATATACGGTCATAGACGTCCCAACCGCTTTGGCGCGCAAACGAGCTGACTATCGGCAAAGACGCAGCAAATTATCGGCCCCGTGTTGTCACAATTCATGCCTAGATCCTCCCCGATCGCGCGCTATGCCCCGCGTGCCGGGCATAGCGCATCGTGAAAGCCTAGACCCCGCGCCTAGCTGCTGCCAAGCACCTTGTCACACCGCCCGCAGACGCCGGGGTTTGCATGGGTGCCCACATCGGGCAGCACTTTCCAGCAGCGTTCGCATTTGCCACCCTCGGCTTTTTGGAACACGACGCCGACGCCGGGCACATCGGGAAGCGTGAACGCCCCTTCCGGGATCGGATCGGTGCTGAATGTCAGATTCGATACGATGCACAATGTCGCAAACTTCTCTGCATCCAGCTTGTCCGCCGTTTCGGCGGGGACATAAACGATCGGTGCAGCCTCAAGCGAGGCCCCGATTGTCTTTGCCTGGCGTTCCAGTTCCAGCGCACCAGTGACCACCCGGCGCACAGCGCGGTGGGTTTCGATATGTTCGGCCAAAACCGGATCATGCCAGCTTTCGGGCGTTGCGGCCATGTCCTGCAAATGGATCGAGGTGTCATCGCCGGGGAACCGTTCCAGCCAAACCTCTTCCATCGTGAACACCAGGATCGGGGCAAGCCAACCGGTGAGTCGGTGGAACAGGATATCCAGCACGGTCAGAGCCGAGCGCCGTTCAAGACTGTCCGTCCCGTCACAATACAGCGCATCCTTGCGGATATCGAAGTACAGCGCGCTCAGGTCGATGGTCGCGAACTGGAACACCTTCTGGAACACGCCCTGAAAGTCGAAGGACGCATAGCCTTCCTTCACTTGCCGGTCGAGCCTTTCCACGTGGTGCAGGATGTACTGCTCCAGCGGGGGCATATCATCCCGGTCAACGGCAATGTCGGGGCTGTAATCCGCAAGGCTGCCCAACATGAAACGCAGCGTGTTCCGCAACCGGCGATAGCTGTCGGCAGTGCCTTTCAGGATCTCTGGTCCGATGCGCTGATCGGCGGTGTAATCCGCCTGCGCCACCCAAAGCCGCAGGATATCGGCGCCGTATTGCTTGATGATCGCTTCGGGCACGATGGTGTTGCCCAGCGATTTGGACATCTTGTTGCCCTTCTGGTCCAACGTAAACCCATGTGTGACCACGTTGCGATAGGGCGCGCGGCCCATGGTGCCGCAGGCCTGAAGCATGGACGAATGGAACCACCCGCGATGCTGGTCGGTGCCTTCCATATAGACATCCGCGATCCCGTCCGGCGTGCCATCTTCGCGGTCGCGCAGCACGAAACTGTGGGTCGATCCGCTGTCGAACCACACATCGAGGATATCAAACACCTGATCATAGGCGTCTGCGTCAACGATCCCGTCTAGAAACCGCGCCTTCGCGCCATCCGCATACCACGCGTCTGCGCCTTCTTCCTCGAAGGCGGCACAGATCCGGGCATTCACCTCTTCGTTGCGCAGCAGGAAATCGGGATCGGTTGGTTGCGTGTCTTTCTTGGTGAAACAAGTCAGCGGCACACCCCAAGCCCGCTGACGCGACAGCACCCAGTCAGGGCGCGATTCGATCATTGAAAACAGCCGGTTGCGCCCGGTGCGCGGTGTCCAGGTCACCAACTCGTCGATCGAGGTCAGCGCCCGTTGGCGGATCGTAGTGCCATAAGTGTCCTGCCCGTCGCCAACTGCTTTGTCGATGGCGGCGAACCATTGAGGCGTGTTGCGGAAAATGACAGGAGCTTTGGACCGCCAGCTGTGCGGATAGCTGTGCTTGACCCGACCGCGCGCGATCAGTCCGCCAACCTCGACCAGCTTTTCGATCACGGTACGGTTTGCTTTGCCTTCCTTGCCCTTGCGGTCAAAGACCGTCAGGCCCGCAAAGAACGGAACATGGGGCAGGAATTCTGATTCCTCACCCACGTTATACGTCATCCGGTCCACCCAGCCGCGCTTGACGAAGCACTCATAATCGTCTGCGCCGTGGCTTGGGGCCGTGTGAACGAACCCGGTGCCTGCCTCGTCCGTCACGTGATCGCCGTCGATCACCGGCACGTCGTAATCCCAAAAGCCGTCCGCGCCTTCGATGCCCGCAAATGGGTGGGCACATGTCAGCCCGCCCAATTCAGCCGCGCTTACGCCGCGCACCCGAGAATGCGATGTCACACGGGCCTGTTCCAGAACCTGAGCAGCCAAGGCATCGGCCACCAAGTACAGATCCCCAACAGCAGTCCAGCTTTCGTCCTGTGTGGCATCAACGCGGTACAGGCCGTACTCAATGGACGGGTTGAACGCGATCGCCTTGTTGCTGGGGATGGTCCAAGGAGTCGTGGTCCAGATCACCACCCGCGCGGCATGAAGGTCATCGGCCAGCACGGCCTGATTGGCCCCATCAAAATCTGACGTTTCAACATCGGGCATGGGGGCATTTCCGCCACGGCGAACCCGGAACGGTACCCAGATCGTGTGGCTTTGGTGGTCGTGATATTCCACTTCCGCCTCGGCCAGCGCGGTTTTTTCAACCGGCGACCACATCACGGGCTTGGACCCCTGATACAGCGTGCCGGTCATCAGGAACTTCTGAAATTCCTCTGCGATCACCCGCTCGGCATGGAAATCCATGGTCAGATAGGGACGATCCCATGCGCCGGTGATCCCCAGTCGCTTAAATTCTTCGCGCTGGATGTCTACCCAGCCTGCCGCAAACTCCCGACACTCGCGCCGGAAATCGTTGATCGGAACATCGTCCTTGTTTCGCCCTTTGGCGCGGTATTTCTCTTCGATCTTCCATTCGATGGGCAGGCCGTGGCAGTCCCAGCCCGGCACATAACGCGCATCAAAGCCCATCATCTGGTGGCTGCGCACGATCATGTCTTTGATCGTCTTGTTCAGGGCGTGCCCGATATGCAGGTGCCCGTTCGCATAAGGGGGGCCATCATGCAGCACGAATGGGCGGCGGCCTTCGGCATTGGCGCGCAAACGGTCATAGACACCGATCCGTTCCCAGCGGGCCAGCCATTCCGGCTCGCGCTTGGGCAAACCCGCACGCATTGGAAACTCCGTGCGCGGCAGGTTCAGGGTGGATTTATAGTCGGGGGCGGTTTGGTCGGGCGTGTCGGACGACATGGATCAGCGGTCCTGAATTTGGGAAATCAATAAGGATGAGCATCATATGCGGCGCGGCAAGGCAGACGCCTGTTCCCGGCAACCCCTTGTCAGAGCGCCGGGCCGGTAATTCGCATGATGATGGCAAAAATCCCTGTCATAGCCGCGCTTATAGGCAGGGCCACGGGGCAGGTAAAGACACTGGCGGCGACGCGCGTGATACACTCAGGTGTTTGATCACGGCGCGTCCCTACCAAAGAGTGTTTGGGAAGGGCGTCAGCGGCTATCCCTTGCCGAAAAGCCCGGTCAAAGCCCGTTTTATGATCCCCGACACCGAGGGTCTGCGCGATGTCCCAAAAGGCAGCGGGCGGCACACTTCGATTGCGGCGATCCCGACGCGCGCGGTCAGCGCCCCGTTCACCACACCTTCGCCAAAGCGGCGCGAGACTTTGCTGACCAGTGACCCGCCCGCAACCGAGCTGATCAGATCGTCCCCAACCGCAACGGCCCCCGTGGCCACGAGGTGGGTCATGACTGCCCGCATCAAGCGCCATGTGCCAAGCGTGCCGGACCTGCCGCCATAAATCTCGGCAATGGCGCGGATCATGCGCAGGTTGGCTGTTGCCGCCGTGACTACGTCTGCCAAGGCCAAGGGAACAAGGGCTGTCACCGTCGCCACTTGGCGCGCGGCCGCTTCGACCTGCCGGGTCGCCTGCGCATCCAGCGGGGCAAGAAGATCGCTTTCGATCAGCCCCAGAGTCGCGTCGGCATCGAAACTGGCCGCAATCCGGTCTTGCAACCCGTCGCGGGACCAACGCAACTCTTCGCGGCTGGCATAAAAGCCGGACAGGTCGTTGGCCAAGACCCGCGCCGCGCCCAGATCCGCTGTCGCCAGAACTTCGGCAGCCCGGTGTTGCATCTTGTCAATGCGCGTCAGCCGGGAAAATGCAGCCAACTCGCGCAGAATAATCGCCCCACAGACTACGCCAAACGCCGCCAACAGCCCCGTCACAGCCGTGCCCAAAACAGGGCTGCGCGCAAGAAGTGCGTCGATCAAGCCCCACAAGGCCAACGATGCAAAGGCGCCGATCAGCGCCAACAACAGCCCCCAGAACCATGTTGCAAGCCGGTTGCGCGGTTTGGTCGCCAGTTGTGCCAGACGCTGCATCGCTGCGGCATCGGGCGGACCTTCCAGCGCGTCGGGCACGGGGGGCGCATCGGCCGGGGACGGGGCTGCTTCGGCCTTGTCCCCCTCAAGATCAATCAGAACGGGCCCCTTTGGTGTGCTCATGGCGCTTCCTTCGTCATAACCGATCCCCAATCAAAAACTGTGCGGCGCGGTCCAGCCGGATATGCGGCGGCCCTTCGCCCGAGCGAAGGTGCAGACGCGCCGGGGCAAACCGCATGATCTGGTAATCCTCGTCCAGCCACGACTCAGCCCAGTCTCGTGCCGGCGACAACAAAACAGACGGATCTTGCGGCAGATCACCGGGGTAAAATGCCGCTTGCCGACCGTCCTCCAGCAACCGCCCGCGCACGAGGTCAAGTTCACGCCCATCATGCATGCGCGTTTCCTCGGTGGTCGCGCGCAACGCGGCAATCGACATGGCCGATGTTTTGGCCCCGGCAAAATCGGCGCGAGCCCGAGCATCTTTCACCAAGGCCTCCATGAATCCAGTCAGCCGCGCGTGCTGTATATGGTGCAGGTGATCCGCCTTTGTGGCCGCGAACAGGATACGGTCCACCCGGCGCGCGCCCAGAAGCCTGCCAAGCCAACTGTTTGCGCCCGGGCGAAACGCGGTCAGCGTATCGGCCAGCGTCCGGCGCAAATCCTCAACCGCACGCGGGCCGTCATGGATTGCGCCCAAGGCATCGACCAACACGATCTGCCGGTCAAGGCGGGCAAAGTGGTCGCGAAAGAATGGCTGCACCACCTTGGCTTTATATGCGTCAAAACGCCGGGCGAACTCTGCCCGCAAGGAGCCACGCGGGGACGGGCCGGGAGGCAAAGGAGCAAAGGTCAAAACCGGCGAGCCCGCCATTTCGCCCGGCAAAATGAACCGGCCCGGCGTGCAATCCGAAAACCCCGCAGCGCGCGCCTGGATCAGATAACTGGTAAAGCCCTGCGCCAAGGACTGCGCGACCCCCTCATCCAACTTTGCCGTACCATCGACTGCGGCAATCGCCCCTTTTGCTTCAGCACCGCCGGGGCGCGTCGCCATCCGGTCCAGCGCATCCGCGCTCCACTGGGCATAACTTTTGGACAAAAGCCCTAGATCAAGCAGCCACTCGCCGGGATAATCGACGATGTCCAAGTGCAGCGTGCGCGGTCCGGTGATGCCGCCCAAGAGCCCCCCTGACCGAAGCCGCAGCGACAAGCGAAGCTGCGACACAGCGCGCGTGCTGTCGGGCCAATGCGGATCGGTCGCGGTCAGCGCGGCATTGTGCGCCTCGAAATCGAACCGGGGCACCGTGTCGTCAGGCTGGGGCTGCAAGAACGCCGTCAGGATGCGCCCGTCTGCTGCGGCCGCAAGTTGCGGCATGCGGCCCCGGTCAATCAGATTGGCGATCAAGGATGTAATGAATACCGTTTTGCCGGCGCGGCTCAGGCCCGTCACACCAAGCCGCAGCGTCGGGTCGAAGAACTGCTCGCTCACCGATTGGCCCACACCCTCAATCCCACGCGTCACGCCATCGGCTAATCGTCCCAAAACCACGTTTCGTCCCTCGTTTTCTTGTTACCCCAACACTTATGAGGTCGCTGGCTACTTTGCCAGCCCGGCGCACCCGCAGGCGAAGCCTGCCACGCCCAACGGGATAAGACATCGGCAGATGTCGAAGACGGGCGGGAGCCTTCCCGCCCTATGGCCCATGCAGACTTGTCGCCGCGCCCCGTGGCGGGTAATCGGAGCAAATGCCTCGTTATGCCCTTAAAATCGAATATCACGGTGCCCCCTTCCGGGGGTGGCAGCGCCAGCATGATCATCCCTCCGTGCAAGCGACTATTGAGGCTGCGCTGCGCCGCCTTGACCCGTCCATCGACAAGATCACCGCAGCCGGGCGTACCGACGCAGGGGTACATGCCACCGCGCAGGTCGCCCATGTGAACATGTCGCGCGAGTGGGATCCTTTCCGCCTTGGCGAAGCAGTCAATCACCATATGCGCCCGGCCCCGGTCGCCATCATCGGCGTCGCCCCGGTGTCAGATGAGTTCCATGCTCGGTTCTCCGCACTGGGTCGCCACTATGTGTTTCGCCTTGTCGCCCGCCGCGCACCGATCACGCTTGAGGCCGGACTGGTCTGGCAAGTGCGCAAACCGCTCGACAGTGCCGCGATGCAAGAAGGTGCGGACCGTCTCTTGGGCCACCATGATTTCACCACGTTTCGGTCCACCATGTGCCAGGCCGACAGCCCGTTTAAGACGCTGGATCGGCTGACCATAACCGAAGTGCCCCATGCGACAGGGATCGAGTACCGCTTTGACGTGCGCGCGCGCAGCTTCCTTCATAACCAGGTCCGCAGCTTTGTCGGCACGCTGGAACGCGTCGGGCGCGGTCACTGGACCCCGGATGACGTAACCGCTGCGCTAAAGGCCCGCGACCGCGCCGCTTGCGGGCCGGTCTGCCCCCCCTACGGCCTGTACCTCGCTCATGTGGAATACCCCGAGGACCCGTTCGCGAGGACGTGACTGGCCTTTCGGTGCCGCGGCACGATCTTGTAGACCACACACCTACGGAGCCCGCCATGACCCGGATCACCCGACGCGCATTGATGCTTTCCGCTCCCGCGCTTGCCCTGCCCGGCATCCTGCGGGCCCAGTCCAATCCCTTCGCGGCTGCGGCGCGCCGGGCGCAGGGTTTGGACCAACTCCATTCCCTGACGATCGTCAAGAACGGCGAAACAGTTGTGGCACAGCGGGTGCGCGGCCCCGGCCTCGACACCCCGGTCAACGTGAAATCCGTCTCGAAAACCGTCGTGGCAGCCTTGACCGGCGCAGCCATCGACCGCAACGAATTGCCCGGCCTTCAGGCAAAGCTGGGGGACTTGGCCCCGCGCCTCATCCCATCCGGCGCTGACCCGCGTGTCGCCCTGCTGACCGTGGAAAACCTCCTTACACTGCAAGCCGGACTGGAACGTACATCGGGCGGCAATTACGGCGCATGGGTTGGTAGCCGCAATTGGATCGCAGACGCACTTGGGCGCCCCTTCGTGGCCGAACCCGGCGCGCGTATGCTGTATTCAACCGGCACCACGCACGTGCTTGGAGCCGTCTTGGCCGAGGTCACGGGGCGCAGCCTTTTGTCCTTGTCCCGTGAATGGCTCGGGGCCCCTTTGGGGATCGATATCCCTGCCTGGACCCGTGATCCACAAGGCTTTTACATGGGCGGCAACGAAATGGCGCTGGCACCAATCG
Source organism: Meridianimarinicoccus aquatilis (assembly GCF_004358675.1). GTDB lineage: Bacteria > Pseudomonadota > Alphaproteobacteria > Rhodobacterales > Rhodobacteraceae > Meridianimarinicoccus > Meridianimarinicoccus aquatilis. Next base: position 87,796 of record NZ_SMZO01000007.1, on the reverse strand, counting down.
CGCTGGCCCGGTTTGGCGAAATGTTTCGGTTGAACGGGATGTGGCAGGGAAATCGGGTGCTTCCCTCAGCATGGGTCAGCGACAGTTTTCGCGCCCGCACCCGGTCGCCATGGTCCGGCCTTGGTTATGGGCTTGGCTGGTTCTTGGGCAACGCGGATGGCGCGCGTTTTGCCTTGGCGCGGGGTTATGGCGGACAGGTCGTCGTTGTGGTGCCAGATCGCGCGCTGACCATTGTGATCACGTCAGACCCAACGCGCCCCGCCCGTTCACAAGGGTATTTTGGCGACCTTTTGGCCATGATCGAACAAGACATCCTGCCCAACGCCCCCCGCGCCTGACCGCAAAGCGCCCCTTGTCATGTCCACATCTGACGCATCGTTTGCGCCACATCTATCGGCGGCGGCGCGGGCCGCGCTTGGCCACCGTGATGCTGCGGAGACCAGTGAAAAGCATCAAACTGTCCAAGAATCTCGGTCGGAATGAACCGCGTCCGCATTGCAAAGACGTGCCGGTCACCATTCCGCGTCTGCTGGGTAACATAGAAACGCAATGGCAACCCAAGCGTCAGACGATCCTTCGCCCGCGTCATGGCAACGTATAAAAGCCGTCTCTCTTCTTCCAACTCATGGGTGGACCCGGTGCCAAGATCGGATGGAATGCACCCATCCACAGCGTTGAGCAAATGCACCGATTTCCATTCTTGCCCCTTGGCGGAATGGATCGTCGACAAGATCAGGTAATCTTCGTCTTTCAGGGGGACCCCCGACGTGTCGCTGGTGGCATCGGGCGGATCAAGCGTCAAATCGGTCAGGAACGCTTCGGCAGACGCATACCCGGCAGCGATCTGTTCGAGTTGCAAAAGATCGGCCCGCCGCGCGTCGGCATCTTCGTGGACCCGATCCAGATGCGGGTCATACCATGCACGCGCCTGACCTAATGCGGCAGGCCACGGCGCATCGGTGGTCATGGCCTGCACGAATTCCGGCCAATCAGCCCCGGCGCGGCGGGGCGGCGCAACGTCATGCAAAGCCGCGCGCGGGTCGGCGGACAAATCCAGCGCGTCCAGCACATCGGCCGCTGCTTTGGGACCAATGCCGGGGATAAGTTGCAGCACGCGAAATCCCGCGACACGGTCGCGTGGATTGCGCGCCAACCGCAAGAAGGACAGCAAATCCTTCACATGGGCACTGTCGAGAAACTTCAGCCCGCCAAACTTGACGTATGGCACGTTGCGGCGCGTCAGCTCTGCCTCTAGCTGAACTGCGTGGCTGGAGGTGCGAAACAGCACCGCCTGATCCTTGAGCCGTGTGCCCGTCTCGCGGTCCTCCAGCACACAATCCACGACAAATCGCGCCTGTTCGGCTTCTGTGCCGACGGTTACCAAGCGGGGCTTGTCCGCCGATTTTCTATCTGTCCACAGATCCTTGGCAAACCGTTCCCGCGCCTGTCCGATAACGGCATTGGCCGCCGCCAAAATCGGCTGCGTCGATCGGTAATTCCGGTCTAGCGTGATAATGTCTGCCGGGGGCGTGAAGCCGTTCGGAAAATCCAGAATGTTGCGCACTGTGGTGGCCCGAAACGCATAGATCGACTGGGCATCATCCCCCACAACAGTCAATCCCCGCCCGTCCGGCTTCAGCGCCATCAAGATGCGTGCCTGCAGGCGGTTGGTATCTTGATATTCATCGATCAACACGTGATCCCACATATCGCCGATATGCGCCGCGAACGCGTCGTTTGCCATGACCTGCGCCCATGCCAGCAACAGATCGTCATAATCCAGCACGTTCTGTGCCTGCTTGGCCGCGACATACGCCGCGAAAAGGCGCTTCAGTTCTTCTGCCCAAGAGGCGCACCACGGAAAATGATCGCGCAGCACATCTGCCAAGGGGGCTTCAGAATTCACCGTACGGGAATAGATCGCAAGACAGGTTCCCTTGGCCGGAAACCTGCTTTCGGCCTTGGAAAACCCCAACGCATGGCGGTTGAGGTTCATCAAGTCCGCGCTGTCTTCGCGGTCATGGATCGAGAATTCCGGGTGCAGCCCGATTGAAGTGGCGTTTTCCCGCAAAATCCGCGCACCGATGCCGTGGAAGGTGCCCGCCCAAGTCAGCGCCTCAGCGGCAGTGCCCGTGCCCAAGGCTTGCGCGGTGATCCTTTCGACGCGGCGGGTCAGCTCGGTCGCGGCGCGGCGTGAAAACGTCATCAGCAGGATTCGGCGCGGATCGGCGCCATTGACCAACAGATGCGCCACGCGGTGCGCCAACGTGCTGGTCTTTCCAGACCCTGCACCCGCAATCACCAACAAGGGCGGCGGCAGCGCGTCCGCGCCCACACCAAACACCGCCGCCGCGCGTTGTTTGTCATTCAGCTTGTCGAGATACCCTGCGCCCGCCACGTTCTGCACCCCTTTCACCCGTGATCGGACCGTAAACGAGCAAGAACATAAAATGAACTTTAATATCCATGTCCCGACGTGAACATCGCGTCTTCACCGCGCTGGCATGATCGGATAGGCCACTGGGCGACACAAAGGAACAACGCCATGCTGCCGTGGATAGAACTTGCCACCGCAAAGGCACCGCAGGGCGAAACCCTGCGATTGCTGCAACGGGGCACCGAATATTCGATCCGGCTGGGAGGCGGGAACGAGTTGATGAACAGCCGCCTTGGTGGATCTGAAGAAGTGCTGGCAACCGCCGCCCTTGATCGCCTGCGCGGGGTCTCTGCGCCGCGCGTTTTGATCGGCGGGCTCGGTATGGGGTTCACCTTGCGCGCCGCGCTTGCGGTTCTGCCCGAGGGTGCACGCGTCGCCGTATCAGAGATCGTGCCAGAGTTGGCTGATTGGGCGCGTGGCCCCATGGCCGAGGTGTTCGGGACCTGCCTGTCTGATCCTCGGGTCGAAATTCGCATCGGCGACGTTTGCGCCGAAATCCGGCAATCACAGGGCGCTTTTGATGCGATCTTGCTTGATGTGGACAATGGGCCTGATGGGCTGACCCGCGCGGGCAATGACGCGCTTTATGGGGCCACCGGGCTTCAGGCGGCGCGCCGGGCGCTTGGTCCCGGCGGGGTGCTGGCCGTGTGGTCAGCAGAGCCAAGCGCGGCTTTCACAAAGCGACTCACCCGATCAGGTTTCGACGTTCAAGAGGCATCCGTGCGTGCCGGGCGCAGCAAGCGCGGCCCGAAACACACGATTTGGACAGCCGCGTCCCCACGCCCCTGATTAATAGCTGTAGTCGCCGTAAATCCGGGTCAGATCCCCGTTCCAATCGGTTTGATAGCGTTCCAGCAACTCGTCTGCCGGGGCACGGCCGGTTTCAACACTTTCCTGCAAAGCGTTCAGGAAATGCGTCTCATCTTCGATCATTCCACCTGCCCCCGGCAAGGCGCGCGCTTTTAGCCCGCTTTGGGCAATCGACACAACTTCTGCCGCGATATCGCGCATGGATTGGCCGTTGACCTGAGCCTGCAACCCGTCAACCGACGCGGCCACGCGCCATGCTTCGCGGGTTTCAGCATCCCAGCCTTTTGCCACGTCCCACGCTGCGTCCAGCGCGGTTTGGTCGTACATCAGGCCGACCCACAAGGCAGGCAGCGCACAAAGCCTGCGCCACGGGCCGCCATCTGCCCCGCGCATTTCGATGAACTTTTTGATCCGCGCTTCGGGAAAGACCGTCGTCAGGTGATCGGCCCAGTCCGACAGGGTCGGCATTTCACCCGGCAGCGCGGGCAATTCGCCCTTCAGGAAGTCGCGGAACGACTGGCCAAGCGCGTCAATATACTGCCCGTCGCGATAGACGAAATACATCGGCACATCGAGCATGTACTCAACCCAGCGTTCAAATCCCATGCCGTCTTCGAACACAAAAGGGAGCATCCCCGTGCGGTCTGCATCCAGATCGCGCCAGATGCGGGACCGCCAGGATTTGTGACCGTTTGGTTTGCCATCAAAGAAGGGTGAATTGGCAAACAGCGCCGTTGCCACAGGTTGCAGCGCCAGCGCCACGCGTAACTTTTGGACCATGTCGACTTCGGACCCAAAATCCAGATTCACCTGAACGGTGCAGGTCCGGTACATCATCTGCGTGCCATGGGTGCCGACGCGCCCCATGTAGTCGGTCATCAGCTTGTAACGCCCTTTGGGCATTTGCGGCATCTGATCACCCGTCCAGATCGGCGCGGCCCCAAGTCCGATGAACCCAACGCCGATCTTGTCGGCCACGTCGCGCACTTCGCGCAGGTGGGTGTTCACCTCGTCACATGTTTCGTGAATCGACACCAACGGCGCGCCAGACAACTCAAGCTGCCCGCCCGGTTCAAGGCTGACATTCGCGCCGTCTTTTTCCAGCCCGATCAGCTTGCCGGCTTCGCGCACTTCGGTCCAACCAAAGGCGTCGCGCAGCCCTTCGAGCATCGCAAGAATGGACCGGGGCCCTTCATACGGCAGTGGGTTGAGCGTGTCGCGACAATAGCCGAACTTTTCGTGCTCGGTGCCAATGCGCCAATCTTCCTTCGGCTTGCAGCCCGAAGACAGGTATTCGGCCAACTGGCCCCGATGTTCGATCAAGCCGCCGCCCGACTGTGGTATCGACATGGCTCACGCTCCGTTCTGCACCTGTTCTAATTGGCACAGGTGGCGCGGATTAGAACAGGTGTCAATGCCGGCAAGATCAGCCGAGGCGCTGAACCGACGACATTCCATCGCCCGGACCAGCGCGCGACCAAATCATCTGGGTGACCTCACCAGGCTGCGCGAGCCTTCGCAGAACAGCTTCCAGACGAAAACCGGGCAACTGCGTGAACGCGTCCAGAAGCGCGTCAGCCCCTTTGGCAGTCACAGGAATGTGCAATGGGGGACCGTCCGGGTGATACAAAACCCAGTGAACAGGATGCCCCGTCGGATCAAGCGTGATTGCCCGCAACGCATCAATCGCCACGACCCCGCCCTCCAGCGGGCCAAAATAGCCGATCTGTGCTTCGGTCAATTGAACCACGCCGGGGCCATCTCCCGCGCCGCGAAACCGGCCGCGCTGGACCCCGACCCACGCCAACGCCAGCCCAATCCCCATCACGGGCAAAGCCAGCCAATGGACCAACCCGAACCCCCGCAGCCAAAGCCAGAGCGCCACGAGGCACAAGACCCCGCCAATGATCGCTTCGCGCCAACGCCGGGCCTGCGCCAAGAGTTCAGGGCGCACGAAGCTCATCGCCAATCCCCAAGCGCCGCTTGCCACAGAGCAAGTGCGGCCACGGCCGCCGTATCGGCCCGCAAAATGCGCGGGCCAAGACTGACAGGATGCGCGGCGGGATGAGCATGCAACCGCGCGCGTTCAGCCGGGCTGAATCCGCCCTCTGGCCCGATCAGAATCGCCCAAGGTCCGGGCATCGCAGGCAGCGCGCTGACCGGTCCGGCCAAATCTTCGTCGCAGAACATCAAACGGCGATCTTCGGGCCAGTGGTCAAGCAGTCGGGACAGTGGGCGCAGGTCATCCACGTCGGGCACAAAGGTGCCGCCGCACTGCTCTGCCGCCTCCACCGCGTGGGCCTGAAGCCGGTCGCGCCGAATGCGTTCGGAGTTGGTAAAATCGGTCTGAACCGGACAAATCCGCGCCGCGCCCATTTCAGCCGCTTTTTCGACGATAAAATCGGTGCGGGCCTTTTTGATCGGCGCAAAAAGCAGCCACAGATCAGGCGGCATACGTATTGGCGCGGTCTGCGGACCGATCACCAACGTCGCGCTGCGCTTGCCAGCCTGCCCCAGATGAGCCAGATATTCCCCTGAACGACCATCAAACACGGCCACAGCATCACCGGAAACAAGCCGCATGACGCCCGTCAGGTAATGGGCCTGATCGCGCTGCAAATCGACGGTCTGCCCCTCGGCAAGGGGTTGGTCCAGAAACAGCCGGGTTTTGGCAACAGATGACATGGGACACTTGATATGACCGACGCGCGCCAAGCACCAGAGGCCCCGGACCAGGTTGTTGCGGATGCGGCGATCGGCAACTGGGTCGACAGATACGCCCCGCCGGCCGCGCGCCCCTGGCTCAGGCTGAGCCGGGCGGACAGGCCCGTCGGCACATGGCTTTTGCTGCTGCCCTGCTGGTGGGCGGTTTTTTTGTCAGCCGCGTCCGGTGATGGGCTGGGCTGGAAAGGCGCATGGATCATCCTTGGCTGCGCGATTGGCGCGTTTCTGATGCGCGGCGCAGGTTGCACCTGGAACGACATCACCGACCGGGACATTGACGGCGACGTGGCGCGCACAGCGTCGCGCCCCATACCGTCCGGACAAGTCACCTTGCGGGGCGCAGTGATTTGGATGTGCGTACAGGCCTTGCTGGCGTTGGGAATTCTGCTGACCTTTAACTGGGTGGCCATCGGCCTTGGGGTCGCATCACTGGCCTTGGTCTGCGTCTACCCGTTCGCCAAGCGGTTTACGTGGTGGCCGCAGATCTTCCTTGGGTTAGCGTTTAATTGGGGCGCGCTGCTTGTCTGGGCCGCCCATGACGGTGCGCTTGGGTGGCCAGCTGGGCTGCTCTACCTTGGCGGGATTGCATGGACGCTTTTCTATGACACGATTTATGCCCACCAAGATCGCGAGGACGATGCGTTGATCGGGGTGAAGTCCACCGCACGGCTTTTCGGCGAAAACTCGCCGGTTTGGCTGGGTGGTTTTCTGGCGCTGACAATGGGGTTGATGACCGCCGCCGTAGACCTTGCCTTTGACACGGGATCGTCTGGCCGGGCGCTCGCGCTTGCGGGTGTGGCGGGTATGGGGCTGCATATGGTGTGGCAATTGCGCAGCTTAGACATTCACGACGGCGAAAGATGCCTCAAACTTTTTCGGTCAAATCGGGACGCCGGCTTGATCGTTGTGCTCGGGTTCGCCCTGGCAACCCTGATCTGACGCCGCCCACGGCCCGCCCATCGCCAGCCCGATTGATTGCCAAGGTCCGGCGAACCGCCTAGAGCAGGATCGATCCGCAACACTTGAGGCACCTTCATGCGATCCACTCTTCAACCTGTGCTCCGCCTGCTCGCGCTTGGTGCTGGAGCTGGGGCAAGCGTGTGGGTTGCGATGACCGCCGCCGACCTGATCGAAGTCCAAAACCGGGATGCGATCGCGGCTGCCCTGTTGCGCGATGGGTTTCGCTGGGCGGTTGTAGACACCGACGGGTTGACCGCCACGCTAAGTGGAACAGCCCCCGATGAAACCGCACGGTTCCGCGCCCTCCGCTCCGCCAGCGATGAAATCAATCCGGCGAATATTCGGGATGCAATGACGGTTGCGCCCCCTCGGGACGTGCCGATGCCCGACTACAGGTTGGAGTTTTTGCGCGCCGGGAACAAAGTGACCACTCTGGGGCTGCTGCCGGGCGGGCTTGACGCCGAAGACGCGTTGCTTGCCGCAATCGCCGACGCAACGGTGGGGCTGGAGGTATCATCGCTTGTGACCGCAAGCGCAGATGCCGCGCCTGACGGGTGGTCGGGTGGAATCTCCACTGCCATCGAAGCCACGCAATCCCTTCCCGAAGCGCGCGTGGTTCTCACCCCCGGCAGGCTCTCGGTTAAGGGCCGTACAACAGATCGCGCTACTGCAACAACGCTTGAGGCTGCACTACGGGACAGCTTGCCAGACGACATCGAGCTGGCGCTTGACCTAAGGATTCCGCTGCCCACACTTTCACCGTTCGTAACGCGGCTTCGGGTTGCGGGCGGCGCTGCGACCTTTGATGCCTGCGCCGCATCCAGCCCAGCCGGTGCCGCAAGAATCAAAGCCGCTGCCGTGACCGCCGGGCTTGCCCCTGATTCAGCGCCGTGCACTTTGGCCCATGGTGCCCCCGATGCGGCGTGGGATCGCGTTGCAGTAGACGCGATCACTGCGTTGCATGGGCTGGGCAGCGGCGCTGTCACCTTGTCCGATCTCACCGTCACATTGTCGCCCGACGCCGCCAGCAGCCCCTCGGCGATTGATGCCGCGCGGGCTCGGTTGGAAGCCGCGTTGCCCGATGGCTACAGGCTTGTCGTCATGGTTCCATCCGGCACCGATGGCGGACCTGCATCGTCCTCCGCAGCCCCAAATTTCTCAGCCACGCGAAGCCCTGAGGGTCAAATCCAAGTGCGGGGCCCCCTGCCTGATGCACAGGCCGAAACAATGGTCGATAGTTTTGCAGACGCGCGTTTCCCGGCCGACTCTTTGACCATTGCGCTGCGTCGGCGCAGTGATCTGCCAGAGGGCTGGAGCCTTCGTGTGCTGGCTGGTCTTGAAGCCTTCAGCGCACTTGAATCGGGACGCCTGAGCGTCACACCGGCGATGATAATGTTGTCTGGCACAACGGGGACGCAGGGGTTGTCATCGACACTTGCAGGGCGGCTGACGACAGCCTTGGGGCCTTCTGCGGCGATAAAGCTGGATATCACATACCGTGAGCAATTGGACCCAGTCGCAGCCTTGCCCACCGCCGAAGAATGTTTGGCGCAGGTCCGGGCTATTCAAGAACGCGACAAGATCACGTTTGGGCCTGGGTCTATCGAACTGGACACCACCGCGCTATCCATTGTCCGCCGGATCGGCAGGGTCTTGCGCGACTGCGAGGGGATCGCAATGGAAGTGGGCGGGCACACTGACAGCCAAGGCCGCGCGGAAATGAACCAAAGCCTGAGCCAAGCTCGCGCAGACGCCGTTCTGAACGCACTGATTGCAGAGCGCGTTTCCAGCAAATCACTGACCTCAGTCGGCTACGGCGAAGACAATCCAGTGGCAGACAACGACACAGCGGATGGTCGCGAGGCCAACAGACGGATCGACTTCCAACTGCAGTTTCCTTTACTGGGCCCTCCTGCGCCCATAGTGGAAGACGCGGCCGCATCGGCTGACCCAGAGATAGAAACACAGGCCAGCGAGGAGACATCGGATGGACAGGACTGAACTGATTATCGCCACTGGCATCCTGTTGTTCGGGGCATTCCTTTTGGGCTTTCTCACGCACTGGCTTGTCAGCCGTCTGTCCCACGTTTCATCATCTCAGCTAGGCGAGCTTGAAGCCATGGCCGAGGCTCTGCACTATGCCGAAGAAACACGCGATGCCGCGATGGCCGAGCGCGTATCCGTGGAAACACGTCTGCAAGCACAAGTCACACAGGCCGAGGCCGAACTTCGCGCTGCCATGGAAGGGTTGCGCGAGGCGCGCCATGACAGCGAAGCCTTACGCGCCGAACTGGCCCGGCTTGGCCACACGCACTAAGCGGCGACCGCAGCACGGGCCGGAGCGTTTATTGCCAACGCTCCAAGGCGGCCTCATCCACATCGCGCGCATCCACCCAAGCTGCGCCTTGCCCGGTCACTTCTTTCTTCCAAAACGGCGCGCGCGATTTCAGGTAATCCATAAGGAACTCTGCCGCCGCGAAGGCATCGGCACGGTGGCGGGATGCAGTTGCCACCATCATGATTGTCTCACCCGGTCGCAACGTTCCAAAGCGATGAATAATCATGGCTCCCGACAAGGGCCAGCGGGCCAAAGCGGCATCGCGGATATCTTGAAGCGCGCGCTCGGTCATGCCGGGGTAGTGTTCAATCTCCATACGCTCAAGCGTGCCGGTTTCCGCGTCGCGGACCACACCGGTAAACGTTACGATCCCACCTGCCCCCGTCTGTGCAGCCGCGAAGGCGTCGGTTTCGGCTGCAAGATCGAAGGGCGCACTTAGAAGTTTAACGGTCATCAGCCCCCCGTCATCGGCGGGAAAAAGGCAACTTCGCGCGCATCGGTGAGCGGCGCATCAAAGTCTGTCAACGCCTGGTCAACGGCGACGCGCAATGCGGACGTATCAGCAAAGGCCGCAGCATAGCGTTCTTCGCGCGCAGACAGTTCCGCAACCAGATCGGCGACGGTCGCCGCCTGTGTTTCCAACGTTTCGCGCGGAAGGCCAATCCGTTCTCGCACCCAAGCAAAATACAGAACATCAAGCGTCATTTGCGATCCTCCCTAAGGAAAGGTAGCGATTTTCTAAAGTAATCCCAGCCGGTGATTGCTGTTAGTATGGCCGCAACCCAGAACAACGCCGTGCCAATAAAACCAATTGCCCATGCACTGCGAGCCACCACCCACGTTGCGTTCCAATCTGACGGCCCGGATGCGATGGCCGCATAGAAACCGGCCTGATCAACGCTGCGATACATCCAGTACAGCTTTTCCTGAAGCCCAAGGCTGGCCAACAGCAGCGTAATCGCCACCATTTGCGCTGTTGTTTTCCATTTGGCGAGTTGCGTCACGCGCAGGCGACCAGCATCAGCTCCCAGAAATTCGCGGAGACCGGAAACAAAAACTTCGCGGAACAGAATGACAACGCCCGGCACAACCAGCCAAGGGTTCAACCCGGAAAGGGCGACCACAAGCGTCAGCGCGATAATGACCATCGCCTTGTCAGCAATCGGATCGAGCATGGCCCCGAACCGGCTTGTCTGATTCCATCGACGCGCCAAAAAGCCATCAAACCAATCTGTCAGGGATGCACCAACAAACAGCACGAGAGCCACCCAATCCGCGGTCGGACGGGTGAACACAACGAAAGCGATTCCAAGGGCGGGAGCTGCCAAAAGGCGCAAGACCGTCAGAATATTGGGAATGTTCCAAGTCATGGCGGCGGTGTATCGCTTCGCAAGGGGGCAGGAAAGCGGATTGATCCTTTGGCCCTGCCGTGGCCGCGAATTCAGACGGCGGGCACCACTATTGGCATATAGATCGGGCAAGGAACTGGGGCGGGTGGATTGCCCACCACTATGGGCCACGCACATCTGTAAGAAGAACGGCGGCACGCTCTGACATGTCAGAGCGTGCCGTCTTGATCACTCGGTTGGCTGCGATGCAGGCGACGTAACGCCGTCTTCAAGGGCCTTCATTTCAGCCATCAAAGCATCCCGTTCCGACCTCGCTTGCTTTACCAGTGGAACCACACTTTGACCCCATAGGTCCAAAGCGATGTTGTAATATCGGATCGCGTCTTCGTTCCGTCCAATTGCTTCGTAGAGGCGGGCCAAATGATATTGCACTGTCGGGTCGTTCGGCAGGCCATCAGCCGCCGGTTCCAGGTTTTCTTGGGCATCATCCAAGTTACCAAGGCGATAAGCAATCCAACCGTAAGTATCTTGGAATGCAGGGAAGTCCGAACCGCGCAGACGTCGCGCAATGACAAAGGCACGCTGGAGGCTTTCGTCGTCATCACGGTAGGTCGTAATCATGCTGGCCAAGTTGTTGGCAATGATCGTTGAATTGGTATCGTCTTCGTACAGCTCTTCGTAGAGGGCGATCGCCTCATCAATCATGCCTTGCTTCTCTGCCAATCCTGCCTTTATCCACCGCAGGTTAGCCGATTTCGGCAATGCGACGAGGGACTCGTCCACGATGCTCATCGCATCTTCGATCTTGCCCTCGCGCACCGCTGTCGCGACCAGCGCGCGCCATACGGCTTCAATGCTCGGATCCTGAGCCAAGATATCGCGATACGTGGCACGAGCCGCGTCAAAATTCCCCTCTGTTGCGGTCAAAGCGGCATTCAGAAACAAGACGCCAACGCGATCTGGGCTTTCCTCCGGTGTGTCCCGAAGCAGATCGTTCATGAAGCTCCGCGCTTCTTCGACTTCACCGTTCGCCAGTCGGGTTCGGATAATAGCTGTTTGAGCAACAAGGGCCGATTGCCCTTCTTTGATCATGTTCTGCATCAATTCGATGCTTTCATCCGTCCGCGACGACCGTTGGAAGATAGCGGCTTGAACGCCATTGGCGAGAGCTGCCCCCTCGTCCGTTCCCAGCCCTCTTAGCGCTTGAACGACCTGACCTGCACGAGAGAGGTCATTCAAAGCCAAATACACTTCGGACAAACTGCGCAGCAGGTCAATATTTGCCGGCGACAGGCGCAAGGACTGAAGAAGCACGTCTTCAGCGCCAAGATATTTTTCGTCAGCAATCAAGAAACGGGCATATCTGAGCGACTCGGTCGGTGCAGCGTTGGACGCTTCAACTGCCAAGGACAGGCTTTCCGCCATCAGTTCCCTATTGCCGCCCCGTTCGTAAGCGCGAGCCAACAATGTGATTGTTTCAGGATCGCTTGCTTCTTGATCAAGGGCAGTACGCAATGCAAGGACGGCATCCCGAACTTTGTCCTCTTCGATCAACCAGTTCGCATGCAGTTTCAACGCACTCTGATCATTCGGATCTTCAGCCAAGACCTGGGCAACAATTTCTTGAGATCTTTCTTTTTCACCAGTCGCAAGCAACATGCGCGCAAGCGTTGTCTGGAGATTGCGAATTTCGTCGCTACTCTCTTGATCCCCGATCAGTTCTTCCACCTGAGAAATGGCAACTTCTCGCTCACCCTTATCAAAAAGCAAGCTCGCCTTGAGAAGTCGGAACGTCATGTCATCAAGACCTTCTTCGATAAGAAGATCGACATCCTCAAGCGCCCTGTCGACACCATAAACTTGGTTCAAGAATTGAATGAGGGCCAAGCGCGGCGGGATTTCATCACCGGAACGCTCAATCAAACGCCGCACAAAATCTTCTGCACCCTGCGCGTCGTCGTTTGCCAAATACCACCGAACCAAAGCTGTGCGGACTTCCCGGTTCTCGGGAAAGCGTTCGACCATATCGCGGAGATGCGCGCCCAAGCCGACCATGTCTTCTGATTGTGCCAAAAGAGACAATTTGATCTGGTTGAACTGGCGGTTCAATGGATCAATTGAAATCGCACCTTCAACTGACTCAAGCGCCTCGTCCAAGCGACCCTGCCGCATCAGGGAATCGAGAACGATCTGTTGCGATAGAATATCACTGGGATTTTCGCTCAGCAGAGCCTCGGCACGTTGAGAAATCGCCTCGAGCGCTTCTGGATCGGCGTTTCGCCGGGCTTCGCTATACTCGACGGACAACAGGATTGGCTGCAGTTCTTTGTTATCAGGTTGCAGCAACTTTGCCGCATCCGAGTGGACTTTGGCTTGGTCCCACGCGCCAAACGAGGTGGCTAGTTCGGCAAGCTTGAAACGCGCATCGAAGTCTTCCGGGAACATCTCGGCGACTAGAATATAATGCGAAAACGCTTCTTCAGTTCGCCCGTCCTCTTCGAGAATTTTTGCGAAGAGCTTTCGCGCCTCGAGGTGCTCTTCATTCAACTTGAACACACCGCGCAGTTCGACAAGAGCGCGATCAACTTCGCCGCTTTCGTTCAGCTCCACAGCGTTTTGGTATTTCGCCTCGGCCTTGTCTTCCACTGTCTCGCAAGCGGACAACAAGAGAGTCGAGCCAAGCAGGGCTGCCAAGAGGGTTTTTGATGCAATCTTCATAATGGATCCCAGCGTATGTAAGGCACTTTATCTTCTATGTACGTATAGACCTACCAAAAAGCAAAGAGGCCCGGAGTTTCCGAGCCTCGTTTTCTTACAAGACAATCATAGGGTCATCAGTGTTTCTTACGAACAGGTTAATCAGACACCGTGTGCGAGCCGGAAACTAAGCCTTAAACACCGGTTCCACGCAGCATGACACGGACCGTCCGCAAAATGATCGACACATCACTGCCAAAACCAACCAGGCGATAGTAATCAGCATCAAATTGAGCACGGGCAGCGAAAGACGTATTATTGCGGTCACCAACCTGCCACAGACCTGTAACGCCGGGTCGCAGAGCGTAGTAAGCTTGGCCTGGATAGAGTTCGCGCTGAGACAACATCATGGGGCGGGGGCCAACAACGCTCATATGACCCAGAAGAACATTCCAGAACTGCGGAAGCTCATCCAAGGAGGTGCGGCGAATGACCCGTCCGACAAGAGTGATCCGGGGATCGTGCCGCAGCTTTTGTGTGGTTTCCCATTCAGCGGCAGCGTCAGGGTTGGATGCCAAGTAGTCTGCAAGCTTCCGGTCTGCGTCTTTCACCATAGACCGCAGCTTGAGCATGGGAAAACTGCGACCACCACGACCGACGCGCTGCTGAACATAAAACGGTGATCCGCCATCCAGCATGACCATAACTGCCAGAATCAAAACCACTGGAAGAACAAAAAGTGCCGAGACCAAGACGAAGGCCACGTCGAAACCGCGCTTGATAACATCCCGATAGAGGCTGTCCCGTGGCGTGTAATCGACCAGTTCCGATATTACATTGGAGGAATTCGGGAAATGTGCTGTCACAAGAACCTACCTTTAGTTAACCACGCTCAAACACCAGAAGGGTACGAACGACGTATACCCAGAGCAACAAAATCGACGCGAAGCTCACCGAACTTCAAAGTCAAACTATCCTTAGCATGTAAAACCAATGTGTTTCAACATTTCAGAAGCGCGCTTCAGATTTTAGGTAAATGAAGCAAGTCATTGTTGAAAAAGGAAAAACCTGAACTTTTCATCAAATGAAGCAAAAAGCAGACGCAGGGATTAACGTACTTGCCGGTCATTCAGGCATCATTTTGTAGGTCTACGCATACATTTGAGGCAACTTCGAACTCGCGCTATGCGAGAAAATCAGCTTCCATGATTCTTGAGCCGCCTGTGTGGCGACATTCCCACACACGCTGTCTTGCGGCGATGCGCACTTTGCATACAATTAAGCGTTGTCATTTAATCGGCTTTCACTGAGCACCGTTTTGCGAGTAAAGACGCTGGTGAGTGATTGGTGAGTGAGAGTCTTGTGCCTTGCAAAGGCATCTTTGGCGGCGTTCTGAGTTTTCCGCGCCGGATTGTAGGAACATGAATACAACAGCCCCTGTCGATATTTACAATTCGTTCTTCGGGTTTCACGAACGACCCTTTACCCTAGTGCCCGATCCAGATTTCATTTTTTGGTCGAAAACTCATCGGCTTGCCTACACGATGCTTGAGTATGGCGTGCTCACGCGGTCGCCAATAACGGTCGTCACGGGAGAAATTGGCGCCGGTAAAACCACGCTACTCCAACACCTGCTCAAGACCCTTCCCGAAGACGTCGTTGTCGGCCTCATTTCAAATGCACAAGGTGACCGCGGCGAGCTTTTGCAGTGGGTGCTTCACTCTCTTGGTGTCAGATTCGATCCGGCGGCTTCTTATGTGAGTCTGTTTCAACATCTACAGGACTTTCTGCTTGAGACGTATGCGAACGGCAGAAGAGTCATCTTGATCATCGACGAGGCTCAAAACCTCAACGTGAACACGCTTGAAGAGTTGCGCATGCTGACCAACATCAATTCGAACAAGGATGAGTTGGTACAACTCGTCCTGGTCGGGCAGCCTGAGCTGCGGGAGTTGATTTTGCGCCCGGAACTGAAGCAGTTCGTGCAACGTGTTGGATCTAGTTTTCACCTCACCGCCATGAATCGCGACACTGTCGGTGCATACGTTGCGCACCGTCTGCACGTCGCCGGTGGCACGGGACGAGAGATTTCTGATGATGCCCTCGACATGATCCACGATTTGACTGGGGGCGTCCCGCGTCTCGTGAATCAAATTTGTGATCTCGGGCTCGTCTACGCATTTTCTGCGGAAGAACATATGGTGACCAAAGAAACCATAGAAAGCGTGTTGGGGGATGGTGTGTTTTTTGGGGCTGCAAGTCTGAACGGAGGCCAAGCAAATGAAGCTTGATCTGAAATACTACTTTTCGATTTTTTTGCGTCGCAGCCCCTATTTTATCGTCGTGGCAGCTCTGTTTGCATCGATTGGCCTGACAGTCGCAATCATTCTCCCGGCTGAATATGAAGCGAAGGCAACGTTGCTCGTGGAATCGGAACAGATCCCCGAGCGGCTTGCGAGTTCGACCGTGAACACAGGCGCAAACGAGCAACTGCTCATTATTCAACAGCGCCTTCTGTCACGAGAGAACCTTCTTGACGTGGCAAACCGGCTTGATCTGTATCCACCTGATGAAGAGGGCGTGCGTCTTTCGGCCTCGAGCATTGTTCAGGACATGCGGGACCGTGTAACATTCTCCCAAAACAGCACGACAGCCTCGAAGCGTGGCCCTGAAACGTCGACGATCATGACGATTTCGTATCGAGGAAAGCGTCGGCAAACCGTTGCCGAGGTCACCAACGAGTTTGTGACGCTTGTGCTTCAGCAAAATCTGGAACTCCGGACAGAGCAAGCCTCTGATACACTGGCTTTCTTTCGGCAAGAAGTTGATCGGCTTGGCGGGGAACTTGACGCCCAAAGCGTCCGTCTTATCGACTTCCAAAACCAAGTTGGCATGGCGGTTCCTACCAATTTATCGTTCCTCCGCACCCGCTTGGATGATTTGCAAACCCAACGCAGCACGAATCGCCAAAGCATCCTTGACCTTGAGGAACAAAAGAAGCGGATCGAAGCCATTTTTCGTGTGACGGGCGACATCAATGCGAGCGCGGCAGGCTCTCCGCTTGAGCAGCAACTCAAAGCCGCACAAGACGAACTGAACAATGCGCTTCTGGTGTTCTCACCAACCAACCCCCGGGTAACAATGCTCAAGGCACGTGTTGCCCAAATCGAGCAGCAGCTCAATGGCGCTGTGGAAACGCCCGAAGACGATGCGGATGAGCAAGACTCAGGAAATGAACCAAACGTGTTGGACGGCGAGCCCCGCAACGAACGCGAAGTCCGCTTCCAGGCAGAGATGGACAACATCGACCGCCGCATTCAAGAGATGCAGGCCGAAATTGAAGTTTTCTCCGCCGAGATCGCAGAAATCGAGGAGCAGATCAGCGACGTTCCTGCGAATGGCGTGACACTGGCAAAACTTCAGCGGGACTTTGACAACATTCAAGGCCAGTACAACCAAGCTGTTAATCGCCTTTCTGTTGCTGCCACTGGTGAACGTATCGAGCTTTTATCGAAAGGACAGCGGACATCGGTGATCGAACAGGCGACCCCACCTGAGCGCCCGACCAAACCGAATCGCCCATTGATCGCGGCTGCCGGTGCGGGTTTTGGTGTGTTCGCAGGTCTGGCGCTGATCGTCCTGATGGAGTTCCTTAACCGCTCCATCCGTCGACCTATGGAGCTTACTAACAGACTGGGCATTACGCCGTTTGCTGTGCTTCCTTACATCCGCACGCATCGCGAAGTCGCCCTTCGGCGCACTGTTATCTTCGGGACCGCAGGTGTGTTGATTGTACTGGTGCCGCTTAGTCTGTTCGCAATGCACTCTTTTGTTTATCCGCTCGATACGATTATCGAGTCTTTGTTCAATCGCGTTGGACTTTCGGTGATAGGATGAAACATATCCTGTCCACAGCCGCAGCGTATGCAATGTTTTTCGAGGTGAATTGATGGAACGACTTCAAGAGGCCCTCAGCCGCGCCCGAGACAAGCGCCAAGAATCCGGAACAGCGGTGCCACGCACGCCTGCCGAAAAGGCGCGGGCAGTAACGCCCCCCACCTCGGCAACGCCAGCGGTCCCATCGAACGCCTCTTACGCGTGGCAGTCATTGCCGCAGTTCATGCCCAACGAAAAACTGCTCAAAAACAATCGGGTCGTGTCCTATTTCGGGGGTCACGCGGCGCAACCATTCGACATGATGCGCACAAAGCTTCTGCAGCAAACCAAGGCGAATAATTGGAAACGCGTGGCGGTCACATCTCCGACCGCGAAATGCGGTAAGTCCACGGTCACCGCAAACTTGGCTTTCAGCCTCGCTCGCCAAAGCGAGTTGCGCGTGTTGGTCATTGAAATCGACATGCGTCGCCCCGAGATCGCCAACATTCTTGGCATCAAAGAAAATTTGGCGTTCGAACGGGTGCTGAGCGGGCAAGAACCGGCCGAGGCGCATATGGTCGCGTATGGAAACAACCTTGCCTTCGGCACCAATCGGGTGCCCAGCGCAAATTCTTCGGAAATCTTGCACAGTGCGTTCGCTCGCGAGCAACTCATTGCCGTCGAGAAGAAGTTTGAACCTGATCTCGTGCTCTTCGATGCGCCGCCAATTCTGGCAAGTGATGACACCATCGGATTTCTGGACTTTGTCGACTCTGCAATTCTTGTCGCCGCGGCGGAAATGACATCGATCGACGAGGTCGATATCACCGAGACCGAGATTGCGACGGCTACCAACGTGATGGGCGTAGTCCTTAATAAGACACGCTATAGCAAAAGCACCTATGGGTACGATCAGTCCTATTACTGATCAGATACCGAACCGATAACTCGGGCCTCCAAGGACAACGCTCCTTTGGAGCCCTGAGCGGCAAGAAACTGCTGAGTGACAGGTCTCCCTTGCTCGTCGGTCGTTAGCCACCCGAGTGGAACACGCTGAAGCTCCTGTACACGGCCTGTCTTGGTCCATGTTCGGGTGACACTGACAATTTCACCCTCTTGATTGCGCCGTATCTGATCACGCCAGTCCTCAACCGGCCAGATCAATGGATCTGCGTACGGATCTTCCGGTCTTGTCGGCGCATAGCCCAAACTGTGGAGTTCCAGTTCCCCATCCGGATTCGGCCGATAGTCCCTTTCCTGAAATGTGGGAAACAGAATTGAAATCATCGCTGGGGCAGAGATATGTGCCCCGTTATCCGCAAAAACCGCGATATCTACACGCGGGCTCGTCATGGGGTTTGTCGACGAAAGTGCAAATCGATCATGCCACTTTATGTCGATATCCGCGACAGTGCCCGACCCGTCCTGGGGCGTGATCTGGATCTTTTCGGGGTCTCCCTGAAGGACAGCCCAATGAAACTGTAAGGGACGGTTGTTCGGATCCTCTGTTTTTGCCGCACTTACGGTAATCCTCCGCGTATGGTCAAAGCTTCGCCATGCACGCGCGACGGCCGATGGCGTGGTGAACAGCACCTCACCAATATTCCCCGGAAGATAGTCCACCGCCGGGCGCGCCTTGAAATCGGACACCATGCTGATCTGGACCATTGGGGGAATCGTGTCAGGTGTAATAGAATTGGCAAACCCAACTGCCGCACCATGCCGAAGTTGGTTGGAGTGGAACACAGGTGGATGCGCGCGTGGGGACACGTAATCAGTATCGTTTCGCACCCCAGCCAATGTCCTGCGCAATATCATCTGTAATGTCGGAGCAAGAAGTTTCAGGTCGACCAAGCGGTCGAAGGTCGCGGGTTGCAGCGCAGCAGTCGTCAGCAACAATGCTTCGACAAAAGGCTGATCTCGATAAGACGACCCTTGCGACAACATGAAATAGGGCGCCGAGGCGAACAAACGGTCCCCTGTATCAGCGTCATAGTCCCGATGTTCCGGATAGACGTACATCTGATTAGATGTGTAGAGCCGGTAGCTACGCAATGCACTCGCCTGATCCCCAAGCGCAAGTCGACCCAAACTGCGGGCAATCGGTGTGCGGGTCAGCGCCGTCGAGGAATTGCCAATCGTGGGCAGCGAGAACATAAACTGACCCGCAACTCCATTGTGCTGCATCCGAGATGTGAAAGCTTCGTCATACCGTGTGCGGGACACTTGCGGAAACGCCATTTCCTGAAGATCAGAATGCCCTCGATCTCTATTGTCATAAAGTACTTGGGACAGTCCGGCGGCATTACCCGCGGCATCGATACGCCGCAACAAACCCGCTTCCGGCCGTGTATTGTTAGGGTCGATCACCGGCAGGTCTTCTCGCCCAGGTTCCGGCAGCAAAAAAACGTCTATGGCACCAGTCATGGGATCGCGCCGGGTATTTGACGGGGTAACAGGCGCAAGACCATCCTTGATCACCGCAGGGGTCACCGTGCTTTGAACCTGCACCCCGGACGTGGCCGCGACAGCTTCGGAAGCATTTCCGCCCACCTGCCCTAGGGCCACAGTTGGGGCAAGAAGCATGTAAAACCCAAGGACAGCAGCCCGCATGTGGTTCCCTTTGGTTGCGCTTGTTGCGTGATACTGTGCGCAGCCGTGCGCCCGAACAACCCGGAATTAATCGAGTTGGGGCAGATTTTCCAAACAGAATCTGAACAAGTCGTCCCGCAACCAGGCTCTAACGAACCCGAAAGTGCGGCGGCGCAATGTTGCAAATGAAGGAACCTGATATGGCCGACCTGTATTCAAATACCACACCCGGACTGACGTCACCGGCGATTGACGGCAACATGATCGTGCCAAGCGACGCAGCAGACCTGCCTCATGTGACACGGGCGATCTATGTCGGCACAGCGGGCGAAATCCAAGCCGAGCTTGCATCGGGCGTAACCGTCAGTTTCATATCCGTTCCTGCCGGCACAATGCTGCCCCTGCGTCTGCGGAAAATTCTGTCGACCGGTACAACAGCCGGTGATTTGGTAGCACTTTGGTAACGACCGGCCCATCCTGAAATGAAAGCCCCGTCAAACGCGCCGGGGCTTTTGCTGTTCAAGCCTCGGCTACCTTGTTGTCGGGACCACGGCACTCTATGTCGAGTGCATGAGACGCTTTATCCCCTTTGTGAAAAAACCCGCGCGCGTCGCGGTGGTGCGATTGGCCGGTATGATCGCATCAGGCGGACGTTCGGGCTCTATCAACGACGAATCCGTTGCCCCTATGCTGGAAAAAGCATTTCGGCGCGGCAAGCCCTCGGCGGTGGCGTTGATTATCAATTCGCCCGGCGGAAGCCCCGTACAGTCCTCTCTCATCGGGGCGCGGATTCGCCGCCTCGCAAAGGAGACGGAGATTCCCGTTCTTGCCTTTGTCGAAGACGTCGCTGCGTCTGGCGGATACTGGATCGCTTGTGCAGCCGATGAGGTCATCGTCGATCCAGGGTCTATCGTTGGCTCCATCGGTGTGATCTCGGCATCGTTCGGCGCGCATGAGTTCATCACTCGGCAAGGCATCGAGCGCCGCGTTTACACGGCTGGCACTTCGAAAAGCATGTTGGACCCCTTCCGCCCGGAACAACCAGAAGACGTGGCCCGACTGCGTGTCTTGCTTGACGATCTGCACGGCACATTCAAAGATCACGTCACAGAGCGACGCCAAGACAAGCTTCCTGAAGATCGCGATCTGTTTACCGGCGAGGTCTGGATTGGCAAATCCGCAATAGAAGTAGGGCTCGCAGACAGCATCGGTCATGTGGTGCCGGTGATGAAACACCGCTTCGGCGATGAGGTTCGCTTCCTGCGCTACGGGATGAAACGGAGTTTGTTCCAGCGTTTTGGCGCTTCAGTACTTGGCGACGCGCTCGCCCACGCAGAAGAACGTGCCCTGTACGCGCGTTACGGCCTGTAAGTGTTGATAAAGATCGTCAGCCTGTTCCTGATTGGAATGGTCGCATTGGCAATGTTCGGGCGGCTTCGCATGCCTGGGCCACCGCGACTGACATCAAAAAAATGCAAGTCTTGCGGACGACCACGAATTGGCCGCGGACCCTGCCCGTGTGAACATAAAAGGTCTTAGGAATGGATTGGATCTATGTCGCCCTCGGGCTGACAATCCTGCTGCTTGCAGGGGATGCTTTGGTGAAAGGCGCGGTGAACCTTAGCCTTCGGCTGGGAATACCGGCCTTGATCGTCAGTCTGACGATCGTTGCGCTTGGCACATCCGCTCCGGAACTTCTTGTTTCCGTCCAAGCGGTCCTGCGGGACGCACCGGGCATTGCATTGGGCAATGTCGTTGGGTCCAACACCGCGAACATTTTGTTGGTTCTGGGCATTCCCGCTCTGATGAAAGGGCTGTCGACGGGAGAGTCCGACACACGGCACAGCTACATTTTGATGATGGGCATTTCTCTTGTGTTCATCGCGCTATGCGTCACCGGCCCTCTTACGTGGTGGCATGGCTTTGTTCTTTTGGCCTTACTCGTATTGATGCTGACTGATCAGTTCCGCCGCGCACGTACTCACCGAAGGCTTGGCGCATCCTGCACCGCGGCTGAAGAAGACCTTGAAGGCGCAGACCCGCAAATGCCCGCGTGGAAAATCGCTCTGTTTCTGGTGCTGGGCCTGATCGGGTTGCCGCTTGGCGCAGACCTCTTGGTGGATGGCAGCGTGGACATCGCGCGCGACTTTGGAATTAGCGAAACGGTGATCGGCCTCACTCTTGTGGCGCTAGGGACCTCTGCCCCTGAACTGGCGACAACCGTGATGGCCGCCTTGCGCAATCAAACGGATGTGGCGCTTGGCAATGTGATTGGTTCAAATATCTTCAACCTCGCTGGGATTATAGGGATCACCGCATTGGTCGGGCCGATCCCGGTCGATGCAGAGTTTCTTCGTTTTGACCTGTGGGTCATGCTCGGCGCGTCCGCATTGATCGCCCCGTTCGTTTTTCTTGGATGGAATGTCAATCGTCCCGCCGGGGCCGTGTTGACCCTTGCATATCTGGGCTATCTCTCTCTCCTGCTTGTGTAAGGAGGACGCGACGATGGACGGCAAAGCTTTGGTAACCGGCGCAGCGCATCGGTTGGGGCGCGCCATGGCGCTCGCACTTGCAGATGCCGGGCTGGATGTGGCTGTCCATTACGCAAGCTCGGGCGAGGCAGCGCACACCTTGGTTGACGAGATTCGCTCCAAAGGTCGGCATGCGGTCGCGCTTCAGGCCGATTTATTGGACGAGACGCAGACCACACCGCTTGTGGATCGAGCCGCAGACACGCTTGGCGGGCCACTCACAGTGCTGGTCAACAACGCGTCGATCTTCGAACGCGATACAATCCAAACCGGGACCCGTGAAAGTTGGGACCGGCACATCGAAAGCAACCTGCGCGCGCCTGTGGTGCTGACGCAAAGCTTTGCCACTCAAGTTCCACCAACTACCACCGATGCAGCCGGAGAGCCAAAAGCAAGCGGGCTTGTCGTCAACTTGATCGACCAGAGGGTTCACAAGCTTACACCCGATTTCATGAGCTACACGATCGCAAAGATGGGCCTTTGGGCGTTTACACGCACCGCTGCACAAGCTCTTGGACCAACGATCCGGGTCAACGCCATTGGCCCCGGGCCCACGTTGCAGGGGGCGAAACAAACCGCAAACCAATTTTCCGATCAGCGACGAGCGACTATTTTAGAACGTGGCGCGAACACAGACGACATAACAGCAGCCTTGCTGTACTTTCTGCATGCACCTGCTGTAACGGGACAAATGCTGGCAATTGATGGCGGCCAACACCTTGCGTGGCAAACCCCCGATGTGCAGGGCGTGGAATAGGCAACATACCAGAGTTTTACACCTTTCACGGTAGGGTCATGTTTCCTTTACAAAAAAGTCATTCGTTTCAGTCCGCTACCGCAGGCATATAAAAATAACTAGCAATTACAGAGACTTAAAAACGCGCCTAAAAATTGGGCACCCCGGCGAAGTGCCGTGTTCTTAACGAAAAATCCGGGTATCCCAAAACTTACCAACAGAGTTATCCACAGAAACCGTGCATATGTTTTTACTTGAGCCTGCAACCCAAACCATGCTGGAAACCTGAGAATCGCGCTTACCCCGATGCCCTATGAGAACAATCCAAACCCACGCGACGAAACACCCGTTGAAGGCCCCCGCGGATACGAGTGCATTCAGTCCTATCTGAAAACGCTGGACGGCTCTCCCGGTGTCTACAGGATGCTCGATTCCGAAAGCAGGGTTCTTTACGTGGGCAAGGCGCGGAACCTGAAAGCGCGTGTTTCGAACTATTCGCGACCCTCTGGCGGGCATAGCGGGCGCATCACGCGGATGATTTCGGAAACCGCGTCGATGATGTTTCTGACCACTCGCACGGAAACCGAAGCGCTGCTTCTGGAACAAAACCTCATCAAGCAACTCAAGCCTCGCTATAATGTGCTTCTGCGCGATGATAAGAGCTTTCCCAATATTCTGGTCACCAAGGACCACGCCTTTCCGCAGATCCGAAAGCACCGCGGGCGCAAGGCATCGAAGGGCAATTACTATGGCCCCTTTGCAAGTGCCGGTGCCGTGAACCGAACGCTGAACCAGTTGCAACGCGTCTTCCTTTTGCGGACTTGCACCGACGCCACCTTTGAGACGCGTACAAGGCCCTGCCTTCTGTATCAGATCAAGCGCTGCGCCGCCCCCTGCACGGGTGAAATCGACAAACCGGCCTATGCCGCCCTCGTGGCAGACGCCGAACGCTTCTTGTCAGGAAAATCGACCCGCGTGCAGGAAGAACTGGCTGGCAAAATGGCCGAAGCTGCCGAAGCGATGGAATTTGAACGCGCAGCGGCCCTGCGCGACCGCATTCGCGCCCTGACCCAAGTCCAAAGCACGCAAGGCATCAACCCCCGCACCGTGGCAGAGGCGGACGTGATCGCGCTTCATATGGAAGGGGGGCAAGCCTGTGTTCAGGTGTTCTTCATCCGCGCCAACCAGAATTGGGGCAATCGCGATTTCTACCCTCGGACCGGCGCGGGGGCAGATGCTGCCGAAGTGCTCGAAGCGTTCATCGGGCAGTTCTACGGCGACAAGCAGCCTCCTCGGCTTTTGTTGCTGTCCAACGTGATCGACAACGAAGACCTGATGACCGAAGCGCTCAGTCAAAAGGCCGAACGCAAGGTTGAGATTGCCGTTCCACAGCGCGGCGAAAAAGCCGAATTGGTGGCTGGCGCGGCCCGAAATGCCCGTGAAAGCCTTGCCCGCAAAATGGCTGAAAGCGCAACACAAACCAAATTGTTGGCTGGTCTTGCCGAAGCCTTTGATCTCCCTGCCCCGCCACAGCGCATCGAGGTATACGACAACAGCCATATTCAAGGCACCAATGCCGTCGGCGGAATGATCGTCGCCGGACCAGAAGGGTTGATGAAAAACGCCTATCGCAAATTCAACATAAAAGGCGTGGATCTGACACCGGGCGATGACTTCGGCATGATGAAAGAGGTTCTCACGCGCCGCTTCGAACGGCTGATGAAAGAAGATCCTGATCGCAGCTCAGGCACCTGGCCAGATTTGTTGCTTATTGACGGCGGCGCAGGACAGGTCAGCGCAGTGGCGGGGATCATGGCAGATCTCGGTGTAGACGACATCCCGATGGTTGGTGTTGCCAAAGGCGTTGACCGGGATGCAGGCAAGGAAGAGTTTCATCGCACCGGCAAACGGCCCTTCGCCCTGCGCCACAATGATCCGGTGCTCTATTTCGTGCAACGACTGCGAGACGAAGCGCACCGATTCGCCATCGGCGCGCATCGTGCCCGGCGGGCACAGGCCATAAGCGCCACGCCACTTGATGACGTACCGGGTGTCGGTGCCGGGCGTAAAAGGGCCCTCTTGGCACATTTTGGGTCAGCAAAGGCGGTCGCCGGTGCAAACCTTGTCGATCTGAAAGCAGTCGATGGCATTTCGGACAGTTTGGCCGAAGCGATCTATGACTTCTTTCACGCCAACTGACGTCCCGAGGGACCACGCGAACAACCCGCTGCAACCTGTTGCATTCCCATGACTACAACTTCAAATCCGAACTTGTTCGCCAAAAATCGCTTTTTCAGCGAACCTTGCTGTGCGTAACTTCCACAAAAGCGCAAAGGTAGCTTTGCGACGACACCAATTGAAAGGCAGTGACCATGCGATTCCTCTTCGGCCTGATGGCCGCCCTGATGCTCGCAACCATGAGCCAGGCACAGACCTACAACCTTGAGGTTGGCGATGTTCTGGCTATTGAAGTGCTTGAAGATGCAAGCCTAAACCGCAATACGCTTGTGCTTCCCGATGGCAACATTTCCTTTCCTTTCGCAGGCAACGTGCGCGCAGCGGGGCGTACAGTATCTCAGGTGCAGCAATCCCTGATCACCGCATTAGCGCCAAATTTCGCAACAGCGCCCACAGTCTTCGTGTCGATCAACCAATTGAACTCGCCGCCAAGTACAGGTGGCCGGGACATCACGATTTACGTCATCGGTGAGGTGAACAACCCTGGCGAAAAGGAATTGGAAAAAGGCACAACATTCCTTCAGGCGCTTGCTTCTGTTGGCGGCTTTACGTCGTTCGCCGCAACCAAACGCATTCAGCTGCGCCGCACAGATCCAAGCACCGGGCAGGAAGCCGTTTACTCCTTCAATCTGCGTGCCGCAGGCGATGGCGCCAAAATTTCCGGCAACGCGACGTTGCTTGATGGCGATGTAATCTTGGTGCCTGAGCGCCGTCTGTTCGAGTGACGGGAGCGCCAGCCGTGGGGCTAATCAGATTTACTACCGGAGCCGTGATACTAAGCAGTATCGCGGCGCCGATCGTTCATGCACAGGAAGCCGACCGCGCAGTACGGTCCGCTTTCATTTCGTCCGATCTGGAATTCAACGACAACTATGACCTGCGCCGCGATTCCCTTGGAAACGCGCTTTTGTGGACCACGACACTCGGCTTCGGGCTGTCGACATTCACACCTGTCGATCGACTAGACCTAAGCGCAGAAGGATCTGTTCGCGCCGCCGATCTTCCCTCAAGGGATGACGACGTTAGTGCCGACAATCCTATCGTGCGGTTGGATTATGACCGCACAATCGATGACAACAACATCCGTTTTGGCTTTGTTGCCCAACAGGCGGATGTGGACTTTTTTGATCCACTCTCGGATGTCGATTCGGATGGTCGGTTTGATGATACAACCGGTGGCGGAACGCGGCGCAGCCTGCGCGCAAATGCCGGGTTCGACTTCAACGAAGACGGACCAGTCAGTTTGGGCGCGTATGCGCGCGCCTTTGACATTGATTACACCGACAACACTGACCCGGATGTGTATGATCGCCAATCATTCACCGGCGGGGCTGAAATCGGATTTCGCCTTTCTCAAACCCTCCGGTTCACGACCGGCGGCGAATATCGTCGCGAGCAATATGAAGATAGCGACAATCTTGATCGCGAAACCCGCCGCGCCGACGTTGGAATCGACGCAAGCATCAATCCCGCTTTGTCGATGCGTGGCCGCCTTGGGTATTCCCGTGTCGAAAGCAATCGCGACAGCGGCACGACAATCGAAGAAGGTGTCGTTGGCGATTTGAGCCTTATCTCGTTGGATAAACGGGGGGAGACACGCGTTGGCGGCTTCGTCGATGTCGATGAGAACGGCCAAAGGTTTACGTTTTCGGTGGGCAAACTGGTGAACTGGGACAACGCGTCGTTGGATGCCGATTTGGGCGTGTCAACGAACGAGGATACCGATCTGCGCTTTGTCGGCAACATAGACTATACGCTACAGGGCCGTGACAATGAATTGAGCCTTGGGCTGCGACAGTCTGCATCAACCGACGAAGATGGTCGCAACGTTCTTTACACGTCCGGTCGTGTGAATTTCATTCAGCTTTTGACAGACGTCTCTTCCTTGGGTCTGGCCGTCGACGGCGGCTTAACCCGATATGAAGATGGGGCAAGCGACGATTCGGATCGGCTGAATGTGACCGCCCAGTACAATCATGCGCTGACCCAAGATTGGAACATGAACATGGGCTATCGGTACAGGCAGGCCAACTCGGACAGCAACGGCTTTCGCGAGTCCAACGCTGTTTTCGTCGGCGTCTCGCGCGACTTCTTGAGCGCGCGTTAATCAATTAGCTTTCCGTTAAACGGCATTGACAACAATGCGTGTAGAGGCCGCTTTTGCTCATGCAAATTGCGGCCTCTTGGTGTATTGATGCTGCCAGTTGAAGCCACCAAGGTGTATCCATGAGTGTTCAGGACAATGTAAGTCGACCCGTGATCTCGATAGGCTCTCTTCCCGTCAACCCGATGGGGCTGGGGCTTTTTGTGGCATTGTTGGTCTGCACGATAACAGTCTTTCAATTCGGCCTTGCGTCCCTTCTGACGGAATGGTCGACCCCTGAATACAGCCATGGTCCGCTGATCCCGCTGATCTCCCTATACCTTTTCCTGCGCGAATTGCGTCAGGCTCCGGCGGTCGATCCTGCTGCGCCAGTTAACCGCTGGCCCGGCGTTCTTGTTCTTGCCTTTGGTCTTGCAGTTGGCCTGATCGGCAACCTTGTTCAGATCCCCGACATTACTGCATACGCCTTTATTGTTTGGGTCATGGGCGTGGTTTTGATTGGCTTTGGCTGGGAGCGCGGGCGGACACATTGGCCCCCCGTACTCCACCTGATCTTCATGCTTCCGCTGCCCCAATTCATGTACTGGCAGCTGACAATCTTCCTGCAAGGTGTGTCTTCGGTGATCGGCGTCTGGTTTATTGAGCTGGCGCGAATCCCGGTCTATCTTGATGGAAACATCATCGACTTGGGTGTGTACAAACTGCAGGTGGCCGAGGCCTGCTCTGGTTTGCGGTACCTGTTCCCAATCCTGTCCTTTTCGTACCTGTTTTCGATCCTCTACCGCGGGCCGCTCTGGCACAAAGCCGTTCTTCTTCTGTCGGCCGCACCGATCACTGTTTTCATGAACTCGTTTCGAATCGGTGTTATCGGTATTCTCGTCAACCATTACGGGATTGAGCAAGCGGAAGGGTTTCTGCATTTCTTCGAAGGTTGGGTGATTTTTCTTGCCTGCGTCGGGATCTTGTTTGTGATGGCGATTGCCATGCAACGGCTGACCCCCAATCCATTGCCACTGAGCGAGGCGATTGACCTTGATACAAACGGCCTTGGCCCTATCGCTGCGCGCATCCTGAACATCAAGCCAAGCTTGGCAATGGTTTGCGCTGTGGTATTTGGCGCAGCAATGTCCATCACGTTGATCCTGTGGCCCGCGCCGCCGACAACTTTGCCCGACCGCACCCCGTTCATGCTTTTCCCACGGCAAATCGACGGAAAATATGCCGCCTTCCAATCGCTTGATCCCGAAGTGGCTGCGACCTTGGCAGCAGATGATTACGTTTCGGCAAACTATCAAGCCGGGAGCGACCCCACAGTGAACGTCTTTGTGGCCTATTACGACGACCAGACCAATGGGGGTGGCATTCACTCTCCTGAAGTGTGCCTTCCGGTTGGCGGTTGGGAAGTGTTTAGTATTGATCCCTACGAGGTCAGCTTCCCGGACACGGTCTATGGCGACTTTACGTTGAACCGGTCGGTCATCCAAAAAGGAGTGAACAAACAGCTCGTCTATTACTGGTTTGAACAACGCGGCAAGCGTATGACCAACGATTTCCTTACCAAGCTGGTTGTGGTTTATGACAGCTGGACTCGCGGACGACGCGACGGTGCCATAATTCGGTTCGTAACACCGATCGGAACCGGCGAGACCGAACAAGAAGCAGACCAACGTGTGCAAGCCTTCATGGCGGAAGCATTGAAAGTCATGCCACGATACGTGCCAGAGTAAGGGGACCGTCATCCATTCCGATCCTGCAACGGCTGCTTTAGTGCAGCGAAAACCGCGCTTCCTCTACGGAAAAATACCACTTACCGTCATCATTCTGATTGTGCTGAATGCACTGCCGGAAGTGATACTTTTTGGGGCTGACCACGGGGTCTGGGCCACACCAGACCTGCGGTCAGCCGCGTATCGGATCGGCGCCTTCTGGCAACCAATCCTGTTGGGGGCACAGCCAATCTTCCCGGCACAGCCGGTGACGATGTTCGGCACTTACGCCCTGCTCCATGGCGGCCCGGTGCATATGATCGTCAACATGATCGCCCTTGCCAGCTTGGGCACCGTGATTGTTGAAAGGGTGGGGCAAAAACGCTTCGTCATCATCTATGCGATTACCGCCTTGGGCGGATCGGTTGGTTTCGGACTGTTATCCACCAGCAGTGCCCCAATGGTCGGCGCATCGGGTGCCTTGTTTGGCCTGCTTGGTGTATGGGTCTGTTGGGATTACCTAGACCGGCGCTATTATGGCGATCCGCTTTGGGTCACACTCCGCGCCGTTGCTTTCCTTGTTCTCTACAACCTCGTTTTTTGGGTTCTGCTCTCTGGCAATCTGGCTTGGGAAACGCATTTCGGCGGGTTCATCGTTGGATGGCTTCTGGCCGTCTATCAAGGGCGCAGCGTGCTGGAACAAAGCCGCAGGCGCAGGTTTGGCACCGACAAAGGCAATGTGGACTGAGCAGCGCTCTAACGGCGCCGCATTAGCACCGAACTGACAACAAACAACGCTGTTGCTGTGGCCACAATGGTGGGGCCAGTCGGTGTGTCGAACTGATACGACATGGCAATGCCGCCCATCGTAGCGACCGCACCACAAAGCGCTGCCAGAACAGCCATCGCTTCGGGGGTGCGGGCGAACGGGCGCACAGTGGCCGCAGGCACAATCAGCATGGCGGAAATCAACAAAGCGCCCACCACTTTCAACGCAACCGCAACCACCAGCGCCAGTGCCAGCATCAAGATCAGGTCCTCGCGCCGCGCATCTACCCCGCTGGCCCGCGCCAAATCGGCATTGAGTGTCGCAATCAACAGCCCCGACCAGCGCCAGGCCAACAAGCCGACCACAATCACCGCCCCGCTCCAAATTACCGCAAGATCTACTTTGCCAACCGCAAGAATATCGCCCAGCAACAGGCCCATCAGATCCACGCGCGCACCGGGGAGCAGCGACACAACCACCAGCCCAACCGCGAGACCGCCATGGGCAAACACCCCAAGCAATGTATCCACCGGCGCGCCCCGCGCCGACAGCGCCGACACCGACACGGCCAGCACCAGCGCAACCGCCAGCACCCCGGCAAAGATGGAAATCGACATGGCTAGCGCCAGCGCCACACCCAGCAGCGCAGCATGGGCCGTCGCATCCCCGAAATAAGCCATCCGCCGCCATACGATGAAGCAGCCCAGCGGCCCCGCAGCCAGCGCGACGCCAAGCCCTGCCAAAGCCGCGCGGATCAAGAAGTCATCAAGCATCGCGCGCCGCTCCGCTGTTGTGCTTGATCCCTTTACCGCCGCTATGACCGCCGTCGGCGTCATGGGTATGATCATGCGTGTGATCGTGGTCAGGTCCGCAGGCGCCCGCCTCGTCATGCGCATGATCGTGCTCATGCCGATACAGGGCCAATGTTCCTTGCGTCCCGACCCCGAACAGCGCGCGGTATTCTGGCGCGCTGGCGACAATTTCGGGGGTGCCATGGCAGCAGATATGCCCGTTCAGGCACACGACCCGGTCAGACGCGCTCATCACCACATGCAGATCGTGACTGACCATCAGAACACCGCAGCCAAGCCTGACGCGCAGGTCCTCGACGATGCGGTAAAAGGCGGCTGTACCCGGTTGGTCCAAACCGCGTGTCGCCTCATCCAGAACCAGAATATCAGGGCGCATCAGCAAAGCACGGGCCAGCAAGACCCGCTGGAATTGCCCGCCCGACAGCGATGTCATCGGTTGCCGCGCGACATCGTCCAGACCGACCATTGCCAGCGCTTCGGCCTGTTCAGCCCGGCTATGGCGCTGCGGCAATGCAAGAAACCGGCCCACCGGCATCGGCATCGTCGCATCAATATGCAAAGACTGCGGCACATACCCGATCTTAAGCCCCGGTGCACGGATCACCGCCCCTTGATCCGGGGTCAGCGCGCCGATCAGCGTTTGCATCAGCGTTGACTTCCCAGACCCGTTCGGCCCCACGACCGTCACAATTTCACCCCGGTCGACGCGAAAATCCACATGGTCCAGAACCACGCGCCCGCCCCGCGCAAGGCTCACGTCACGCGCCTCTATCAACGCGGAATTTCGGGCAGCGGGCATAGCAGACTCCACGGGGCGTAAGAGATAGGGAACAGCGCGTGTTGTCCCGCAGGACGCCGCCAAAGTCCACCGCATTTGACACCGGCAGGCGACGCCGCGCATCGGGCCGACAATGGCCTTATGCACAGAAATTTGGATTTTGCTCAGAAAACCGGCGCTACGTAACCTAGGGTCCAAAACCGCATCTCAGGATCAAAATATGACTTGAACCGAGGGTAACAACCGTTAACAAAAAGTTGATGATTTGTCGAAGGCCTTTGTGGTGCAGAGGTCGGCCCGTTTTAAACTTGGAGGATTCAAACATGAAGATTTTTACCACCGCAGCGCGCGCTGTGGCTTTTGCAGGGGTCGCCTTGACGGCTCTCACAACTGCCGGATCCGCAGGCACGATCACCGGCGGCGCGCTTCTGGACGACGCAGGCGCAACCCAACTTGAGACTTGGCTGGGCTTCGGTGATCTTGATTTCACCAGTGTCTGGTACGGCACCACTGGCGCGACGGCGGCCAGTTTTCACGCCGCGGCGGACGGGGCCGGGCCGACGATTTCGATCTATGACATGATCCTGACAAACGGCGACCGGGTAAAGATCGGCGGATATACCACGGCAAGTTGGGCGGGCAACACATACAAATTTGACGCCGCCGCGTTCATTTTCAACCTGACCACCGGCGAGATGCAGGAGCAGATCAATGGTATTTATTATGGGTTTTACTCCATTTACGCTGGAGTCAGTTACTTCCCAACCTTTGGTGGTGGCCACGATATATATGGCGGAGCTGGTACGCTTGGCGGCAATTCCGCGTACACTTATTCTTACACATACGACCACACCCAAGGCCAAATCGGGTATGCCGGGGATACCGGGGCCTACGCTGGCGACTCCGGATACAGCTACTACGGGCACACAGTTAACGCCCTCGACGTTTACACATTTGCAGCCGCCGCGCCGCCGACGGCCACAATCCCGCTGCCAGCCACGGGGCTGATGCTGTTTGGCGCCCTTGGCGGCATCGGCGCCCTGCGCCTGCGCCACAAAGCCTGACCTTCACGCACAGCACGCCGTCAACGCCCGCTTTCCTCGCAAAGCGGGCGTTTTTTGATCAGGTGCCACAGGCAGAACTTAGGCGCGCGTCTCAGCCCGCCGCTGGCCCGCCATTGCCCAGATCAAAGATCTTGCCGGGATTCATGATGTTATCCGGGTCGATGCCGCGCTTGATCGCCCGCATCATGCCCAACGCTTCCGGCCCCAATTCGCGCGCCAGATACGCCACCTTGCCCTGCCCGATCCCATGCTCGCCCGTGCAGGTCCCGTCGTGGTCGATGGCCAGATCGTTCAGCCAGCTGACGAAGCCCAGCGCGCGCGCCGTCTCGGCCACGTCTTCATGGTCGAATTGCAGGCACATGTGGAAATTCCCATCCCCCACATGACCCAACACCGGCACCTGAAACCCAAGCCGCGCCGCTTCGCTCTGCGCTTCGGTCACGCAGGCCGCCAAATGCGAGATCGGCACACACACATCCGTGGACACCGCCTTCAGCCCCGGTTGCAACGCCAGACACGCCCAATAGGCATCGTGCCGCGCCTGCCACAGCTTGGTGCGCTCTTCGGCATTCACCGTCCACACAAAACCAGAGGCATCAAACTCTGCTGCGATCTCGCCAAAGGTGGTGGCCTGCTCTTCGACACCGGCGTCAGAGCCATGAAATTCCAGCAATAATATCGGCGCAACTGGCAGGTCCAACCCCGAATAGGCGTTCAGCGCCTGCACCGTCAGCGCATCAAGAAGTTCCATTCGCGCCACCGGCACGCCGTATTGCAGAACCGCAATCACCGCATTGCACGCCGCCTCGACCGTCGGGAACGAACAAGTCGCCGCTGATATCGCCTCGGGAATGCCATGCAGCCGCAAAGTCAATTCGGTGATCAGGCCAAGCGTCCCTTCAGAGCCGACCATAAGCCGCGTCAGGTCATACCCGGCCGACGTCTTGCGCGCCCGGTGCGCGGTCGTCACCACTTCGCCAGACGGAAGCACGGCTTTCAAGCCCAGAACCGCGTCGCGCATCGTGCCATACCGCACCGCGTTGGTGCCGGACGCCCGCGTGGACGCCATGCCCCCAAGGCTCGCATCCGCCCCCGGATCGACAGGAAAGAACAGGCCCGTGTCGCGCAAATGCACGTTCAGCGCCTTGCGCGTGATCCCCGGTTGCACCGTGCAATCCATATCTTCTGTATGAACCGACAGAACCTTGTTCATGCGGGCGAAATCCACGCTCACACCGCCAGCGGGCGCATTTACATGCCCTTCCAGCGACGTGCCCGCACCAAAGCCAATCACTGGCACCCGGTCTGCGGCGCACATCCGCACCAGGGCCTGCACCTCTTCGGTGCTTTCGGGCCAGACCACCGCATCGGGGGCCTGCGTCGCCATGAACGAGGCCGTGTGCCCGTGCTGCGCACGATGGGCCGCACCGGTCTGACAGCGATCCCCGAACAGCACCTTCAGCTCAGTCACCACGCGGGCAACCGCGGCTTCGTCGCGGGGAGGCAACGCAAGATCATAGGCCATCTGCTATCCCTCCAGATCACCGTGTATCGCGAACTGCTCTATCCCGGCGGCTTGCGGCTCGATGAAACGGTACGCTTCGTTGACCCCCGCTGGCGTCAGCTCGCGCGCAACGGTCAACAGCGTATTGGGGTCATGCTCATCACACAGGGCGGCCATCTGTGCCAGTTCCTCATAGGCCACGGGCAAGGCCAACTCGACAGAAGGGGCGCCGTACATCGTGACGAAATGCTGGGCCAGGGCGGCGGCAAGCGCGTCCAATTCGCCCTCTTCGACCTGCGTGACCGCAACAAAGGTAACCCGGCCAAAGGTTTCCACCCCAAGCCATCCGTTGGCAAAGGCTTGCCGCGCCTTGCCTGTCAAATCCGCCTCGGACCAGTCCGAAAATTCAAACCCGCCTGAAATGCACCATTCGCCCGTGCGCGCAGGGCTGTGAAACACGTTTCGATCACTTTCGTCGAAATGAATCGCACGGGCCAATTTCATTGCGTTTCCTCCAGCAGGGCCGTCAGGGGTACACCCACCGTACCGGCCTCTTGTTTCAGTAGCATCCCAAACTGGTCATCAACGCCCAGAAACACACCATCTTGCCCGGCCACCGGGTCGCCAATGCCATGCACCAGCCCAGACCACTCGGCATGAAGACCGCGCAGATCGCCGTCCGCCCAACGGTTGATCCAGACCAGCGTATGCCGCACCCAGGCTTCCAGCAACAAAACCGGGTCAACGTCTGCGCAGCCCTCGTCGAACAGGTTCGTGTGGTCGGGTGTGGTCCCCGGCGCAGCCGACGCGCCCATCATCGCAAGCTCCAGCCCGATCACCAACCAGCCCGGCACCGCGTGCGGGGCCGAAACGTCCGATGCCATGCGCAATCGCCCGGCGACCGCTCCGTTGATCCGAAGCGCCCCGCCCCATTCCAAATGCACCGCGACCTCGGGCGGCGCGTGGGCGCCAAAGGCGTTTTGAAACCCAACACCGCAAAGCGGCAGCATCACGGCAGCGTCCGCCAAAGGCACCTCGGGCGCAAAGACGATGGCCGCAGACAGCCGGTCGATTTGCAAATCGAACAGAACCAAACCGGCATCCACACCAGCACGCGCCTGCGCGCAACCCGTGGCAAACGGGTCAGGGTCCGCAAGTCCGCGAAACAGCGGCGGGAAAACCGGCGCGGGGCCGTTTTGGGCCTGCTCGGTCATGCCCGGCCTTCATCCACCAGACGGCGGGCGAGGGCGCGGAACGTCTGCGCCTGCTTGCTGGCCGGTTTGCTCACCACGATGGGGGCGCCCCCGTCAGATGCGATCCGTGTGTCCAGATCCAGCGGCAATTCTGCCAACAACGGTACACCCAGTTTGGCCGCCTCTGCCGCAACGCCGCCATGGCCAAAGATATGCTCTTCGTGACCGCATTCGGTACAGACATGGGTGGACATGTTTTCAATCAACCCGAAAATCGGCGTCTTCATCTGATTGAACATGTCGATGCCCTTGCGCGCGTCGATCAGCGCCACATCCTGAGGCGTGGACACCACAATAGCCCCGTCCACTTTCGCCTTCTGGCACAGGGTCATCTGCACATCGCCCGTCCCCGGCGGCAGGTCTACTATCAGAACATCCAGCGCTCCCCACTGCACTTGTGTCAACATCTGTTGCAGCGCGCCCATCAGCATCGGCCCGCGCCACACAACCGCCTGATCTTCATTCGCCATCAGGCCCAGCGACATCATCGTGACGCCGTGGTTACGCATAGGCAGGATGGTCTTGCCATCCGGGCTCGACGGCCGCCCCGACACGCCCAACATGCGCGGCTGGCTGGGACCATACACATCGGCATCCAGCAATCCAACGCGCCGCCCTTCGGCAGCAAGCGCACAAGCGAGGTTGGCAGAAACCGTGGATTTCCCCACCCCACCCTTGCCGCTGGCAATCGCCAGAATGCGGTCAATGCCCGGCACCTGCTGCGGTCCGGCGGGCTCCGCCTTGCGCTGCGGCTTCAGGTCCGGCGGCGCGGCGGGGGCGCTGTGCGCGGTCATCACAACCGATACCGCCTCTACGCCCGGCAATGCGCCAAGCTTCGCTTCGGCGTCTGCCTGCACCGCCTCATAGGCTTTCGCCTGCGACGGTGCGATTTCCAGAACGAACCGCACCTTGCCATCCGTCACGCTCAGCGCACGCATGGTGCCAGATGCGACGATATCCGTATCCGTTACCGGGTCGGCGATACCCTTGAGCACCGCCAGAACCTCGTCCCGTGTGACAGCCATTCAGCCTTGTCCCTTGATGGTGCCCGTAACCACGTGCTCCAAACCCAACTCAGGAATGCTGAGCACGACTTTCGCCTCAAACGGGCCAGCGCCTTCTGCGCCGCGCACCGCCTCTTCGATGGCCTGCTGCGAGGTCACGCCAACCTGTTTCAGAAACTTGCGCATGCTCATGTTGAAGTCGTCATCGCTCATCGTGATCTTCTCCGTTTCTCAACTCCGTTGACCGGCGGCCCATGCCGCGCCTAGTCTGACAGGCACACCCCTTGGGAGGAGGGCCAGTGCCAATCCGTATTTCATTCGTCGCCCTGTGCGTTGCCCTGTGGGCCATGCCCGCCTCTGCGCAGGACAATACCGTAACTCTTGCCGTTCCGGAAAGCGTGGCCAACGCCGGTCTGTGGACCTACGTGCTGCCGCGCTTCACGCTCAAAACCCGTGTGCGCGTCACGCTGGATCCTTCCGGCGCGCTTGCGCTGGACGAAGCCGCAGATGGCCCCGCTGCCCTTGTTGCCGGCGACACGGTTTTGCGCCTGTCGGAACCCGGCAGCGAAGCTGCGACCCGCTTTGCCGATTGGCTCACTTCTGACGTGGGGCGCAACACGATCGACAGCTATGCAGAGGCCGCGGGTGAACCTGCCTTCGCCGCCCCCGATGCGGCGGCCATTCAACGCAAAGCCGTTGCGTATGAGGGCGATGCGGTTGCGGGTGAAGACCTGTCGCTTACCCATTGTGGGCGCTGCCATGTCGTCAACGACCGCAACCGTATGAACGGGCTTGGCTCTACCCCGTCGTTCGGGATGTTGCGATCCATGGCCGACTGGGCGCGCCGCTTCGAAGGGTTCTTTGCACTCAATCCGCACGGCGCATTCACCCAGATCACCGATGTGACTGCCCCGTTCCCGATTGACCGCCCCTCGCCCATCGCGCCGGTGGAAATCACGCTGGACGAGCTGGACGCGATCCTTGCCTTTGTACAGCAGATGCCCCCCGCCGATCTGGGTGCCCCGATCCGACATCAGTGATCCTTGCGCCCCGACGGGCCAAAATCGCCGCGTTCTTGAAGATAGTCATCCGTGGTGCGCGTCTTGCGCGGCCCGCCCATGGCAAACGGGTTATCAGACCGGCCAAACTGCGCCTTTACGCGGCAATCGTCGCACATCTGGATCATCCGCGCCGCATCGCTGCTGCCGAACATGGCATGCTTGCCAGCCAACTTTTCGGTGATCTTCTCTATCGTGGATTTCACCCCGAACAGCGACCCGCACTCAACACAGGCGAACGGCTCTTCCTCGTTCAATACTTGCTGGCCCAACGCCGCATCGCTCAAATCAAAGCGTGGCTCAAGCGTGATGGCCTGCTCCGGGCAGATCGTCCGACAAATCCCGCATTGCAAACAGGCGTCTTCCTGAAACCGCAACTCGGGCCGGTCAGGGTTATCGATCAGCGCCCCTGAAGGGCAAAGCGACACGCAAGACAAGCACAGTGTGCAAGACTCGGTATCGACCAGAACCGCCCCGTAAGGCGCCCCGTCGGGCAGTGGGATCGGGGCCACGGCATCCGGGTTCAGCGCTTTTGCCGACAACCGTGCCACTTGCCGCCGCGCGCCCATTGGCAGAACCGGTTCGGACACGACGGCCGTAACGTCAGCCCCATACAGCAATTCGGGCAACAGATCGGGGTCCGCCACATCCAGCAATCGCACGCGGCCCGGCCCGGCAATCGCCTGTGCCAACACCAATTCACCGTCCAACGCATCACGCTCTGTGCGCGGGGCAAGTAGCACGTCTACGGCGGCAAATCCGCTTGCCAGCCCGGCCAGCATCTCGGCATGGCCGAAACCAGAAATCACATCCAATTCCATCGGGATCACATCGGCCGGCAATCCGCGCCCGAACCGCGCAGCAAGACGAATCATCTCGGCCCCGTGGTCACGATCATGCACCAGCAGCCGTGGCGCTTTGCCGCCCGCTTCGGTGAACACGCGCGCAAGCACCTCCATCCGGCGCATCACATGCCCGACCGTCGGCGCGTCATAGGAAATCGCACCAGATGGGCACAGCGCAGAACAGGCCCCACACCCGGCACACACCATCGGGTCGATCATCACATGGTCGCCATCCGGCACAATCGCCCCTGTGGGACACACGTCCAGACACCGCGTACATCCCACCTGACCCGCACGCGAATGGGCGCACAGCTGCTCTTCCATTCGAACGTAGAGCGGCTTTTCAAAGGTGCCGACAAGCTGCGTGGCTTCCATCAAAAGCCGGGCCACAGCCAAAGGATCGGCCGGATCAGCCCGCAGATACCCTTCGCGCTTTTCCGGCGCGGGCACGAAAGACACGCCGCCGGTCAGATCGATCAAAACATCACACTCGGAGGTGCCGCCGTCACGCGGCGCACCGAACCCGAACGCACCGCGCCCACCCGGCTCGAGTTGGCGCAGCGCGTCGATGGTCACACGGAAGCCGCCAAGCGCGCCAGTGACCCGCTTGAGCCGACCGGAAATCACATCCAAACCGCGATCCAACGGCGGTTCTGCATCGTCGGTGATCAACACGGTGACGGCCAAAGCGTCAGACACCTGCGCCGCCGCTGCCAAAGCCACCTCGCCGGGGCCGACGATCATGCACACGCCTTCGGACACCACATCAACGGTCCGCGCTTCGGATGTCTGCAACAACGCCTCTGCCGCCAGTGCCGCCATCTTTGGGCCGGCCTTCTTGCCCTCGTCCGACCATCCGGCCCGATCGCGCAAGTCAACAAACCCCGGCGCAGGAACACCCAACTCGGTGGCCAGATCTTCGAACCGCGCGCGCTCTTGCTGGCAGGCGATAATCGCCTCGCCCGCGCCGATTTCTTCAGCGGCCGACTGCAACCCCGTGGTGCACAGCGCCGTATGAACCCGTGAACACGGGATACCCGCCGCAGCCGAAACCGTATCGGCAGCGATGCTCTGACTGCCTTCGCAAGAACACAGGACAAGACGCTTATTCATGAAATTCCCCCCGAAACCGGGCTGTGTTGGCCCCGTCAGTGCGCCACCTATTCACAAACCGGCGGGACGGTAAAGCCTGCCGGCGCATTGGCACCCAAGCCATACTCAGATCGTCCCAATTTTTGGTCATAAAAGCTTGCCAAAGCGATAGGTGCTGTAGACAATAACGGTCAACCCGAATTACGGTATACATTAGTCGACTCGCAAGCGGAGAGAACACTTGCAAAACAGCGGCGCGATCCATCGCACCATTCCCATCGGTCTGATTGTCCGGCGTACGCCCGGCGTCACTCGCTGGGCCAAATGGGCTTGGCGTGCTGTTGGCGTGCTGCCCGGTGCCGCACCGGCCGACTGGGTGGAACTGCGCCGCGATGGGGACGCGGTGGAATATCACGCAGCGACACGCCCCTTGACCGTCTGGGCCGCCGAAACAGAAGCCTACCGCGTGACCTTGGCTGACCATCCGCCCAGCGTTTGGGCCGTACTGCGCCCAACCAACCACATTGATGACATTCCGTTTGACGTGCACGTCATCACGGCCTCCCCGTTCGAGGCACAGGATTACGCCGATAGCGGCGAAGAACTTGTTGAAAAGATCACCATGCCCGCTGGCCTTGCCGCCTGGGTTCAGGAATTCACCGACAGCCACCACGAAGAAGACCCCTTCGTGAAGAGGCGCCGGAACAAGCACCGCACGGATCAGGTCGAAGACGGGCGCGGCGATGCCCGGATCAAGCAAACCACCGATGTCTATCGCACCCCGATGAGCGCCCGAAAGGCGCGAACGTCATGACACGGGGCAAGCCGTCAGATTTCTGGTCCCGCCGCAAGGCGCGTGTGGCCGAGGCGGAACGCGCCGAAGTGGCCGCGCGCACGGACCTGACCGAAGCAGAAGACCACGCCCGGATTGAGGCCCTTCCCGACGACGAGGCGCTGGCAGAGTTGAACCTGCCCGACCCGGACACCCTGAAGATGGGTGATGATTTTACTGGCTTCATGCGGCGCGCAGTTCCAGAACGCCTACGTCGTCGCGCGTTGCGCCAGCTTTGGACGTCAAATCCAGTGCTTGCCTGTGTTGACGGCCTCAATGACTATGATGACGACTATAGAATAGTCGAAGTGTCAGGCGCGAATATGAAAACCGCCTATCAAGTCGGGCGCGGCTTCGTTCAGAAGGTGCTTGAGCCCGAACCGGACACGCCCAAGGCAGACGATCTGCAACCGGACGACGCGACAGAAACGCCTGAAGACGCCCTTGTCCATGCGCCCGAAGCCACGCAAGAGCCTGCGCAAGTGTCCGACACGCGTCATACGCATGTCATGCTCGAGTCTGACACACCCGAACCGGCCTTCGTGGCCCCGCGCCGGCGAATGCGTTTTGCCTTTGAAGATGCGCAAGGACCCAACCCGCAGGACACGACAACATGAGTGCAGACACCCTTATCGCCATTGCCGACGAAGACCGTCTGCGCGCTGACCTATACGGCTTCTTGTCAGCTCTGCTTGCCGGGCCGCCGGATCGCACGCTGCTGGAACAGACCGCAGCATTGCAAGGTGGCGACGATGACATGGGCACAGCGATTGCCGGTCTGGCCAATGTGGCCCGCGTGACCACCGCCAAAGGCGCCGATCGCGAGTTCACAAAACTTTTCATCGGTTTGGGCCGTGGCGAACTGCTCCCCTATGCCAGCTATTACCTGACTGGGTTTCTCAATGAGAAACCACTGGCAAGCTTGCGGCGGGACATGGCCGCGCAGGGGATCACCCGCGCGCCCAACGTCTTCGAACCCGAAGACAACATCGCATCGCTTCTGGAAATGATGGGTGGGATGATCCTCGGCAATTTTGGCGAACCTGCGACACTAGATACCCAGCGCACCTTTTGGAACCGTCACATCGGCCCTTGGGCCGGTCACTTCTTTTCGGATCTGGAAAGCGCCAAAAACTCAGTACTTTACGGCTCAGTCGGTGCTATTGGAAAGCTCTTCATGGACATCGAACGCGAGGCGTTTCGTCTGGGGACCCCCGACTAGAACTGTAATGGATTTTCAACAACCGATGTGTCATCGTATACCTATCGCTGCCTTCGCGCAGCTTCGTGAAGGGAGGACAACATGAGCGACACCCCGAAAGACGGCGCAAGCCGCCGCGATTTTCTGAAACTGGCTTCTGTCTCTGCTCCGGCGGCCGTAGCTGCGGCAAGCCTTGGCGCAACTCAAGTCGATGCTGCGGCCCCGGCTGCGCCAACTGGCGAAGCCCGCCTGCAAGACACCGCCCACACCCGCGCTTATCTCGACAGCGCCCGGTTCTAATCGGGCCTTCGCGCTTTTGATGGTCAGGGCCAAACCCAAAGACCGTTTAATATCAACAACCCAGCACGCAGGGCAGCGCCCCGCCAGCCAGGGAGGCAAGACATGCTAAAGAAAAAGACGAACGCGGCTCCGCGCTCCGCACAAAGAACCGGCCTGTTGTCAGATATGGCCCGCACGTCCGTTGACCGTCGCGCGTTTTTGCGTGGGTCCGGGCTGGCCATTGGCGGCCTTGCCGCGATCGGTGCGACAGGCGGGACAGTGACGCGGGCAAACGCCCAAACGGCCGCTGCAAGTGCTGTTCAAACTGTAAAATCTGTCTGCACGCACTGTTCGGTCGGCTGTACAGTCGTCGCCGAAGTCAGTGACGGTGTCTGGATTGGGCAAGAGCCCGGTTGGGACAGCCCGTTCAACCTTGGCGCCCATTGCGCCAAAGGGGCTGCGGTTCGTGAACACGCCCATGGTGAGCGTCGCCTGAAGTACCCGATGAAGAAAGAAAACGGGGAATGGGTGCGCCTGAGCTGGGAACAGGCCATCAACGAGATTGGCGACCAGATGATGCAGATCCGCGATGAAAGCGGTCCTGACAGCGTCTATTGGCTGGGTTCGGCCAAGCACAACAACGAACAGGCGTACATGTTCCGCAAATTTGCTGCCTACTGGGGCACAAACAACGTGGATCACCAGGCGCGCATCTGTCACTCCACCACCGTTGCCGGCGTTGCGAATACATGGGGCTACGGCGCCATGACCAACAGCTACAACGACATCCACAAGTCGCGGGCGATCTTCATCATCGGCGGCAACCCGGCCGAAGCGCACCCTGTGTCCCTGCTGCACGTTCTGCGCGCCAAGGAACAGAACAACGCACCGGTCATCGTGTGCGATCCACGCTTTACACGCACAGCGGCCCATGCAGATGAATATGTGCGGTTCCGGCCCGGCAGTGACGTTGCACTGGTATGGGGTATCCTGTGGCACATCTTTGAGAACGGTTGGGAGGACAAAGAGTTCATCCGCACCCGCGTTTGGGGCATGGACCAGATCAAGGCCGAAGTCGCCAAATGGACACCTGAAGAAGTCGAGCGCGTCACCGGCGCGCCAGGGTCCCAGCTTGAGCGCGTGGCACGGACGTTGGCCAACAACCGTCCCGGTACCGTGATCTGGTGCATGGGCGGCACGCAACACACCAACGGCAACAACAACACCCGCGCCTATTGCATTCTTCAGCTTGCCTTGGGCAACATGGGCACTGCAGGCGGCGGCACCAACATTTTCCGCGGCCACGACAACGTTCAGGGCGCGACGGACCTTGGTGTTCTGGCCGATACGCTGCCGGGCTATTATGGTCTGTCCGCAGGATCGTGGGCCCACTGGGCGCGCGTCTGGGAAGAGGATCTGGATTGGCTCAAGGGCCGGTTTGACACCATGGAAGGCGCAGGCCCCGATGGGGAAGACCGCGCGATGATGAACTTCACCGGTATTCCGGTGTCGCGCTGGATCGACGGCGTTCTGGAAGACAAGGAAAACCTTGATCAGCCGAATCCGACCCGCGCCATGGTTCTTTGGGGTCACGCCCCGAACAGCCAAACACGCCAGAAGGAAATGAAGACGGCGATGGAAAAGCTCGACCTGATGGTCGTCGTGGATCCCTACCCGACAGTTTCCGCAGTCCTGCAAGACCGCACCGATGGTGTATACCTTCTGCCGGCCTGTACGCAGTTTGAAACTTACGGCTCTGTAACCGCGTCCAACCGTTCGCTGCAGTGGCGCGAAAAGATCGTCGATCCGCTGTTCGAATCTCTGCCGGACCACACAATCCTGCACAAGTTTGCGACAAAGTTTGGCTTTGCTGACCGCATGTTCCGCAACATTGAGGTCAATGGCGAAGAGCCTCTGATCGAAGACATCACCCGTGAATTCAACAAGGGTATGTGGACCATCGGCTATACCGGCCAGTCGCCAGAGCGGATGCGTCTGCACATGGAAAACCAGCACACGTTCGACCGCACATCGCTGCGGGCGATTGGTGGTCCAGCCGACGGTGATTACTACGGTATGCCATGGCCCGCATGGGGCACTGCCGAGATGAATCACCCCGGCACTGCCAATCTTTACGACATGTCGTTGCCCGTTGCCGAAGGCGGCCTGACATTCCGCGCCCGGTTCGGTGTGGAACGCGATGGCGACAACTTGCTGGCTGACGG
Source organism: Meridianimarinicoccus aquatilis (assembly GCF_004358675.1). Classification (GTDB taxonomy): domain Bacteria; phylum Pseudomonadota; class Alphaproteobacteria; order Rhodobacterales; family Rhodobacteraceae; genus Meridianimarinicoccus; species Meridianimarinicoccus aquatilis. The sequence continues at coordinate 43,982 of NZ_SMZO01000007.1, read as the reverse complement.
CGTTTACTCGGTAGGGTCCGAAATTCAGGACGGGTATCCTGAGTTCACCATGCAGATGCTGATTGATCTGGGGTGGGATGGTGACCTGACAGCGACTGAACGCGCCACAATCGAATGGGTTGCAGGGTTCCGCGACATGCGTCCTGGCACTGAAGAGGTTGGCGAGACATCCCAACAGGGCGAGTTGCCTTCGGATTATGCGTCAAAGGTTGGCGGCGTAAACTGGAAGACCGACCTGTCGGGCGGCATCCAGCGCGTCGCGATCAAGCATGGCTGCGCCCCGTTCGGCAACGCCAAGGCCCGCGCCGTTGTGTGGACCTTCCCGGATCCCGTCCCGCTGCATCGCGAACCGCTTTACAGCAACCGGCGCGACCTTGTGGCGGACTATCCGACCTATGAAGACAAGAAGTTCTGGCGCGTCCCGACGATGTATTCGTCGATCCAACAGAACGACTTTTCTGAAGAGTATCCGATCATCCTTACATCCGGCCGCTTGGTCGAATACGAGGGCGGCGGTGACGAAACGCGGTCGAACCCATGGCTGGCCGAGCTTCAGCAGGACATGTTCGTCGAAATCAACACCCGCGACGCCAACGATCTCGGCATTCGGGACGGCGCGCAGGTTTGGGTCGAAGGGCCAGAGGGCGGCAAAGTCAAAGTCATGGCGATGGTGACAAACCGCGTCGGCACAGGCGTTGCCTTCATGCCCTTCCACTTCGGCGGGCACATGGAGGGTGTAGACCTTCGGGACAAGTACCCCGACGGTGCGGACCCCTACGTTCTTGGCGAATCAACCAACACCGCACAAACCTATGGCTATGACAGCGTGACCCAGATGCAGGAGACCAAGGCCACTCTCTGCAAAATCTGGGCAGCGTAAGGGAGGAAACATCTATGGCACGAGCAAAGTTTCTTTGCGACGCTGAACGCTGCATCGAATGCAACGCCTGCGTCACGGCATGTAAGAACGAACACGAGGTGCCTTGGGGCATCAACCGCCGCCGCGTTGTCACCATCGGTGACGGCGATCCGGGCGAACGGTCCATCTCGGTGGCGTGCATGCACTGTTCTGACGCGCCGTGTATGGCCGTTTGTCCCGTGGACTGCTTCTACCAGACCGAAGACGGTGTGGTTCTGCACTCCAAGGATCTGTGCATCGGCTGCGGCTACTGCTTCTATGCATGCCCCTTCGGCGCGCCGCAGTACCCGCAAGCGGGCAATTTCGGATCGCGCGGCAAGATGGACAAATGCACGTTCTGCGCCGGCGGCCCAGAAGAGAACAATTCCAACGCGGAATTCTCGAAATACGGCCGCAACCGGATTGCAGAAGGCAAGCTGCCAATCTGCGCCGAAATGTGTTCAACCAAGGCGCTTTTGGCCGGTGACGGCGATGTCGTCTCGGGCATCTACCGTGAACGCGTCGTTGCGCGCGGCTTTGGTTCCGGCGCATGGGGCTGGGGCACAGCATACGACCAAAAAGGCGGCTAATACTGCCCGCCGTTTGACATGCGGGCGGCCTTTTCCAAGGCCGCCCCTTTTCGTTTTTACAACCGACAGGGAATGACCCAATGCCACTGCGACATCTTCTTGCCCTGTTCCTGACTGGCTTTCTCGCCACGCAGGCCATCGGACAAGACACACCCGAGGCCGACGCAGCCATCCCGCGGGCCGAAACCGGCGGCGCCTCCACACTGGAGGACATTCTTCGTCGGCAACAAGGATTGCCGGTCGATGATGAGTTCCGGCAGGTCTTCGGCGATGAAGACGCCCCACCGGGAGCCGCCGCACCCCAGTTGTCGCCCCTTGGCGGTCAATCTGATTCCGACCTCTGGCGGGCGCTTCGGTTTGACAAGGCCGACATCACAACACAGGCGCGCGGCCCTGCGACGAATGTGCTTGTACAAGACAGTGGCATGACCTGGTTGCAATTCCGCGAGGGTCCTTTGGCGAAATACGGCGCGTGGCTGTTGGGCGGCACGCTTGTTGCTTTGGCGCTGTTTTACCTTTTGCGGGGTCGCATTCGCATCGATGGCGAAAAGACCGGGCGCAAGCTTTTGCGATTTGGCGGCATTGAACGCTTCGGTCACTGGATTCTGGCCGGGTCTTTCATTGTTCTTGGAATCACCGGCCTAATTTCGCTTTTCGGGCGCACTGTCTTGATCCCCGCTTTTGGCAAAGAAAGCTTTGCAACGCTCGCGATTGGCAGCAAATGGGTGCACAACAACGTGTCATGGGCCTTTATGCTGGGCCTTGTGATGGTCATCATCATGTGGACCGTGCACAACATACCCAACCGACACGACCTGAAATGGCTTGCGGTTGGCGGTGGGCTGTTTTCCAAGGATATTCACCCACCGGCGCGCAAGTTCAACGCAGGCCAAAAGATGATCTTTTGGGGTGTTGTCGTGCTGGGTGTTTCGATTTCTGTCTCGGGCCTGTCCCTGCTGTTTCCGTTCCAGATGCCGATGTTTGCCAAAACCTTTGCGATCCTGAACGATCTTGGGCTGCCCCAGATGGTCGGGTTTGGCGCTTTGCCGACTGACCTTGCCCCGCATCAGGAAATGCAACTTTCGCAAGCCTGGCACGCGATTGTAGCGTTTTTGTTCATGGCGATGATCCTGGCGCATATTTATCTCGGCTCTGTCGGGATGGAGGGCGCGTTTGATGCCATGGGTGATGGCCATGTGGAGGAGCAATGGGCAAAGGAACATCACGGCCTTTGGGTCAAAGAGATGGAAGAGCGCGCGGCCGCCACATCAGGCAAGGCACCGGCGACACCCGCGGAATGATCCGCATCTGCATCGCCGCGCTGGGATTTCTTAGCGCGGCGGGCACATCCAGCGCGGATGAATTTTTCACGCTCAAAGGGCACGGCGGACCGGTCATGTCACTTGCCGTGGCTCCGGATACCGGGCAAATCGCATCGGCAAGTTTTGACAATGCGGTCGGGCTTTGGCAGTCACGCATCCCACGTTGGTTTGACGGGCACCGCGCCGCTGTGAACGCTGTTGCGTTCGCCGGTCCTGACAGACTTGTCTCTGGCGGCGACGATTTCCGCGTTCTGCTGTGGAGCGCTGAGGACGGAACCCCAAAAGAACTTGTTCAGCATCAAGGCAAGGTTGCAGGGCTTGCCGTTTCACCGGACGGGAATTTGGTCGCCTCGGCCAGTTGGGATGGCACCATCGGACTGACCGATTTGCGCAACGGGGAAAGCCACTTGCTGAAAGGGCATGAAGCTGGGGTCAACGCCGTGGCTTTCGCAACAAATGGCGCGCTTTATTCTGCCTCTGCCGACGGGACGCTGCGGCTTTGGGATACAGCATCGGGCAGCGAAAAACGGTTGGTCCTGAGACATGGCTTCGGGATCAACCGGCTGGCATTGAACCGCGATGAGGGGTGGCTTGCCTATGGCGCCGTGGACGGCGTCACCCGTGTGCTTGATCTGGAAACGGATCAGCAGATCGCTGATTTCACACTCGACCGTCGCCCCATCCTCGCCATGAGCTTCAACCCGGCCACCGCTCGTCTCGCTGTCGGAGATGGCGAAGGATACATCATGGTTGTGGATACGGATATTTGGAAAATCGTCCGCGATTTTCGCGCTACGGGTCGCGGCCCTGTCTGGGCATTGGCCTTTTCCCCCGACGGCAGCAACATTCACGCAGCCGGGCTTGATCCGGTTGTGTATTCTTGGCCGCTGGAAACCCTTGATGCGCATGAGCCAATGACCGGCGCGGACCGCCCTTATTTGCGCGATCCAGCTCAGATGGAAAACGGCGAGCGGCAATTCGCAAGAAAATGTTCCATCTGTCACAGCCTGACGCCCGGCAGCGCGCGCCGGGCCGGACCAACGCTTCATGGGCTGTTTGGCCGTGCCTCTGGCAGCGTGCCGGACTATAGCTATTCTGAAACCCTGCAACGCGGTGATATTGTTTGGTCCGAGACGACAATTGATGCCTTGTTCGATGAGGGCCCGGACCACTATATTCCGGGCAGCAAGATGCCGATGCAGCGGATCGCCGCGCAGACGGATCGGGCAGACTTGATCGATTACCTGCGCCGCGCCACTGCTTCAAACGGAGATGAGTAATGAAAGCGATGTTCTTGGCCTTTGTTGCCACCGGCGTAATTGCCGTCGCTGCCGATTACGGCCTGCACCGTGCCGGGTTTTCGGCTGCGGATCAGACAAGCGGCAGCAATGTGCGGCTGGACTAAACCGGCGGCCCCCCGCCGACCGCATTGGCATGGGCGCACCACATGGCAGACATACGCCCAGCACGTGTGGTGACACAGTCTTGTTTGTGGTAGCTGCGCGCAAACGAGGGGATTCCCCTTGCGCAAAACGCCCGAAAGGCCGCACCCAATGCAACAACTTACTGCCTATGCCCAAAATGTCGTGGCAGATATTTCGAATCGGTATGGCGTCAGCCAGGATGCCGTGATCACCCTGCTGGTCGCCGTTAACAATGGTGGCGGAACACAGGCGCAATTTTCCCATCCTGAACTTGGCGGAATGGGCCAATGGTCTTCCGGTGGAATGACCATGGTTGGCGATATGTTCAACAACGGTCTGAAATACACCGTGTCGAATATCTGTGGCGAACTGTCCAGCCAACTGGCGCAAAACCAAATGTTCCCGCCCGCACCGCAGCCGAAATTTGCGCCGTCCTCAAGCCAATCGCAAAGCCAGTCTTCGGGCGGCTATGGCGGAACAAGCTTCAGTGTCCAGGGTGGTTTTGGCGGCGGATCGTCCTGGCCTGCGGAATTGGGCTCGCCATCGTCCACCGGGTCGCAAAACAACCTGCGCTATGCTGTTTTCCCGCAAACACGCCGGTTGGCGATCGACATGAACGGTCAAATCACCGTTTATGACATTGGGGATCATAACATTGGCGGCTTCTCGCAGCAGCAGGGCGGCGATCAGTCGATCACCTTCACCAGCCAGTATGGAACGGTTCGCGTGGCCGACCTGCCCGTGGTTCCCATGGACGGCAACTCAGATCAGCAAGCCCCCGCGCCTGCGCCAGAGTTCATTCCACAGGAAGAGCCCTCACAGGCGCCCGGACCCGCACAAAACAGCGGCCCATCCATGAGCAGCGACGAGGTCTTTTCGCTGATCGAGAAACTGGCTGATCTGCATTCCAAAGGCATCCTGAGCGACGCTGATTATGAGTCCAAGAAGGCGGAGCTTCTTTCGCGTCTTTGACCCGGAAAACCACCTTCGGGTGAATTGGCGCGATTGTGTCAATTTGGGGGCATTCGCCCCCTTTTTCGTTCAAGATCACATGTCCGGTGTCAAATCGGCTCGCAGCAACGCCAACGGATGGGCCCGCAAACTGAGCCGCAACGACAGGTAATCTTCAACGACTTCCTCGCCCAGCGTCATGCGCGGCAGATGCGCCGCCGGTTCCAACCCACCCTCGCCATCAAGTTCCCCGGCAAAAAGGGGCAACGGCTTTTCCGCCGTAATGGCGCGGGCCTGCCACAAAGCATCGCGCCGCGACAAACCAAGCGCCGCAAAGGCGTCTCCCTCGGCCAAAGCGACGATCTGACGGGGCGGCACCCCCGCCTTGCGCCACACATCCTGCACCCCGCGATACCCGTTACCGCGCGCCGCTTCGATCCACGCGGCCGCCTCCTCGCGCAAGCCCTTGATCTGCCGAAATCCCAGCCGCAAGGCCAGCCCGCCTTGCTCGGCCGGTTCCATGATATTGTCCCAGGCGCTGGCATTGACGCAGACCGGCAATACCGTGACCCCATGTTCCCGCGCATCGCGCACGATCTGCGCCGGGGCATAAAAGCCCATCGGCTGACTGTTCAGAAGTGCGCAGGCGAAAATGCCGGGGTGGTGGCATTTCATCCATGCCGAGGCATAGACCAAAAGCGCGAAGCTGGCCGCATGACTTTCCGGGAAGCCATAGCTGCCGAACCCCTCAATCTGACCAAAGCAGCGCTCCGCGAAGTCGGAATCATACCCGTTCTTCGCCATCCCGCGCAGGAAACGGTCGCGAAACTCAGACACGCTGCCATGTTTTTTGAACGTGGCGAGCGACCGGCGCAGGCGATCAGCCTCGTCGGGGGTAAAGCCTGCGCCGGTGATCGCGATCTGCATCGCCTGTTCCTGAAACAATGGCACGCCCAACGTCTTGCCAAGCACCGCGCCAAGGGCATCTGACGGAAATGTCACGCTTTCTTCGCCATTTCGACGACGCAAATAGGGGTGCACCATATCGCCCTGAATCGGACCGGGGCGGACAATCGCCACTTCGATCACCAAATCGTAGAAGCAACGCGGTTGCATCCGGGGCAGGAAATTCATCTGCGCCCGGCTTTCGACCTGAAATACCCCAAGGCTGTCAGCACGGCCCAGCATATCATAGACCTGCGGGTCCTCCTGCGGAAGCGAGGCAAGGTCAAAACGCCCCAGCGCGTGCTGCCCGAGCAGATCAAACCCTTTGCGCAGGCAACTGAGCATACCAAGCGCGAGGATATCCACCTTGAGGATCCCCAACGCATCGATATCGTCCTTATCCCAGCAGATGACGGTGCGCCCATCCATACTGGCATTTTCGATGGGGACCAGTTCGTCAAGCCGCCCCTCGGTGATGATGAAGCCACCCACATGCTGACTCAAATGGCGCGGGAAACCTTGAATTTCCTCAACCAGTTCAAGCGTAAGGCGCAATCGCGCATCGGTTGGATCAAGCCCTATTTCTGTCAGGCGCGCTTCGGTCATTCCGGGACTGCCCCACCCCCAGATCTGACCGGCCAGCGCGGCAACGGTGTCTTCGCTCAGCCCCATGGCGCGCCCGACCTCGCGCACCGCGCGTTTGCCACGGTAATGGATCACGGTCGCGCACAGCCCGGCGCGGTGGCGGCCATAACGTGCATAGATATGCTGAATCACCTCTTCACGGCGTTCATGTTCGAAATCGACGTCAATATCGGGTGGCTCGTTGCGGGCTTCAGACACGAAACGTTCAAACACCATCGTACCGATTTCGGGGCTGACCGAGGTGACGCCAAGTGCAAAACAGACCACGGAATTCGCCGCAGAGCCGCGCCCTTGGCACAGGATGCCGCGCGACCGGGCAAAGGCGACAATATCCTGAACTGTAAGGAAATAGGGGGCGTAGCCAAGCTTATCGATCAGGGTCAGCTCGTGCTGCATTTGCGCCTGAATGCGTTCAGGGGTTCCGCGCGGGTAGCGCTGCGTCAGCCCCTCGCGGGCGAGCCGTGCCAGACGCTCGGACGCAGTTTCGCCATCCTGCGCCTCGGTGGGGTAATCATATCGCAGCTCATCCAGAGAAAAGCGGCAGCGCGCCGCGACCGCCGCAGCCCGTAATGTGGCCGCCGCATGTTGGCCTAGAACGCGGGTCATATCCTCGCCGCTGCGTAGACGAAACTCTGCGTTGGACAGAGCGGTTCGACCCAGCTCTTCCACCCGGGTACCGGTGCGGATCGCCGTCAATGCATCGGCCATGGGACGGCGGCGTGCAACATGCATGACAGGCGCGGCACTGGCCACAGTTGGGATCTGCAGCGCGGCGGCAAGGTTGTCCAGCGCATCAAAATACGCACCGTCCCGCCCATCATGGCGCGGGGCCATCAGCAGTGACACAGCACCGGCAAAGCGGCGCGTCACCTGTTGCGCCTGTGACCACCATCCGCCCGCACCGCGCGGCACAGGCAGTTCTGGTGGAGGGTGCAGCAGCAGCTCTGATCCACCGGCCGCGCCCAGAAGATCATCCAGATGCAACTCGCACTGCCCTTTTGGCGCTCTCAGGCGCCCAAGCGACAAAAGTCGCGACATCTGCCCCCAGGCCATGCGGTCACGGGGCAGGATCGTCACACACAGACCATCGACCAGCCGCAGCCGGGTACCGGGCAAGAGTCTTGGCGCACACGTCAGCAGCGGACTGGGGCAGTGTGAATGGCCTGTTGGCAACGGCGGCCCAATCGGCCCATCCTTGGCAACCGACGCCTCACGCGCCGCAACATCCCGTGCAATATCACGCGCTGCAACATGTGCGCGCACCACGCCAGCAACCGAATTTTCATCTGTAATGGCAATCGCCTGCAAACCCAGCTCGGACGCGCGATGCACGTATTCCTCAGGGTGTGACGCCCCGGTCAGGAAGGTGAAATTGGTTGTGACGTCAAGCTCAGCAAACATTGGGGGCAGGCGATTCCTTTTTGGAACACCGCAGTATATTCCCCTTTTGTTCTCACGCGAAGAGGTGAGCTGACCCCACCTTGATCATTGGGCAGAAGGCCCCGCCCAAGCCAGGTCACTTAAATGCCTGCACTCAGCACACACCCTACGCATCATGGGAAACAGTCATTTCAGGTGTCTGAGTTGCTTCGGCACGAGGCATTTCAAGCGCAGCGGCCAAGGCCGCAAAACTATCGGTTACGGTTTCCGGCCTGCTGCGCCCCAAAAAGCCGTCAAGCGCCGCCCAACACCGGACTGCACGATCAGTCAGGGAATCAGCCCCAGCCACATAAAGCCCGGACTGGATCATCAGTTCTGCCTTGTCATAAGCACCAAGCAACTTGCGAGCCTCAGAAATCAGGGCATTCTCAGCCTCGCTCGCGGCATCAGGCAGGCTTCTCGACACCGAACGTAGCAAGTCAATCGCAGGATACCGCCCACGCTCAGCGATCTTTCGATCAAGCACAACATGCCCGTCCAGCACACCGCGGAGGGTATCTGCCACCAGACCTTCCATGTCGGACCCCGCGACCAAGACACTGAACACCGCTGTGATATCACCGACACCCGTCACATTCGGCCCCGGCCCCGCCCGTTCAGCCAACGCCATGATCTGATGCGGCATTGACGCTGGAAACCCCCCTGGACCCGCCACCTCGCCTGCCGCAAGCGCAATATCACGATGCGCCTCTGCAAACCGTGTAATGGAATCGGCGATATAGAGAACGTGAGCCCCACGATCGCGAAAATACTCGGCCACGCTCATCGCGCTGAGAGCGCAGCGGCGACGTTGCAAAGCCGACTGATCAGAAGTTGCCGCCACCACAACGGTCTTTCGCATGCCTTCGGCACCCAGCACCTGCGTTACAAAGTGCCCCAGCTCTCGGCCACGTTCGCCAACCAAGGCAATGACAACAACGTCGGCGTCAAGATTTCGACCCAAGAGCCCCAAAAGCGTGGATTTGCCAACACCAGACCCAGCAAAGAGCCCGATCCGTTGACCATACACAACAGGCAGCACCGTGTTGAAAGCAGCGATGCCCGCCTCGATCCGCGGCCCAAGAGGACGGCGATAGGCCGCTGCCGGCGGTTTACGCGACAACGGCAACGCCTGTTCCCCCGGAAAGAGCGGTTTTCCGTCCAAAGGCATACCGTCTGGATCAACGATGCGACCGATCCAACTCACGTCCGGCGAAATGCGCGATGGGCCAAGCACGATCACCCGATCCCCCATGGATAAACCCGCAGGCGGTTCTGACGGCATGACGTCAACCTCGCGCGCACCGATGCGCAAGACATCGCCATCGATATCTGCACCGCTGCGGCTGCGGATCCTGACCCTGTCGCCAAGCGACACAAGATCTGTCAACCCCGAAACGCTGATGGTTTGATCGTTCAAGGCGACCACACGCCCCACGGGGAACACCGATTTATAGGCAGCAATGCGCGCTATAAGATTTTCCAGACGGGGGGCTGTCATGGTCGTCTCCTTCGTTGCGGACAACCCTTTCTAAACGAATCGCAGTTAAGCCAAGGTTGAAGCAAATCGAGGGAGAAGCCCCGATGTACAACAGTTTAGCATTTTTTAAGACAGCGTCTGCGCTTGCTCAGCACGCATCTACACGCCAAACGGTCATCGCGCAGAATATCGCAAATGCCGACACGCCTGGCTTCAAAGCAAAGGACGTGGCGAGTTTTTCACAGAGTATGGCGGACACTGGGCGCAGCGTGGAATTACGCGCGACACGGCCCGGTCACGTTTCATCTTCGACAAGCAATGCCCAAAAGCCACTCGTCGACCGAGACTCTCTTGGGGACGCCTCTCCGAACGGAAACACCGTCTCTTTGGAAACGGAAATGGTGAAGTCCTCTGCGGTAAAACAGCAGCACGAATTGGCCGTTGCGACCTACCGCAGTGGGATGGACCTGCTGCGCACGGCACTTGGACGGGGACGATAGGAGCAAACCATGAGTGATCTGCAAAAAAGCCTTTCCGTATCGGCCAGCGGCATGCGTGCACAAGCGACGCGGCTGCGCCATGTGGCCGAGAACATCGCCAATTCGGACACACCCGGCTACCAACGCAAGTTGGTTCCCTTCGAACTGGCTGCACAAAGCGGGAATGACGCTGGTGGGGTCAAAACCGGCCGCGTTCAACTCGACCGGTCAGAAGCAAACCGAATTTACGATCCGTCTCACCCAATGGCCGATTCAGACGGGTATTTCACAGGCTCGAATGTGAACACAATCCTCGAAATGGCGGACTCAAGCGAAGCCCAGCGGGGATACGAAGCCAATCTCAAGATGTTCGATCAGGCGCGCAAAATGTCGTCGTCCTTGCTTGAACTGCTCAGACGTTAACGCAAAAGGAGGTCCAGAATGGAATTTACCTCGGCACGTGCCCTTCAGTCTTATATCAGCGCGAAACCTGCAACCAACCCAACCCCTCTCGAAGAGGGACCAAAGCCGCTCGCTTCGGGGCTATTCGCCGACTTCGCAAGCACATTGCAGGCGACAGATCAGGTAGCCCAAGCAACGTTGGCAGGGGGCGAAAATCCGCAATCCTTGGTCGAAACAATTGCTCAAAGCCAGCTTGCCATTGAAACGGCCGTGACCGTCCGCGACCGGGTTGTCGAAGCTTATCAGGAAATCCTGCGGATGCCGGTCTGAACTATGAATGAGACGGTTTTCTTCGACACCCTCAGGCAAGGTCTCTGGATCGCCGTCATCATTTCGATTCCGATCCTGACGGCCGCCCTTGTGACGGGCCTCGTGGTCGGCCTGTTTCAGGCGCTCACTTCCATTCAGGAAATGACGCTGACCTTCGTTCCCAAACTCGCGGCCATCCTCGTCGTTTTCTGGATGAGTATGGGATTTATGACGCAAACGATGACCAGTTTTTTCAAGACTACCATCGTTCCACTGATTGCAGGAGGCTGACATGGATAATGCAAGCTACGCAACGCTTACCCGGCAAAGCGGTCTGCGACAGGAAATGCAAATTATCGCCCACAACATCGCGAACGCATCCACGGGGGGCTATCAGAAAGAGGGGTTAATCTTTTCTGAGTTCGTGAATCGCCTTGAGAATTCAGATACTTCTCTCTCAATGGCTACCGCCAATGCGCGGATGATTGATCGCAGCCAAGGTCAACTGACACGAACCGGCGGCAGCTTTGACGTCGCCATCGAAGGCGATGGATACTTCATGGTCCAAACACCAGAAGGGAACCGCCTGAGCCGCGCCGGAAGTTTTCAGCCCAATGCAGACAGCCTGTTGGCAAGTTCAGACGGCGCATTGGTCCTGGATCCGGGTGAAACGCCCATTTTCATCCCACCCGCAGTCAACGACATTCATATCGGAACCGACGGATCGATCAGCGGTGACGGACGAGCGCTTGGTCAAATTGGCCTGTTTCAACCGCTGGACCCAACGAAAATGACCCGCGCAGGCGGGGTTCGATTTGACGTCGAGGGTGGCGTCGAAGCTTTGGAAAATGGCGGAATGGTTCAAGGGTTCATCGAATCCTCCAACGTCGATCCAATCCTTGAGATCGCTCGAATGATTGAGGTGCAGCGCGCCTATGAGCGCGGGCGTGATCTCATGTCGACTGAAGACGAACGCATTCGCGGCGTTATCCAAACCCTAGGACAATAGGAGAGTACCATGCGCGCCCTTAAGATCGCTGCAACCGGAATGTCCGCCCAACAAATGCGGGTCGAGGTCATTTCAAACAACCTCGCAAACATGAGCACGACGGCCTATAACACACGACGGGCTGAGTTTGCTGACCTGCACTATCAACAGCTACAACGCCCCGGGTCGATCAATGCGTCGGACGGCACCGTCGTCCCCACAGGGGTGCAGCTTGGTCTTGGCGTCAAACCAACCTCGGTTTCGGTCCACCTTGCGCAAGGTTCTTTGACGCAAACGAACGGCGATCTCGATCTCGCCATCGAAGGCCCTGGGTATCTTGAAGTGACCATGCCTGACGGCGGCGCTGCGTATACACGGGATGGCGGGCTGAAACGCTCTGCGGAAGGTCAAATTGTAACATCAGAGGGCTATCCGGTGGTGCCTGACATCGTGATCCCCGATGATGCCGTCAGCCTGTCAATGAATGCCGATGGCGAGATTTATGCTTATTTCAGCGACCAAGTCGAAGCCGAGCTTCTGGGGCAGTTCACATTGGCAGGGTTTCCCAACGCCCGCGGCCTCGAAGCCCTTGGCGGCAGCCTGTTTCGCGAAACTGAAGCCTCGGGCCCCCCGAATGTGAGTGATCCGGGAACGGACGGGCTGGGCACCCTGCGACAAGGGTATCTTGAAAATTCATCAGTCGACGCTGTGCGAGAAGTGACAGAACTGATTGAGGCACAGCGGGGCTACGAGTTGAACGCGAAGGTGATCACAGCCGCAGACCAGATGATGGCCAGCACCTCGCAGATACGCTGATCTCATGAAACTGCAACTTCGCTTCGTCATGGGAACAGTTTTGGCTTTGGCAATCGGTGCGCCGGTGTCGGCCGAGTCGCTTATCGCCCTGCGCAATCTGCGCAGCCAGACCGTCATTACTGCGGCGGACTTGCAGCGCGCGACACACGCAACACCCGGCGCACTCAGCAATCCCAAAGACGCGATCGGATTGGAAACGAAAGTTACAATCTACGCCGGCAGACCCATCATGCCGCAAGACCTTGGCCCACCAGCAATCGTTGAGCGAAATCAAATCGTTTCGCTCAACTACCACCATGCCGGGCTCGCCATTGTCACCGAAGGACGGGCGCTGGACCGGGGCGGCGTTGGTGACCGCATCCGCGTTATGAACCTTACGTCACGCAGCACAGTGGCGGGTAGCATCACCGTTGACGGCAGTATCACTGTCGCCCCCTGAAACCCTCGACCATGGAGTAAGCATGCGACTTTTTCTGATTTGCATTGCTCTTTTAGCTAGCATTGCGGGCTGCGGCCGACTGGACCATGTCGGTCGTCCCCCTTCGTTCAGCGCCGATGACGCCGGCCGCGAGCATCTCGCCATGTCGGTACAGGGCTTGCCCAATTCTCTTGAAAAGCAGCGTATCGTTGATCAATCGTCTCTGTGGACCGGAGCGCGAAATTCACTTTTAGGCGACAGGCGCGCCGGAGAACGCGGCGACATTCTCACTGTTGTCATCGAAATCGACGAGAAGGCCGAAATTTCAAACTCAACCTCGCGATCACGGTCTGCAGGCGAAAGTTTGGAGGTTCCGCAACTTTTCGGCTTCCCTCAGCGACAGAACATGCCCGATGGCGCATCTGCTGAGAACCCTGTGGATCTCAGCTCGTCGAGCGAATCCGAAGGAGACGGGTCCGTCAAACGCAAAGAGAAGCTAACTCTGCGCGTTGCGGCCACCATAACCGACGTGATGCCCAACGGCGTGATGCGCATCGAAGGGTCGCAAGAAGTGCGGGTCAACTTCGAAATCAGGGAGCTGCTGGTGTCGGGGTATGTGCGCCCTGAAGACGTCTCGCGTACCAATCAAATCACCTATGACAAAATTGCGTCCGCCAGGATTTCGTATGGCGGCCGGGGCCAGATCACCGATGTTCAGCAGCCACGCTGGGGACAGCAAATCTCTGATATCATTCTTCCGTTTTAAGGTAGGCACATGGGCAAACTCATTCCACTTCTAATCGCGCTGACCGGCCTTGCGGGGGGCCTTGGCACAGGTTTCTTTATGCAATCGGGCGATAAGGACGTCACCCATGCCGAAGTGACAGAAGGCGACGTTCATGAAGATGGGCACGCGGGTGAGTCCCCCGTTTGCCCGCCAACAGACAGTGCTGGCCATGCATTGCCGCCTACGCCGGATGCCCCGGCAGATTTCGTGAAACTCGCCAATCAATTCGTGGTGCCGGTGGTTGTTGAGAATGACGTTGATGCAATGGTTGTCGTCACGCTCAGCCTTGAGGTGGAACAAGGCGCCCAACAGGAAATCTACAATATGGAGCCAAAGCTGCGGGATGCTTTCTTGCGGGTTCTGTTCGATCACGCGAACATGGGCGGCTTCAAGGGGAATTTCCTGAACCATCTCGGCCTCGAAACGTTGCGCACTGCATTGCGCGAGACGGGGAAAAAGACCGCCGGGCCCATTCTCTATGATGTTTTGATCGTGGACATGGTCAAACAGGCGCTGTGACGAAGCGGCTATGGCTTTTCGAGCAACCGATCCAAGGCTTGAACCCGGGCGGTTGCGCGCGCTGATGCCTCTGCAAGACGTTCCTGCGCGACACGAAGGAGCGCCCTCTCCCGATTGAGCGCGGCAATCTCGCGATCGCGCCATTGCCGCCAAATCTGCTCTCCACCCGCACGTTGAAATGCATCTGGTCCCGTTCCGATCTTCTGATTACGAAGCGCAGAAACCTTGTCTTGAATAGATATATCGGCATGTTTGTTCGCGCCTAGTTCAGCCGCTGCGCGCGCTTGCACTAATTCCGCAACCTGACGCAGTCGCAATATCCGTGGGTCGTTCATGCCCTGCCCCCCTGTTTCCTGCGCATTTGATCGGCAAAGCGAATTGCGGCGGCAACTGCTTGATAGTGATCAGCCCGGATTTCATGCCCCACTTCAACGGTCGCGTGCAGAGCGCGCGCTGCAGGTGGGTCCCGGTGAATCGGAATTGCCGCCTCTGCCGCGACTTCACGAATGCGGGCGGCCACCTCATCCACCCCCTTGGCCACGCAAACCGGTGCCGAGCCTGGTTCTCGCGACCATTTGAGCGCCACGGCATAGTGTACCGGGTTCACCACGATCACATCCGCTGTTGGAACATCCGCCATCATCCGGTTTGTCGCAATGTCATACCCTCTCTGCCGTCGCTTCTGTTTCATGTGCGGATCGCCTTCGGTTTGCTTGGCTTCGTCGGTCATTTCCTTGTGAGACATTCGGTGCTTGCGCAAATGTTCGGCCTGCTGCCACAGGAAATCGACCGCACCAATGGCCAAAGACACCGCAAGAACAACTGCAAGGAAACGAAGGCAAATGCTGGTCAGCATCGTTACAACAGGCCCTGGGCCAAGCAAGGCGGTGGCGACCATGTCCGGAATTTCAGCAATCAGGAACAGCGCAAGCGTAACCGAAAACACCACAAGCTTCGTGAAGCTTTTGGCGAACTCGAAAAGCCCGCCACGACCGAATTTCTGCTTGGCGTTGCTCAACAGACTGATGCGGTTCATCTTTGGTGCCAGTTTCGAGCCGGTCATCGTAAAGCCACGCTGCGCTATGACAGACAGCAAAACCAAGGTTGCGGGCACCAGAAACCAAGGCGCAAGAGTAATGCCGATTTTAGCCATCAAACCACCGGCGAGAGTTGCCCCGCCATCGGCGAGCAGCAGGCCTGACATTGTTTCAGCTTGATCCAGCATCACAAGCATCGCGCCGCCCAATTCCGTCACGCTGCCTGCACCGAAGACCATGATCGTCAGCACAAGACCCGCATAGGACGCGGAGGTCATCAAATCTGTGGACCGAGGCACCTCACCCTTTTTGCGCGCATCATCTAGCCGCTTTTGTGACGGCTCATACGGTTTTTCGCTGTCATCGTCTTGCCCTTCACTCATGGCACGCCACCGAACGGGTCCATGAGCCGACCATTCAAAAGGTCAAGCCATGCCGGAAGCATCACCGGCGCTGTCAACAGCAACAGCACAAGGCCTGCTGCAGTGATGGCGGGTGCGCCCACAAAGGCGACCATCAATTGCGGCATGGCTCGATTAATAACCCCAAGAGCAAGGTTGTAGAGAACCGATCCGATCACGAAGGGCGCGGCAAAGGTGAATGCTAAAGCAAACATCTCGGTAACCCGAAACACCGCCCATTCTGACAGCGGACCGGACAGCGGGAAGCGGCCCATGGGCAGCGTGTCATAGGATAAGATCAGGGCTTCTGCGATGCGCACGTGAAAGTCAGCCATCACCGCAAGACAAAGACCCGCCATCATCATGATCTGCGATATGGCTGGCTGCGGATCGACTGCTTCAGCGCCCAACAACTGCGACAAGGACGTTGCCTGCGCCGCAATCGTCCCCATGATTTGCAATAACCACACAAAAAGCCGCACCGAGAACCCAAGCGCGAGACCGCTGACAGTTTCAGTCGCCGCTAAACTGACAAGCAAGGCTGTATCAATGGGGCCGGGCACAGCTTGCTCTGCCACCGCAGGCGCGACAATCACAGCAAAGGCCCCCGCCAGTGCGATCCGTACACGGACAGACACCACCTGAGCCCCGAATGAGGGCAAAAAGAACATCGCCGCACCGACGCGCAGAAAAACCGCAATCCACAGCCCGGCACTGTCCAACACCATGTCCAGCAGCAGGTTTGCAGCCTCGTTCACGCCGCCACCACCCCCACAACAGCTGGTTTCGCATCAATGCCGATTTCTTCGAAAGACAAGACCGGCAGTTGAAGCCCGCGCGCCGCCACCACGCTTTTCAAGAAACGCCGCCGCCGGGTCGAGGTGATCAAGGCCGGATTTTCCGATGCCGCCGTTGCACGCGCGTAACGCTCGGAAATTGCGACGGCCAACCGGTTGAAATCTTCGGGTGAAAGCGCGACATCCGGCAACCCACGGTCGGTGTTGATCTGATGTGCTTCAAAGCGCTTCTCCCATTCCGGCGCGAGTTGAAGCAGTGGCAACGTGCCGTCAGCGCGCCGATGGACAGCCACCAACTGAAACCCAAGCCGCTGGCGCACATGTTCACACACCGCCTCTGGCATAGTGTGCAGCGGCCGCACTTCAGCGATTGCCTCCAGAATGAGAGGTAGGTTGCGGATCGAAACGCGTTCTTCCAACAGCATACGCAGCACGGCCAGAAGAAGGTCTTGGGGCACCTTTTCGGGGATCAACTCATCCAGAAGACGACGGTTTGCATCCGCCCGCCCCTGATCGCTGAGCCGTGTCATTTCATCCAAAAGGCGGCGCAATGTCTTGAGCGTCATCAGATGGCCCAGATTTGCCTTGAGAACTTCTAGCAGATGGGTCGCCAAAACCTCCGATGCGGTTACAACGGTTGCTCCGGCAATCGAGAATTTGTCCTGCGCGCCGGGGTCTATCCACCGTGCCGGCGCACCATAGACGGGCTCGCGCACCGCCAACCCCTCTTCTGGGAGGTCATCGGTGTCCGGCAGCAGGGCCAAGACCCGATCAGGCTGAAGAAGCCCACGCACCCGTTCCGCCCCCTGGATCCGGATCACGTATGTGCCGTCCGTGAGGCTGACATTGTCGGTGAGCCGCATCTCGGGAAGGATCAGCCCGAAATCCGTTGCAATGTGACTGCGCATACTGATGATCCGCGCATCAAGCCCCGTGGCCGGGTCCAGCGCCATGGCGACCAGATCGCCAGCGAATTCCACATGGATGTCATCCACATCTAGCATATCGCCAATGGGTGCTTCTGTCTTTTGGGCGTCGGCTGTGTCAACTGCCGCCTGTTGCGCATCCGCCTCCAGACGTTTTGCGGCGCGGTACCCAAAGATCGCAGCAACGCCGAGGCCAGCAGCCCCCATGACAAAAGGCAAAAACGGCAAACCCGGCACCATCGCAAACATTGCCATCAAGACAGCGACTGTTCCCAGCGCCCCCGGATACCGCCCCAATTGTGAAAACACGGCAAAGTCAGTGGTGCCCGTCGCCCCGCCCCGTGCCAGCAACAGCGCAGAGGCGATGGATATGATGACAGCAGGTATTTGGGTCACAAGCCCATCACCAACGGTTAGAATTGCATAAGTTTCAGCCGCTTGCCCAAGCGGCATATCATGAAACGCCACCCCCATGATCAGGCCCATCACAAGGTTCAGAAGCGTGATGAGAAGCCCGGCAATGGCATCACCCTTCACGAATTTAGAGGCCCCGTCGAGAGAGCCAAAGAACGTCGTTTCGTCCTGCTCGGCCGCGCGGCGGGCTTGCGCTTGTTGATGGCTGATTGCTCCTGCGGCAATATCGCTATCGATGGCCAGCTGTTTGCCGGGCATCCCATCCAAGGCAAAGCGCGCACCCACTTCAGCCATCCGGGCTGCGCCCTTGGTGATGACCATGAAATTGACAATCAACAGAACACAAAACACCACAACGCCAAGGAAAACGCTTCCCCCCATGATGAAGCTGGCAAATCCGCTGATGACATTCCCCGCCGCGTCGGTACCTGTATGCCCCTGTCCAATGATCAGCTTCGTCGAGGACACATTCAGTGACAAACGAAGCATCAACGACGCCAGAAGGATCGTCGGGAATGCCGAAAAATCCAGTGGCCGTTCGATGAACAGAGTGACCGTGAAAATCAAGATCGCGAGAGCAAAGGACGCAGCCAGACCGATGTCCAGCACCCATGAGGGCATGGGCAGGATCATCATCACAATGATTGCCATAAGCGCCATCGCCATCAGGATGGTGGGCTGGAACAGCAAACGCATGTCAAACTTGCCCATCATCCGCCCCACATGCTGCGGCTGGTCCGATCGCCGAACAGACTTCCGGTGTTGGGCCGCGTCGGCACGAGCGATCCCATACTGACCGGTGCGCCGCCGGGTTGCAGCAACGGAAACCTGTTCGGGCCACGCGTCACAGTGGGCGCGACGGCTGTCGCCGGTGGAAATGACTGTACCGGAATAGGCCCGCCGCCTAAATTGGCTAAATGACGATGAAATATCTTGCGATACCGGTTCGCATATTGTGGCGTGCGAGAATGGTAGTGCCCCACCGCTACCGACCAATCACCGCTTTCAGCAAATAAATCACGCAAAAACCGGGCAGCATATTGAGCATTTAGGTCTGGATCGAGCATGTCGGACAAGGCGCCGAACGCCTCTCCGTGCCAGCGGTAGTTGATCTGGAAGCACCCCAAATCAAAGCTTCGCTCGCCACCGGCCAGTGTTGCGTGCGCGCGCGCCAAAGCTGCGCTCTTGGAGTCAAAGAATGCGCCTTTCCCGGCAATGTTCAATGTCCATGGCCACGCCCCAAAGGTTGCACCGGTTTTGCGCCCGCTTTCTGTGAGCGACACAGCCAAAAGCACCTTGAGCGGCACGCCAGTCATGCTCGATGCCCGGCGCGCGGCGGTTTCGCACACAGTTTGCACGCCGCCGGTCATGGCATGCCCCGCCGCCGGCCAAAGCCCGCAAATAACAAGCGCCACCACGCCCCATCGCCGCCACCGTGCAGGCAAAGGATAACCCATTTTTCACCGCCGCATTTCTTGCCGCATACCCGTTTGGGATACGCTGCAGGGTGTTGAGATTTGGTTAGTGCATCCGCTCCAGGGTCGGGAAACCATGACCAAGTGGCTCCGGCGCGCGAAATTCCTTAGACAGATCAACTTCCCCGCGTATAGTTAACGCAAGGAAAGCAAAGGGGGGCGCCATGTCGAATATCGCTGGCAAGGCCTATGCGATGAATGTCGTCACACCAAGCAAGCCATGGCTGACTTGGGTAAACAGGCTCATTTTCATGGTGGCGCGGGGCGTTCCAAGCGTTTTGAGCGGACTGATGGGACTATCCCTGATCCACTTTGCGCGCTGGGTTTTGATAAAGCCATCGCAATGGCCTGATCTTGGCCAAGGAAAAGAAACCCTGCGCAACGATTACATGCTGTTTTGTTCGAATTTCAACGGCACCTGGGACCAGTATATCGACGCATTCTCAGACGGAATTCCAAACGGTCTGGACCTGTTCTGGTATACAGCCACGAAGTATCCGCAGTCCATACCGGTCGCGACCTTCAAGAATTACATCACCCATAATCAAGTGTTCACCGACTACTACTATAACGCCACCCCCGGCTCGGCGCAGCGCGACGTGAAAAGCGCGATGCAGGTCAATCGCGCGATTTCGGAACTGGCACAGGCGCACGCCACTCAATCGCCGGAAGAATTTGCCAAAACCTATCAGAAGCATCTGCTCAAGGTCCAAAACTGCCTTGGCGAGCCGGGATTTGGCCCGGTTGCCAGCCTCGATACGGAACGGGCCGATATGAACCGCATGCGCGCCGTGCAGAATATGGCCACTGTTTTCGATTACGAGAGGGGCTAAGCCGATGCCAAATTTCGACACCGGCCACCTGTTCCTGACATTTCTGACGCCAATCAAGGCAGGCACCACAACCGGCCTGACTGGCACGCAGATGTCCCATGAACAGGCAGTGCGGATCACCCTCGGTCTGCTGCCGACCGCGCTTCAGTCGCCCGCAACGATCAAGATTGGCGAGAACAGCCCTTTCACCCGCAGCCTGCAAACCCATCTGTGTCGTTTCGTGGTCATTGAGGATACGATATATAATGGGCGCACACCGACAGATGCGCTGATCGCATCAATACGCAAGAAAGACCCGATCGATCCTCAACCGGTGGACAGGCTAAATTGCCCTTACCTGTTATTTGCGGTTGATATCGATGCCGTGATGGATGAGGGCGACCCCCTGCCCGAAACTCTGGACCCGTCGCAACAGGGCCGGGTACGAGATGCTTGGGCACGGCGGCTCTGGAACCGGATGGAACCTGAATTGCGGTCGATCTATGAAAACTGCGTGGGGTTCGACAAGGTCACCGATGCCAAAAGCTTTGCGCGCTATCTCAAGCGGTGCCAGGTCGAGACAACGATGCCCTTCAACGACTATTGGATCACGCCGCCGAAACTGTCGGTGCTGCCTGTCCCTGTACTTGCGGCCGTGGCAATCGCCCCGATTGCGGTCACGCTTCTGGCGTTTCTGGCGCTGATTTTTGGAATGGCTGCTCTTCCGATCGTCGGCTGGTCGCCGGGCTGGACGGCGCTGATCGGGGTTGGCGCGAGCGTGGCCGTTCTTTTCGCGCTCTACCAGTTCGTCGTTGCGAATGGACAAAAGCCAATGCCCCCCGCCGAATTTGGCGATCTACCATCGGTCCTTAAGTCACTTTATTTGCAGCAGCACTTCGCCGATTTCGCCGTAGACCACCAAGGCTGCGACGCGGATACGTTGCACGCCGCCTTTGGCGATTTTCTGACCAATCACAAACCCGGCGACAAGATGGCCCCGACCCAAGCGCCCGGCGTTATCTCTTTGTCCGTGGCTGCACAGTCTGATGACACGCGAGGCACGGCATGACCCGGCAACTGAACCTTGACGATATTCAAGGCAACATCACGCGGGCTTACGGCCGGTTCTCATTTCCCTTTGCGCGATATTTCTTTCTGAATATTCGGAACGGAGATGCAGGGCGGGCATTTGTCGAGGCCGTCCGCCCCCGTGTTACCACCGCCGCCCGCTGGAGCCCGGACAGCAAGCCCAAAGTCACCCTGAATATCGGGTTCACCTATCCCGGCCTGCGCCAGCTCGGCTTGCCGACACGGACGTTGCAGGGAATGCCCGAAAGCTTCGTGGATGGCATGAGAGCCCGCGCGTTCATTCTGGGGGATCGCCATGCCGACCAGGTCGAAGAGGATGACGAGGGATGGTGCAAAAAGTGGGATCCGATTTGGCGCGCCTCCCGCAGGGACCCGCGCGGCAGCCCGGATGATGTCCATATCTGGATATCGATGAATGCGCAGCTTGCCCAACTGGGCAGCGATCAGCCCGTTCCAGAGCTTGAGGCGCAAACAGAATGGCTGCGCAGCTTGTGTTCCGACGAGGGTGTGCAACTGCTGACCGGCAATGCACAGGATGGAACCGGCGAATATCAGTCTGCCTCTGCAGTTTTCACCACAGTGGACGGCGCCAAGTTCCCCACTCCGCGCGAGCATTTCGGCCTGACCGACGGGATCGGAGATCCTGTGTTCGAAGGGCAATACCCCCCCGAGTTGGAAAAAGAGGCTGTGATCGGTCGCGGCAAATGGATGGGGCGGGAAACCGGTTGGCAACCCTTGGCAACTGGTGAGTTCCTGTTGGGTCACCCCGACGAAAGCCAAGAATTACCACCCGCCGCAATGCCGCCAAACGTGATGCAAAACGGCAGCTTCATGGTGTTCCGCAAGTTGCACGAGAATGTCGGCAGCTTCAACGCTTTCATTGATGCCCAAGCCCAAGGCTTTGCCCGTGTGATGGGCGTAGACCAGGTAGAGGCGCGCGAGACGATCCTGGCCAAGATGGTCGGGCGTTGGTCTGATGGTGTGCCGGTGGCAACCGCGCCCGGGTTTGACGATTGGCTCAAGGTACGCAGCGCCCATGGGCTCGACGATGAAAACCCGGCAAAGGCGATGGCAGCGCAGCGCGCTTATCTCAAATCAACTGCGGCAAGCGATTTCAGATATGGCGATGACATGGGCGGCTTCAAATGCCCCGGCGGCGCACACATGCGGCGGGTCAACACGCGCGACTACCTCGATCCGTTGAACCAACCGGGCAAAAAGAACAAGGACGCCACGACCCAATTGAACAAACGGCGGCGAATTTTGCGACGCGGCTTGCCCTATGGGCCGGATGATACGGCGCACAAAGACGACGACACCGAACAGGGCGTCGCCATGATGATCATCGGTACCAGTATTTTCCGGCAGTTCGAATTCGTCCAACAACAATGGATTCAATACGGACTCGACTTCCATCAAGGCAACAACACCTGTCCGCTTTTGGGCGATCACAGCCTGCACAAGCGGTTCACGATCCCCTCCGACCCCAAAAGCGGAAAGCCACCCTATGTGATGGGTGGGCTCAAGACTTTCGTGGAAACACGCGGGGGCGATTATTTCTTTGTTCCATCGATGACTGCGCTGCACATGATCGCACTCGGTATCATCGATCCAACCTGAGGGCCTGATGCTCGGTTTTATTGGTAATGTACTTAGCAGCGCGGGATTGCGCCTGTTTGTTCTGGGGTCTGGCATTGGGAATGGTGCACGCCTTGCCTTGGCCGGTCTTAAGGCCACGCGCGCGCCCGGTGGACTTAGAAAAAATCTGGCGCTTTTGCTGGCGGACCCGTCGCGCCAACGGCAGGTGCTGGCCACTTTGCGGGGTTTCGCGCCGAACTTGTCCCTGAAACGCAAGCTTGTTGCCGCCTATGATAACACCGGAACGGTGATTGTCACCCGCAGAGCCGACGTC
Organism: Meridianimarinicoccus aquatilis; assembly: GCF_004358675.1. Taxonomy (GTDB): domain Bacteria; phylum Pseudomonadota; class Alphaproteobacteria; order Rhodobacterales; family Rhodobacteraceae; genus Meridianimarinicoccus; species Meridianimarinicoccus aquatilis. The sequence goes on along the minus strand of NZ_SMZO01000007.1, from coordinate 20,727 downwards.
ATGGATGTGCTGCGCAGAGACGATGATTTTGCCGTGGTCTATGGGCCGCGCATGCAAGAACTGACCGCAGGCGCAAATTTCTTTCTCGGGATGCAGCCCAGTTGGGACTATACCCGCGACACATCGGCGATGCGTCTTGCCATGCAGCACACTGACGTCGCTGAACGGGTCGCCCCCCGTGCCGCCGATCTTGCCCACAGCGTGGTTGCCCAATCCGGCGGTGTGATAGACCTGCCCCCTGCCCTGACACGGCATATTCCGTGGGATATGGTGGCTGACTACTTTGGCACCCCTGGGCCGAACCCTGAGACAATGCAGCGCTGGACGACGCGCCTGTTTTGGTACCTGTTCGGGGACCTTGGGGCTGACCCTCACCTGCACGAGCAGGCCATGAAAGACGCCGAAGGCCTGCGCGACTATCTTGATACCGCCATTGCAGAGCGCAAGGCCAGCGGGGCCAAGATCGATGATGTGCTTGGCCGGTGTCTGGCGCTTCAGGCCGCTGGCACGCCGGGGATGGATGATCTGGGCATCCGGAACAACCTGCTTGGGCTGGTCATCGGGGCGATCCCGACGATTTCAAAGGCCGCCTGCCTGGCCATGGATGAATTGATGCGCCGCCCCGACGTGTTGCGCCGTGCGCGCACCGCCGCCCTGATGGACGATCCCGGCAAGCTGGCGGGCTTTGTTTGGGAAGCCCTTCGGTTCAATCCGCACAATCCGATCCTCTATCGCCGGGCGACGCGCGATACCGTCATCGCTCCCGGGACACTGCGTCAGGTAACAGTGCGCAAAGGGCAGATGGTTTTTGCCGCAACATTGTCTGCCATGTTCGATCCCTACGACATCGACGCCCCCGAGTTGTTCCGCACATCGCGCCCCTTCAGTGACCAGATAATCTGGGGCACTGGGATGCACACCTGTTTCGGGGCGGTCATCAATGCAGCCGTGATCCCCGCAATCCTGAAACCGCTGCTAGCCCAGAATGGCCTGCGCCGTGCGGGTGGGGCCGAGGGGCAAATTCAAACCGCTGGCACCCCGTTCCCCGAGCACTTCGTTTTGCATTTCGACCCTGAGTGACATGACCAGAACGGCAAAACTGATCACCCTTCTGCCAAGTGCCGATGTGGATCTCGCCCGTTGGATGCTCGCGCATTGGGGCATCCCGTTCGACGAACGCCCCCATGCGCCAATCTTTCATATCCTCGCCTTGCGGTCCTATGGCGCGGGACGAATGGACAGCCCCTTGTTGATCCATGAAGGTGCAAAATTTGCGGGGGTAGACCGGATCGCGGCGGGGTTTGACCCCCTTGCCCCAGCAGACCGCAGGCTGGTGCCAGATGCGAATACAGACCCGGCGCTGCATGGCGATGTCATGACCGTGCAACACGACTTGCGCTGGAACCTTGGCATGGGCACCGTCAAATGGGCCTATTTCCACTTCCTGAAAGATCGCGCCTTGGTCTGGCCCAGTTTCACAACCGGCGTTCCGATATGGGAAAGGGCCTTTTTGTTCTGCGGCGGATTTGGGCTGGTTAAGTCCCGCCTGATTGATGCCCTGAAACTCAGCCAAGCATCCGCCAACGAGGCACTTGGCGCAGTGCAAAGAGGCTTCGATTTGGTGGAAAGCCGCTTGGCAGACGGTCGGCCCCACCTCTGCGGTGACCGGCTGACACTCGCGGACTTGGCGTTCGCCACATCAGGTGGGCCAATGGTGCTGGCCAACGGGTACGGCGGTCATCTGCCCCGGCTAGAAAGCTGCCCACCCGATGTGCAGGCCGTCATTACAGACCTGCGGGCACGGCCGGCCGGGCGATACATTCAGCAGCTATACGACACTTATCGGGTGATCTGACCCGGATCGCAGCCCTCTTCCCGGACGCGCTGCATCTGAACAGTTGCGCGGCCAATCATATGGGCTGAAATCGGAGCTGTAAGCAGCAAGAAGGCAATCGTCGCGACGGCCTGTGCCGTGACCGCACCATTGCCGAAAACCAGTGCAGTGGCGATCAAAACGAGAATACTGCCCAGCGTGCCCGCTTTGGTCGATGCATGCATCCGGTTCAGCGCGTCGGGCAGATTATACACGCCAAGCCCGGCAATTAACACGAACCCGCTGCCGCCCAAAATCAAAAGCCCTGCGATAATCTCGATCATGACTTATCTCCTTGGTCCGCGCGCTGTGCGCCCTTTGTTTGCGTGGCCACAACATCCGCCGGACTGATATCCGAGAGATGCCGGTTGCGGTGGATGCCGCGTTCGGCAAACCGCGCAAGTGCCACGGTCGCCAAAAAGCCGATCAAGGCCACGACGATCGCGATATCCACGAACGACGACACCCCCGTCTTGATCGCATAGAGCGCACAAAACGCGACGATAGAAACCGACATCATGTCCAGCGCAACAACACGGTCTGAAAAACTGGGCCCTTTGGCCAGTCGCACGAAAGCAAGAACCAGCGACAACATGATCAGGCCGAACCCGACGTTAAGGCACAGTGCGAGGAAATCACCCGGTGTCATTGCGAAAAGACCCTTCTGACCATGTGCTCCATCCCGTCTTTCAATCCTTGCGCTTCGGCTTCTGGGTCTGCGGCAAACATCGCGTGGACATACAGTGTCTTGCGATCATCTGAGACATCAAGGCTTAGCGTGCCGGGTGTCAGCGAGATCAGATTGGCGACCATCAGAATTTCCAGATCCGATTCAGCGTCCAGCGGCATCGCAATGATGCCGGACGACGCGGCAGACCCGGGGCGCAGCACGGCCGCCGCCACCTTGAAGCTCGACATCGTCAGATCATAGCAAAAATAGACCGCCAACTGAACCACACGAAGCATCCTGACGAAGTACATACCGGGCTCGCCATAAAGCGGCTGGGCCACCCAAAGGGCGGCAAATCCCAGAACGAACCCCCACATCAGCCCCGGAAGGGTCAATGCATCAGTCAGGACCACCCAAACGAACGCCAGAACCATATTGACTGCAAAGAGGTTCATTTCGCTGCTCCCAAGACTGCGTCGACATATGGCTGTGGGTCCAGCAATTGCGCCGCGACCTGCTCTGAAAGGACCACGAAGTTCTGCGGGAATATCCCGATCAGGATTGTCATGGCACCCAACGCGATAATCGGCAACAGCAAGGGCCACTTGTCATCACCAAGGTCCGACAGCGTTGGCTCAAGCCCATCTGGGTGTGGGTCCCAGAAAACGCGGGTCCAGACGATCATCATGGACCAGATGGTCAGCAGACCGACAGACAAGGCAATCGCCGCCATCACCCATGCGTTCACATCCAGCGCAGCTTTGACCAATAGCACCTTGGCCCAAAACCCCGGCAACGGCGGGAAGCCGGCCAGTGCAAAGGCAGGGATCAGAAACAGAACACTGAACAGCGGCGCAGTCTTGTAAAGCCCGCCCATCCGCGACATCTGCGATGAGCCGGTTAACCGTTCAGCCACCCCTGCCACAAGGAACAGGTTCACTTTCACGATGATGTTGTGGATCAGGTAGAAGACCGCACCTGCAATCGCCAACGGCGTATAAAGCGCTAGCCCCATGAGCAGAAAGCCGATCGAACTGATGATCTGGTAAGACAGCACACGGCGCACATCCGTTTGCGCCAGCGCACCAAGAATACCGGCCACCATCGTAAGACCAGCCACCCACAGCAGGATTGTGTGGGTGTAGCCAACATCGTTGTCGAAGATCAGCGTGAAGGTTCGGAACAGAGAATAGACGCCAACCTTGGACAAAAGCCCGGCAAAGATCGCGGAAACGGTGCTGGTCGGCGTATGGTACGACGCTGGCAGCCACGCAAAGAGCGGGAACATTGCTGCCTTCATCCCGAACGCGAGCAGGAAGAACATGGACAGAACAGTGATCAACCCCTGTTGCTCGCTTGCATCCACAGCGCCGCGAAGATCCGCCATGTTGAGCGTCCCGGTCGCACCGTATAGGAACCCGAGGCCAATCAAGAACATGATCGTCGAGACAAGGTTCAGCGTCACGTATTTCACCGCACCGTCGATTTGTTCGCGCGTGCCGCCCATGATCAACAAGCCGAAGGACGAAATTAGAAGGACCTCGAACCAGACATAAAGGTTGAACAAATCCCCTGTCAGGAATGCGCCGGTCACCCCGCCCAAAAGCAACTGCAGCACCGCAAAGAACCCAAGGTCTTCCAGTTCCGGATCGATCTCGGACGTGGCATAGAGGGTCGTCGCCAAACCAGCGAGCGCCGTGAGCATCACCATGATGCCCGACAAGAGATCCGCAGCAAGCGTGATGCCATAAGGCGCAGGCCAATCAGCCATCTGCCCTACAACGACTCCGTCGCGCAGGATTTGCATGAACAGCAGAGCCGAAAGGCCCACACCGATCAGCGATCCCACTACAGCAACCCACCGGCCCACACCATTTTTGCGCAGAAGAAACGCCAGCACGGCCACGACGAACGGCGTCATCAGCGGTAGCGTCAGATACCAACTCATGCTTTGTCACCTTCGTCGTTGGATTCGGCCAAAAGCATCGCGTCCGTATCAAGCGTGCCAAGTTCGGAATAGGCCCGCATCGCCAGCACAAGGCTGAACGCGAACAGGCCAAAGCCGATCACAATGGCGGTCAGGATCAATGCTTGCGGCAGCGCGTTGGCGACATCCCCAACCGGGTATTTCTCACCTTCGGGCACCAAGGGCGGCACGCCGCCGACGGTAATGCGACCAGACGCGAAGATCGCAAGGTTCACAGCATTGGAAATAAGCGTCAGACCGAACAAAAAGCGCAGCATATCGCGCGCCAGCATCAGATAAACGCCCGCTGCCACAAGGCAGCCGATCGTGATGGCAAGCAGGGTTTCCACTTCTCAGATTTCCTCTTCCAACGCGAAGACAAGGGTCAGGATACCGCCCATGACGACAAGATAGACCCCGATATCGAACATCAGGACGGTGGACAGCGGCAGGCCGTGATCGTCGCCAGATGCGCCTATGAACAGCCATTGCCCGGTGAACAGCGGGTCCGCGAACAGGGCCGATGCCAGCCCCGCCACAGCCGCGATTCCCAGCCCGACCATGGCCATTTGCTGGGGCGCAACGCGGAGCGCCGCGCGGGCTTCTTTGGTGCCGCTGGCGATGGCGTACAGAACAAAGCCCGTTGCGCCGATCAGGCCACCGATGAAACCGCCACCCGGTTGATTGTGCCCCCGCAGCAGCATGAAGATCGAAAACATCAACAGGATCGCAACGATCAACCGCGTGGCAGTGGACAGGATGAGTGAGTTCATGATGTGCCTCCGGATTTGCGTTGCTTGAGCAGCGCATAGGCCGAAATGGCCGCGACAGCGACAACCGAGATTTCCCCAAACGTATCAAAGGCGCGGAAGTCCACCAGAATGACATTCACGATGTTCTTGCCGTGCGCGATTGGGTAGCTGTACTTTTCGAAATACTCGGTCAGGTTCATGTTCAGCGGCACCGATGTGATGCCGATAACAACGCCGGTCACAACGGCGCCCAAACCGATCGCAACGATGGCGTGCAGGCCTCGATTGTGAAACGGCAGCCGCTGCGGCAATGTCGGCAGCTTCAGCGCCGCGACCGAGAACAGAACCACAACCAGCATTTCAACCAAGATCTGCGTGATCGCCACGTCGGGCGCACCGAACTGGATGAACACCAGCGCAACGCCGATACCCGTCACACCCAGCCCGGCAATCGCTGCAATGCGTGAATTGGTGATGACCGCCACAAACGCACCTGACACGGTCAACCCGAATACGATCAGGTGGACATATGTGATGCCATCCAAGACCGGCGTCCCAATGTCGAGACCGCGTGCAAGGATTGTACCGCCGATGGCCAGAGTGATGGTCGAAAACACAACAAGCAGATAGCGGCTTAGAATGCCCGGTTGGATCAGCGCAGTGACTTTGACCGCCCCTGCATTGATCGCCACCAGCAGGCTGTCCCACTTGGCATCGAAGCTCATCAGGCGCTCTCCGGCAGCGATCAGCCTTTCCCGCAGGGTCTTGTGGAAAAGGTACAAAACCAACCCTGTCGCAAAGGTTGCAAGGCTGAGATACAGCGCCATGTTCACCCCGGCCCAAAGGTGCAGGTCTTTCGCTTTTTCCATATCGCCCAGCACTGCACCCACGATCGGATCGGTCACAGCATGTTGAAGAGCGTGGGAGTTCAGCCCGAAGAACAGACCGGCGACACCCAGAATGACGGGTCCGGCGAGCATTGGAATCGGGGCTTCGCGGATCGGCCGGTCAAGCTGAGGCATGTGCGCAGCAGACCCCCAGAACGGTTTCAAGGCAACAACCCCGGCCACCGCGAACATCAGCGCACTGGCCAGAAAAATTGCGCCCGTGACGATCAGCACCGATGCGGGGCTTTCAAGCCCGGCCTTGTAGAGCAACTCTTTTCCGATGAAGCCTATGAACGGGTACATTCCGGCCATCGACAATGCTGCCAAGCCGCCCGCAACCCCGGTAATCGGCATCCGGCGAATCAAACCGCCCAGCCGCCGGGCATCCCGCGTCCCGGTGGAATGATCGACACACCCGATCATCAGGAACAGCGCAGCTTTGTACAATGAATGAACCACAAGGAACGTGGCCATCGCGGTGATCGCATAGCCGCCCGGGGCGGCAAGAAACAGGACCAGCGCACCAAGTGCCATGAGCGTTGTGTAAGCCAGCGTCTGCTTCAGGTCATTCTGTTTAAGCGCCAGAACCGATGCGAACACGGTCGTGAATGCCCCAAAAACAACCAAAGTCCAAAGCCATACATCTGTACCGGACAGGTTCGGATGCATTCGCGCCAACAAATACACGCCACCTTTAACCATCGTCGCCGAGTGCAGATACGCACTGACCGGCGTTGGCGCGGCCATCGCGTTGGGCAACCAGAAGTGAAAGGGGAATTGCGCCGACTTTGTGAAAGCACCTGCCAGGACCAACAGCAGAATTGGCAAATACATTGGGCTGTCGCGTAGAATATCGCCCATGCCGCGAAGCTCTGAAAGCTCCATTGTGCCGGAAACCGATCCGATCAGCAGGAACCCGGCCAGCATAGCCAACCCCCCTGTCCCCGTGACCAAAAGAGCCTGCATGGCGGATCGCTGTGAAAGCTTGCTGTCGTGATTGAACCCGATAAGCAAGAAGGATGTGATCGTTGTAAGCTCCCAGAAAACAAACAAACCCAAAAGGTTATCTGACAGAACAAGACCCAGCATGGCCAACATGAAGCTGACCAGATACATGGAAAACCGCCCATGCTGCGGATTTCCGGCCATGTATTTGCCCGAGAACAACATGACCAGCACGCCGATACCAGAGATCAAGAGCGCGAAGGTCAGACTAAGCCCATCGATAAAAAAGCTCAGTTCAACCCCCATGCTTGGAATCCATTCCCAAGCATGGCGCACACTCTCTCCGGCGCTGATCGGATGCAAAAATGAGAGAAAGAAGGCAAACAGCCCTGCTGCTATTAGCGGCGGTACGATGCTTGCTGCCGTCCAGAACGAGGCGGATTGATCACTATTTTGGGCCAAGGCTCACTCCCTAAGTCCCGCTTAACTTAGAAACTGGCGGCGAGAAACACCATAGCAACAGACTTGGATTCTTGGCTAAGGCGTGTCGGCTTGACCATAATTTCATCACTCAGACCGGATCGTGCCGAAAGGTCGCGGTCTGATCTGTCTTTGAACTGCGCCAAAATTCCGATGTGACCTTTCCTGAACCATTCGCTACAAGACCCTTGAGGTTGTTGTGAGCAGAGGTTTTTGGCTGTGCAAGTTGAGTTAACGGATCTGCCTGGGGTTCTTCATCTGACGCCGCGGCGTTTTGGGGATGATCGAGGTTTTTTCTCTGAGGTGTACAATAAGGATGTCATGGCCTCTCACGGGGTTGATGTGACGTTCGTTCAGGACAATCACTCGTTGTCGCGCGAGGTTGGTGTTGTGCGGGGGCTGCATTTTCAGGCACCACCCCATGCGCAGGACAAACTGGTGCGGTGCGGCGCGGGCCGGGTGATGGATGTGGCTGTCGATATCCGCAAGGGATCGCCCCATTACGGCAAATGGGTTGCCTATGAACTATCTGCTGCAGCCGGCAACCAGTTGTTCATTCCCAAAGGGTTCCTGCATGGCTTCTCTGTTCTCGAACCTGACAGCGAACTCTTGTATAAATGTTCTGACGTCTACGCGCCGGACTGCGACGGGGCCGTTCGGTTCGACGATCCCGATCTGGGGATCGACTGGGGTGTCGATGTCGCAAGCGCGATCCTGTCGGCGAAAGATGCCGCCGCCCCGCTTCTAAAGGACTTTGACAGTCCGTTTGTGTTTGAGGACTGAGACCATGAAAATTCTTGTAACCGGCGGCGCCGGGTTCATCGGGTCCGCAGTGGTGCGGCTGGCAGTTTTACGCGGGCACGAGGTGGTGAACCTTGATGCGCTCACATATGCGGCCTGCCTCGACAATGTTGCGCCGGTTTCCGATAGCCCGCTTTACAGCTTTGAGCATGCCGATATTCGCGACGGCGCCGCGCTTGAGCGGATCTTTGACGCACACAAGCCCGACAAGGTCATGCATCTTGCTGCGGAAAGCCATGTGGACCGGTCGATTGATGCGCCCGGTGCGTTTATCGAGACGAACGTGAACGGCACCTTCGAGATGCTCAACGCGGCGCGTGCCTATTGGGTGAAGGCAGGCAAACCAGCAGACTTCCGGTTCCACCACATTTCGACGGACGAAGTGTACGGTACGCTGGGTGCCACCGGGCAATTCACCGAAGACACGCCCTATGCGCCCAACTCGCCTTATTCCGCGTCCAAGGCGGCGTCAGATCATCTTGTCCGCGCTTGGGGCGAGACCTATGGCTTGCCCTTCGTGCTGACCAACTGTTCCAATAATTACGGCCCCTACCACTTCCCTGAAAAGCTGATCCCGGTGGTCATTCTCAAGGCGCTCGCGGGTGATCCGATCCCGGTTTATGGCAAGGGCGAGAACGTGCGCGACTGGCTGTATGTCGAAGATCACGCCGACGCGCTTTTGACCGTTCTGGAAAAGGGCGAGAACGCGCGCACCTATAATATCGGCGGCGAGAACGAGGCGACGAACATCGACATCGTCGGCAAGATCTGTGCAATCCTTGACGAAAAGCGCCCAAAGGGCACGGCCTATTCGGAACAGATCGCTTTTGTGACAGACCGTCCCGGCCATGATCTTCGCTATGCGATTGACCCCACCCGCATCCGCACCGAACTGGGCTGGCGTCCTTCCGTGACGCTGGATGAAGGGCTTGAGAAAACCGTGCAGTGGTATCTTGAGAACGAAGAGTGGTGGAAAGCCCTGCAGGACCGAGCCGGCGTCGGCGAACGGCTTGGAGCTAAAGCATGAAGTTTCTGGTTTTCGGCAAGTCCGGGCAACTGGGCATCGAATTGCAACGACGGGCCGGGGCGCATGTTCTTGACGTGCGCGACGAATTCGAAGCAGATTTCACACAGCCCGAGACCTGCGCACAGATGGTCACGGACAGCGACGCACAAGCCGTCATCATTGCGGCAGCCTATACCGCCGTGGACAAGGCCGAAACCGACGAAGAGCTGGCTTTGGCGGTCAATGGCACCACGCCGGGCGCCATCGCGCGGGCGGCTGCGGAAAAGGGTGTGCCGGTTGTGCTGGTGTCCACCGATTACGTCTTTGACGGCAGCGGGGAGCAGCCGTTTTCGGTGGATGCCCCCACCGGCCCGCTTGGCGCCTATGGCCGAACCAAACTGGTTGGCGAGTTGGCCGTGCGCGGAACCGAAGGGCCGCACGCGATCTTGCGCACTTCCTGGGTGGTCTCAGCCCATGGTAACAACTTCATCAAGACGATGCTGCGCCTGGGCGCAGAGCGCGACCAGCTGACCATCGTGGCCGACCAGATCGGCGGGCCGACCCCGGCAGCGGATCTGGCCGATGCCTGCCTGCTGGCAGCAGAACGGCTGGTTACCGACGCCACCGTGTCAGGCACCTATCACGTCACGGGCGGGCCGGATGTCAGCTGGGCCGATTTCGCACGCGAGATCTTTCGCCAGGCCGGCGTCACCTGCGAGGTGGTGGATATCCCCTCCAGCAGCTATCCCACCCCCGCACGCAGGCCACGCAATTCGCGCCTTGATAACAGCCTGACCGAAGAAGTGTTCGGCCTGCCCCGCCCCGACTGGCACGCGGGTCTCACCGATATCCTCAATGACCTTGGAGCCATCGCAAAATGACCGACCGCAAAGGTATCATCCTTGCTGGGGGATCTGGCACCCGGCTTTACCCGATCACGCAAGGCGTTTCGAAACAGCTTTTGCCGATCTATGACAAGCCGATGATCTATTTCCCGATCTCGGTGCTGATGCTGGCGGGCATCCGCGAGATCGCGATGATCACCACGCCGGTCGATCAGGACCAGTTCAAGCGCGCGCTTGGCGACGGGTCGCAATGGGGCATCTCCATCACCTATATCACCCAGCCATGCCCCGACGGGCTGGCACAGGCCTATATCCTGGCCGAAGACTTCCTTGATGGCGCGCCATCGGCCATGTGCTTGGGCGACAACATCTTTTTCGGGCACGGACTGCCGAAACTTCTGGCATCAGCCGGGGCCAAAGACACGGGCGGGACGGTGTTCGGCTATCGCGTGGCCGACCCTGAACGCTATGGCGTGGTCAAGTTCAACGCAGAGGGACAGGCCGAGCAGATCATCGAAAAGCCAGAAGTGCCGCCATCCAATTACGCGGTCACCGGGCTTTATTTCCTCGATGGAACTGCCCCCGCCCGCGCCCGCGAAGTCAAACCGTCTGACCGCGGCGAGCTTGAAATTACGACTCTTCTGGAAATGTATCTCGACGAAGGACTGCTGAGCGTCGAAAAGATGGGCCGCGGCTATGCTTGGCTCGATACGGGCACTCACGGCAGCCTGCTTGATGCCGGTAATTTCGTACGCACCCTCACCCTTCGCCAAGGCCAGCAAGTCGGATGCCTCGAAGAAATCGCCTTCGAACAGGGATGGATCGACAAGGACAAGCTTCTGGAAGCCGCGAAAACCTATCGCAAGAACGACTACGGCGAATACCTGAAGACGCTGGCGGTCGAGTAACACCCCGGCCAAGGCTTGAATTTCGGGCACCCGGCGTTGCGCCGCGGTGCCCTTTTTCGTGGCTGACTATTCCCCGTAGGGGATCCAGATTGTTTTGACTTGTGTCGCTCGGCGCAGAAAATCGCGGCCCTGCCCCTGCACTGGATCGAGCCAGTCCCGCATCACGCCGCCGTCGCACCATGTCGCTTTCAAGTTTCCCGCGGACCAGCTTTCGATCTGCGCCGCGGCCTCCGCACTGCCGCAATGCCACAGGCACTGCACACCGTCATGTTCGGCCAGCGTTTTGGTCAGTGCATCTTGCGGACCAGTAACAAGATTGACAGCCCCAGCAGGTACATCAGATGTCTCAAGTACCTGATAGAACCGCGCGGCCACCAGCGGATCGCTTTGCGACGCAATGGCCACCACCCGGTTGCCCATGGCAAGCCCCGGCAAGATCAGCGAGAGCATGGACAAAAGCGGTGCTTCATCCGGGCAGACCACGCCCATTACGCCCCAAGGCTCTTTCAGGGACAAGGTGACGTGACGCGACTTGGTGGCCTGCACCGCCCCATCAAACTTGTCGGCCTGCGCCGCGTACCAGAAACAGCGGCGGATCGCGGCCTCCACTTCAGCGGCGGCTTGTTTTGGGTTTGAAACAACGGCCAGCAGCGTTTCGAACTCTGATCGCCTTTGCGCCAAATTCTCTGCCAGAAAATACAGCACCTGCGCCCGGTTATGGGCCGTCACGCCGCCCCAACCTGTGGCCTTGGTTGCCGCCTCAACCGCGTTGCGGATGTCCTTGCGGTTGCCAAGCGCCGCCTGACCAAGAACCGCGCCAGAAGGTCCAGTGACCGTATAGCTTTGCCCACTATCGGCACGTACCTGCTTGCCGCCAATGTAGATCTTTGCTGTGACGTCAATTGCCGGTCCCGCGTTTTCACCGCCAAGCGGCTGCGCTACCGGCGACAGTCGGGGCGCAGGCCTCGGTGCGCCAGACGGTGCGAATGCGGGCCTGAGGTAGCTTTCCAAACCCGAACGTCCGCCTTCGCGGCCAAAACCGCTTTCGCGCATCCCCCCAAAGGGCGCGGCAGCATCAAACAGGTTGGTCGCATTGATCCAGACGACACCGGCCTTCAGCCCGGCCGCGATGCCGATGGCGCGGTCGATATCTTGGGAAAACACCGTGGCCGCCAGCCCGTAGCGTGTGTCATTTGCCAGTGTCACCGCCTCATCCTGCGTACGAAAGGTCATAATCGTTGCGATTGGGCCAAAAATCTCTTCGCGGTTGACGGTGTGCGCCGGACTTGTCTGTGTGAAAAAGCCCGGCGCACAAAAATTACCGGCGGCGGGCAGATCGCCCAGGTTGCCGTGAAATACTGCGCCCTCGATCTGGCCCTGCGCCACAAGCCCCTGAACACGCTTCAGTTGTGCCTTGGACACGATCGCGCCGATATCCATGGTCTTATCAAGCGGATCACCCACGCGCAGTTTGCTCATGCGAGCCTTGAGGCGGGAAATGAACACCGCAGCGATGCCTTCCTGCACCAGGATCCGGCTGCCAGCGCAGCAGACTTCGCCCTGATTGAACCACACTGCATCAACGACCCCTTCGACAGCGGCATCAAGATCAGCGTCCTCGCACACGATGAAGGGCGACTTGCCGCCAAGCTCAAGCGTCAGCGCCTTGCCGGACCCGGCGATCTGGCGGCGGATGGTGCGCCCGACCTCGGTCGAGCCGGTAAAGGCAACCTTGTCCACACCCGGATGCCCGGTCACCAACGCGCCTGTCGCGCCATCGCCCTGCACGATGTTCACAACACCCGCGGGCAAGCCAACCTCGACACAGATTTCGGCGAAGGCCTGCGCAGACAACGGCGTCAAATCGGCAGGTTTAAGAACAACCGTGTTGCCCGCCGCTAACGCGGGCGCAACCTTCCACGCCAGCATCAGAAGCGGGAAGTTCCACGGGATCACCTGCCCGCACACGCCCATCGCGCCCTGACCGGGAAACTCGCTGTCCAAAAGCTCGGCCCAGCCGGCATGATGATAGAAATGCCGCGCGGCCAAGGGAACATCGCCATCGCGCGTCTCGCGGATGGTTTTGCCGTTATCCATTGCCTCAAGCACGGCCAGAAACCGTTCGCGTTTCTGGATATGGCGCGCAATGGCATAAAGGTATCGCGCCCGGTCGTGCCCAGGCAACTCCGCCCAAGCGGGCTGCGCGGCGCGGGCGGCGTCAACGGCGCTGTCCACCTCGGGTGCGCCAGCATGGCCAAGCCTTGCAAGCACTGTGTCATTAGCGGGGTTCCACACCTCTGCCAGCGGACCGGTGGGGGCAACAAACGCCCCGTTGATAAAATGCCCGATCCCTGCGGCGTGACCGTCCAGCCAGCGAACGACTTCTGTGTTGTCCTCGGGCGCGGGGCCGTACTCCATGGTCTGCATTATGTCCCTAATATCCGGCATGGCGCATCCTCAAGTCAGCGCGTGGCGGTTCGCAGCCGAATACCGGCCGGTGACATGGTGTTCGATCTGGCGTTCGATGTCGCCCAAAAGCGATGAGGCGCCGATGCGGAAAAGGTCCGGCATCATATGACGGGTGCCCAGTTCTTCTTTCATCAGGATCAGCCAAGACAACGCATCTTTTGCCGTTTTGAGCCCGCCCGCCGGCTTGAACCCCACAGTTTGCCCAGTCAGCTGTTCGAAGTCACGCAGGGCACGCAACATGGTCAGCGACACCGGCAGCGTCGCGTTCACGTCTTCCTTGCCAGTGGAGGTCTTGATGAAATCCGCCCCGGCCTGCATCGCCACCATCGACGCCTTGTAGACGTTGCTCAGGGTCTTCAGGTCGCCAACCGCCAAGATCGCTTTCATATGGGCATCGCCGCAGGCAGCGCGCATCGCGGCCACTTCATCATAAAGCGCAGACCATTGCCCCGTCAGCACATGCTCGCGAGTGATGACGATGTCGATCTCTGCCGCGCCCTGTTCCACCGCATAGGTGATTTCGGCCAGCCGCAGGGGCAGCGGCGTCAGGCCGGCCGGAAACCCGGTTGCCACGGACGCCACCGGAATGCCGGACCCGTCCAACGCCTTCACCGCATGGGGCACCATGGTGGGATACACGCAAACTGCGCCAACGGTGATCGGGTCCACCTTCAGCGCCGCCAGCAAATCGGGCCGAACGGGTTGGCGCGCCTTGGCGCAAAGCCGCTGCACCCGGCCGGGCGTGTCATCGCCCGCAAGTGTGGTCAAATCAATGCAGGTCACCGCCCTGAGAAGCCACGCCGCCTGCCAGTCTTTCTTGACGCTGCGCCGCGCGGTCAGGCTGGATGCCCGCCGTTCCGCAGCGCTGCGGTTCACCCGCGCGGTGTCAAACCAGCTGGGGGTGAAATCGGTACCCGTCATACGCGGGATATCAGGGGTCATGGCGTGTCCGTCTAGATTGCTTCAGCCTGACAGTGACCCGGATGCGCAAAACCTGCAACACCGACGCGGCGTTCACGTCAGCCTGCGTATCGGGCAACGGTACCCCTTGCCCCCTCCGACACAAGCGCCTCATAGGCCGCAGTCACCGCATCACGGAACCGGGCGTCAGCGGCCAGCGTGGGTGGAAACACCTCGTCCACAGACAGAAGCGCGGCAACCTTCGCGCCAGACCCCTCTGCCGCATCGGACAGCGCTTTCAAGCGTGCGGCCAGTGGGTCACGCACGTCAATCACATTACCGGCTTCGTCCACGCCGCCCACATACCGCATCCATGCCGCCACCACGAGGCACAGGCCCTTTGGCACGCGCCCGTCGGCCAAGTTGTCAGCCAAAGTGCCAAGGCATCGCTGTGGCAGCTTTTGCGAGCCATCCATAGCGATCTGCCAAGTCCGGTGCCGAATAGACGGGTTGCGATAGCGACCCAGAAGTGCCGTGCAATAAGCTGACAAATCTTCGCCTTCGGGCGGGGGAACAGTCGGCACGATCTCGTCCTGCCAGAGCTTGCCACAAAGCGCCGCAAAGGCAGGATCTGCGACGGTGTCTGAAATCGTCTCGTACCCGGCCAGATACCCCAGATAAGCCAGGGCAGAATGGGTTCCGTTCAAGCAGCGCAGCTTCATGGTTTCATGGGCCTCGACCGACGCGACGAACTGTGCTCCGGCCTCCGACCAGTCAGGCCGCGCCCCGTCGGTGAAATCATCTTCGATCACCCATTGGCGAAACGGCTCATGTTGCACGCAGGCAAGGTCGGTGTACCCTTCGGCATCGGCAAGTCGCGCGACGTCGGCATCCGTCGTCGCCGGGGTGATCCGGTCGACCATCGTGGCTGGAAAGCGCACTTCTGCTTCAATCCACGTGGCAAGGTCCCCGTCATGAGCGCGCGCGAAATCCAGCACGATGCCCCGCGCCAAAACCCCGTTCGACGGCAGATTGTCACAACTCAACACTGTGAACGGTGCGATACCCGCCGCGCGCCGCCGCGCCAAAGCGGCCACCAGAAAGCCGGGGGCAGAGTGCGGCTGCGCCAGATCGGCCAGATCATGCATGATATCCGGATGGGCAAGGTTAAGCCGTCCGGTCGCCGGGTTGTGACAGTACCCCTTTTCGGTAATCGTCAACGAGACGACTTTGACAGCAGGGTCCGCCATGGCCGCCACGACCGCTTCGGGATCTTCGGGGGCCACCAAGACCTTGGCAATGCTGCCAACCACACGCGGGATTGCACCGTCAGCGCCCATCTCAACGGCTGTAAACACCCCGCCTTGGGGGGCAAGTTGGTCCCGCGCGGTGGGGCTTTTCAGGCTGACGGCCAAAATTCCCCAATCGCCGCCCACCTTGGCCATCACATCGGCGGTGTAAATCGCGTTGAAGGCGCGGAAGAACGCGCCGGGGCCAAGATGGACGATCCCGGTCACCGGGACCGGCGTGCGACGGGTCAGGCGCGGTTTAACGGGCAAGCCAGCCACCATCCACGTTAAGGACCGCTCCGGTCACGTAACCCGCAGCCGGGCTGCACAAAAAGGTCACCGCCCCTGCGATATCCGACGGATCGCCCCAGCGCCCGGCCGGAATACGGCCCAGGATTTCAGCTGACCGCTTTGGGTCATCGCGCAAGGCTTCGGTGTTGTTGGTCGCGATGTAACCCGGGGCAACTGCGTTGACGTTGATACCCTTTGCGGCCCATTCATTGGCCAAAATCTTGGTCAGTCCCGCAACCCCATGCTTTGACGCGGTATAAGCGGGAACACGGATGCCACCCTGAAACGACAAGAGAGAGGCGATATTGACGATTCGCCCACCCGCTTTGCGCCCAATGGCTGCTTTGGCAAATCGCTGTGACAGCATGAACACCGCCTTCAGGTTCACATCCATCACATCGTCCCAATCCGCTTCGGAATAGTCGACAGAGTCGTCGCGGCGAATGATACCCGCGTTGTTCACAAGAATATCGAGGGGTTCCAACGCGTCCAGCGCGTCGGCGGCCGTGGCCGGGTCGGCAAGATCAAATGTCACCTCTTCGCCGCTGCCACCAGCCTGCGTCACCAGATCCACGGTTTCCGCGCAGGACCTGCGCCCTGCGGCGATCACATGCGCCCCAGCGGCGGCCAACCCCACGGCAATGGCTTGCCCGATGCCGGTATTTGCCCCTGTCACAAGCGCGCGGGTCCCCTCAATGCGGAACGGATCGCTCATCGCAGCGACTCCATCGGGGCCATGTCCATATCGGTGAAATCGACATTGTCACCGGCCATCGCCCAGCAGAACGTGTACGCGCCAGTACCCGCGCCTGCGTGGATCGACCAAGGCGGGGATATGACCGCCTCTTCGTTTGCCATAACAATGTGGCGCGTCTCGTCAGGCCGACCCATGAGGTGGAACACACGCTGCCCCTCGGCCATGTCGAAATAAAGATATGCTTCCATTCGGCGGTCGTGGGTATGGGCCGGCATCGTGTTCCAGACAGACCCTTCGGCAAATTGCGTGTAACCCATCAAAAGCTGGCAGCTTTCGCACACATCAGGGTGCAACATTTGGATGATGACCCGTTCATTCGCGGTCTCTTTTGCGCCAAGTTCGACCCGGCGGGCATCTGCCACACGGATATGACGGGTTGGGCACGTGCGGTGCGCCGGGGCCGACAGGATGTAAAATCGCCCGGTCCCCGAAAAGGTCACCGGCCCTGCCCCAAGGCCGATATACAAAACTTCGCCCCGGCCCAGCGTGTGGGTTTCGCCGCTGACCGACACATCCCCGGCATCGCCGATATTCAGAACCGCCATTTCGCGCCGGTCCAATATCGACGGTGTCCCGGTCTGAGGCACGCCATCCAACGTCAACGCCCCCCCATCCGGTACGGCAGAGCCAACAATCAGACGATCATAGTGGGAATAGACCAACCGGATCTGACCTGCTTCAAACAAGCCTCCCACATGGAAGTGATCGCGCAGACCCTGTGTATCAAGCCCCTTTGCGGATGCAGGATCAATGGCATAGCGGGTTTCAGCGTCGGTCATTTTAGCTCCTTCAAGGGTATTCATTCAGCCAGTCCGGGACTTGCCCGGTCCGGGATAGTATCAAGGCAACGTGGCAGAATCGCGGGCTTAGACCCTGTTTGATCAAAGTTGATACGCGGTTTTTGCAAGGCCATAGGCAAGGTCATGGGCGACCTCGAAGGCATCCGCTTCGCGCAGTCGCCCCGTCGCCACCAAGTTCGCCAAATAGGCGCTGTCAGACCGGCGAGACACATCATGGCGCGCCGGAATGGAACAGAACGCCCGCGTGTCATCGTTGAATCCGGCCGTGTTGTAGAACCCGCAAGTTTCCGTCGTCGTCTCGCGGAACCGCTTGATCCCCTCGTAGCTGTCAAAGAACCACCACGGCGGACCCAGTTTCAATGCCGGATAGGCTCCCGCCAACGGCGCCAACTCGCGACCATAGGCGGTTTCGTCCAGCGTAAAGACGATAATTGTCAGCCCCGGCTCCATCCCAACCGCGCCCAGTAGCGGCTTCAGCGCGGCCACATAGTCAGTCCGTCCCGGAATATCGAAACCCCGGTCGCGCCCGTGACGCGCAAAGACAGCGGCATTGTGATTGCGGCGCGATCCGGGATGGATTTGCAGCGTCAGCCCGTCCTCAAGGCTCATCCGGGCCATTTCGGTCAGCATATGCCCCCGAAATGCGTCAGCCTCGTCGGCGGTGCAGGTGCCAAGTAAAGCCTTGAAGAACAAAGCTTCGGCAGCGTCCGGAGGCAGGTCTTCGGTGCGGGCAGTCGGGTGTCCGTGATCTGATGCTGTGGCCCCGAACTCTTTGAAATAGGCCCGCCGGGCGCGGTGGGCCGCAAGATAACCGGCCCAAGTTGATGTATCTTCGCCAGTAATCCGACCCAGTTCGGCCACATTGTCGGCAAAGCCTTCGAACTCTGGATCGACGACCGCATCGGGACGATAGGTCGTCACGACCCGGCCTTTCCAGCCGCTCTCGCGGATCTGGCGATGCCAATGCAGATCATCCAGCG
The DNA here is from genome assembly GCF_004358675.1 of Meridianimarinicoccus aquatilis. Taxonomy (GTDB): domain Bacteria; phylum Pseudomonadota; class Alphaproteobacteria; order Rhodobacterales; family Rhodobacteraceae; genus Meridianimarinicoccus; species Meridianimarinicoccus aquatilis. Next base: position 2,108 of record NZ_SMZO01000007.1, on the reverse strand, counting down.
CACCCTCGGTCGTCGCCAAAGCATCAATTTTGAAACTCTCGAACAGGGCACGAGGGCGAAACTCGGGCGCTGCCAACTTGCCGTCGATATGGTCGTAAATGTCATTAGCCGTGTCGGGCGAAAGCGCCACATCCACGCCGAACACATGTTCAAGAGAATGATCGAGCCACATTGCCGAAGGGGTCGCCCGGAACAAATGCTGATGATCCGCAAAACAGCGCCAGATCTTGCGCGGGTCGGTTTCCGTCGCGCCGCCATCGACGCGCGGCACACCCAGATCAGTCATCGGCACGCCTTGGCTGACCAGCATTCGAAAAACGTAGTGATCCGGAATCACAAACAGCTCTGCAGGGTTCGGAAAGCGGTCGTTTTCAGCAAACCAGCGCGGGTCGCAGTGACCGTGGGGGCTGATGATCGGCAGGTTCGCAACGCTGTCATAAAGCGCCCGCGCAAGCCCCCTCAGGGTCGGCTCTACTGGAAACAGGCGATCAGGGTCAGTCAGAGGCATTCAGCGGCTCCAGATCAGCAATCTAAAATGCTAATATGCTAGTCTAGTAGTTGTGTCAAAGATGAAATCCCCTATACTGCGAAGGGTCGCTCCTCACGACGGACCCGAGATGTCAGACCTGCCCATCCAGCCGCTTACGTTATTGCCGAACCAGACCGCGACCGATCAGGTGTTCGACGCGCTTCATGCGGCGCTGATTTCCGTTCAACTTGCGCCCGGCACAAAGGTGTCAGAGGCTGACATCGCCAAAAAACTGGACGTGTCCCGTCAGCCCGTGCGCGATGCGTTCTTCCGGCTTTCAAAACTCGGCTTTCTGGCGATCCGTCCACAACGCGCGACACTGGTGACCAAAATCTCGGAACAGGCCGTGCTGGACGCTGTCTTTGTACGCATCGCACTGGAGGTGGAATGCGTTCGTCACGCCATCGACCGCCTGACAGACGCGGATGCGGGCGCGTTGCGAAAAAGCCTTGGCCAGCAGCACGAAGCACTGAACAACAAAGACAAAAGCGTCTTTCATGCGCTCGACGAGGCGTTTCACGAAGATATCTGCCGCATTGCGGGTCACACCCACGCATGGGATCTGATCCTGGAGCAAAAGGCACACATGGATCGTGTGCGCTTCCTGACCTTGTCGGAAACCCGCAGGCAAACAGTGTACCGGCAGCACAGCCACCTGGTCGCGTCGATGATAAAACGGGATGCGGATGCCGCCGAACGCCAAATCCGCGAACATTTAGGTGAAATACGCCAAACGCTGGAGCAAACCCGCACAGAACATGCCACGTATTTCGACGCATCCTGACCGCTAACGCCTCGCAAACCGCGATCAGGCTACCAGTTGTTCGGCCACTTTCAGATCAACACTGACCAACTGGCTGACGCCTTGCTCTGCCATTGTAACCCCAAAAAGGCGGTCCATCCGGCTCATCGTGACGGCATGGTGCGTGATGACCAGAAACCGCGTGTTGGTACGGCGGGTCATTTCATCAAGCATGTCGCAAAAGCGGGTCACGTTGGCATCGTCGAGCGGCGCATCGACTTCGTCGAGCACGCAGATCGGCGCTGGGTTGGCCAGAAACACCGCAAAGATCAGCGCCAGTGCCGTCAGGGTCTGCTCGCCGCCCGAAAGCAAGCTCAGCGTAGACAGTTTCTTGCCCGGTGGTTGGCACATGATTTCCAACCCAGCATCGAGCGGATCGTCGCTTTCCACCAGAACCAGCCGCGCCTCACCGCCACCGAACAGATGGGAAAAGAGCGTGCCGAAACTGGTATTGACCTGCTCGAACGCGGTCAGCAACCTTTCGCGCCCTTCGCGGTTCAGCCCATTGATCCCGGCGCGGAGCTTTTCAATTGCCGTTTCCAGATCGGCCTTCTCAGAAACCAGCAGATCATATTCTTCCTGCACCGCGCGCGCATCTTCTTCCGCGCGCAGGTTCACCGACCCCAGTGCATCGCGTGACCGGCGCAGGCGCGCAATTGTCGCCTCCAACTCAGGCACTGAAATTGTTTGCTCGTGCGCTCCGTCGAGCTTTTGAACCAGTATATCCGGCGTAAGTTCGGTCTCTTCACGCATGCGTTCAAGCGCGGCATCCACCGT